>NZ_CP067087.1:562500-1162500 GCF_016745095.1 Croceicoccus sp. YJ47
TTACGGGCCGCGTGGCGTTCATCGGCACTCTTGAAAGTCGAATCGATATCCGGCGCCCGCCCCAGCATCAGCATCAGTGACCAGAGGGCGAAACGCCGTCCCGCATCCTCCTCCATGCCGAGGTCGACTGCCATCCGGTCCAATCCCGCCGAAAGCGCGCCGGGGCTGATCTGCTCCGGGTCACGCGTGGCGAAGTAACGCTGCAGCTGGTCGTCGAGGTCCATCCTACACGCCCCCTGCTTCGAGCGTCTCGCTCGCCTCGAGCCAGACCGCCTCGGCTTCATCGAGCTTGTCCTGCAACTCGGCCCGGCGTTTCATGAGCTCGGTCATCGTCATCTTTGCCAGCGCGCCCTGTGCCGAGCCCGGGTCGAACATCGCCTGATCGTGGAGGCGGATCGCGGCCGCATGGGTTTCCATGTCCTTTTCCGCCTTACGCGCTGCCTTCCTGAGCGCCTGGCTCTTTTCGCGTGCCTCGGCATTGGCGCGGCGTTGCTCCTTGCGGTTGTTCGCATTGGCCGAATCACCCTTCCCCCCTTCAGAGGGATCCTTCGCCAGGACGAACGCAATGTAGTCGTCGATCGAGCCGTCGAAATCCTTGGCCGTGCCTGCATCGACAAGCACGAGCCGGTCCGCCGTCATCTCCAGCATGTGACGATCGTGGCTGACAATGACGACCGCGCCGGAATAGGCATTGAGCGCCTGAATCAACGCCTCGCGCGCGTCGACGTCGAGATGGTTCGTCGGCTCGTCGAGAATCAGCATGTGCGGCGCCTCCCGCGTGATCAGCGCCAGCGCCAACCGCGCCCGCTCCCCGCCCGAAAGGCGCCCGACCTCGGTTTCCGCCTTTGGCCCGGAAAAGCCGAAGCGGCCAAGCTGCGCCCGCACCTGCGCCGGTTTCGCATCCTTCATCAGCCGGCTCATATGCTGAAGCGGAGTGTCGCCGCGGTCGAGTTCCTCGACCTGATACTGCGTGAAATAGCCGACCCGCATTTTCGGCGAGGCGTTCATCGCCCCCTCGATCGGGTCGAGCTGCCCGGCGAGCAGGCGCGCCAGCGTCGTCTTGCCATTGCCGTTCCGGCCGAGCAGCGCCATCCGCTCATTCTCGTCCAGCCGCAGGTCGAGCCTGCGCAGCACCGGACTTCCGTCATACCCCACGCTCGCCTCGTCCAGCGTGACGAGCGGCGGGCGCAATTCGTCCGGGCTGGGAAAATCGAAGCTCAGCGAAGGATCGTCGATCAACTCGGCAATCGGCTGCATCCGGGCGAGCGCCTTGGCCCGCGATTGCGCCTGCTTTGCGGTGGAGGCACGCGCCGAATTGCGCGCGACGTAATCCTGCAGCTTCTTGCGCTCGCTCTCCTGCTTCGCCTTGGCGGAGGCGAGCTGCGCCTGTCGTTCCGCGCGCTGACGCTCGAACGCGTCATAGCCACCGGGATAGATCGTGAGCCGCCCCCCGCTCAGATGCAGGATATGATCGACCACATTGTTGAGAAAATCGCGTTCGTGGCTCACCAGCAAAATTGTGGCCGGATAGGATTTGAGAAAATCCTCCAGCCACAGCACCGCCTCCAGATCGAGATGGTTCGACGGCTCGTCGAGCAAAAGCAGGTCCGGCGCCGAAAACAGCAGCGAGGCCAGCGCCACGCGCATCCGCCACCCGCCGGAGAAACTGTCGAGCGGGCGATGCTGCGCCGCCTCGTCGAAGCCCAAGCCGACGAGAATGCGCGACGCGCGTGCCGGCGCGGAATAGGCATCGATGGCGAGCAGGCGTTCGTGCACCTCGGCGAGCCGGACCGGTTCGGTGCAGCTTTCGCTTTCCTCCATCAACGCGGCGCGTTCGGTATCGGCGGCCAGCACCGTATCGAACGGGGTCGCTTGCCCGGCGGGAGCTTCCTGCGCGATATAGCCGATGCGGCTGCCCTTTGGCATCTCGACGCTGCCGCCGTCCGGCTCCAGCATGTCGGCGATGACGCGCACCAGCGTCGATTTTCCCGCCCCGTTGCGCCCGACCAGCCCGACCCGGCCGCGCGGCGGAAGGCTGGCACTCGCGCCGTCGAGAATGGAACGGCCGCCAAGGCGGACGGTGATATCCTTGATGTTCAACATGCCCGCCGCCTAGCCGCAAACCCGCCCCGCTGCAAAGGACGCAGGGCGTGCGGGGATATAAACCGGCACCGCCTGCGTTGCACGGTGATGGACGATACGATCGAAAACCTGCGCAAAGCCATGGAAGACGCCGCAGCGGCGATGGATTTCGAAGAGGCGCGGCGACTGCGCGACCGTATCAACCTGCTGAGGCTCGGCGCCGACGCCGACGGTGCGGCGGATGCGGATACGAGCGGGCTGACCCGGCAACAGCCTGGCCGCATGGGGCTTGGCACCGGGCGCCAGTCGGTCGAGCCGCCCGCGGGATGGACGCGCCCGAAAAAGCCCGATCCCATGACGCGCGGACGAAACAGGCGCCGCCGCGAGGAGCCCTGAAATCAAGGGGCGTGCCCTTGCTCACGGCGTCGGCGCGCCGATGCGGGAGGCAGGCCGTGCGGTATCGGGCTCTGGTGCAAGCGGACGCGCCGTCGCCGGGCTATTCGGCACCGCGGCGATATGCACCCGGTTCCGTCCCGCTTCCTTCGCGGCATAGAGCGCCTGATCCGCCATGCGGTAAAGCGTGTCATACGCGGTCTGCCCGCGCGTTTCGGCGACCCCTATACTCACGGTAATGGGCCGCGATCCGTCGCCGAGCGCATCGTGCCGGCATTCCGCCACCGCCGTCCGCACCCGCTCCGCAAAGGCGGTGAGCGGACTGCCCGCCAACCCGTGCGTCAGGATCACGAACTCTTCCCCGCCCATCCGCGCGACCGGAAAACCTGCGGGCGACGTACGGCGGAGCGTATCGGCAATGCACCGCAACACCTCGTCGCCGACATCGTGCCCGAACCCGTCATTGATCGCCTTGAACCGGTCCACATCGATCAGCAAAAGCGCCACCGGCGACACGCCGGCACCGGCGCCGAACATCGCTTCTGCCGCTTCGATAAAATGCAGCCGATTGCCCAGCCCGGTCAGCGCATCCTGCCGCGCCATGCGATAGGCGATGGCCTCCGCGCTGCGCGCACGATCGCGTTCGTTGCGCAAATGCGCATATTTCGCCGTCGTCGATATGGCGAGCCAGAGCGTCTGCCACGCCGCGGCGTAAAGCACGATGACCTGCGATCCGCCGCCCCAGAACATGCCCTGCGTATCGAACACCTGCACACTGCCGAGCGCGAGCATCGGCACCGCCCACGCCCGGCCGAGCGAGATCGCAGGCGCATGCCCGCGCCGCCACGCCACCACGATGCACGCCGCGCACAGCACCAGCACGCCAAGAACGAGAATGCCGATAATATCCGCCAGAAGATGCAGCGGGCCCGTCCTCATGAGCGCAAGCGGTACGCCCGATAGACCGATGAGCGCCCCCGCCCCCGCCGTGATCCGGCGCAAGGTGCGCGGCACCCTCGCCTCGCGGATTGCGCTCACCACGCTGGCCGTGGCGAGGAATATCGCCAGGCAGGCGAGAAACGTCGCGATCTGTGCCGAGGTCCGTCCCGCAAGTCCGGGCACGAAGGCGAGGATCATCTGCGACCAGATCAGCCCCCAGACCAGCACGCATGCCGCCCAGGCCCCCTGCCACGCCGCGCTTCCAGAGCGCATCGCGACGGCAAGGCCGGCATTGTAAAGCGCACCGATCAACAGCAGCGTCAGCCCCGCCCCGATCGTCGCCGCCAGGGCCGCGAACTGAAGCGCGGCCTCGTCGTCATGCGTGATGTTCATGCGCAGGAACTGCACGTCGGAAAGCCGGTCGACCCTGAGGACGATGGATTCCAGCGGTGCGTTCAACGCATGGTCCGAAAACGCGATCTTGGAACCGGGGCGCCAGTGTTCGGAAAAATCGCCGACCGCAACGGCATAGCGGGCCACATTTCCCGTCACCCCGACAAAGCGGACCTCCATGCGTTCGAACCGCGTATTCCCGATGATGAGAACCGCCTCGGCATCGGCATCCTCAGCCCCTGTGCGCTTCAGCCGCAGCCACAGGCTTCGCGTGTTGTATTCCTCCGGCGGCCCGGCGCAATCGTAGGCATCGGCACCCGGCGGATCATCGGTGGACAGGGCGGTGACGGCATAACAGAAATCGGAAAGATGCAGAGTGCGGGCATGTGCGACCTGTGGGCGAAGGACCACAAGTAGCGCGAGCAGAGCGATTGTTCCCCCCGCCAGAAGCGACAGCATCGCGCGCAGGCGCCGCCGGATCGCGAAACCATCCGGCGCCGCAGCGTCGAGCGCAGGCGCACCGGCGCGCGGGCCGAACCCGTCCAAAATCCCGTGCCCCCTATGAAACGCCCGTCCCCACGGCGATTTCATGACTGCGTCCCCAATCACTATTTCGTCCGGGCGGCGCGAGACCTTCGTAAAACATGCGAAGGTCGACCGCCCCGACACCCCCGAACGGGACGCTAGTCGCGAGATGGCACAATTTCAAGCAAGCCCTGTGATTACGGGCCGCGAACACTTTGAATGGCGGGTGTTTTACTTGGCAGGATCGGGCGTTTCGCGGTGCAGCCCCGATCCGAAAAGGCGATCCACCCCTGATTATTTGAGCACGCTTCCCGGCATGCGGTCGCGGGCGCCAAGCACATGCGCGCCCCAGACCGTCGCCATCACCAGCAGCGCGCCGACCGCCTGATGCGCCACCGCGATCCATAGCGCCAGCGCGCTCATCACCGTCGCGATGCCGAGCAGGATCTGGATCCCGAAGGCGGCATGGATCGCCACCGACGCACCGCGCGACCGCACCCTGATCCGCCGCGCCAGAACGATCAGCGCCGCGACCGCCGCCCACGCCCACCAGCGATGGATGAAATGCACGAGAAAGGGATCCGCGCTCAACGCATGCAGCGCGCCCTGCGACCAGTCGATCCCGGCGGGAAACAGTGCGCCCTGCATCAAGGGCCAGTCCCGCGCGACATAGCCCGCATTGAGCCCGGCCATCCACGCCCCGTACAAAAGCTGGATGGCGAGCACGAGGAGCACGAATACCGCAAAGGCCCGCAACCGGGCGGGCGGCACCCCCCGCGCATTCAGCCGGAGATCGAGCGCCGTCCACACCAGCCCGCCCAGCGTGAAGAGCGCGGTCATCAGGTGAATCGAAAGCCAGTAATGGCTGACATCGGTGCGTGCATCGGCGATCGCGTCCGCCCCGACGCCCGAACGCACCATCAACCAGCCGAACGCCCCCTGCAACCCGCCAAGCGCGAGCAGCGCGAGCAGACGCGGTTTATACCCGCCGGGAATCATCCCGCGAATCCAGTAGAACGCAAGCGGCAGCGCAAAGGCGAGGCCGATCACCCGGCCAAGCAAACGATGCGCCCATTCCCAGAAATAGATGAACTTGTACTGCGCCAGCGTCATGCCCGCCGGCCCGTTCACCTGCACATATTCGGGAATGCGGCGATAGGCGGCGAACTCGGCCTCCCACTGCGCCTGGTTCATCGGCGGCAGCGCGCCGGTGACGGGTTTCCACTCGGTAATGGAAAGCCCCGATTCGGTGAGTCGGGTGATGCCGCCCACGATGACCATCGCCACCACGAGCACGGCAACGACCATGAGCCAGCGCGCAATGGAAAGCGGACGCGCCGGACCGACGGGCAAGCTGCCTTCGGGCATGGAATATTGCACAGCCATGCGTGCGCCCCTGCGACCAAATCGGAAAAATCGCAAGAGCGGGTTGCGCAATGTGATAATGTATCATACCTAGACGCCATGCAGCGTCCCCGTTTCCTCGACCGGCTCAGCCTCGACCGATTCGGCATTGGCCTGTCCGGCCTGTGCGCGGTGCATTGCGTGGCGTCGATCCTCCTCGTCGGTGCGGTGGGGATCGGCGGGCATGCGCTGCTGTCGCCGGATATTCACAAATTCGGTCTGGTTATCGCGCTGCTCATTGGCGGGGCGACGATCGGGCTGGCCGCGCTGCGCTCGGGCCGGCGCGGGCCGCTTTATCTCGGCGGAGCGGGCATCGTGGTCATGGCCGGCGCGATCGCCGGACCGCATGGTCCGGTGGAGGCGTTTCTGACCATCACCGGCGTCGCGCTCGTGGCGGCGGCGCATGTATGGAACATGCGGCTCCACCGCTGCGCGATCTGAGCCGATTGCGCCCGCGATCCACGTCGCGGCTTGCAGAGCGGCCAACGCGCGCTATGTCGTGCGCATGACCCAAACCACCGACACAATCGCAATCCACGTCAATGGCGACCGCATGCATGCGCCCGGCGGCGCGACCGTCGCCGACCTCGCCCGTCAACTGGAGCTGGATCCGACGAAGATCGCGGTGGAGCGCAATGGCGAGATCGTGCCGCGCTCCACGCTCGCCGATGTCGTGCTGTCCGATGGCGATACGCTCGAAATCGTGCATTTCGTCGGCGGCGGGGACCATGGCGATGACGACGATAGCTGGGAAGTGGCCGGACGCCGGTTCACCTCCCGCCTGATCGTCGGCACCGGCAAGTACAAGGATTTCGCGCAAAACGCCGCCGCACTGGAGGCTTCGGGCGCGGAGATCGTCACCGTCGCCGTGCGCCGCGTCAATGTGACGGACCCCAAGGCGCCGATGCTGACCGATTTCATCGACCCCAAGAAGGTGACCTATCTTCCGAACACCGCGGGCTGCTTCAACGCGGACGAGGCGGTGCGCACGCTGCGCCTCGCACGGGAGGCCGGCGGTTGGGACCTTGTGAAGCTGGAGGTGCTGGGCGAGGCGAAGACGCTTTATCCCGACATGCGCGAAACCTTGAAAGCGACCGAAACGCTGGTGGCCGAAGGGTTCAAGCCGATGGTCTATTGCACCGACGATCCCATCGCGGCGAAGCAGCTTGAGGAAGCGGGCGCCGTCGCGATCATGCCGCTGGGCGCGCCGATCGGGTCGGGCCTCGGCATTCAGAACCGCGTGACCATCCGCCTCATCGTGGAGGGGGCGAACGTGCCCGTTCTCGTCGATGCGGGCGTCGGCACCGCGTCGGATGCCGCGGTCGCGATGGAGCTTGGCTGCGACGGGGTGTTGATGAACACCGCCATTGCCGAGGCGAAGAACCCCGTGCTCATGGCGCAGGCCATGCGGCGGGGGGTGGAGGCGGGACGCGCCGCCTATCGCGCCGGGCGCATGGCGACGCGCAAATATGCCGATCCGTCCAGCCCGCTATCGGGCCTGATCTGACGCTGCGGGTCTGATCCCTGCCGGCGCGGTGTTTACGAAAGTTTAACCAAACCGCGCGATCTTCCTCTCCGCTTGGACGCGAAAGGGGGTATCGGGATGGGTCAGGACAGCACAGGAGAGCAGCTTATCGCCGAGATGCGCGTGTTCGCCGCGTTCGATCCGGCAGAGCAACGCTATATTCGGCGCAGCCTCGACATCGCGTTCGAACGGCACGATCCCTACGAACGCTATGCCCGCACGAGCCGGGAGGCCGTTTCCATCCGGCAGCAGGTCATGGCCTACAAGGACATCGCCGAATTGCGCGCCGCGATCCCGACCCATGTCGATCAGAATGTCGACCTGTTCTTCGGGCGCCTCGTCCGGTTGACGGTGTTCGACCTGTGCGAGGGGTGCATCTCGAAATTCGATGCCTATCGCTTCCTGTATGAAAGGATGCTCGGCCCCGGTGTCAGGCTGTGGCTGCCCGCGTCGTTCTGCGCGGTGGCGGCGATGCCGAAACTGGCGCCCGAACGCCGTGCGCGATTGCTCAAATCCATAAGCGAGGACGACGCCACCGCATCCGGCTGGTCGTCGCGGCGTCCGCAATTCGTGCCGACTTTCGTCGCGGACAAGGCGCTCGTACCGCAGCCCCCTGCACACTGAGGGCGCCGCCGCCTACCCGCGGTAGAGCGCGTCGGTCCGGTTGCCGTAACGGTCGCGGATCTTGTGCCGCCGGATCTTGAGCGACGGGGTCATTTCCTCGTTCTCGATCGAAAACGCCTCGTCGGCAAAGGCAAATCCGCGCACCCGTTCGATCACCGAAAGATGGGCGTTCACCCGGTCGAGTGCATCGCGGATCGCGGCCCTGAACGCCGCATCCTCGGTCCATTCGCGCCATTCTCCGTCCCGATCGTGCGCGCGGCCCCATTCCGCGGCCCATTCCGCATCGGGCACGATCAGCGCGACGACATAGGGTTTGCGATCGCCCGTGACCATCGCCTGCGCGATTTCGGGTTCGAGGGTGAGCATACCCTCCACCCGCTGCGGCGCGATATTGTCGCCCTTGTCGTTGACGATCATGTCCTTCTTGCGATCGGTGATGACGATCCGGCCCTTCGCATCGAGATGGCCGATGTCGCCGGTGTGGAGCCAGCCGTCCTGCAACGCCTTCGCCGTTTCCGATGCGTTGCGCCAATAGCCGTGCATGACCAGTTCCCCGCGCACGAGGATCTCGCCATCGTCCGCGATCCGCACCTCCACCCCGTGCAGCGGCGGGCCGACCGTATCCATCCGCAGCCCCGCCGCCGGCCGGTTGCAGCTGATGACCGGGCCGGCCTCCGTCTGTCCGTATCCCTGCATCAGCGGCAGGCCGAGCCCGGTGAAGAAATAGCCGATATCGGGATTGAGCGGCGCCCCGCCCGACACCATCGCCTTGATCCGCCCGCCGAATTTCGCCCGGATCTTGGGCCGAAGGCTGCGGTCGAGTACCGTGTCCTCGATCGCGTCGAGGAGGGGGCGGGTGCGCTCTTCGGATTGCCGCTGCGAAAGCGCGACGGCGCGCGACAGCAGCGTGTTCGCCACCCTGCCCTGCCCCTTCATCTGGCGCAGAATCTTCGCGCGCATCACTTCGAACAGGCGCGGCACGACAACCATGATCGTGGGCGACGTCTCCTCGATATTGGCCGACAACTTGTCCAGCCCCTCGGCATAGTAGATTTCCGCGCCGAGGCAGATCGGCAGATATTGCCCGCCGGTGTGTTCATACGCGTGCGAAAGCGGCAGGAACGACAGGAAGCGTTCGTGCTCCCATCCGAAATCCTCCGCGATGACGCGGGCCGCCCCGGCGCAATTGTGCAGGATGGCGCCGTGATGCTGCCGGACCCCGCGCGGCGCGCCGCCGGTGCCGCTGGTATAGATGATGCAGGCGAGGTCTTCGCGCGTGACACCCGCGATGCGCGCATCGACCGCGGCGCGGGCGGCGGCGGCGTCCCCTTCGTAAAGGTCGGGGCAGCGGTGAAAGCGCACCTGTCCCGCCTGTTCCTGCCGCAGCGGGTCAATGGAGACGAGATGTTCGGCGCAATCGCTGTTGAGCATGGCGGGGAGCAAGGTCGCCGCCAGCTTCGAATTGGAGACGATCGCCGCCCGCGCGCCCGAATTTTCGAGCACATGGAGATGATCCGCCGTGGTGTTGGTGGTATAGGCGGGCACGGTGACCAGCCCGGCGGCCATGATGGCGAGGTCGGCGATGCACCACGCGGGCCGGTTTTCCCCGACGAGCAGCACCCGGTCCCCTTTTTCGAGCCCGATCCGCCGCAGTCCCTCCGCCATGAGGCAGACCCGGCGCGCCGCCTCTGCCCAGGATAGCGGGCGCCAGTCGCCGTCCTCCCTCGCCACGAGAAACGGCGCATCGCCCATCCGGTCGGCGCGCGACAGGAACATCGCCACCAGACTCGTCGCGTTTTCGATCTCGGACAGGGTCATCGCGTGCGGCCCCTCGTTCGAACGGGTCCTTGCCATTGGCCGGTATCTCCTCTCTTGATCGGGGGATCTAGGTCGCCGCGCCCGTCCGCACAAGCTTGCGCACGTCTTGCGTCCGCCGCATCCGTGCCTATTCGGCGACGACCGCCCCTTCGCTGCGCGGATCGGCCCCGCCGCGCAGGATACCGTCGGCACGCTCGATCCCGTTGGCCTTGAAGCGGCCCTGCCACACGCGCACGTCATGCCCCATCGCGGTCAGCGCCTCCGCCATGTCGACGAGCGCCGTCCCCTCCTCCACGAGCACCGTATCGCCCGGCGCGTAAATCACCGGGAGCGCGATGGCATCCGCGACATCCATGTTCCAGTCGATCACCGCGATGATCGTCTTGGCCGTCTGCGCGATGATCGTCGATCCGCCCGCCGCCCCGATGGCGAGCCGGAAATCGCCATTGGGATCCATCACGATGCTCGGCGACAGCGAACTGCGCGGGCGCTTGCCCGGCCCGACCGCATTGGCGACGGGCATGCCGTTCTCCACCGGCACGAAGCTGAAATCAGTGAGCTCGTTATTGAGGAAATAGCCGTTGACGAAGAGGCCCGATCCGAACGCGCTTTCCACCGTGGAGGTGAGGCTGGCGACGTCCCCTTCGCCGTCGACGACCACGAAATGCGATGTCCCATGCTCCGTCGCGTGCACGCCGGCGGGTCGGATCGCGACCGATCCCGGCGGTGTGCCCGGTTCCGCCCTGTCGAGCGCCGCGGTCGCGGACAGCATCGCGCCGCGCCCTGCGAGGTAATCCGCGTCCATCAAGCCGCGCACCGGAACCGACACGACATCGCCATCGGCAAGATACGCGCCCCTGTCGGCATAGGCGAGCCGCATGGAATCGGCGATCAGGTGCCAGCTCTGCGGATCCTCCGCGCCCAGCGACGCCATGTCGAAATCTTCAAGCTGCTTCACGATGGCATAGACCGTCGTCGCCCCGGACGAGGGCGGTCCCATGCCGCAAATCGCATAGGCGCGGTAATCGCCGCACACGGCGGGCCGCTGCACCGCGCGATAGCCCGCCATATCGGCCAGCGTCATCGGCGCGGGATTGCGCGGCGCGGTGCGGACCGCCTCGACGATGGCGCGGGCATTGTCGCCGGTATAGAACGCGGCCGCCCCTTCGTCCGCGACGCGGGTGAGAAACCGCGCAAATTCGGGGTTGCGCAAGGTGGTGCCGACCGGCACCGGCGCGCCGTCCGGGCCAAAGAACAGCGCGCCCCCCTCCGGGCTCAACCCGGCGATGTCGGGTGCGCTCGCCAGCGTATCGTGCAGCCGCTGCGTCACGGTGAAGCCGTCGCGGGCAAGCCGGATGGCCGGCCCGAACAATGCGCGCCACGGCAGCCGGCCATGTTCGGCATGGGCCAGCGCCATCATCGCGACATTGCCGGGAACCCCGGTGGAAAGCCCGCCGGGCCGCGCCTCGGCAAAGGGGATGGGCCGCCCGTCGCGCATGAACCAGTCACCGGTCGCCGCCGCGGGGGCGGTTTCACGCCCGTCATAGGTGGTCAGCGCCCCGTCGTCGCGCAGGACGAGGAAACCGCCGCCGCCGATGCCGCTGCTCTGCGGCTCGACGACATTGAGCGCAAGGAGAACCGCGATTGCGGCATCGGTGGCATTGCCCCCCTGCCGCAGGATCTCGGCCCCGGCCTGTGCCGCGCGGGGATCGGCGGCGCTGACCATCCCCTGCTGCGGCGCGGGTTGAACGGCTGCGTCGCGCCCGCCCCCCTCGTTCATGGGCAGGGTTGCGCAGCCGCCGGTGATCGCGAGCATCAGCGGGGCAAGGAGCGAAGCGGTTCTGAAGCGAAGCATGGAACGTAGTGCTATTCGCTTCCCACCGCCTCCGCAATCGTGGAAAAACCATCGCGCCGCATCAGTTCGGGCAGGCGCCGCGTGATCTTCGCCGCGATGCCCGGCCCTTCATACACCATCGCGCTGTAAAGCTGCACCAGGCTGGCGCCCGCGCGGATCCGCTCCCACGCGTCCTCCGCCGTGAAAATCCCGCCGATCCCGATGAGCGGGATCGTGCCGCCCGTCGCCTTGCGGAAATCGCGCAGCCGCATCAGCGCCATCTCCCGCAATGGCGCGCCCGAAAGCCCGCCCGCCTCGTCCGCATGGCGGGAGGCCAGCGGCGGGCGCGCCACGGTGGTGTTCGACACCATGAGCGCGCCCAGCCCCTTGTCCGCCGCGATGCGCGCGATCGCGTCGATGTCCGCAGGCTCCAGATCGGGCGCCACCTTCAGGAACACCGGCACGCGGATCGCGCCCCGCGCCTCGTTCACCGCGTCGAGCAGTTCGGTGAGCGCGCCCTCGTCCTGAAGCGCGCGCAGGCCCGGCGTGTTCGGGCTGCTGATGTTGACGGCGAGATAGGAGGCATAGGGCGCCATCGTGCGGGTCATGCGCGCGTAATCGTCGATGCGGTCCGCGCTGTCCTTGTTCGCGCCGATATTGATGCCCACGATGCCGTCGCGCGCGCCGTCGATGCGGGCACGGCGCCGCATGCGCACCGCCACCGCATCGGCGCCTTCGTTGTTGAAGCCCAGCCGGTTGATGACGGCCCTGTCCTTCGCCAGCCGGAACATGCGCGGCCTGGGATTGCCGGCCTGCGGGCGCGGCGTCACCGACCCCAGCTCGGCAAAGCCGAAGCCGCAGCGCAGCAGCGCGTCCGGCACCTCCCCGTTCTTGTCGAAACCCGCCGCCATGCCGACCGGATTGGGAAAGCGCAGCCCGGCGACCTCGCTGGCGAGGCTGGCCTGCGGCAGCGGCGGGCTGGCGAGGAGGGCGGACGGCATCGTCTTCAACGCCCGCAGCGCGACACCATGGGCGCGCTCTGCATCGAGACGGAAGATCAGCGGACGAACGACGGGATAGATCATGGCGCCTGCCTCTATGCAACCGATGCGCGGCTGTCGATATGCCGATGGGGACGGCGGCGGCTGGCCTTATCGTTGCATTTGCGACAAAAGGGCGGAAACGCATTTCCTATCCTGCGGAGAACGACAGATGAAAGCCCTTATCCCGATGCTCCTGGCCAGTGCCTCACTGGCCGGTTGCGCCACGGTCGAAACGCCGGAGGTGCCGACCTACCCCATGGCCGAGAACGAGCAGGGTGCCGCACTCAATGCCGAGTTCGAAGCCTTCGACGAGGCGCAGCTCGCCCTGTCGCCCGAATCGCGCACCTATCGCGGCATTCGCGACGACAGCTATGGCGAATGGAGCCCTGGCACCGACGCGGCAGAAATCGCCGACGAACGCCTGCTCCAGCAAACGGCGCAGCGGATCGCGGCCAGTTACGACCCCGCCAATCTGAACGAGGAAGATGCGCTGTCCTACGAATTGTTCGCCATTCAGGCGCGCAATTCCGCCGCGCTTTTCCCCTATCGCGACTATGGCTATATCTTCGACCAGATGAACGGCGCGCAGAGCAGCTTTCCCGCGTTCCTCATCAATCAGCACGTGGTCGAGAACGAAGATCACGCCCTCGCCTATATCTCCCGCATCGAAGGCATCGGGCCGGTCATGGACACGCTGATCGCGCGGTCCGCCGCGCGTGCGCAGGATGGGATCATGCCGCCGCGCTGGGTCTATCCCTATGTCATTTCCGACATCGACAACCTGCTCGAAACCGGAAGCGATTACGGCGATCAGGCGATTATCGAGGATTTCCGCGAGAAAGTCGCCGCGCTCGACCTTTCGTCCACGCGGGAGGCGGAATTGAACGCAGCCGCCATCGCCGCATGGCGGGATAGCGCCGCGCCGTCCTACCGCCGCCTGCGCACCGAGATGGAGCGGCAGATGGCCATGGCCAGCACCGACGACGGCGTCTGGCGCTTTCCGCAAGGCGACGAATATTACGCCGCCCGGCTGAAGGATTATACCACCACCGACCTCACGGCGGAGCAGATTCACAATATCGGCCTGCGCGAAATCGACCGCATCCATGACGAGATGCGCGCCATCATGACCGAGGTCGGCTTCGAAGGCGATCTGCAGGAATTCTTCGAATATACCCGCACCGATCCGAGGTTCTACTACGACACGCGGGAGGCTTATCTCGCCGACGTGTCGCAGAAGCTTGACCGGATGGAGGCTGCCCTGCCCCAATATTTCGGCATGCTGCCGACCGACCCGCTGGTGGTGAAGCCGGTGGAGGCGTTTCGCGAACAATCGGCGGGCAAGGCGTTCTATTCCAGCCCCGCGCCCGACGGGTCGCGCCCCGGCACCTATTACGTGAACCTTTACCGGCTGGAGGACATGAGCAAGAACGAGCTGGAGGCGCTCGCCTATCACGAGGGGCTGCCCGGCCATCACCTGCAATTGTCGATTCAGACAGGGCTCGACGATCTTCCCGCGTTTCGCCGCTTCGGGCGCTTCACCGCCTATACCGAGGGGTGGGGCCTCTATTCCGAGGAGCTGGGCAAGGACATGGGGTTTTACCAGGATCCCTATTCCGATTTCGGGCGGCTCGGCATGGAATTGTGGCGCGCGGCGCGGCTGGTGGTGGACACCGGCATCCATTCCAAACGCTGGAGCCGGGAGGAGGCCATCGCGTATCTTTCGGAAAACACGCCCAATCCCGACGGCGATATCGAAAAGGCGATCGAACGCTACATCGTCTATCCGGGACAGGCGACGGCCTACATGATCGGCAAGCTGAAAATCATGGAAGTGCGCGACCGGGCGCAGGCGGCGCTTGGCGACCGGTTCGACTGGCGCGGCTTTCACGATACCATCCTGGCGAGCGGGCCGGTCCCGCTTTCGGTGATGGAGGAGAACGTCGATGCGTGGATCGCGGCGCAGCAGGGCGCCTGACAACCCGCGCCGTTCTGCCAGTTAAGAACCGCTCGCATCTATCGGTCTATGGTTGATTTGTGACCCTGCCGCTCCCAAATGCCTAATCGGAACGAATCGCTCCGATTAGGCGGGGCGGTATGGGCACGAAGGACCAAAGGCAGGATATGCGCCTTTCCAGCATGGCAGATTACGCCGTCGTGGCGATGCGGGCCACCGCGCTGCATTGCGGGGGCACGCGCACCAATGCGGCGGAAATCGCGGCGGAAACCGGCCTGCCCGCCCCCACCGTGCAAAAGCTCGTCAGCCGTCTGGGACAGGCGGGCCTGCTCAATTCCGTGCGCGGATCGGGCGGCGGATTCCGGCTGGCCCGCCCGGCGGCGGCGATCACGCTCGCCGATATCGTGGAGGCGATCGAGGGCCCCATCGCCATGACCACATGTGCCACCGATACGGGCGATTGCGCGATCGAGGGCACATGCGGCGCGCGTCCCCACTGGCCGCAGGTCAATCGCGCCATTCGCGGCGCACTGGAACAGATCACATTGGCGCAACTCGCGCAGGAGGAAGTGGCGGCATGACCGACACCATGAATCAGCAGACCAAGGCACCGCAGGAAAAAAGCCGGGCCGACATGGACCAGGCCGCAAAGGCTGCGGCCAAGTCGCTCGAAACCTACGAGCATGGGTTCCACTCGGATATCGAGCAGGAATTCGCGCCCAAGGGCCTGTCGGAGGACACCGTCCGCTTCATCTCGGCCAAGAAGAAGGAGCCGGAATGGATGCTGGAATGGCGGCTGAAGGCGTATCGCCACTGGCTGACCATGACGCCGCCGGACTGGGCCAAGCTGGAGGTCGATCCCATCGATTACCAGGACGCGTATTACTACGCCGAGCCCAAGGCGAAGGAAAAGATCGGATCGCTCGACGAGGTCGATCCCGAAATCCTGCGCGTCTATGAAAAGCTCGGCATCCCGATTGCGGAGCAGGAAGTGCTCGCCGGGGTCGAAGGCGCGCGCAAGGTCGCCGTCGACGCTGTGTTCGATTCGGTTTCGGTCGCCACCACCTTCCGCAAGGAGCTGGAGGAGGCGGGCGTGATCTTCCGCTCCATCTCCGAAGCCGTGCGCGAATTTCCCGATCTGGTGAAGAAGCACCTCGGCAAGGTTGTGCCGATGCACGACAATTATTTCGCGACGCTCAATTGCGCGGTCTTTTCCGACGGCACCTTCGTCTACATCCCCAAGGGCGTGCGGTGCCCGATGGAGCTGTCGACCTATTTCCGCATCAATGCCGAGAATACGGGACAGTTCGAACGCACGCTGATCGTCGCCGACGAAGGCAGCTATGTGAGTTACCTCGAGGGGTGCACCGCGCCGATGCGCGACGAGAATCAGCTGCACGCCGCCGTCGTCGAGCTGATCGCGATGGACGATGCGGAGATCAAATATTCCACGGTGCAGAACTGGTACCCCGGCGATGCCGACGGCAAGGGCGGCATCTATAATTTCGTGACGAAGCGCGCCTTGTGCCAGGGCCGCAATTCGAAGGTGTCGTGGACGCAGGTCGAAACCGGGAGCGCGGTGACGTGGAAATATCCGTCCTGCGTGCTGAACGGCGAAAACAGCGTCGGCGAATTCTACTCCGTCGCGGTGACCAACAATCATCAACAGGCCGACACCGGCACCAAGATGATCCACAATGGCAAGAACAGCCGATCCACCATCATCTCAAAGGGGATCAGCGCGGGGAAGTCGAACAACACCTATCGCGGCCTCGTCCGCGTGGGGCCGAATGCCGACAACGTGCGCAATTTCACGCAGTGCGATTCGCTGCTGCTGGGCAATGAATGCGGGGCGCACACCGTCCCCTATATCGAGGTGAAGAACCCCGGCGCGCAGGTCGAGCACGAGGCCACCACGAGCAAGATTTCCGACGATCAGCTGTTCTACGCGCAGCAGCGCGGCCTCGAAACCGAGGAAGCCGTGGCCCTGATCGTCAACGGCTTTGCCAAGGAAGTGATGAAGCAATTGCCAATGGAATTCGCGGTCGAGGCCCAGAAACTGCTCGCCATCAGCCTCGAAGGGAGCGTCGGGTGACGGAGCGCAAGACCCTTCAGATCCGCGAGCGCGGCGATGACGACGCGGCGCCCACGCTCAACCGCAAGGGGCGCGGCTGGGCCATTTCGGAGACGCGGCTCGACACGCTGCACGACCGGGCGCGCGAATTGCGCCGCCACCCGACCGAGGCGCAGACCGCGCTATGGGACCGCTTCGTGAAGGCGGACCTCGGCAAATA
Organism: Croceicoccus sp. YJ47; assembly: GCF_016745095.1. Taxonomy (NCBI): domain Bacteria; kingdom Pseudomonadati; phylum Pseudomonadota; class Alphaproteobacteria; order Sphingomonadales; family Erythrobacteraceae; genus Croceicoccus; species Croceicoccus sp. YJ47. The sequence continues at coordinate 579,332 of NZ_CP067087.1, forward strand.
TCGCTTTCGCCGGCAGGTCGTCATCGGCTCCGCCATCGTCGATTTCGCGTGTCAGCCGCTCGGCCTCGCGATTCAGGTGGAGAGCGAGGCCGATGGCGCATCCGCCATCGCGCACCGCCGCGACAAGTCGCTGGCCGAGGTGGGCATTCACCTCATGCGCTTTTCCGAGGAGGCCATTGCCGAGGATATCGACGCGGTGCTGGCCGAAATCCTCGCCGCAATGAAGGAACGCTGGCGCGCACGGCGTACCAAGCCGCGCTCCACGATTGCGCGCTCCCGCCCCGATCACCGCACGCGCCCCAATGACCGCGGCCCGTACCGCACCGGCGCGACCGACCGACGTTGAGAAAGACGAAAACCATGCTGAAAATCGAAAACCTTCGCGCCGAAGTCGGCGGAACCGAAATCCTCAAGGGCCTGAGCCTCGAAATCGGCGCGGGCGAGATCCACGCCATCATGGGCCCCAATGGCGCGGGCAAATCGACGCTTTCCTACGTCCTTGGCGGGCGTCCGGGTTATGAGGTGACCGGCGGCTCGGTGACGTTCGATGGTCAGGACCTGCTCGAACTCGAACCGCATGAGCGTGCGGCGGCGGGGCTTTTCCTTGGCTTTCAATATCCGGTCGAGATTCCCGGCGTCTCCAACGTGCAATTCCTGCGCGAGGCCGCCAATGCGCAGCGCAAGGCGCGTGGGCAGGATCCGTTGTCGGGCGGCGAATTCCTGAAGCTGGCGAAGGAGAAGGCCGGCCTCCTCAAAATGGACATGGAGATGATGAAGCGGGCGGTGAACGTCGGTTTTTCCGGCGGCGAGAAGAAGCGCGCCGAAATGGTGCAGATGGGCATTCTCGACCCGAAATTCGCCGTGCTGGACGAAACCGATTCCGGCCTCGACATCGATGCGCTGCGCGTGGTGGGCGACGGGATCAACGCGATCATGCGCGAAAGCGGCAAGGGCGTGCTGCTCATCACCCATTATCAGCGCCTGCTCGATTACGTGAAGCCCGATTACGTTCACGTGCTCGCCAAGGGTGCGATCGTGAAAACGGGCGGGCCGGAACTGGCGAGCCAGCTCGAGAGCGAAGGCTACGAAGCGGTGGCCGCGTAATGACAGATGACATCGTCATGGATCATTTGCCGACCCGGCGTGACGAGGAATGGCGCTATGGCGCGCTCGACACGCTCAAGGGGATGAGCAAGGACACATTCGAAAACTGGCGCGATATCGATGTGCCGGTGGGCGAAAGCATGTGCGAGACTTTCGTGCTCGACGCGGCGGACGGGGCGGACCTTACCCGCCTGCGCGTCAATATCGGCGAAGGGGCGACGGCGGCGATCTTTGCCGTGAACACGGGCGCGCCCTATTCGCGGATGGAGGTCGTCGTGCGCTGCGCGAAGGGTGCGCATTTCGAATTTGGCGGCGTCACCATCGGCGGCGGCGATGCCACGCGCGAATTCGTCACCCGCATCGCCCATGACGAGCCCGACGCGACCAGCAACCAGGTCGTGCGCGCCGTGCATTGGGGCAAGGCCGTCGGCAATTTCCTCGACCGGATCGACGTGGTGAAGGAAGCGCAGAAAACCGACGCGGCGCAGGATTTCAAGGCGATCCTCCTTGAAAAAGGGGCGTCCGCCAATGCGAAGCCGCAGCTCGAAATCTATGCCGACGACGTGAAATGCGCACATGGCGCCGCGATCGGCGCGCTGGATCAAACCGCGGCGTTCTACATGGCGGCGCGCGGACTTCCGCCCGAACTGGCGCGCAAGTTGCAGATCCGCGCGTTCGTCGCCGATGCGTTTCTCGCGCTGGAGGACGAGGCGCGGCAGGAGGAACTGCTGGAAAAGGCGCTCGCCGTGCTGGACCGCAAATTATGACCGATACCGCGACCATGAGCCGCAAGGGTGATTTTCCCGGTCTCGTCACCGAAACGGGCGATGCCTGGCATTATCTCGACACCGCCGCCACGTCGCAGAAGCCGCAGGCGGTGATCGACGCGATGACAAATGCCCTGGGCCGCGATTACGCCACCGTCCATCGCGGCGTGTACGGGCGCAGCGCGAACATGACGCTGGGCTATGAAACCGCGCGGCGGCGGGTCGCCGAATTCATCGGCGGGCACGAGGACGAGGTCGTCTTTACCCGCGGCGCGACCGAGGCGATCAATCTCGTCGCGCAGACATGGGGCCTCGCCAATCTGAAGGCGGGGGACCGCATTATGCTCTCCACGCTCGAACATCATTCGAATATCGTGCCGTGGCAGATGCTGCGCGAACGGGTGGGCGTGGAAATCGACGTGTGTCCGCTCACCGACGATGGCGCCATCGACCTCGACGCCGCGGCGGAGATGGTGAGCGAACGGCACAAGCTTGTCGCCTTCGCCCATGTGTCGAACGTGCTCGGCTCGAAGCTGGACGCAAGACGCGCCGCCGATCTGGCGCATGGCGTCGGGGCAAAGCTGCTGCTCGACGGGTGTCAGTCGGCGCCGCGCATGGCGGTGGATGTCGCCGCGCTGGATTGCGATTTCTACGTGTTTTCGGGGCACAAGCTCTACGGTCCCACCGGGATCGGCGCGTTGTGGGCGCGGGGCGACATCCTCGCCGCCATGCCGCCGTGGCAGGGCGGCGGCGCGATGATCGACCGGGTGAGCTTTGCAAAAACCACCTGGGCCGACGCGCCGCAGCGCTTCGAGGCAGGCACACCCGCCATTACCGAGGCCATCGCCCTGACCGCCGCGATCGATTATGTCGAGAATATTGGCCGCGACGTGATCGCCCGGCACGAGGACATGATGGTGGCGAAGGCCCGCGCCGAGCTGAGCCGCATCAATTCCGTCCGCCTTTTCGGGCCGGAGGACAGCGCCGGCATCGTCAGTTTCGAGATCGAGGGTATTCACCCGCACGATCTGGGCACCATATTGGATGAAGAGAATGTCGCGATCCGGGCCGGGCACCATTGTGCGCAGCCCTTGATGGATCATCTGGGCGTGGCCGCGACGGCCCGCGCCAGCTTCGGCCTGTATAGCGACGAGGCCGACATCGCCGCGCTGATCCGCGGCATCGAACGCACGCAGAGGATTTTCGGCTGATGAACGACACCGACAACAACGACCGCATCATCGCGCCCCCGCCCAACGAAACCGTGGGCGATGTGGCCCCCCCGCCCCGCGCCCGGGTGCAGGACGTGGCCGATGACGCGCCCGAAACCGATGCGCAGAAGCTGGGCCGGAAAAAGGATTACCTCGAAGGTTTCCTGAAGGAAAAACCGCAGGCGCAGAGCGACGGCGAACCCGGCGGCGAATTGTACGAGGCGATCATCGCCGCGCTCAAGGAAATCTACGATCCGGAAATCCCGGTGAACATCTACGATCTCGGCCTGATCTACGGCGTGGAGGTGACAGAGGGCGGCCATGCCACGGTGCAGATGACATTGACGACGCCGCATTGCCCGGTCGCCGAATCCATGCCGGGCGAGGTCGAACTGCGCGTCGGTGCCGTGCCCGGCGTCGGCGATGCGGAGGTCAATCTCGTCTGGGACCCGCCATGGGATCCGGGCAAGATGAGCGATGAAGCGAAACTCGAACTGGGGATGCTGTGATGACCGATACGAAGACACGCGCCCCGGCACGCGAACGGCCCGCCGCGGTCACGCTGACCCCCGCGGCGGAGCAGCGCATCGCCGACCTCATGGCGCGCGCGCCGGACGATGCCATCGGGGTCAAGCTGTCGACGCCGCGGCGCGGATGTTCGGGGCTGGCCTACTCGGTCGATTACGTGAGCGAGGAAGCGGCGATGGACGAACGCATCGAAACGCCGGGCGGGACGTTCTGGATCGACGGGGCGAGCGTGCTCTACCTCGTGGGGAGCGTGATGGACTGGAAGGAAGACGATTTCCAGGCGGGCTTCACCTTCGACAATCCGAATGCCACCGGCGCGTGCGGGTGCGGGGAAAGCTTTACCGTCTGAGCCCGAATTACCGGCGCAGCGCGCGCACGCAGGCGGCCCGGTCCACCTCGCGCCCGTCGCTGCGCCTGGCATCGACATAGGTCGCGCGTTCCTGCGCCCGCGGGGTCGCGGGATAGAGATAGATGTCGAGCGTGCAGGCGCTGCCTGTAAATTGCAGCTTGCGCGCGTCATCTTCCCATACGTCGAGCCGCGGCGTGCCGAATTGCTGCACCAGCCGCCCGGCATCGGCGCCGATCACCCCTTCGAGCCCAGGCAGGTTCATCACCCGCGGCGCGCGAAATGCGGTCGATGTCGGCACATCGGGACGTTGCGGCAGGGGTGTCGAGGACGGCACGCCATCGCGGCGCCCGACGGGTGCCTGCGACGCGGGCACGGCGCACCCGGCCAGCAGGGATGCGAGCACGGCAGCGGCAACGGATTGTTTCAGCATTCAAATGTCATCCAGCATCAAGGTCGCGCGGCGGCACGGTGCACCATATGCGTGGCCGCCGCCGCACCCAGAAATGGCGCCAGCAAGTTCAGCAATGGCACGGCCAGCAGCCCTACCACCACAAGCCCGAGCAGGAAACGGCTAAGCGGCCCAAGCGGGGCATCACGGAGATCGGCTGCATGGCGCAGCCTGACCATGTCGCGCAATTCCCGCCCCAGCAGCCATGCATTGACCACCGCGAACACGATGGCCGTCCCCACCCCTGTAAACAGCAGGGCCAGCGCGAAGGGTAGCGCGATCAGATTGGCGATCAGCGCGCGCATCGCCCCGCGCCCGGCCTGCCGCACCTGTTCGCGCAAGGGCACGTCGCGCGGACGGAGCGCGGGATAATGGCGCGCCTCCACCGCGGCGACCACGTCGTCAGCATAGAATTGCAGCACCGCCATCGCCACGATCCGCCATGCAAGCCACACGCCGAGCACACTCGTTACCACGCCAAGCGCCGTGCCCGCACCGCCCGTCGCCCATTCCGCGCCGAAGATCGCCGAGATGCTCCACAGCAGCGCCGCCGAAAATCCCGCCGCCACCGCCACGCTCAACATCAGCGCGAGCGCAATGCTTTTGAGCAGAAGACCCAACACGCGCCGCTGCGCGATCTGCGCAAAGGCCAGCGCGAAGGCGGTGGGAATCGACACGGGTGCGGATCGGGCGATGGACATGGTGCACGATAGGGGGCGCGACACGCTTGCTGTCAACGCCGCGCTTCCCTAACCGGCAAGATCATCCGCAATATGCAGCAAGACGAGTGACCTGATGACCGCACCCCAATTCGACGTTCTCGCCATCGGCAATGCCATCGTCGACGTGATCGCCCCGTGTGAGGATGGCTTCCTCGCCGAACACGGCCTGGACAAGGGCGCGATGGCGCTCGTCGATACGGCGCGGGCCGAAACGCTCTACGGCGCGATGGGTCCGGGGCGCGAAGTGTCCGGCGGTTCGGCGGCCAACACCTGCGCCGGGCTGGCGGCGCTGGGCGCGAAATGCGCGTTCATCGGGCAGGTCGCGGACGATCAGCTCGGCCAGGTGTTCGCGCATGACATCCGCGCCGCCGGCATCCATTTCGACACCGCCGCGCATACAGGCGATGTGCCGACCGCGCGCTGCCTCGTCCATGTCACCCCCGATGGGCAGCGCACGATGAACACCTTCCTCGGCGCGTCGCAGGAGCTGACGGCCAGGGTCGTCGATGGCGCGCGGATCGCCGATGCGGCGGTGCTTTATCTCGAAGGGTATCTGTGGGATCCGGACACGCCGCGCGCCGCCATGCGCGATGCCATGCAGGCGGCACGCGATGCGGGTCGCAAGATCGCCTTTACCCTGTCCGATGCGTTTTTGCTCGACCGGCACGGCGATGATTTTCGCGCGCTGATCGACGGCGGCGAGATCGACATCCTGTTCGCGAACGAAGGCGAGGCGATGGCGCTCACCGGGACCGAAAGCTGCGAGGCGGCCATCGCGGCGCTCGCGCCGAAATTGCCGGTGCTGGTCGTGACCCGCGGCGAGAACGGCGCCGTCGCGGTCACAGGGGACGAGCGCGCCGAGGTCGAGGCCGAGCCGGTGCAGAAGATCGTCGATACCACGGGCGCCGGCGACAGCTTCGCCGCCGGGTTCCTCGCCTACCATGTGAAGGGGCGCCCGCTTGCCGAGTGCCTCACCATGGGGGCCGTCGCGGCGGCGGAGATCATCTCCCACTATGGCGCGCGGCCCGAAGCGGACCTGAAATCGCTGGTGGCGCAGGGTCTGGGCTAGGCGGTGCGGCGCGGGCGGGGCGTCATGCGTCCCGCTCGCGCGCGACCTCGCGCCATCCGATGTCGCGGCGGCAGAACCCGGTATCGAAGCCGATCGCATCGACGGCGCGATAGGCACGGTCCTGCGCCTCACCGACGCTGTCGCCGCTCGCCGTCACGTTCAGCACGCGCCCGCCTTGGGCGACGAGCGCGCCATCCTGCATCGCGGTGCCGGCATGGAACACGCGCGCACCATCGGTTTCCGCCGCGTCCAGCCCGGTAATCGCCCCGCCTTTCTCGGGCGTGCCGGGATAGCCATTGGCCGCCATCACCACGGTCAGCGCAGTTTCGGGCGAGAAGCGCGGTGGCGCAATGCTCCCCAGCCGGTATTCCGCAGCGGCCAGCAACACCTCGCCCAGATCGTCCTCCAGCCGCATCATCAGCACCTGACATTCGGGATCGCCGAACCGGCAATTATATTCGATCAGCTTCGGCCCCTCGCTGGTCAGCATCAGCCCGGCATAGAGCACGCCGCAATACGGGGTCCCCTCCTCCGCCATGGTGCGCACCGTCGGCGCGATGATGCGTTCCAGCACCTCGCCCTCCATCATGGCGGAAAGGACGGGCGCGGGGCTGTATGCGCCCATGCCGCCGGTGTTGGGGCCGGTGTCGCCCTCGCCCACACGCTTGTGGTCCTGCGCCGAGCCGAAGGGCACGATGGTGCTCCCGTCGGTCAGCGCGAAAAAGCTCGCCTCTTCGCCGGTCATGAATTCCTCGATCACGACCGAGGCACCCGCCGCGCCGAACCGGCCGCCGAATATGTCATCGATGGCGGCTTTCGCGTCTTCGCTGGTTTCCGCGATGATGACGCCCTTGCCCGCCGCCAGCCCATCCGCCTTGATCACCACCGGAATGGCAAAGCGCGACAGCGCCGCATGGGCCGCGTCCCTGTCATCACAGCGCGCGTAACCGGCGGTCGGGATGCCGGCGCGCGCGCACAGATCCTTGGTAAAACCCTTCGACCCTTCGAGCTGCGCCGCCGCGGCGTTGGGGCCGAACACCGCCGTCCCGCGCGCGCGCAGGCTGTCGCCCAGCCCGTCGACAAGCGGAGCCTCCGGCCCGACGACGACCAGACCGATACGGTTATCCTCGCAAAAAGCGGCAACCGCATCGTGATCGCCCACCTCGAGCGTGATACAGCGCGCATGATCCGCAATGCCCGGATTGCCCGGTGCGGCAAATAGCACGCCGCCGCCGGTCAGCAGCCGGGATTGCGAAAGCCGCCACGCCAGCGCATGTTCGCGCCCGCCCGCACCGATCAGAAGGATGTTCATTGGCCCGTCGCCCTGTCAATTCGCGTGAAACGCCCAGCCTGTCCGGGGGCGATGAAAGTGACGCGCTGTTAGCGCGCGTTTCCCCCGGCGACAATGATGCGCCGGTCACGGTGAGCGAAATATCCAGCCTGTTGAAACGCACGGTGGAGGATCGCTTTGGCCATGTGCGGCTGCGCGGGGAATTGTCGGGGGTGAAGCGCGCGGCATCGGGGCATCTTTACTGCGCGTTGAAAGATGACAAGGCGGTCATCGACGCCGTGATGTGGCGCGGCAATACCGGGCGGCTGGGCTTCATGCCCGAAGACGGCATCGAGGTCGTCGCCACCGGCAAGCTCACCACCTATCCCGGACGTTCGAAATATCAGATCGTCGTCGATTCGATGGAGATCGCGGGCGAAGGGGCGCTGCTCGCCCTGCTCGAACGGGTGAAGGCGAAGCTGGAGGCGGAGGGGCTTTTCGCCGCGTCGCGCAAACGTGCGCTACCGTTCCTGCCCGATGTGATCGGGGTCGTGACCTCGCCGACCGGGGCGGTCATCCGCGACATTTTGCACCGCCTGTCCGACCGGTTTCCAAGCCGCGTCGTCGTGTGGCCCGTCATCGTGCAGGGCAAGGGCAGCGCCGAACAGGTCGCCGCCGCCGTGCGCGGTTTTTCCGCGCTCCCACAGGGCGGACCGGTGCCGCGCCCCGACGTGGTCATCGTCGCACGCGGGGGCGGGTCGATCGAGGATCTGTGGGGCTTCAACGAAGAAATCGTCGTGCGCGCTATCGCCGAATGCTCGATCCCGGTGATCAGCGCGGTCGGCCACGAAACCGATACGACGCTCGCCGATTTCGCCGCCGATCTGCGCGCGCCGACCCCGACCGCCGCGGCCGAACTGGCCGTACCCGTGCGCAGCGAATTGCGCATGGCACTCGACGAATATGGATTGCGCAAGCGGCGCGGCGTGGCCCGGCCCGTCGCGCTCGCCCGCGAAAGGCTGGCGGCGTGGGGCGAACGCCTGCCCGATCCCGCCGCGATGATGGCCGAACGCGGGCAAAAGCTCGACGATCTGGGCGAGAGGCTGCGGCGCGGTCTTGCCATGCGGGCTGACCGGGCGGGCAGCACGCTGGCCGAATTGCGCGGGCGGTTGCGCCCGACCATGCTGAACGAACGGATCGCGCGGCAGGGGGCGGTGCTGTCCGACCTTCGCGGGCAGATGACGCGCGCCCTGTCCGCCACGGTGCGCCACGAACGGCGCGCCCTGGACCGGGTGCCCGCCATCCCCCGGATCGTCACGCGCGGTCTGACGCAGGAACGCGAACGGATGGCCGCGCTGCGCAGCGTGCTGACGCAGCTCGACCCGCTCGCCCCATTGTCGCGCGGCTATGCCATGGTGCTCGCCGACGGGCAGGCCATCAGCCGGCGTGACGACGCGGCGGGCAAGCCTGCGCTGACCCTCCGCTTCGGGGACGGAACGCTCGACGTGGCGCCAGTGACCCAGGCGCCGCCAAAGCGCGAAACACCCGCGCCGCGTCGCCGCCCGCCCCGCAAGACGCCGGAAAAGCGCGACGAACCGGAACAGCAGTCATTGTTTTGACAGGCCCGGCCCGCTAGATCATCGCACATGTTTTCAAGCTCCGATGCAAAGCCCGCCCGCCTGGAATACGGCCCCAATTCCTTTCGCCAGCTTACCGCGGGGGATCACGTACTCTGCGCGGTGAGCGGGGTGCCGATCCCGCTCGACATGCTGCGCTACTGGGATGTGGAGAAGCAGGAACCCTACGCCAGCGCGCAAATCGCGACCGAAGCGCTTTACCCGTCGTGATGGCGCGCATCCTTTCGCGCGCCGCGGGTGCCGCCGCCATGGCCGGCATGATCGCCGCATGCGCCGTCGTTCCCGAATCGGAACCGGGCGACGCCGCCGCCCGCATGCCCGAGGCGTCCGCGACCCCGGTGCCGCTCCCGCGCCCCATCGACGTGACCTTTCCCGAACGGCAGGATCTGCCCCCCGCCCGCTTCGCCTATGACGGTGAAATGACGCAGGGCGGCTGGATTCGCGGCACCGCGCCGGTGGGGACCGACACGCTGGAGCTTAATGGCGTAGGTGTCCCCATGGGCGAGGACGGCAGCTTTCTCGCCGCGTTCGACCGCGAGGCCGGCACGGTCGCCACGCTCGTTGCCAAACGCAGCGACGGATCGAGTGCGAGCGAGGCCATCGCCATTTCGCCGCGCGACTGGCGGATCGAGCGCGTCAATATCGCGCGCAGCACTGGCGGACCGAGCGAGGCGTTCATGCGCATTCGTCGTCCGGAACTCGAACGCATCGGCACCGCCCGCGCCCGCGACACCGGCAGCACGGGCTGGCGACAGGATTTCATCTGGCCTACGAAGGGGCGTATTTCGGGCGTTTTCGGATCGCAGCGCATCTATCGCGGCGAACCGGGCAGCTATCATTCCGGCATCGACATCGCGCCGGGCGCGGGCGTGCCTTTCGTGGCGCCAGCCGACGGCACGGTGGTTCTCGCCGCGCCGGAGGGCTTCAGCCTCGAAGGGCAGCTGCTCATCATCGACCACGGCCATGGCCTCAACAGCGCATTTCTCCATGCCCAGCGGCTTGACGTGAAGGAGGGCGACATCGTCCGCCAGGGTCAGCAGCTCGGCACCATCGGATCGAGCGGGCGCGCCACCGGGCCGCACCTGCACTGGAGCATGAAGTGGAAGGATGCGCGGCTCGACCCGATCCTCTTCACCGGGCCGATGACGGGCAATTGACGGGGTGAGCGCCGCCGCGCGGCTCGGGCGGATCGGCGGCGCGGCGGTGCTGGCCCTGTGTGCTCTTGCAATGCTTGGAGCGCATGAAACGCGGCCGGTCGATGCCGGGCCGCTTGCGATTACCGCCGTCCCGGTCGCAGGCGCGGGCATGCAGATCGGTCCCTTCACGCCCGGCGGGGCATGGCGGCTCGACGGATCGCGACCCGATTTTCACGGCCTTTCGGGGCTCGCCATCCTGCCCGACGGGCGTTTTCTCGCCGTGTCGGACCGCGGCTGGCGCGTGAGTTTTCCGAAACCGGGCGACGCGGGCGGCGTCACGATCAGTTCGGCGCGCGTCCCCTCTTTCGGGCCGCACGCCCTCAACGATCTCGAAGGCGTGGCGGTCGACCGGGATACCGGGGCATTCTGGATCACTTTCGAACATCTCAACGCGATCGCGCGATTCGCGGCGGGCGCGGAGGCGGGTGTGGCCGTGCAACCCGCGGCGATGGCATCGTGGCCGCGCAACACCGGGCCGGAAACCATCGTGCGCCTGCGCGACGGTCGCTTCATCGTGATCGGCGAGGCCGTCAGCCCCGGTCGCTCACACAGTCATGTCGGCGTACTTTTCGATGGAGACCCGGTCGGCGATGGTGTTCGGCGCCCGGCAAAACAGCCCCCTGCCGAACAGGCGAGCGGGGCACAGGGGCGCATCTTTCACCTCGCCATGCCGAACGGGTTTCGCCCGGTCGATGGCGCACAATTGCCCGACGGGCGCGTGCTGATCCTCGGGCGGAAGTTCAGCGTGCTGACCGGATTTTCGACCAGCATCGCCATCGCCGACCCGGCGCAGATTCGCTGGGGCGGGTTATGGCAGGCACGCGAAATGGCCCGCATCGACAGCGGGCCATTGGCGGATAATTACGAAGGTCTGGCCATAGAGCCGGCGCGCGACGGGGGCGTGCACATATGGCTGGTATCCGACGACAATCTCGCCAGCATAATCCAGCATCAATATCTGCTTCGCCTCGACTGGCCGGCGCCCTAGGCGCCCGCGGCGGTTCAGGCCGCGGCGTTCGCCTTGGTCAGCTCGCGCTTCACCTTGAGCGCGCGGGGGCTGAGCTTGGTGTCCGAGGTCTTCAGCAGCCAGTTGTCCAGCCCGCCATTGTGCTCGACCGAACGCAGGCCGTTCGTCGAGACACGGAACTTGAAGCTCTTGTCCAGCTTCTCGCTCATCAGCGTGACACGCTGAAGATTGGGAAGGAACACGCGCTTGGTCTTGTTGTTGGCGTGGCTCACATTGTTGCCGATCAGTCGGCCCTTGCCGGTCAGTTCGCAGATGCGCGACATGGTTTTAACTCGCTTGATAAAGGACGGTATAATTCGTCGGGAAAGCGCGGCGCATAGCGAGAGCCTGCCGAATCGTCAAGCAAACCACGCCGCGTCGCACCGATACCGCGTTTATTGCCCTGCCGCCGCGACTCGGGCAAGCCTTGCGCCGATGAACGTGCCGCCCCCTCTGCCCGACCGCGTGCGCTGGCCCCTGCCTGCACCGATGGCCGCCGCCCTGGAACAGGCGCGCATCGCCGCCGATGCCGGCGAGGTTCCGGTCGGTGCCGTCGTGGTCCGGCACGGCGCGATCGTAGCGGTCGCGCATAACGAACCGCGCGGCCACCACGACCCGACGGCCCATGCGGAAATGCTCGCGATTCGCCGTGCGGCGCACATGCTCGGCACATCGCGGCTGATGGATTGCGATCTCTACGTCACGCTGGAGCCATGCGCGATGTGTGCCGGGGCCATCACCCACGCGCGGATCGCGCGGCTCTACTACGGCGCCGCCGATGAAAAGGGCGGCGCGGTGGAGCATGGCCCGCGCCTGTTCGACCGGGCGGAATGGCTCCACCGCCCCGAAATCTACGCCGGGATCGGAGAGGCGGAGGCCGCCGCCCTGCTCCGCGCGTTCTTTGCCGAACGGCGGAAATAGCGTCCTACGCCGGTTTGAAATCCAGCCCGATGTCGGCAGCCGGCGCGCTTTGCGTCAATCGTCCGACCGACACGTAATCGACCCCGCTCGCGGCGATTGCGCCAATGGTGTCGAGCGTGACGCCCCCCGATGCCTCCGCGGGCACGCGCCCGGCGATTATTCTTACCGCCTCGCGCAGCAGGTCCGGCCCCATATTGTCGAGCAGCAGATGCGTCGCCCCCGCGCCGATCGCCGGTTCGATCTGGTCGATGCTGTCCACTTCGCAGATGATGCTGACCACGCCCGCCGCCTTGGCGCGCGCGACCGCCGGGCCGACACCGCCTGCGACCGCCACGTGATTATCCTTGATCATCGCCGCATCCCAAAGACCCATGCGATGGTTCTGCGCGCCGCCCATACGGGTCGCGTATTTTTCGAGATGGCGCAGGCCCGGAATGGTCTTTCGCGTGTCGAGCAGCGTCGCGTGCCCCTCCATCGCGGCGACATAGCGCGCGGTCATCGTGGCAATCCCCGAAAGATGCTGCACCGTGTTCAACGCGCTGCGCTCCGCAGTCAGCAATGCGCGCGCATTGCCCGACACGCGCATCAGGTCGGTTCCGGGCGCAACCGCATCGCCATCGGCCACCAGCATCGCGATCTCGCACGACGGGTCCAATGCGCGAAAGAACGCAGCCGCGATGGGAAGCCCCGCCACCGTCACCGGATCGCGGCTGTCCATGACGCCGTCAAAGCGCGCGTCTGCGGGAATGACGCTCTCGCTCGTCACGTCATGGCCGCCGCCGGGCACTCCCTCGCCCATATCCTCGGCCAGCGTGTCGCGGACGAAGGCGTCGAGGTCGAAATGCGGAATCTTCATCAGTGCACGAACCTTGCCACGACATCGCGATAGCTGCGCGACACCTTCACCTCCGCGCCCGAACCCAGCACGAGGAAACATTCGCCATTGGTGTGCGGCTTCACCTGCCGCACCTGGTTCAGGTTGACGATGGTGGAGCGGTGCACGCGCTGAAAATCGCGGGGGTCGAGCCGGCGCTCCAGATCCTTCATCGTTTCGCGCAGGATCAACGAATTGTCGCCGGTATAGATGCACATGTAATCGCCCGCGGCCTCGATATGTTCGATGGTGCCGACATCGACGCGGAAAATCTGGCCGCGATCCTTCACGTTGAGCATTTTTTCGAATCGGCCCCCGGACGATGCGGTGCCGGCGTCGTCCTCCTCGTTCGGGTCGACCGCGTCGGGCGCCACCTCGGCGAGAACGTTCTTCAGCTTCTCGACCTCTTCCAGCCCGCGCTTTTCCGAAATGCGCGTGCGGGCCCGCTCGATCGCGTCGGCGAGCCGGTCCTCGTCCACCGGCTTCATCAGGTAATCGACGGCATTGGCCTCGAACGCGCGGACGGCATGTTCGGAAAACGCGGTGACGAAGATGAACAGCGGCGGCTCGATCTCCATCACGCCCTTCACCACCGAAAACCCGTCGAAACCGGGCATCTGAATGTCGAGGAAGACGAGGTCGGGCTTTTCCGTCTTGATCGCGCGGATCGCCTCGCGCCCGTTGGCGCAGGTTTCGATCACCTCGATATCGGGATGCTGCTGCAGGCGGAGTTGCAGGCCCTGGATGGCCAGTTTTTCGTCATCGACGAGGATCGTGCGAATTGTCATCGGATTTCCTGATAAAGACATGTGCCCAACAAACGGGCGCATGGCGATGTGGTTTCACGCATCGTTGCGTTCCGACGCCGTCGGGGCGGCTGCCGGACGCGCGTTGGGGGGTGCGGGACGGATCGCCGGCCCCGCCGGATCATAGGGAACGTCGATCACCACGGCAAAGCCATCCTGCGGGCGGGAACGGATTTCGAAACGCTGCTCCTCGCCATAGGCCTGAACCAGACGCTGCCGGATATTGGCGAGGCCGACGCCGGTCGATTGCGCCTCGTTGCCATGGGCGACGCCGATGACATCCTCCGGGTCCACGTCCTGCGGCAGGCCGGGCCCCGTATCGGCGACGGTAATCCGCAGCATCGCGCCCATGCGTTCGGCCGACACGGTAATTTCCGCGCCGGTTTCCTGCGGCGAAACGGCATATTTGATCGCATTTTCGACCAGCGGCTGAAGCAGCAGCGAGGGCATCAGCGCGTCGCGCACGTCGCCCGCGATGTCGAACCGGGTGCGCAGCCGCTCCTCGAACCGCATGCGCTCGATGTCGAGATACAGCTTCAATGTCTCGATCTCCTGCGCGACGGTCACGCGCCCGGTCGGCGGGTTGACGAGCGTATAGCGCAGAAAGCTCGACAGCCGCGAGAGCATCGCATTGGCGGGCTCCGTCTGTTTCAGAAGCACCAGCGTCGAGATCGAATTGAGCGTGTTGAACAGGAAATGGGGATTGAGCTGATAACGCAGCATGGCAAGCTGCGCGCTCGTCGCCTGATTTTCGAGGCGGAGCAGACGGTCGTTCTGCTCCTCGACCTGAAGATAGAAATTGATCGCATAATACAGCGCCGACCACGCACCCAGCAGCGTCATGTCGAGATAGAACACGCCGAGGAACAATTGTGCGAACGGCGTTTCCCCGGCGGGCCGGTAGAGCGATATGACCCAGCTGTCGATGAAGGCATAGAGGCCGACCGCGAAGGCCAGCACGATCCCCGTCGCGCCCCATGTCACGATGGCACGCCGCCCCATCAGCACGCGATAGATGACCGAGAGAATGAGGCTCAGCGAAAAGCCGGTGATCGACCCGATGACCACGATGACGAGGAAGGAGAGCGGGCGTTCATTGGCGAGGCTCGTCACCCCGCGCAGCAGCATCGCCCCGCCCCAGCCCGCCGCCTGCAGCCGCCAGAACGCCTGATTCTTGTCCTGAAAGAACGGCGCCTGGGCAAAGGGCAGCATGGTCATGGGGCTATGCCGGTTCATAACCCCGCCATAGCGCGCCGAGGCCCCTCGCGACACAGGCGCGGGAGCCTGTCGCACGCTCATCGTCGCGGTTTCGCCTCGTCCCGGCTCATTGGGAAGCGTGACGACCAGTCGAACCACATGCGGCCATCGTTGTTTTCATCACGGATGCGGTCGATGATGGCAATTTCCTCTTCCATGACATCGATGCGTTCGTCCCATGCGTCATGCGTCGGATCGAATATTCCGACATCCCGCAACCGCAGATATTCCCGCATCAGTTCCGGGCCGATCTGCACGTCGTAACCCGCATTGGCAAGCAGCCATATCGTCAGCCGATCAGCCTCACGCTCGCTATGGCGCACGCGGCCGTTGGTTCGTCTGCCCTTGAGTTCTTGCGGATGGCGCAGGATCACATGCGCGAATTCATGCGCGACGATCGCGGGGAAATAATCCTTATCGCCATGTTTGTTCGCCAGCGCATCCCCGATCAGCACGCGGCGACCATCGCTTCGCGCGGTGCCGCTATTGGTGAGAATCTCGAACCGGTAAGCGCAAACCGGCTCCGCCGCGATTGTTACCCGGCGCAGCGTGCCCTGGGGATCGAGGCCGGCAATGCGGACGATGCCACGCCGCGACAACAGCGTGTCGACATGATCGTGCAGGTCGCGCATCCGGCGAAAGTCGCCGGGCTGGCTTTCCGCGATATCGGACACGGGCCGTGCCCCGATCGCAACGACTTCACGAATTCTGGCGGCGCCCGCCCGGTCGCCCGGACCGCCAGACGCCAGCCCGCCAATGCCGAAATCACCGGAAAGGCCGAGCGACGCGCGTGCCGCCCTGGCGTTACCGAAGCTTTGCGCATCGACCATCTGCATGCCCACAGACGGGCGGCGTTGGTGACAGAACGGGGCGTTTCCCCGTGCCAGTCGCCACCCCACGGTCAGCAGCTTCGCATCGAGATCGAGCAAGCCGCGATAGGCGTTATCTTCCTGGTTGCCCAAGCCGTGTGCGGCGGATGGAAGCGCCAATGCCGCACCGGCAATAGCGACCGCGAAGAACAAAGAAAAAGCCGAGTAAAATCGCATCACCCCGCCATGTTGGATGCTTTATCTTTCAATATGGTTAAGCGCCTCGCGCAGCGCGTCTGCCCCCACTGCCCCGCGCAAAAGCGAGTCCCCCGCGACCCAGGCCGGTGTTCCGTCGACCTGCAATTGGGCGGCGATCTGGCGATTGGTTTCCACCTCCCGCGCGATGTCGGCGCCATCGGCATCGGCACGGGCCTTTGCCATGTTCAGCCCGGCGCGCGCCGCGGCGGCGGCGATGCTCTGCGCATCCGGCCTACCGCCTTCGTACATCGCGTCGTGGAACGCGGCATAGCGGCCCTGCTTCGCGGCGGCGAGCGCCATGCGCGCGGCATCCTCGCTCGCCTGCGAAAGGATCGGCAATTCGCGCACCACGACCCGCAGGTCGTCGTCCTTCGCGATGAGCGCCTTCACGTCCGCCACCGATTGCCGGCAATAACCACAGGCATAATCGGTAAAGGCGACAAGCGTGCGGCTCCCGTCCGGATTGCCGAGCACCGCGCCGGGGAACGGCTCGGTCAGCGTATCGCCGATGCGGGAGATTTCCTCGCCCGCCTGCTTCATGCGGAGGCGTTCGATCGCCTCGGGCAGGATTTCGGGATGTTCGAGGATATAATTGCGGACCAGCGCCTCGATCGCGGCGCGCTCACCCTCGTCGAATTCGTCGGCGGCGATGTCGCTGGCGCTGTCGGACTGCGCCTCGGCGGGGCCGGTCCTGTAGAGGACGGCGGCACCGAACGCGATGACGAGGATGACCGCGAACGCCGCGACGAGACGCCGGGCAATGCGGTGGGAGCGGGATCGATCTGCGGCCTTCATGGATTGCAAGGCTAGTCGCGTTTGCGCTTTCGTTCAATCGCATCGCGCGCCTGCAACGCAATATCCTGTGCGCGGAGCCAGTCCGGCGTGCCGGTCGGCAATGCGGCTTCGGCGGCCTGCGCATTCTGCAGCGCGGACATGGGATCGCCGGTCATCATCTTGGTTTCCGCGCTGGCAAGCCGCGCGCGCGGTAGATCGCCGCGTTCGGCATAGATCCGTCCCAGCTGATACCACGCCTGCGGATTCAGCCTGTCGACCGCGACCGCCGCGCGCAGGACGCGCTCCGCCTCCGCGTGATGCGCGGCATCCTCGGTGGCGAGCAGCGCATGACCGAACAGCGTGGCGATCAAAGGCTGATTCCCGGTAAGCGACACCGCCCGGCGCAGCGGATCGAGCGCGGCCTCCGCCTGCCCCGCCTCCAGCAATATTTGCCCCTTCAGTTCGAGGAAATAGGGATCGTCCGGCGCATCTGACAGCAACGCATCGGCTTCCGCCACGGACTTGTCGAACAGGGCCTGCCGGTGCCGGCTATACGCGCGGGCATAGCGGGCGGGCACCGTGTCCACATATTCGGGATAGGCGATGAGCACCTGTTCCGGCGGGGCGAGATAGCCGTAAAGCTTCGCCTTCATCCGCTGAAACCGGCGCTCGATGTCGGGATCGGCGGGATTGTCCCACGCATCGTCCCGTTCATAGACCGTGCGCAGCGTTTCGATACGATCGCGCGAGAGCGGGTGCGTGCGATAGAACGTGTCGCTGGAATCGGCATAATAGCCGGAGCGATGTTCCAGGTTCTGCAACTTGCGGAAGAAATCGAGGCTCCCGCGCCCGGACAGCTCCGCACCGGCCAGATATTTCGCGCCGGCAAGATCGGCGGCCTATTCCTGCCCGCGGGTAAAGGCGAGGAACTTGCCCATCGCGGCCTGCTGTCCTGCGGCGATGACGCCCATCGCCGCCTCGCCGCCGCCGGCCGCAGCCGCCGCCACGCCGAGGATCAGCGACAGGATCGAGATATTGCCCGCCGCCTTCGCCCCGTCGCCGAAACCGATGACGTGGCCGCCGGTGATGTGGCCAAGCTCGTGCGCGATCACGCCCTGCACCTCGAGCGCGTTGTCCGCCTCCGCAATAAGGCCCGAATGGATATAGACCGCCTGCCCGCCCGCGACGAAGGCATTGACCGACCCGTCGTTGATGAGCACGAGATCGACGTTCCCCGGCTCCAGCCCCGCCGCGCGGATCAACGGCGCGGCCATCTCGTCGAGCAGCGCCTCCGTCTCCGCATCGCGCAGGATCGACTGCGCCGCCGCCGGACGCACCGACAGCAGCACCACCGCAAGGATGCAGAGCGTTCGCGCAAGAAGGGACCGCAGGGCGGAAACGGGCATGATCGGTCGGGCTCGCATGAAGGCCGGTGGTGTGCCCGCCGGTGTGAACGGGCAATGAAGCCGCAGGATAGGGCCAGCGCGTGACGAGGACAAGCCACGCAGCGCCCGCGCCGCAGCCGTCATGCCGGCAGCATCCGCGATTCTCGCCCTTCTACCGCCCGAAAGTCCGGCCGGGCGCGCCGATCTTCGGGCGCGTCAGATGGCTGCGCTCTTCTTGTCATTCCGTTCGGCGGCGGCCACGATCCGCTCCGCCTCCCCATCGTGGGCGAGGCCGATCTCCTCCAGAAACGCCTGCCCCCCGTCATAGGCGGAACCGGTCCACAGCGGCACGCCCGCATCGGCAATGCGTTTCTTCGCCGCCTGCTCCTCGGGCGAATGGGTGTCGCCGGCCATGCGGATGAAGATCGCGGCGACGCGGCCCGGATTATGCGCCGCCACATGGCTGAACGCGACGAGGTCGCCCTGCGTATCGTCGCCGATCATCAGGACCCGCTTTTCGGGATAGAACGCGAGAATGCGGTCGATGGCGTCGACCTTGTGCGTACCGTGGCTCGACGAGCCGAGCGTCGCGCGGTTGAAGCCCCAGTCGCGCAAATGGATCGGACCGACCGGCAGGCCGCGCGTCTTCATGAAGGTCACGAGATAGGAAAACAGGTTCCACGGGCTGGACGACACGTAGAAGAACGGATGCCGCGTCGCGCGCAATTCCGCACCCGCCTCACCCGTATGCGCGCCGTCCTCGCCCCCGCCCGCCAGCGCGCCATAGAACGTATCGACGCCCGGAACCGCGGTCCTTTCAGCCGGCATTTGCGCCAGAAGCCTGTTCCAGTTGCGCAGGACCGAGCGCAGGCCGCCGGTCACGCCGGTTTCGATGATGGTGTCGTCGATGTCGGATATGATCGCCCGGTCGGTGTCGGTGCCGGGCGCGAGCACGAAGCCGTCGGCCCGTTGCGGACCCTCCCGCGTGGCCCAGTGGAATTCGACCGTTTCCCACCGTGTCGTCGGCGGCATCGGCCAATTGTCGAGCGCGATATCGAAGGCCACGAAACCCTCGTCATTCGTCACGCCCTCATACCGGGCGGTGATGCCGTCGGGGGAACGCACCAGGAGCGTCACCGGCAGGCGCGGCTCCTCCCGCGATGCGAAATGGTCGAGCAGGGCACGGATCTTGCGCCATTTGGCGGAATGGTCCCACCGCGGTTCGCGATTGCGCAAGGCGCGCGCCTCGATCCTCAGCCCGTGGGTGTTGCGATAACCGAAATAGGGAACGAGGCGTGGTTCTCTTTCAAACAGCGTCATGGGGTCATCAACGACGCACCCTCGCTTTCGTGCCGGACGAGGCCAGCAGATTGCGCGCCGCCCGCGTGACGAGCCTGTCGTCATGGGGCAGTTCGCCCAGCACCCCGACCCGCCCCGCACCGTCCCGCCGCGCAAGCAGGAGCGTATATTCCGGCCCGATCGTATCGAGCGCGTCCAGCCCGACCGTCGGACACGCGTCGAGCATCTGCGCCGCGCTTTCCCCCATGCGCTTGCCTTGCTCACCGCCTGCTGCGATTGCCCCGCCTTCCCGGCTCAGCTCGTGGCGAAGTTCGCCCAGAATGTCCTCTTCCACCATTTCTTTCCAGTTCAGCACGCCGAATACATGGTCGATACCCCGCCCGTCGCGCGAAAAGGGAAGCAGGATACCGCGATACAGAACCATCCGCCGCTCGCGATTGACGAATTCCGCCTCGAACCCGATGGGGGTCTGATGCGCGAGGATCTGAATATAATGATCGGTCACGCGCGACAGCAGCGAATGGGGCGGCACATCGGACAGCTGCGTGATCGTGCCCGGCGCAGAGACCCCGCATTCATCGGCCAGCGCCGCGCCCAGATGCGAGACGAGCGGGTTTTCGATTCCCGCCGCGAAATCGAGCATGACGCTGAACGGCCCGAAATCGTCGTTCTCGTTCGGTTTGATCGCGCTCACCAACGGATAGCGCCCCTGCCCCAGCAATTGCGCCCAGCAATTATAGGCGCGAACCTGCATGCGGCGTTCGTCCTGTCCGATGGCGGGGGGCGCGTCATCGCCGATTTGCGCGGCATCGGGCATGTCCGGATCGGCGATCGCGTCGAGGGAAGCGTCGTCGGCGGGAAATTCGTCCTGCCATTTCCGGCGGCGATTTTCACCGTTCCAGTTCAACATTGCCATTCCCGTCGTCGCCACTTGAAGCGACAACAGCTATCGGCTTCGGGTAAACCGGTGGTTAATTCCGCCCCTGCGCCTGACCTTCCGCGGGCGGATCCTGCGGCCGGGCGGCAATACGCCGCGCGCGGGCGAGCAGGACCTCGGCCTGGGCGAGGTGAAGCCGCTCGACCATCTTGCCGTCGACACGGATCGCGCCGCGCCCGGCATGTGCCGGGTCGTCAAACGCCGCGACGATGGCTTCCGCCTCCGCGATTTCGTCCGGTGAAGGGGCAAAGATCGCGTTCGCCGTCGCGATCTGCCGGGGGTGGATTAATGTCTTGCCGTCGAAACCGCCGTCGCGCGCCTGCCGGCATTCGGCGTGCAGACGGTCCTCGTCGTCGAGCGCATTGCACACCCCGTCGAGCACGATCAGCCCATGCGCCCGCGCCGCCAGCACCGCCATGGTCAGAACGGGCTGAAACGCCGCGCGGCCCGGCAATTGCGCGATGCCGCTGTCCTTCGCCAGATCGTTGAGGCCGAGGACCATCCCCGCCAGCGGCGTATCCGCAGCGCACGCCGCGATCTGCGCCAGGTTGAGCACGGCAAGCGGCGTTTCCACCATGATCCACAGCGCGACATCATCGGCAAAGCCCGCGCCGGCCATCACATCGGCAAGGTCGCGCACATCCGCGGCATCGTCGATTTTCGGCGCCAGCACGGCGTCGAGCGGCGCCTGCGCCAGCGCGGCGAGATCCGCCCTGCCCCATGCGCCGTCGTGGGCATTGATCCGCGCCACCCGGTAACGCGGACCGAAACCGCCGTCGTTGAATGCGGCGACGATTTGCGCGCGGGCGTCGGCCTTGGCCTCGGGCGCGACCGAATCCTCGAGATCGAGGACGATCGCATCGACAGGCAATGCGCGCGCCTTGGCGATCGCGCGCGCGTTGGAACCTGGCATGTAAAGGGCGGAGCGCAGGAGCGGAGCATCGGTCATGCCCCGTGTCCTGTCACAAGGCGCGCCGGGCTGGCAAGAAAAAGACCGCCGGCGTTACAGCATGTAGCGCATGCGGATCGATTGCCGCCCGCCATCGGCGCCGACGCGGAACGACGCGTCGCGAAACCGCGGCGGGCCCATGCGCACCTTCGCATCGCGGGAAAAGCCGAACCCTTCGCGCGGCATCATCAATGTCTTGTCCACGCGCCCATTGCCGTTTTCGTCGTGAAATACGGCGATCGCATATTGGCCGGGGGGCACGTCCTCGAACACCAGCCGGGGCTCGCCCGCGGCGCCGATCACCTGCTTGCGCCCGTCATGCGCACAATCGGGGAACGCCTCGGCCACGGGGGCGAGGCAGGCGAAAAGCTTGCCGTCGTGATTGCGCAGATCGGTAACCGTCACCCGCAAATCGCCCGCGCCGACCGCGCCGGGGAGCGTGAAGGCGATGACCGGCAATGCGGCGATCCTGGCTGTCTGCCTGAACGCTCGGTGCCGTAACGCGGGCCCGAAAAATTTCATCGCTTACGATCCCATCCTTGCGGTGCAATCCCGCGGTCGGTGCCGCATATCCGGTCCCAGAACCGGAAATACAGCCCGTAATTGCAGGCATAACGGTGATGATGCACCTGGTGATGGCTCGCCGTTATCAGCCAGCGCCCCAACCGCGAATGAACGACGGCATCCGGAAACATGTCCCACCCCATGTGATTGGTCACACCCATGACCGTCATGATCGCCAGCACCAGAGCCAGCACGCCGACATGGATCGGAACGAGAAACACCAGCGCCGGGATCACCACCGCCCCGGTGAGCGCCTCCCACGGGTGAAACGCCATCGCCGCCCACGCGGTCGGCGGGCGGCTGGCATGGTGGACCGCATGCATCATCCGGAACGGGCCGGGCCGGTGCATCCACCGATGGGTCCAGTAGAACCAGCTGTCATGCGCAAAGAGATAGATGAACAGAGACACCGGCAACCACCACAGCGGCATGGCACCGACATCGTCGTAGATCCGGGTCCAGCCGCGCTCCTGCCAGCCCCAGCCGACGATGCCCGCCGGAATGCCGTAGATCGCGGCGGAAAGCAGCGACCAGCCGATCTCCTTGCCGATCTGCGCGTTCAGCCCGTTATAATGACCCGGCCGCGTCATCCGCGTGGCGAGCGCGAAACCGCCGCTCGTCAGCATGTAGCGCACCGCGACGATGGCCGTCATTGCCAGGGCCGATGCTCCCATGGCCAGAACCCATCCCGGTATCGTCGCGCTCATGCCCCGTGCCTTAGCGGCAAAGCGCCGCCATTCAAATGGCGAAGCGCATCGAGACACTCAGCTCAGTTCGTTTTGGCCCCACGGTGCGCATTGCGGGTCACACTCCACCTGCCGGCGCCGGATGGCGATGCGGGCGAGCCGCTCCACCTCTTTCTTCCGGCGGGCATGCGCGAGCGTGAGCAAGGGCGCGGGCCGAAGAATTTCCGCATCATAGCCATCGGCCACGATCAGCCCGCAGGAATCGGGCATGAACTCCGGCATGTCCATGCACGCCCGGTCGAGCGACGGGCAAAGCCCCCAGTAGAACCGATCGCAATAGTCCAGATAATCGGGCCATTTGGAATCGCCGAGCAGATCGGCGCGCGCCACCTTGATCTCCACGATGATGAGACGCCCGCTCGCATCCATCCCCATGAGATCCGCCCGCCGCCCATTGCGCAGCGGGACTTCCGGCAGGGTCCAGATATCGTTGCGCGCGAACAGACGGCCGATTCCGCGCGCGACGGCCTGCGCCCGTGTCGATGGCGCCGACGGGGACGGGGACGCGGGCGTGGTATGTAAAAGCGAATCGGACATGGTGACGTATTAAAGAACAAAATACGAACCTGGCAAGCGTTCGGGACGTTTGCGCCCCGTGAAAATGCACGCTCATGGCGGATTTTTCGATTCCCGGCCCGAATGTGCCGACGCCCTTTGAAAAGGGCTGGTCAGCCAATCATCACCCTGCTAATCGCGTTCGGCACGCACCCGTAGCTCAGCTGGATAGAGCGCTGCCCTCCGAAGGCAGAGGTCACAGGTTCGAATCCTGTCGGGTGCGCCAACCTTTTTAACAGCTTAGATGTGAAATCCTCGGCCCCAGAGGAGCTCGGGGAAACGGCAGGGGAACTCTCGGTGCCGCAGAGACTCCCGCTCGAGTCACGCGGCTGGACCCGTTTTCCCCGGACAGGGATGAACAATCTCTTGCCTTGATCCCCGGCTTTCGATTCAATAGGGCAGTGAAGAACAAATCGTGAATCAGGGGAACGTCATGCTCACATCGCTAGAACTCTGCGCCGGGGCCGGGGGACAGGCGCTTGGTCTCGAGAAGGCCGGGTATGAGCACGAGGCGCTGGTCGAGATTGATTCGAGCTGTTGCGAGACGCTCCGGGCCAATCGGCCGAGCTGGAACGTGATCGAGGACGATCTCCGGGTGTTCAAGGAGCGGGCCGCCGATTTCAAGGGCGTGGACCTTGTCGCAGGCGGGCTCCCCTGTCCGCCGTTCTCGCTCGCTGGCAAGCAACTCGGAGAGCGCGACGAGCGCAACCTCTTCCCGGATGCCCTCGACATCATCGACGCCACGCGTCCCCGCGCTGTCATGATCGAGAACGTCCGGGGCTTCCTCAGCGCCGTGTTCCACGATTACCGGGAGGGGCTGAAGAAGCAGCTCAAGAAGCTCGGTTACGAGGCAGACTGGCGGCTGCTCAACGCATCGGACTTCGGCGTCCCGCAGCTCCGGCCGCGTGTCGTCATTGTCGCGCTTCAATCCAAGTACGTCGATGCCTTCGATTGGCCCGAAGCGGAGGCCCATAACCCGGCGACGGTCGGCCAAACCCTTTACGACCAGATGGCGGCCGATGGCTGGCGCGGCGCGAAGAAGTGGCGCGATCGGGCGGACGAGATAGCGCCGACGGTGGTGGGCGGCTCTAAGAAGCACGGCGGCCCGGACCTCGGCCCAACGAGAGCAAAGGCGGCATGGGCCACCCTCGGGGTCAACGGCAAGACGCTGGCCGATGCCCCGCCGGAGCGGGATTTTGTGGGAATGCCCCGGCTCACGGTCCCGATGGTAGCGCGGCTACAGGGTTTCCCGGACGATTGGCGCTTCGTGGGCCGCAAGACGGCCGCCTATCGACAGGTGGGCAATGCCTTCCCGCCCCCGGTCGCTCGAGCCGTTGCGGAGAAGGTGGCTACAGCCCTCGCCAATCCCGCGGTCGCCAAGCGCCGCGCCTAACTTCATCCCGATCTCACAATGTGCTAGCCACCCCCCGACAGTTTCGCGGGGGTGGTTTTGCGCAAGAGGATACCAGCAAGTCTAGTCGTTCCGGGACACCCGGATTACGAGCTGCTCAAGAGCATTGCAGACGAGATAGACCGCAAGGCGGGCGGCCGGGCCGAGCTCTCGACCGAGATGCCGATTATGCTGCGCGAATGCATCGACGCGCTCATCAATACGCCGCGCACCGGCCGCCGGGACTTCAACGAGCTCGAGAAGGTCGAGAAGACTTTCATTGGCACGCACGTCGAGATTGTCGTGCGCCGCTTCCTGCGGCTCAAGAAGGGGCTCCTCGATACGATCATCCTCGGCCACGATGTCGATATCAAATTCACGACCGGCGATAACTGGACAATCCCGCCCGAGGCATACGGACACCCCTGCCTCATCATCGCGGCGGACGAGGAGCGCTCGCTCTGCTACGTGGGCCTCATCGTCATTCGGCCCGAGGTGATGCACGGCGGCGTCGGCAATCGGGACGCGAAGCGGGGAATCAGCGCAACCGGCTTCGAGCATATCCTCTGGCTGCTTTGTGAGCATCCCTATCCGCCCAACTTCTGGCGCACGGTTTCCCCGGAGGCGACGGAGCGGATCACCTCCGCCCGCTCCGGCAACGAACGTGTCATGGCGCTGTTCGAGGAGGTTCAAGAGCGGCCGATCACGCGGGACGTGATCGACGCGACGGCCCGGCAGAAGGACTTCACACGCCGGACCCGGGCGGACAACGGCCGGGGGAGCCGGGACCGATTGCTCGAGAAGGGCATCCTCCTGCTAACCGGCACGAAGCACCCCGCGCTTATCGAGGCGCTCGGCCTGCCGTTCTGTCGCCGGGGCGAGTACATCTCCTACACGCCCAAGACAGACGAGGAGTGGCGGCTGGCCGAGGAGGCGGGCATTTCTCGGGATGGCTGACAAGCTGACGCCGGAGCGGCGCAGCGAGAATATGCGCCGGATACGCAGCAAGGACACGAAGCCCGAGCTCATCGTCCGCCGGATGCTCCACGGCCTCGGCTACCGCTACCGCCTCCACCGGCGCGATCTCCCCGGCAAGCCCGATCTGGTGTTTGGGCCGAGGCGCAAGGTCATATTCGTTCACGGCTGTTTCTGGCACCAGCACGCGGAGTGCCGGGAAGGTCGAACGCCGGGCTCCAACACGGGCTACTGGGCACCCAAGCTGGCGCGCAACGTCGAACGGGACGAGGCGGCGCGCATCGCGCTAGATGGCATGGGGTGGTCCAGCGCCACGGTGTGGGAATGCGAGATCGCGGACCTCGACGCACTGGCCGCCCGGCTCCGGGCCTTCCTCGACGGCTAGGCGACCGCCAAGCCCGAGCACCTCTCGTGTTCCCACGCGGCGACAAGCTCCTCGTCACCCCATTGTGCCATATCGCGGACATACGAGCGCCAGATTTGGCGTCCGGCCTCGAATGCCTCGATACACGCGCGCTTGCTCAACAGGTAGCTCTCGACCGTCTCCCAGCTCTTCGCGCCGGAGGGGAAGCCTGTATCGTCGAAGCCGTCACGCGCGAAGTCACCGCGCGGGTCGCAATGGTGCCGGTAGAGCTCGAGGTACTGCCCAAAGGTACACGCGGCGGCCTTCTCGCACCATTCCGCGTACCGGGCTGCGTTTTCGGTACACGAGGCATTCGACAGGGCGGCATTGTTCACGATAGTGTCTCCTATTCCAGCGCTAAACAGCATAGGGGCTCACGTCCGCATTCGCGCAGGCGTAGCACAGGCGGTTGTGGTTCCCCTCGCTCTCGAAGGGCTTGCGGCACCGGAGGCAGGGCCGCGTCTCGGTCGGGACGAGCTCATCGAACACGTCCCGACGCTTGCGGTATGTCCGGGGCCGCTGTTTCACGCCACCTCGAGCATCACCAGCATCGTCCCGTAGGCCCGGCGCTGGCCCGCGTTCATCGTGTCGCGGACGAGCGATTGGTTGTCGGGCGAGCGGAACACGTCCACCCACACCTCCCGCTCCCCGGGCTGGCGTATGAGCCCGAAGAACGCAGCGAGCTCCTCGACCATCACGCCGTAGATGTGCGAGACGCGCCGGACGAGCTCGAGCGTGGGCCAGCGGTCCTTCACCGTGGCGATGGCGGCTGAGAGCGCAACGGTGTGCGCGCTCCGGGTTCGTTCGTCGAAGGTGGCGACGTAGTGGCCCAGGACCGCCTCCTCGGTCAGCTCCATCGGTCGCTCCTCTCATAGACCGCATCGGTGCGGGCCTTCCGAAAGGCGATCTCTGCCGAGCGTTCGGCACAGGCCAGCTCGATCAGAACCGGGTCGGTGTCCGAGCAATCGAGGAGGGCCTTGCCGGGGGTGCAGCCCTTCTCGAGGGCGATCTCCCCGGCGCGTACCATCATCGCGTCTGCGTACTCGGCCGCCTTGTACAGCGGGGCGGCTTCGCCAGCCGCGACCTCGGCCGCGTTCTTGCGCAGCGTGGCGGTTGTGCTCTTCAATATCACGGCGGTCGCGCCCCTCACGGCGGGCACGTCCACGGTCGAAATCTCGTTCACGGTCATGTCGCGGACGACCATCTTCTTGGGCAGGGTCATTGTGCGGGTTCCTTTTCAGTGGGCAGGGAGGACAGGTCATTCTCGACCTGCCGGGCTATCAGGGTGGCGATGGTCTGGGCCTTCGCTCGGGACTGTCGCGGCTGGTTCAGGTGGCGGAGGAGGTCCGGCGCGGACACCTCGAGGTCGCCCAACAGGGTCCCCCGGAACTGGTGCATCAAGCGGGACGCGGAATGCGCCTCAGCCCCGTAGCACTGACGGTACTCAGCGAGGAATGCCCGGTCGCTGTCGAAGAGGGCGCTCATCGCTTCCCCGGCGGCCGCGATGGCCTCCGAGAGGCGCGCGCCGCCTCGACCTTCTCGGCCGCGATCTCGCGCAGGCGGTCGGTGTGTTCGGCGTCCGGCTGTCCGGTCTCCGGCTCCGACCCATCAGGCCGCTGCTGCTTGAAAATTCCCATTGTCGTCTCCTTCCGTTCCTGTGGGGTTGCCCAAGGACGCGCGCACCGAGGCGATCACGTCGCGCGCCTCCTTCGGCTCGAAGCCTGCGCCCTCGAGGTCAGCGCGCCGGGCGCGCCAGAATTGTTCATCGAATGCGGGTCGCGCTTCCTCGTCCCGGGCTTTCATCAGGACCCATCGGTCATAGACGCTGGTGGGCTCCCGCTCGCCCCGAATCAGCCGGTCCTCATGCCACAGGACGGCCAATTCGGGGGTCGCAGGCGCTGCTTCGCCCATCTCGTAGAGGACCGAGATGCGCAGCGCGCGGCGTTCACCGGGAGACATCAGCCGGTAGCCCACCGCGAAGGCGAGGAGGTCGAGGGCGCTGTCCCTACTCATGGTCGATCACCCGGGCCGGAGCCGGAAGCTGCGGGCGGAGGCTGTCGGCCATCTGGAGAGCGACCTTCGCCACGGCATCGCCCAAGACACCGGCATCGACCGTGTGCGTCACCTGCTTGTTCACGGCGATGCCGTGCGTCTCCCGGTAGGCGGGCAGCATCGCCCGGGCGCGCAGCTCGAGCAGGCGGTCCGAATACTTGCGGACAGTGCCGACGATCTTCTCCTTGTGGCGGCCGCCGAAGATGGGCTCCTCCCACCCCTCCTGCGCGCGCCGGTAAATCTCGGCCTCGATGCTGGCCTCGGCCGCCTCGACCGCTTCCTGCCACTGCGCCGCGAACTCCGGGTCACGGTCGCGCTCATCCTTGAAGGTCTGCAATGCACCGTACCGGGCGGACGCGCGCGGACTGGCGGCCCGGGCGGCGCGCGCCATGATGCCGTGGCGGGCGAGCTCTGCGAGGAAAACCCTCTTGCGGCGGTCGGTCAGCTTCATGTGCGAAGAGTAGCTGGCGAGGCCAACGGAACGAACGGCGGAGCGTTGATAATAGCGGCCGCGTTTCCCCTCGGATGCCCCGGGGAACGGCGCTGCGACAAGAAGCCCAAGGAACGCTGGAAACGTCGCAGGCGGGGCTGGGCCTCTAAGAGGAAAAGCTCCCGGCTGCGGGCGGCCCGATCTCGCGCCCGCGCGCGCGGGGACAAACGCAGCAAACGGCGGGCGGCAGACCACCTCGCCCATACAAATGCCCAACAAGACGGCTCGACCCGTCTGCGGAGGCTCGACCCGTCTGCCCGAGGGCCACAAAAATACTGGCGGCAGACGGCTTAGACGGCTTAGACGGGTTAGAGAGAAGGTCAGAGAATAACCGAGACCTCCGCCTTCGAGCCTCCCTTTGGCTCCCTTTCGGGCTGAATTGCCGCGCGACCCGTCTAGCCGTCTAACCCGTCTGCGGTCCAAGAAACGCGTGGTTTCGGGCAAGCCTAACCCGTCTGCGAACCCGTCTGGCCCGGGGTCAGTACGGCGCGGCGTTCGCCCACGTGGCCTCCGAGCCGTCCTCGGGTTCATCGAAGTCCCACGCGCCGAAGGCCTTGCGCCACCGCCTGCGGAGGTCGGCAAGCGGCGGGAATGCCCAGCCCCGCCAGTAGTCGCCCGCTTGCTGGTGCTTGTAATTCTCGAAGCCCCACTCCCGCAGGAAGGCACCGAGCCGAGCGTCCGACACATTGCGAAGCGCGGGGCTGGACTGCCGCAACAGGTCATAGAGCCCCGCGCACCCGTCGCGCCGGTCGCGCTCGCTCGTGTCCTGCGGCCCCGGCAGTCCGTCGCGCCGGTCCCGTCCATTCGACGAGCGGACGTTGAGCTCGGCCCCGGTCGGAGCCTGCCCGGGGATAATCCCCGCCTCGATTACGTCCAGCAGCCATTCCTCCATCGGCTTGAGCGTCTTGATCTTCTGCTCACGCAAGGCGACCGTCTGCGGCACATCGAGGCGCGGATGCCAGTTGCCTAGGTCCATCGCCATTAGGTCGTGCAGGAAGGCCTCGAGGCCGCCGTTGTCGATCTCCTCGTTCAACTTGATCCACCACTGCACTCGTTCGTCAGTCTCGGGGCTCCCCGGCGGGAAGGCCTTGTCCGGCGACACGTTGAACACGGCGAAGCGGCGCTCGTCCGCGCTGGCGGACACAACCCACTCGTCATTCGAGGCGATGATGACCTTGAGCCGGTTGCGCGACGGGAAGGGGTCCACGCCCTTCGGCTCGATCATGATGTTCGGCTCGGTGATTAGGCTCTTGATGATGCCCTCGGCCTTGCTCTCACCCCGCGCCAGCGCCTCGTCCGCGAACAGCAGGCAGCAGTCGTGCAGCGGCTTGTTGAAGTTGGAGGTCATGGTGTGGGAGCTCGCGATGGTCGTGCCGTGCTGGCCGAATATCCGGCTCATAAGGCGACCGAAGGTGCTCTTGCCGGTGCCCTTGCCTCCCCGGAGGACTATCGCCACCTCGGCCCGCCGCTCCGGGTGCTGCACGGAATAGGCGGCCCAATTCAGCAGGTACTTGGCCGCGTCCCGATCTCCGGCTGCGAGCACGTCCTCGATCAACTCCCGCAACAGGGGCCACTCGCCTGCGCGCGGCTGTACGGCGAGACCGCGCCAGAGATTGTACTCGAAGCGGTCGTCCACCTCCTCGTTCGGCAGGAACACAACGCTGCGATATTGCCGCCGGAGGGGATGCTCGAGCCACCACTTACCGGCTGGCGAATAGACGGGGTTGCCCTCCTTGGTCTGGCCGGTCTGGACCCGGACATTCAGGTAGCGGTTCTTGAAGTCAGCGAAGGATTGGACGACCATCTCCTGCCGGTTCGGGTCCACCTCGCTCGGTTGCCACGAGACGACGCGACAGGCGTTGCCGTAGGACATAATCACCGCATGGTCGGCATTCAGCCGGGCGAGCATCGGCTCTTCGACCTCGGCCCGCGCTCGTTCAATCTGGCGCTCCGCATATTTGAGCGCCCCCTTCTGCGCGCGGGTGTGGGCCGATATTCCGAAATCGGGGTCAAGAAGGACGAGCGCGATCTGCTCGTTGCTGCAATTCGCCCGGACGAGCTCGCAACAGACGGCGAAGGTCACCTCCGAGCGCGAATTGTAACGCAACGGGTCATCGGGGTCATCGCCCTGCACGATCAGCATCCGGGTCCGGTTCGTCACAGCGGAAGGGAGCTCGTCTAGGTCGCGCAGGCGTGGTGGATCGCCCTCGAGCTGTACCGTCGGCTGTCCGGCACTCGGAGAGGCATTCCTAGGTGGCGCGGCGGTGAGCTCGTCACCCAAGGAGTACACCCGCCCGGGGTGATACTCGACCACCGAGGCGAGCCGGGGCTCCCGGCCAGCGTCCCGCTTCTTCTTGTTGGGCCGGTTGATCGTGCCCGGGAGGCGCATGAGGCGGCAGCAATCGTGAGTGCCATCGACCCTTATCAGGGCGCGGAGCTCGGGGTCCTCCGCAATCATCTTGGCGAGCTCGGCCTCGAGCTGCCGCGTGTAGCACTCCGCCTGCTCGGCTACTTCGAGGTTGCAGCCGATATACAGGCCCGGCTCCTCAATACGGAAGAACGCCTGAATGCCACCGCCGCTGTCCAAGGTTAGGGTGGGCTGGAGCTTGTAGTCTCCGAGGAAGGTGAGCGCTGCTGCCCGCGCCTCGGCCGGGTCAGCGCCATCGACCGGGTCAATGTCCACGTGGATCCAGTCGAGGTTCTCAATGTCCTCCTTCTTGGCCTTCGACCGAATGCGCCCGCGGGTCGGGTTCACGGTCCAATAGAGGTTCATCCCCTCGCGCGTTCGGTCCTCGAGCCATTGACGGGCCGCGCCTTCGTCACCGGGGCCGAATGTCTGGGTCTTTGTCGGGCCGCCGTCCGGCGGGATGGCCGTCAACGCGACTAGCCCGCCGGGGCGGACGCGGGCGAGATGCGCGACGGCTTCCTCGAGTTTGGCCTCGGGGAGCGTATCGGCGCTCAACCCTTCGGCCTTCGGTCCCGGCTCCGCGCCGGGTATAACGTCACTCATGGGGTTCTCCTGCCCCGCCGATGGTTAGGGCCGTCCGGCTTACGTCATGAAGCCGGACGGTCCGTCCTTCCCTTTCAGGATTGGCGGAATTGTCGTTTGGGCGGCCCGAGGCACGCCGTCAGGCGGTGTCCGAGGGGCGCTTAGCGACTGTCACCGGGATGCCGAGCTCCTCCGACATGCGAGCGGCGAACTTATCGAAGTCCTCGTCCCGTCTCTTCATCCGCTGCCTTAGCCAGTGGTCGATCTCGCTCTTCACCCAAACAACCCGGCCCGGGCCGAGGCGGACCTGCTTCGGGAAGTCGTGTTCCTCGTCGGCAATGTACTTGTAGATCGTCGGCTTGCTCAGCCGTGTCATCGCCACCACCTCGGGCAGCGTCAGCAATACTTGGCGCTGGGTCATGTTGACCTCCTCTATCGACGGCTTTTCTCGTCTGAGGAGGTTCTCGCCGCTGCGCGGCCTAGAAGAAATTACCGTAATGTCGTGCGATTACGAATGTGTCGCTGTGCCACCTTGAACGCCACGTCGAGCGCCCGGTCCCCGAGGTCCGGGGTGATGCGGAGGAACTCCGCTGCGAGGAAGGAAACGGCCGCGCTCGGCTTGGGCTGCTTCCGGCCCTCCTTAGAGGCGGCTCGCCCGCGATTGGCAGTCACGCGGTTGCCGCCAGCCTCCCACCAAGCCAGAAGCGGGACGGCGGCCGCCTGATAGGCGTCGTACCCCCGGCGGCCGTATGGCGCGGGTATCTCGAGCTCTGGCACTGCCTCCTCGACCTGTAGGAAGAGGAACTCAGCCTTCTGCATCTCGAAGGGCATCTCAGCGAAGCCGCGCTGGTACTTGACGTGCCAGTCCCAGAGCTCCCGGAGACGCGGCTCCAAGCCGTCTATCCCCGCCTGCGACTTGATGTTGCGGATGCGTTCGCGGGCGTCCGCCGAATTGCGGCTGGACTGGAACGGCACTTCCGCTGCCCAGTATGCCTCGGAGGCCCGCTGCCGCGTCTCGGGGTCCGGCTCTATGCCCATTGGTCGCCCCACAGGTCGAGCGCTGCCCGCTTCTCGGCCATGTAGTCGTGCACATCGTACACGCCACCGATGCCTGGCAGGACGTGGCCGAGGACCTGCTCGGAATGGAGGTGGGGGACGCCCAGCCGGGACATCTCGGTCTTAACGGACCGGCGAATGTCGTGGACGGTCCATGGCTCGAGCGGCGGCAGGCCCTTCTTCTCCCCGAGCTCGGCAATCTTCGCGTCCAGTTGCAGCTTAGCCTTCGAGAAGCCGCTTATCGGACGGTCACCCTTGTCGGTGGGGAAGAGGTAGTGCGTCTTGTCCAGCTTCTTCGGCAGCGCCTTGTAGCTGGGGAGCGCCTCGATGATGGCGACGGCGGGGGCCGAGAGCGGATAGGTGTGCTGCCGGTCGGTCTTGTAATGCCACGCCGGGACCGTCACGCATCGCTCCTTCATGTCGAGCCAATCGGTGTTCAGGTTGGCGACCTCAGAGCGCCGCTGCCCAGTCAGGATAAGGAGCTGGATCACCCGGCCGTACCGATAGCCGATCTCCTCCGCCGCGTCCCACACGCGGCGCAGCTCGTCCATCGACAACGCGCGACGGCGGGCCGTGTAGGCGAGCGACTTCTTCGCGCTCTTCTTCTTCGTGGGCATCACGAGCGCGGGGTTGAAGATCACGAGGTCCTCCTCCCCGGCCCAGTTGAACAGCGTGCGGATGCGCTTTCGGACTTCCCGGGCGGCCTAGAGACCGCTCAGCTCGTGGCGCTCGTCGGTCCTCGGCTTGCCCGCCTTCTTCGCCCGCTCCCGGGCTCGCTCGATTGCCTGCGCGCGGACCTTCACCAGCAGCGCGTTCACGTCCGAGCGCTTGATCTCATCGACCGGCCGCCCGCGCCAGTGCGGCACGACATAGGTGTCGAGGTAGGCCTTCGTGGACTTCCACTCCTTCTGCTCCTCCTTCGCGTACTCGTCGATGAACCTCTCGGCCACGGCCTCGAAGGTCCGCTCGTTCCGGGCGATGGCCTCGGTCTTGCGTTGAACAGCCGGGTTGAAGCCCTTCTCCGCAACGTCGAGAGCATCGCGCGCCGCGTCCCGGGCCTTGGCGATGGTCACGCGGGGATAATCGCCCAAGGACATTCGGCGCATCGGCCCCTTCTTGCCGCCGTCGCCAGCGCCAGAGACCCGGTAGATCACTGACCAGTGCTTCGCCCCCTTGTCGCTGACCCGGAGCCGGAGTTGCGGCACCACGGTGTCGGCCCACTCGAGGCGCTTCCCGGGCTCGGCCTTGAGCTTGGCAATCGCCTTATCGGTGATCGTGTCCCGCTTCGCGTCGTGCTCCACGGCTGTTGTTGTCGCTTCCATCTCGCTTCTTCCAAAACCATTCGGGGAAACGCCGGGGAACTCAAAAGCGCGCGCTGCGCTAAGCCCCGCCGATACCCGGCGAGACCGTTTTCTAGTGTAAACCCGCAGAAAGTCGAGCTTTCTTTAACCGGCTCAATCTCGGGGAAACCGCGCTAGACTGGGTAGCTTAGACCTCCGAAGGCAGAGGCCACAGGTTCGAATCCTGTCGGGTGCACCAGCTTTTCCGCCATTTGATGCGCTGCCCAATTCCGGCGGGTGCTCCCCGTAGGTGAAACGTATTTGCAGCGCGTTTGATCGGGAGCGCATGCAAAGACCCATCAAGTTGAGCTGGCTTCGCCCCGAATCGGTGGCTGGCTATGAGGCCTTGCTGTGTGAAGGACGGAATTCACTTGCCGGCACTGGGGCAATAAGCCGGGCATTTGATCATGTATCCCTACCCGACCGAACGTGACGCGCGAGCGTATGGGGCTGGCTATGGCCGGAGTGCCCTCGAGGCAGGGCGGCATGGCGAAAGAAAATTCGGATTCATCAAACCACCCTTCAAGTTTGAATTCGGCACGCGCGCGCGAGGCGAATGACGGCGCTCAGTACGGCGTGTTCGTGCCCGCGCGCAATTGCTCCACCACGGCGGGGTCGGCGAGCGTGGAGAGATCGCCGAGTTGATCGTACCGTCCCTCGGCGAGCTTGCGCAGCACGCGCCGCATGATCTTGCCCGAACGCGTCTTGGGCAGGTTCGGTGCGAACTGAATGATGTCGGGCGTGGCGATCGGGCCGATTTCGCGGCGCACCAGCGCCCGCAATTCGCAGCGCAGGGCGTCGCCCCCTTCCTCCCCGGCATTGAGCGTGACGAAGGCGTGGATCCCCTGCCCCTTGATGGCATGCGGCATGCCCACGACCGCGGCTTCGGCGACGCTGTCATGCGCGTCGAGTGCGCTCTCCACCTCGGCGGTGCCCATGCGATGTCCGGAAACATTGATGACGTCATCGACCCGCCCGGTGATCCAGTAATGGCCATCCGCGTCCCGCCGCGCGCCGTCACCGGTGCAATAGGTGCCGGGAAACGTGCTGAAATAGGTCTGAAAAAACCGTTCGTGATCGCCGTGGACGGTACGCATCTGTCCGGGCCAGCTTCGGGTGAGCACGAGATTGCCCTCCGCCGCGCCGGGCAGGACGTGACCATTGCCATCGAGCAGTTCGGGATAAACGCCGGGCAAAGGCCGGGTCGCGCTTCCCGGCGGGGTGTCGGTTGCCCCCGGCACCGGCGCGATCAGCGCGCCCCCCGTCTCGGTCTGCCACCAGGTGTCGACGATGGGACATTCGCCGCGCCCGACCGTCCGGTGATACCATTTCCACGCCTCGGGATTGATCGGCTCGCCCACCGTTCCCAGCAAGCGTATCGCGCGAAGGTCGCGCGCCGTCACCCACCGGTCGCCTTCGCGCATCAACGCGCGGATCGCGGTCGGCGCGGTATAGACGATCGTCACGCCCAGCCGCTCGCTCGTTTCCCACAGGCGGCCCGGATCGGGATAGTTCGGCACCCCGTCGAACATGACCGTACGCGCCCCGTTCGAAAGCGGGCCGTAAACGACATAGCTATGCCCGGTGATCCATCCGACATCGGCGGTGCACCAGAACAGATCGTCGGCGACATCCCCGCCCTTTTCCGGCCCGAACAGCAGATCGTAGGTGAGCGTACACCACAGCAGATAGCCCCCGGTGGTGTGGACGACGCCCTTCGGCTTGCCGGTGGAGCCGGAGGTATAAAGGATGAAAAGCGGGTCTTCCGCCTCCATCGGCTCGGCCGGGTAATCGGCGGACACCGCGGCGCAGGCATCCTGCCACCAGATGTCGCGGCCCTTGGTCATCGAGACCGCGCCCCCGGTGCGCCGCATGACGATGACCGTGCGGACATCGCGCGCACGGTCGAGGGCGAGATCGACATTGGCTTTGAGCGGGATGCGCTTGCCGCCGCGCGTGCCTTCGTCGGCGGTGACGATCAAGGCCGCGCCGCAGTCGACGATACGGTCGGCCAGGCTGTCGGGAGAAAATCCGCCGAACACCACCGAATGCACCGCGCCGATCCGGGCGCAGGCCAGCATCGCGATGGCCGCCTCCGGCACCATGGGCATGTAGAGGACGACCCGGTCGCCCTTGCCTATGCCGTTGGCTTTCAACGCATTGGCGAAGCGGCAGACCTTCGCGTGCAATTCGCGATATGTCAGGACGCACCCTTCTCCCGGCTCATCGCCCTCGAACACGATGGCCTACTGGTCCCCACGCGCGGGGATGTGCCGGTCGAGGCAATTGACCGACACGTTGAGCATGCCATCGGCGAACCAGCGTATGCCGAAATCATGCGCGTCGAAGCTGCTTTCGTCGGCGCGGGTCGGGAACACGCTCCAGTCGAGGCGGCGGGCTTCGCAAAGCCAGAATGCGTCGGCATCGTGTAGGAGCGCGCCCTGCATCGCGCGAAGGCGGTCTGCCCGGTGCAACATGGCAATTTCCCTTTCGTCATAGGCGCGGCTGCGCAAGAGAAAGCGCCGGCCCGTTCCGTTATCGAGGCTGAACATGCCGCCCCGCCCGTCGACCCCATCGAGGATGAGCTGCGTATGCTTCCACGCCGCGAATTGCGCCGCGCCGATATAGACCGGCGTGCTGCCGATCATGCCCAGCAGGATGTCCGACGCGCCGAGGCGGAACGCGTGCCGGGGGTAGACCATGGGGCTGGACCCGTCGCAGCACCCGCCCGACTGGTGGATGAGCACGGGACCGTGCCGCGCGATCAGCTCCGAGAGCAGTGCGGCCCCCGCCGCGGTGGCGATCACGCGGCGGACGACGCCGCCATCCATGATCGCCCCGCGCCCCGGCCCCGGGGCGGCGCCTGTCATTGGGTCAGGTCGAGCACGACGCGCCCTTCGATCTGCCCCTTGCGCATCCGGTCGAACACGGCGTTCACATCGTCGAGCCGGGCGGTGGAAATCGTCGCCTTCACCTTCCCGTCGCCCGCGAAATCGAGCGATTCCTGAAGATCGAGCCGCGTGCCCACGATCGAGCCGCGCACCGTGATACCGTTCAGCACCATGCCAAAGATGTTGAGCGGAAAATCCCCCGGCGGCAGGCCGTTGAGCGCCACCGTCCCGCCGCGCCCGACCATGCCGACCGCCTGTTCGAAGGCCGTCTCGCTCACCGCGGTCACCAGCGCGGCGCGCGCGCCGCCCCGGTCATCCGCTTGACCGCGGCGGCGGGGTCGCTCTCGGTCCGCGCGTTGACCGTACCCACGGCGCCCAGCCTGCGCGCGAGGTCGAGCTTTGCCTCGTCCACGTCGACCGCCACCACGTTCAGCCCCATCGCGACCGCATATTGCACCGCCATGTGACCGAGCCCACCAATGCCGGAGATCACCACCGCATCGCCCGGCTTCGTGTCGGTCATCTTCAGCCCCTTGTAGACCGTGACCCCGGCGCACAGCACCGGCGCGATCTCGTTAAAGCCGATGTTGTCCGGCAGGTGACCGACATAGTTCGGGTCGGCCAGCACGTAATCCGCGAAACCGCCGTTCACCGAATATCCGGTGTTGAGCTGGCTTTCGCAGAGCGTTTCCCATCCGCCGAGGCAATGCGTGCAATGGCCGCACGCGGTATAGAGCCACGGCACGCCGACCCGGTCCCCTTCCTTCACGTGGGTCACGCCCTTCCCCACGGCGGAGACGAAGCCCACGCCCTCGTGTCCGGGAATGAAGGGCGGTTCGGGTTTGACGGGCCAGTCGCCTTCCGCGGCGTGCAGATCGGTGTGGCACACGCCGGACGCCTGGATCGCGACCTGGATCATGCCGGGCTGCACCTCGGGCACCGGCGCTTCCTCGATCCGCAACGGTTCGCCGAATGCGCGCACGACGGCGGCTTTCATGGTCTTGCTCATGACATCTCTCCTCGATTTTTGAATGCGGGATGCGATGCGGCGGACATTCGCCGCATCGCGAGCGGTAGCGCCTCAGAAGAAACCGAGTTTCTTCGGGCTGTAACTGACCAGCATGTTCTTCGTCTGCTGATAATGGTCGAGCATCATGCGGTGGTTCTCGCGCCCGATGCCGGATTGCTTGTAACCGCCGAACGCCGCATGCGCGGGATAGGCGTGGTAGCAATTGGTCCACACCCGCCCGGCCCGGATCGCACGCCCGAACCGGTAACAGGTGTTGGCATCTCGGCTCCACACCCCGGCGCCGAGGCCATAGAGCGTGTCATTGGCGATCCGCAGCGCCTCGTCATCGTCCCGGAACGTGGTGACGGACAGGACGGGGCCGAAGATTTCCTCCTGAAAGATGCGCATCCGGTTGTTGCCGCGAAACACCGTCGGCTTCACGTAATAGCCGCCCGCAATCTCGCCATCGAAGCGCGCCGCCTCGCCGCCGGTCAGCAATTCGGCGCCTTCCTGCCTGCCGATATCGATATAGGAGAGGATCTTCTGCTGCTGCTCGGACGAGGCCTGCGCACCGATCATGGTCTCCATGTCGAGCGGGTTGCCCGCCTTGATCGCCTCCACCCGCGCGATCGCGCGTTCCATGAACCGGTCATAGATGCTTTCATGGATGAGCGCCCGACTCGGGCAGGTGCACACCTCCCCCTGGTTGAGCGCGAACATCACCAGCCCCTCGATCGCCTTGTCGAAAAAATCGTCGTCGTGGCGGCACACGTCTTCGAAGAAGATGTTCGGGCTCTTGCCGCCCAGCTCCAGCGTGACGGGGATCAGGTTCTCGCTCGCATATTGCATGATGAGCCGGCCCGTCGTCGTCTCGCCGGTAAAGGCGATCTTGGCGATGCGATTGCTGCTGGCGAGCGGTTTTCCCGCCTCCACGCCAAAGCCGTTGACGACATTGAGCACGCCCGCGGGCAGCAGATCGCCGATCAGTTCGACCAGCACCATGATCGAGGCCGGGGTCTGCTCGGCCGGTTTCAGGACCACGCAATTGCCCGCCGCAAGCGCCGGAGCGAGTTTCCACACCGCCATCAATATCGGAAAGTTCCACGGGATGATCTGTCCCACCACGCCCAGCGGTTCGTGGAAATGATAGGCGACGGTGTCATGGTCGATTTCCGAAATGCCGCCTTCCTGCGCGCGGATGCACCCCGCGAAATAGCGGAAATGATCGATGGCGAGCGGAATGTCCGCCGCCATCGTCTCGCGCAGCGGCTTTCCATTGTCCCATGTTTCGGCGATCGCGAGCGTCTGGAGATTTTCCTCCATCCGGTCGGCGATGCGATGGAGGATCAACGCGCGTTCGCCCACGCTGGTGCGGGCCCAGGCGTCCCTCGCCGCATGCGCTGCGTCGAGCGCGGCCTCGATATCGACCGCCTGGCTGCGCGCCACCTTGCCGACCGACTTGCCGGTTATGGAGGAGATATTGTCGAAATAGCGCCCGTCGCGCGGTGCGGTCCACTGACCGCCGATGAAATTGTCGTATCTGTCCGCAAAAGGCGCGGTCATCGACGCCGCCGGATTGGTTTGCATGTCCATCAGTTCATCCTCGTCACAATCGCCGGTTGCTCCCGGTCGCAAGGACGATGGTTTCGCACTACCGCACCGATGGAAAGAGGGGGCGGGCCGGAGGGACGCGCAACTGTCTCGCTATCGAGACAGTTGCGGACAAAGAGCGTCAGCCGCGAACGAGACCGACCTTTTCCATGCGCCGATAAAGCGTCGCCCGACCGATGCCGAGCGCCCTGGCCGCCTGTGTCGCATTGCCATCGGCCTGTGCGAGCGCACGGCGCAACACCGTGCGTTCCGAGTCGCGGAACGATACCGCCTCCTCCCCGCCGAGGATGTCCGCAGCGCTGCGGCAACCGGTCAGGCAAGCGTCGCTCAGGGTGAAGCGATGCCGCGCGGCATGGGTGGCACCGATGACGAGATCGTCCCGGTCGACCGCGAGCAAGGCCGCATCGCCGCCGGGAAGGTTCGCGTCGATGATGCGATGCCCTGCGAAATACTGGCGGAAAACCCCGCTCTCGATCCGGCGCGCCGCATCCTGCACGATTTTCTGCACCAGCGACCCCATCGCCGCGGTGTGGTCCGCCCGGCAACTGGAAATGTCGAGCGCGCCCACCAGGCGCCCCGTCGCATCCCGCACCGGCGCGTCCATGCAGCTGATGCCGATGTTGCGGCTGGCGAAATGCTCGTCGCGGTGGATCGTGACCGGCCGGCCTTCTTCGAGACAGGTGCCGATGCCATTGGTGCCCTCGCGGCTCTCGCTCCAGACCCCGCCCGGCGTCAGGCCGACCTGATCGAATGTCGCGCGGTCGCCTGCGCTGCTGCGCGCTTCGAGAATGACGCCGTCATTGTCCGAGAGCATGACCGCGCAGCCGGTGGCGGCAACGGTCTGAAACAGCTGATCGAGCAGCGGGCGCGCCACGCACAGCAGGAGCTCGTGCCGCTGCCGCCGCTGCGCGAGGTCGGCGCCGGGCACCAGCTCGGCGGCACGGTCCGCGCTCGGCACGAGCCCGTGCTTCAGCCCCGAACGGCACCAGCTGGCCGCGACAAAGGATTGCGCGGCACTCGACGACGATTGCAAGACCGCTTCGACGGAGTCTGCGTGATGGCCTGCCATGACGCCATCGTACCCCGTTTGCCCCCCGTTGACCACTGCGCAGACATCGTGGGCAAATGCGCGGACGCCGACGCTCGCCCCCGACGATGCGCCGATGCGGCATCGTCATCGCGCGGCTATGGATCGCACGACGCGCGGGCGCGATTTTCGTGCCCTTGACCGCCCCGTGGCCCGTCGCGTCATGGATTGACCCGGCCGCGTGAAACAGGCAGCGAAAGCGTAGAGAGCATCACGATCGCTGGGCAGGCTGTGCATTCGGAGACTTCAGGAAAATTGGTGCAGGCGGCGCTCCGGTCCGTCCCTGTCTGCACTGGCATCGTTCTGCTGCTCGGCATGCTGTTGCCGCAGGCCGCGATGGCGGCGCCGACGCAATCCTTCCTGCAACCGATGGGCCCGGTGGCCGAGGAACAGGCGGCCCATCTCTGGCGCGTGATCGCGATTGCCATGGTCGTGATCCTTCCCGTCCTCATCGGGGTGCCCTTGCTCGTCTGGCGCTACCGTATCGGCGCGAAGGGGGCGAAATATACGCCGGAATGGGATTATTCGGCCAAGCTGGAATGGCTGTTGTGGGGCGTTCCCGTGGCGGTGGTGATCGTGCTCGCGAGCTGGCTTTGGTATTCGACGAACCGGCTCGATCCCTACGAACCAATGGGTCCGCAGCCGCTTCGGATACAGGCGATCGGGCTCGACTGGAAATGGGTGTTCCTCTACCCAGACGAGGGTGTGGCGACCGTGAACGCGCTCGCCATCCCGGTGGGGCGGCCGGTGGAACTCACGCTCACGACCGACACGGTGATGCAAAGCATGCTGATCGCGCCGCTCACCGGGCAGATCTATGCCATGCCGGGCATGACGACGAAGCTCAATTTCGCCGCAACGCGCACCGGCGTGGCCGAGGGTGAGAACACGCAATTCAATGGCGCCGGCTTCGGGCGGCAGAAATTCACCGTCACCGCCATGGCACCGGCCCGCCATGCCGCATGGCTCGCCGACGCGCGCCGCGCACCCATGCTCGACGCGGCGACATACCGCATCCTGCGGCACCGGTCGGTCCTTGCCGAGGCGCGCGGGGAACTGGGCCTCAGCCGGGCGGCGACGCCGCTTTATTTCGCGCTGCCCATTCCGGATATGTTCGAGCGTGTCGTCGCGAAATATCACGCGACCGATGGCGGCGGATCGGGCGCACTCGGCGGCACCGGCCTCCCCCCTCGCCCGCAGGGAGGCGATGAATGAGCCAGCCCACCAGCCCGATCTTCGGCCGGCTCGACTGGACCGTCACGCCCTATACCGATCTTTTGCACGAGGTGACGAGCAGCACGATCGTCGGCGCGGGCGCAGCGACGGTTCTCGTGCTCGGCACGCTCGGCGCGGTCGCGCTCATCACGCGGATGGGGGGGTGGGGGCCGCTTTTCCGGGACTGGCTGACGTCTGCGGACGCGAAGAAGATCGGCATCATGTATATCGTGCTGGCACTGGTGATGATGGCGCGCGGCATTGTCGAAGGCTTCGTCATGCGCGCGCATCAGGCGACGGCCCTGGGCACGCTGTCCGCGCCGGAAAGCGGCCTCGTCGCGCCCGATCATTTTGCGCAGCTGTTCAGCACGCATGGCACGATCATGATCTTCTTCGTCGCGATGCCGCTGCTCATCGGCCTCATAAATTTCGTGCTTCCGCAGCAACTGGGCGCGCGCGACATGGCGTTCCCCGTGCTCAATCAGGTCAGCCTGGGGCTGACGGCAGCGGGGGCGGCGCTGGTGATGGTGTCGCTACTCATCGGGAAGTTCGGGACCGGGGGATGGACGATGTACCCCCCCTATACCGGCATCGCGTACAGCCCCGGCGAAGGGGTCGATTACTGGCTCTGGGCCATCGCGATTTCGGGCGTCGGGTCCACGCTGACGGGCATGAATTTCGCGGTCACGATCTTTAAGAAGCGCGCGCCGGGCATGCATTTCATGCGCATGCCGCTGTTCTGCTGGACGTCGCTATGCGTTGCCATCATGCTGATCTACGCGATGCCCGCGCTCACCGTGTCGAGCGCGATGCTCATGCTCGACCGCTATGCGGGCTTTCATTTCTTCACGAATGGCGCGGGCGGCAACATGATGAATTACGCCAACATCTTC
The DNA here is from genome assembly GCF_016745095.1 of Croceicoccus sp. YJ47. Lineage (NCBI taxonomy): Bacteria > Pseudomonadati > Pseudomonadota > Alphaproteobacteria > Sphingomonadales > Erythrobacteraceae > Croceicoccus > Croceicoccus sp. YJ47. Next base: position 622,174 of record NZ_CP067087.1, read on the forward strand.
TGGATGTTCGGCCATCCGGAGGTCTATATCCTGATCCTCCCGGCGTTCGGCGTGTTCTCGGAAATCAGCTCGACCTTTTCGGGAAAGAAGCTCTACGGCTACACGTCGCTCGTGATCGCCAGCATGAGCATCGCGGTCGTCAGCTTTACCGTGTGGCTGCACCATTTCTTCACCATGGGGCAAAGCGCGGGCGTCAATATCGCGTTCGGCATCGCCACCATGATCATCGGCGTGCCGACGGGGGTGAAGATCTACGACTGGATGGCGACGATGTGGCGCGGACAGGTGCGCATCACCACGCCGATAGTCTATCTCATCGGGTTCTTCATGCTCTTCGTGATCGGCGGGCTGTCGGGGATCATCCTCGCCAATCCGTCCATCGATTACCAGGTGCACAATTCCACCTTCCTCGTCGCGCATTTTCACAACGTGATCATTCCCGGCGTGCTTTACGGAATGCTGGCGGGCATTCATTACTGGTTCCCCAAGGCGTTCGGCTTTCGCCTTTGCGAAACATGGGGACGGCGCACGGCCTGTTTGTTTGTCGGCGGTTTCCTGCTGACCTTCATGCCGCTCTACGTGCTGGGTCTCATGGGAATGCCGCGCCGTTCGTCCACGTTTCAGAACCCGGATTTCCTGCCGTTGATGTATGTCGCGGGGATGGGCGCGGTGTTGATGCTGTGCGCATTGGTGAGCCTTGGCTGGACATTCTGGAGCAGTTGGCGCCGCCGTGCGGAACTGGCCGTGCCGGGCGGCGATCCGTGGAACGGCGGGACACTCGAATGGTCGAGCCCGGCGCCGGTGCCGGCATGGAATTTCCCGCGCATCCCCGACGTCAGCGCGCGCGACGATTGGAGCGCGGCGAAGCGCGGCGGCGACCCGTGGAAGGGGCCGGACGATTATGCCGACATCGAAATGCCCGCCAATACGCGCTTTGGCGTTGTGCTGGCCGCCGCCGCCTTTGCGCTGGGCTTCGCGATGGTGTGGCATGTGTGGTGGATGGGAATCGCCGCCCTTCTCGCGATCGTGGCGGCGGTGATGTGGCGCGGGATGATCGTGGTGGAGCCCGAGATCGTCCCCGCCGCCGCGCTCGAACGCGCCGACCGGCAATTTCGCGAATGGGTCGCGACCACCCCTCCGGCCAGCCGGGCAGACGAAGAGACCCCGCGCAACAGGGGCGTTCCCGACATCACGGAGTTCGCGGGATGAGCAACGGCGACAACGGCCTTTACCCCGGTCTCAACCTCGGCGCGGGGCACGGCGACGCGCATGACCAAGCGGAAACGAAAGTCTTTGGTTTCTGGGTCTTTTTGATGAGCGATCTCATCATCTTCGGCATTCTGTTTGCCACCTATGCCGCCGCGCTCGATCCCGTCGGCCTTGCCGGCGGTCCGGGGCCGCAGGCGCTGTTCGACCTGCGCAGCATCGCGATTCAGACAGGTCTGCTCCTGCTCGGCGGGGCGGCTTATGGCGGGGTGTCGCTGGCGGTGAAATACGACGGGGGCGCGGCAAAGGTGGTGGCCTGGCTCGCAATCTGCGCAGGGCTTGGCGCGGCGTTCCTGTTCTTTGAAATTCGCGATTTCCTGCACCAGGCGCAGGAGGGCGGCATCCCGCAGGCGAGCGGCTGGCTGAGCGCGTACTGGGCGCTCGTCGGGCTGCATGGGCTGCATGTCGCGGTTGGCATTGCGTGGATCGGTGCGAGCGCAGCACAGATCGCCGTGCGCGGGCTGGACGATGTGGTCAAGGTCCGCCTCTCCATGCTGGGCGTGTTCTGGCATTTTCTCGACCTCGTCTGGGTCGGTATTTTTTCCTTCGTTTTCCTGGTGCCGCTTTCATGAGCCGGCCCAATACTGGCGAGCTGGACCCCGGCGAAAGCGCGAAGGCGGAATTGCGCAAATATGCGCTGGGCTTCGTGATCAGCGTGGGTTTGACCGTTGCGGCCTTCGCTGCGGTGCTGTCGCCGCTTGCGCCCATGGTGAAGATCATCGCGGTGTGCGCGGCGGCGCTGCTTCAGGTCGCGACACACCTGCGCCATTTCCTGCATCTCAGCTTTTCGGGCGGGCAATCGCGCGAGGATCTGCTGCTGGTGCTATTTTCCGTGTGCCTGCTCTCCATCATGGCAGGCGGGACCGTGTGGATCCTCGCCGACCTTCAGGAGCGCATGCACGAGGGTGAGACCGCGCACACAGCGCCGACAACGGGCGAAGAGCCGGCCCCTGCGGCGTAACGGCGCGGCGCGTCTCGTCGCCGGGCGCGGCGCCGCGGCCCATCCTCGATCCCGCACACGACACACGGTGCGTTCGGGTTCCATGCGTTGGGAAAACCGTCCACCATCGCTCGCGCTTCATCCATCACAACAGATGCGCGTCGCCTCGATCCGGCTGCTCCCGACTATCGAAGAAATCACGAGATGCGCGCTCGCGATGAACCCGGTCCGTCCGCTATTGGGCTGTAGCGCACCCACCTTTGCCGGGCGCAACATGCCGCCTCACACAAGCCGGGGGTGGCGACGGCGCGGACATGCAACCGGCGCTGCGAACAGGGTCGCGCGCTCGGCGATCAGGCCGGATCAGCCCCCGCCGGTAATTGCGGATCCGCCGCCGCGCCGGTTTGCGCATCGGCGGGAACGGAGGCGAGCGTGCTTGCGATGCTGGCCGCGGCCTCGGCCACGCCGTCCGCGTCACTGCTCTGCAGCGCCGATTTTGCCGACGCGATGTCCTGCGTCAGCTGTGCACGGATGGCTTCGGGAAATTCGGCGATATTCGCCGTGACGAGCTGGTCGAGATCCTCCAGCACGGCCGAACTCTCCGCCATGTCCAGCGTGCCCGATTGCAGATGCTGCGCGAGTTCCATCGCCTCTGACCGAAGCTGCGACGGGGTTGCCGCGGTGTCTTCGAAACCGGGTTCCTCGACGGTGGCCTGCTGCACCGCGCCCTGCTCCTGCGCCGCTTCGTCGCCGCACGCGGAAAGAGCCATGGAAACGGGCAGGAGAAGGAAAAGATAACCCGGCTTTTTCATCGTTGCTCGATCCTTTGTCTCATGCAGCCCAACAAGGCCCGCACGGCATTGCAGGAAATGCGTAACGCATCGCCCGCCTATCGCAAAAAATTGTTGCGCAGCAATTCCACCACCTCGCCCGACCTTCCGTCGAGCACGGCCTTCACGCCGAACATGGCAGTCGATGCGACTTGCGAAATCTCGATTTTGGGCGGCATGACCAGCTCCATCTGGTTCACCCGCACGTCGAGAAGCGCAGGTCCTTCGGCCCGCAGCCACGCCTCCATCGCGCCGGCCAGATCGGCGCCGTTCTCCACCCGCCAGCTCGCGATTCCGCACGCCTCGGCCAGTTTCGGGAAGTCGGGATTCCTGAGCCTGGTAAAATGATCGACCAGCCCTTCGACACGCTGCTCCATTTCGACGAAGCCAAGCGTGTCGTTGCGAAACACCAGCAGCTTGAGCGGGATGTCCTCCTGCACCAGCGTCAGCAGATCGCCCATCAACATGCTCAACCCGCCATCGCCGCACATCGCGATGACCTGTCGTTCGGGATAGGCGAGCTTGGCACCGATGGCCTGCGGCATCCCGCTCGCCATGGTGCCGTGGAGCAGGCTGTTGAGGAAGCGGCGCCGGCCATTGGCGCGCAGGTGGCGCAGCATCCACACCATCGCGGTGCCGACGTCGGACACGAAAATCGCATCGTCGGCGGCCTTTTCGTCCAGCATGTTGGCGACGAATTGCGGGTGGATGAGCGTGGGATCGCTTTCCTCCCCCTCCTCGACATAGCCGCGCAGATCGTCCTGCCATTGATTCTGCTGCGCCTCGAGATGGCGCGTGTCCGGTTTCGCCGCGACCATCGGGGTGAGCGCGGCCAGCGTCGTTCGCGCATCGCCGACCAGCCCCATGCTGATGGCCGAGCGCCGGCCGAGATGGGTCGGGTCGATGTCGATCTGCACGATCTTCTTCGCCTCGGGATAATATTGGGTATAGGCGAAATCGCAGCCCAGCGAGATCACGAGATCGGCACTTTCGAGCGCCTCCACCCCCGCGTGATTGCCGAGGATACCGTTGACCCCGACATTAAAGGGATTGTCCGGCTCCAGAAACTCCTTCGCCCGCGTCGTGTGGACCATCGGCGCCTTCACCTTTTCGCAAAAGGCGACGATCTCGGCCCGCGCGTCGCGTGCCCCGATCCCGGCATAGACCGTGACCTTTCCCGCCGCATCGATCAGCTCGGCAAGCTGCGCCATTTCGGAATCGTTGGGCCGGCAGACCGGTTCGGGGCGATAGATGTCCCACGCCATCGCATCCTCATCCGTCTCGCTGAACATGTCGCCGTTCACGATGACGACCGCGACCCCCTTTTTCGTGAGAGCGGCCTGCGCGGCCTTCGTCACGATGCGGCGGGCCTGCGAGGGATGGGAAATATATTCGCAGAAATGCGAATGCTGTTCGTAGATCTTCTTCTGGTCGACTTCCTGCGGGAAGTTGAAGCCGGTTTCGGTCCGCGCGACGTCCGACGCGATGAGAAGCACCGGTGCCCCATTGCGGTGGCTTTCGTAGATTCCGTTCACGAAATGGAGCGAGCCCGGCCCGCAGGTGCCCGCGCACACGGCCAGCTCTCCGGTCATGTAGGCCTCGCCGCCGGCGGCAAAAGCGCCCGCCTCCTCGTGCCGCACGCTGATCCAGCGCAGGTCCGATTTCGCGATCGCTTCGGTGAGGTGATTGATCGTATCGCCGGGAATGCCATAGACGCGCCGCGCGCCCGCCTGTTCGAGAGCATCGACAACGATATGCGCTACGGTCCTGGACATGTTTTCCCTTTCACGGCGGCGTTCTGCTCGACGGGTCTGCAGAGGCCTGCCCGCCATTTCGCCAACCCGCGAGTGTCCGTCATGGTTTCCATCGCGAAGCCGCCAGGCGGCAATGCGACACATTAATACAGGCGCCCCACACGACTTTCCAACCCGCCCATTCGCGCGCAAGATGCGCCTTCGCCGCAATGGCCGCGATGGAGGAGCATGCATGGGCAAGACGCTGATCGGCGGGATCGAGGCGGGCGGAACCAAGATCGTCCTCACGGTCGCGGAAAGCCCGACCGAGATTGTCGCAACACATACGATCCCGACCCGCGAACCCGATGAAACTCTCGCCACGGCGCGCAACTGGTTCGAAGAACACGGACCACCCTGCGCGATCGGCATCGCCAGCTTCGGGCCGGTCGAACTCGATCCCGCGGCGCCGCTATGGGGCCATATTCTGGAGACGCCGAAGGCGGGCTGGTCCCGATGCGACCTCGCCGGATATTTCTCCCGCGCGTTTTGCGTTCCCGTCGGGTTCGACACCGACGTGAACGCAGCGGCGCTCGGCGAATATCGTCACGGCGCTGGACAGGGTGCGGCCTCGCTCACCTATGTGACGGTCGGCACGGGCATTGGCGGCGGGACGGTCATCGACGGGCGGCTCGTCCATGGCGCCAGGCATCCGGAACTCGGCCATATCTACCCGCGGCGCGGCATTCAGGATCGCGACTTTCCCGGCGTATGCCGCTTTCACGGCGATTGCCTCGAAGGTCTGGCCTCCGGTCCGGCCATTTCGGCACGCTGGGGAGCGACGCTTTCCGACCTTCCCGACGACCATGAAGCGCACGGGCTGGTGGCCGGATATCTCGCGCAGATGTGCCACACCGTCCACGCCTCGATCGCGGCGCAACTTATCGTGCTGGGCGGCGGTGTCATGAACACGCCGGGGCTGATGAACCGGATCGCCCAGAAGGCACAGGCCCTTGGCGCGGGCTATTTCCCCGGCGCGGCGGACCACCGGATCGTCGCCCCTTCGCTCGGAGACAGGGCCGGGATCACCGGCGCGCTGCTGCTCGCGGAAAATGGGCGGTGCGCGTGATCCTGACCGCTTCGTTCGCGCCAAGGGACGAAAAGGCAGAGCCGTTTCACGCGGCGGAACGCTAGCCTGCACGATGGTCGGCAGATCGGGCGCGGGGTTTCCCGATCAGTATCGCAATACTCTGCGCATGGGGCACACCAAACGTTCGCCCCGCGTGCGGCATGGCGCGCATGGGCAGACATCCTGCCTATCGGCGCCGCGGTCCGGGATGGCCCGTTGGTAGCGCCATCCGCAGGCACAGCGCAGGAGAGTCCGTGATGGAAAAGCGCGCTCCACGCCGTTCTCCCGGCATGGGGAGAGATTGGAACCGGGCAGGTCTGCTCTGGGCTGGCATGGGCGACCCCGATCTGCTCCCCCCGAAACCGCGCCGATACCATTGTGACCAGCATGGCGCCCCGCCCTCATCATGGGCGAGATAAACAGGGGCCGCGCGCCGAAACACGACCGGGCCTGGCTCACCGATCCTTAGGAACATGCTTGCGCTCGACATGGTGGCGGACCCGCCTGCCCGCACGGCGCGCCGCGACCGGGACAGGTGTTCGGGGCGCCGTCCCCACCGGCGCGCGCGGCCTTTACGCCCCTGAAGCGCGGCGGCACGATCCAGTCCCCGCTCGCATTCCGAACGGCGGAACAGGCATCGCCAGTCGCGGATCCGCGCCTCGAACCCATGCGCAGTGTGCGCCCGCTCGGCGGGCACGCCGTCGCTGCCCCCTGCCCTGAACCTGAAGTCATGGGAAGACCGATCCGCAACGCACGATAAATGCTATCGATCGCGCGAACAGGGCGTATAAAGCCTCTCGATAGTCACAACCAGGAAACGATGTTCGCCATGCTCAAATCCCGGTTCCTGAGTGCCGCGCTGGTCTTGTCGCTCTGTGCCTGCACCACAGGGACGGCCTCACCGCCGCAGAGCGTCGCCGACGCGCCTGCCGCCGCGACGATGATGACCGTTCCTGTCGACGGGCGCGAGCTTCGCATTTCCGTGTTTCGCCCGGTGGAGGCGCCGCGCGGCGTCCTTTTCCTGTCGCATGGCGCCGGTGGCTCGCCGGAGATGATGCGTCCGTTGATCGACCGGCTGGTCGGGGCGGGATTCTCCGTCGTGGCCCCGCTTCACCGCGATTCCATGACCTACCCGGCGCAGGACCGCGAGGATCTGCAATCCGCATTTGCAACGCGTATCGCCGACCTTCAGGCGACCTCCGCCGTGGCGGACCGGCTCTTCCCCGGCCTGCCCTATGGCGGCGTGGGATATAGCTACGGTTCGCTCTTCGCGCTGATCGGTGGCGGCGCGCTAAGCGACATGGTCGGCGCCAGCGTCCCCGCGATGAAGGCGGTGGCCACCTTTTCCTCGCCGGGACTGATACCCGGGGTGGTCACCGATGCGGGCCTGCAAGGCGTATCGGTGCCGACACTCATGATTACCGGCACCCGCGATGTCGTAACCAGCTTCATCCCCGATCCTGCGGCCCATGTTCACTATTTCGAGAACGAGCCTACTGGGGGACGCTATCTTGCGATCGTTGACGGCGCATCGCATGACTTCGTCTATGGGCAGGAGCCTGGCTATGACGCCGCGATCGACATCACGGTCCGCTTCTTGCAGGCCTATGTCCTGGGCGACGGGGCGGCTTTGCGGATGCTCAACGATACCGAGAGCGGCGGATTGATCGAATTTCGTCGCCGCTGAATTCCAAGGGCGCGCAGGCCGGCGCACGTTCCCGCCATCCTATGCGGCGAATGCGCGCAGCAAGCGTATGGCATCGGCCGGAACGATCGGTTTGGGGATGAATTCCGCCCGCACCGGCAATACGTCGAGTGCAGGCTTGTGACCGCCGGACGTGACGATAATCTCGATCGGGGGCCAACGTTTCCGGATCGCCGCGGCAAGGCGCAGGCCATCCATCGATCCGGGCATGTCGACATCGGTAAAGACGACGCGAATGTCCTCCCGCTGTTCGAGGATGATAACCGCCTCGTCGGCGTCCCTTGCCTCGACCGCGCCATAGCCTGCGTCCTCGACCAGGTCGATCATCCCCAGCCGCTGAAGCGGGTCGTCCTCCACTACGAGGATGAGAACCGAAGGGTTCGATGGTGAAGCGTGTGAAATCATGGCAGGTCAGGAACGCTCGAGATCGGCAATCGGCGCCGCGAAAGAGGCATTAAATCCGCCCGGTCCGTAATTCAGCGTACTTCCCCCCGTGCCGGCAAGCCCCATGCGGATGAGCCGCGACCCGAAGCCTTTCGTCGCGGGTTCTTCGACCGGCGGGCCGCCCCGTTCGTTCCAGTGGAGGATCAACTGACGGTCCTTCCCCTGCCCGACGAGCTTCCATTCGATTGCGATGGTGCCATCGCTCGACAGCGCGCCATATTTCATCGCATTGGTCGCAAGTTCGTGGATCAGCAAGGATGTCGACAGCGCGGACCTCTGCCCCAGCCGCACATGTGGCCCCTTCGCGCAGAAACGATCGGTGGCGCCCACGGCATCGAGCACCCGCCCGATCAGCTCGCCCAGATCGGCCGGGCCGATCGAATGGTCGAGCAAATCGTTCTGCGCCATGCCCAGCGCGGTGAGGCGACGGGCGAATATGCTCAACGCGCCGGGTTCGAGATGATCCCGAAGCGTGAGATTGGCGATCGATTGCACCATGGCCAGCGTGTTTTTGAGGCGATGAACGATCTCGCGGTTCAGGATGTCCTGCTGTTCCTCCGCGCGGATACGCTGCACCGCGACGCGGATGCGCGCCGCGGCGTCCCGCAGGAACTGAAGATCCTCCCCGCTCCAGCTTCGCGGGCGTGTCGAGATCGCATAGAGCAGCGCCACGAACCGGCCTCTCTCGATGACGGGCACATTCACGAACGCCTGGGAACGGCGCGCCTCGAAGGCTGCGATGTGGTCACGGGTGCGCGGATCGGTGCGACAATCCACCACGATAACGGTTTCCCCGCTTTTCAGATCGTCGATATAGGACCCGTAATCCCGGAATTGATGGGTTCCCGACAAGGACAGCGCATCAGCGGTGGCCCAGTCGCTTTCGACCGCGATCGTCTCGGCATCGCTATCCACGCTGCCAAAACCGACCAGTTCGATGCCGAGCGTCTGACCGATGACCGCGCTTGCCGATACGATGAGATCGTCCACCAGCGACGCGTTTTGAAGAACATCGGTGAGTGCGACCACCCCTGCCTGCCGGTTGAGCCGGTCCACCCGCTCGGTCGCGTCGCTGAAGATCACGGTGAACCGATCGCCGCCGATCGACTGCGCGACGCAATCGTACCATCGGCCCAGCTCGCCGACCTGCTGCGTAAAGCGCGCAGGCTCGCCCGTTTCCACGACCGTTGCGAATGCCGCGATCCATTCGTCTTCTATGCCTGGAATGATCTCACGCACCCGGCGCCCGACCGCCTGGCCGCGCGGCACCGCGACGAGATCGTGCCACGCATCGTTCACCTCTTCGTACCGCCAGTCGATCGCCGTGCCGGCCGCGTCACGGATCAGCTCGCCGATCAGGAACCCTTCCTGCAACGTGGCGAAGATGTCGCGCCATTTCCGCTCACTCGCGCGCAATGCCTCGTCGGCAAGAACGCGATCGGTGGTCTCGACGGTGGAAATGAACAGGCCCGCCACCGCCCCGCCGGGATCGAGAACGCGCGAATAGGAGAAGGAAAACCACGTTTCGGCCCGCCCCCTGTCCGTGGCGAGTTTCCACGGCAGGTCGGTATAATGCTGCGAACGTCCGTCGAAGGCGTCCGCGATGATGGGCTTTGCCTGTTCCCACGCATCGGCCCACACTTCGTGGAACGGTGCGCCCATCGCCCATTCGAGACGCGGGCCGAGCAGCGGAAAATACGCCTCGTTGAAGAAGAACGTCAGCTCCTCTTCGCCCCAGCACAGGATCATCGATTCCGGCGAATTGAGAATCAGGCTCAGGCAGGATTTGAGCGTATCGGGCCAGCGATCCGGCGGACCCAGCGGATGATCCGTCCAGTCGCGCGCCAGGATGAGAGCCGTCGCTCGCCGCCGCCCGCAAGGAACGGGTACGTGTCGATGGACATCGAGGATCGGTTGTCAAAATCACGTGTCATCGATGGGATCAACCAAGCCGCGGGCGGGGACGTAACCCCTTGAATAGAGTGCCGCCGGCCGCGGACAAGCGCAAATACTCCTGTAACGAAGAATGAGGCCGCCGCGCGTTGTGGCGCCGCTTTTCAAAAAATTCGGCCCGGGCAGAATAAGGCGGATACCTTTCACGATCACGCTCTTGCAATCGGCGCCCAGATGCGAGCGATCTGCCGCGCCTCCGCTAATATCTGTTCAGGACTTCGCCAAGCGTCTGCAACGCCTCTTCGCTGGTGGTGGTGACGTTGAAGCGCATTTCCGAGGATACTACCTTCGGTGGGCGGAAATGCCTGCCGGGTGCAGTCAGGAAACCGCGCGCTGACATCAGCCTCGCAATATCAGCAGAATCGATGTCCTCACCCAGATCGACCCACAGATGCGGTCCGCCCATGGAGGGGTCTGCCGTCACGCCAAGTCCGGCGAAAATATTCCGCAATGCGCCCGCGCCATGCGCCAGTTGCGTACGAACCCGTTCGCATCGGCGGCGATAGAGCCCCTCATCGAGGAAGCGGAAGAACACCCGCTCCTGAATGAGCATATTGCCCAGCCAGTGGGTCAGGCGAAAGCGCCGCAGCATGTCGATATACCGCTCTCCCGCGACGATGTAGCCCGCGCCGATCTGCGGCTCCAGAATGCGCGACGATCCGCCGATGTGAATGACGCGGTCGAGATTGTCGAGGAGCATCAGCGGGGCCAGCGCCCTGCTGCTGCCGAGCGGCAGGAGATCGGCGTTGAAGCCATCGTCGATCAGCGTCAGATCGAACTCGGCGGCGATTTCGATGAGCTGGCGCGCATTATGGAGGGAAATACAACTGCCGGTCGGGTTCTGGATCAGCGACGATAGCACAAAGACCACCGGGCGATGACGTTCGCAGAGCGTGCGCAGGACGTCGATATCCGGCCCGTCGGCCCTGCGCGGGACACGCATGATGTTCGCACCCTGCGCCAGCAAGGACGCGACATGCGCGAAGGAGGCCGGATCCTCGATCAACACCGACCCGCCCGGACGCACCAGAGAGCGGACCACCACACCCAGTCCGGCAATGCAGCCAGGGACCGTGGTGATCGCATCGATGGGTACGTCGATCCCCTCGGCCCTGATCTTGCTGCACAATTGTTCGCGCAGCGAAGATAGCCGGCGGCATCGCCATAACCCGATGATCGCAGCCCCCCTGCGGAAACGCTCTTGAGCACCCGGTTCAGTTCTTCGACCTCGGACGGCTTGTGATAGAGCGCGCCGCTGCCGGGGGAGCGATTGACCGGGTGCGCGGAATGGATGAGCTGAAATGCGCCAAGGTCGATTTGCGGACCCTGCTCCGAAAACGACGGCGGAAGCGATCGCGGCGGCGAAACGTAGAAACCCGATCCACGCCGCGCGTAGATGTGCCCGCCTGAAACCAGCCTGTCATAAGCCCGTTGCACGGTATCGCGGCTGAGACCCATTTCGGCGGCCATCGCGCGGATCGACGGGAGGCGTTGGCCCACCGCCAGGGTTCCGTCCGCGATCCGCCCCTGAACCGTGCGAACGACGCGCACCGTCCGCCCGCCACCGGAACTGGGGTTGCCATCGGGTAGCCTGGAATTGTCCTGGTCATCGGAGTAGGACAGGCCGGTCATATTTTATGCATTTGGATGCAAGCCATTCGCCACGCAATCAGTAATGTTCGTGGAATGGGAAAAAGATTATTAGATGTTGCTCTCATGACGGCCACGGCGATCGCTTCGATCGCGGCGGCCCCGGCCCATGCGCAGGAACAGGCCGCCAGTTCGGCCGCGCAGGAGGCGCCCGCATCTGACGAAGCATCGCAGGCGATCACCGATTCGGTCACGCGCTTCACCTTGCCCAACGGATTGAAGGTCGTCGTTCAGAGCAGCCACAGGGTGCCGCTGGTGTCCGCGGCGCTCGTCTATGACGTGGGTTCGAAGGACGAGCGGGCCGGCCAATATGGTTATGCGCATCTGTTCGAACATCTGGCGCTCGATGGAAGCGCCCATTGGAACCAGAACGCCTTGCGCTCCCTGCACGACATGGGCGCGACGCAGATCAACGCGCAGACGACGCGGGACAGCACGACGTTCCTCGAAACCTTTCCCCGCGCCGCTCTTGAACGGGTGCTGTTTCTCGAAGCCGATCGCATGGGCTTCATCGGCGCGGCGCTGACATCCGAACGCATCGCCCGCGAGGTCGATGTCGTCCTGAATGAAAAATCACTGCGCGCAGGCCAACCGTTTGGCACGGTCGATGCTGTCATTCATCGGGACATGTATCCGGTAAGCCACCCCTATCACCACAATGTCGTGGGGAACGAGGCCGATCTTCGCGGCGTCACGGTGGCGGCGGCGAGGCAATGGTTCGATACCTATTACGGTCCGTCGAATGCTACGCTGATCCTTGCCGGGGATGTGACGGGAGACGACGCGCGCGAACTGGTGACCCGGTATTTCGGGGGGCTTGAGCCACGACCGGCCGTCGATACGCTTCAGACGCAAGCGCCGCGAATGTCCGGTCCGGTCCGGCGACAGATGTTCGATGCGGTTGCGGGCGGGCGGCTCTATGTCAACCATCTGGCCCCGCCGGCGGGCTCCGCCGCGATCGCGGAACTCGACCTCACGGCGCAGATCATGGCGAACGGCCCGCGATCGCGACTGAGCCGGCTCGTCTCGGAACTGGGCCTGGCCAGATCGGCTTTCGCGACGTTCGAGATCGGCAAATTGTCGAGCGTGATGGGCTTTGTCGTCGATGGGGTCGATCCCGAAGACATGCCCCGCGTCGAGGACGAGGTCGACGCGATGCTGGCTCGATTCGCGGCAGAGGGGCCGACGTCCGAGGAACTGGAAAACGCGCGGACGGCCCGCATCGGATATCTGCGCAATCTGCAGAACAGCACCTCCGGCAAGGCATTTTTGCAGGCGCAGGGCGCAAAGCAAAATCAGGTTGCGGATTTTGCGGAATCCTATCTGCGCGCACTGTCGAGCGCCACCGTGGACAGCGTTCGCCGGGTTGCGACCGACATATATGGTCGCCCCGGTCACCATCTGTCGGTTCTGCCGCGCCCCGCCCTGCGGGCGACCATTAAGCCGCATGGCTACGATCTGGCCGCGGGACCGCCTCCGCTGGGGCCGATCACGCCGATTGCGTTTCCCGCCATCGAAGACGCGCGGCTGTCGAACGGATTGCGGGTCGTGCTGGTACCGCGCGAAGGCAGTCTCCCAACACGCTGCTGCTTCGGTTCGAGGAAGGCGGCGATGCCGGCCCGTCGCGCGAGATCGCCCGGATCGCGCTCGCCATGCTGGCCGCCAGGGGCAAGACCGGCGCGCAACTGGCATACCGGGAGCGGATCGACGCGCTGAATGGCTGGCTGAACGAGAGCATCGATCTGGATCATGCCGACATCGTCTTCGGCTGGGACGCATCGCGCATGGCCGCCGGCATCGCACTGTTCGGAGAGGCGCTGACCCGTCCCGCAGTCTCCCCCGATACGCTGGATAGCCTCAAAAGCGCCCGCATCGATGAGCTGAATGCCGAGAGCATCAACCGGGGTGCCGGTCCGCAGCGCACCCTGTACAGCGCAATTTACGGCGAAGGCCATCCTTACGCCCCGGCCGCCACCACCGCCGAGGCCGTGAACCAGGTCGAGCGGATCGACGCCGCGGCCCTCGAAGCATGGACGCGGTCCCGTCTGCGGCCCGGACGCGCCACGCTATATGTCGCGGCCGATACCGATATGGCGACGCTGAAACCGCTGCTGGAAAAGGCGCTGGGCGGCTGGAAAACCGGGCGGGCAGAGGCGACGGAGCTGTCGATCCCGCCAGCCGAAGGCCGGCCCGTCCCATCGCTCACGGTGCTCGACAAACCGGGAGCGACCCAGACCTATATCGTCGCAAGCAAGGTCATTCCCGCGGCAGACGAACCCGGCAGTGTCGATGATGCCGCAGCCTATGTGGTGAACGAGATCTACGGGGGCAATCTGACCTCGCGAATCGGGACCAACCTGCGCGGGGAGAAGGGCTGGACCTATGGGATCGGTTCGGGTCTCTACAACACCCGCGCGCAGCGGCGCTGGATCATCGCAGGGTCGGTTGACCGGGAGCATAGCGGCGCGTCGATTGCCGAGCTGATTGAGGAGATGCGGGCGCTGAGCGCGCAGCATCCGCCCGAGCAGGCCGAGCTCGACCGGATCGTCACCACCGCCGCCAACAAGAATGCGGCCCGGCTGGAAAACAACAGCGAATTGTTGAGCGCGATGGCGGACGCCCATTCCAGCGGCCTGCCCTATGACGATGTCGTGCGCCAACCGATGCGGCTGGGCGCATTGACGCTGGCTGAGGTGAGGCAGGCGGCGACCGCCTTTGCCGATCCGCGCACGATCCACTGGGTGGTGGTGGGCGACTGGAACCGCATCCGCGACCAGTTCGAAGATCTGAAGCTTGGCGAGCCGGTGGTGATCGAACCGGCAGACTGATTCCGCAGCGCTGCGATGCAATCGACAGGGGCAAAGGCTGGCGCATTCCGATCGTTACATTCGAGATGAGGGGTATCATCATGCATAAAAGCCATTTTCTTGCGGGTACCTTCTGACAATCTGCGTTGCGACGCCCGGCACGGCATGGGCACAGTCCCCTGCGCAATCGCAACCGGCCATGCCGCTCAGCGAGGCGCTGCAGCGGATCGCGGACGAATGGAACGCGCCGATGGACATCGATCCGGCCGCGACCGAGGGATTGACGGCAAAGCCCGTCGTCGATGCCCGCAGCGAGCGCGATGCGGTCGATCAGGCGACGAGGGGCCTGCCCGTGGCGGTACAGATCAGCGACGATGGACGGATTGCCATCATCAACGAGCTGGTGGTTATCGCAAGGCTCAACGAAGCAGAAGACAATGTCCTGGTGCGCGGCGCGACCAGCTCATCCCGGCTGGGGCAATCCTTGCGGGAACAACCACGCAATACGCAGGTGATCTCCTCCAAATTGCTGGAACGACAGCAGGCGCAGACGCTGACCGAAGCGCTGGCCAATGCCGGCGGTGTGGTGGCCAACACCGCGACGGTGCAGGGCGGCGTCAGCTTCTCCGTTCGCGGGTTCGATTCCAACGGAGCGGTCAACGGCCTGCCTTCGGCCTCCAGTTCCACCTTTGCCGCGGGCACCACCCTGCCGCTCGCCAATATCGAGCGGATCGAGGTGCTCAAGGGCCCGGACGCCATCTTGCTGGGCAGCGACAATCTGGGCGGCACGATCAATATCGTCACCAAAAAGCCCTATGCGGAGGAGCGGCTCCATGTGACCGCCGAAACCGGCTCCTTCGGATTGGCGCGCGGTACGATCGACGCCAACCAGTCCCTAACGCGGGACGACCGGCTGAGTGCCCGCGTCATCGCGACCGCAGCCACAGCCGACAGGAATTTCGGCGGCTATCGCGGTAACGAGGACTATCTGTTCGCCCCGTCGGTCCGATACAAGAACGCGAAGAGCGACATCATCGTCTCCGCAACGCTCGGCAATCAGCTGTTCGGCGTGGTGCCCTTCACGGTCATGAACAGGGTCACCGGCGAACCCTACGACATTCCGGACGGCCAGCCCCTGATCGGCGGAAAGGACCAGGGCGTTCAGATCGAAACCACGCAGTTCAATGCCGAGATTTCGCAGGAAATCACCGACTGGCTCTCGGTCGTCGCGCGCGGTCAGCATCAGACGATCAATTTCGCGCTGCGCCAGTATTCGCCCTTCGCCATTCTCGACAATAACGGCCTTCTGCTCGTGTCGAGCAGCGGCACCCGGCAAACGTCGGAAAACGACACGGTCGATGCCTTCGGGCGGATTTCCTTCGATACCGGCGCGGTAAGCCACAAGATCGTGGCGGGCATGACCGTTGTGGATAGCAAGGTCCGCGCGATTTACGCCGGCGACGGCGGTCTGTTTCCGTATAATTTCCTGAACCCGCCCGCCACGCTGCGCCCGCTCGCGCGGAACTACAATCTGTCGTTCGACCTGGATTCGACCCAATACGGCTATTACGGCCAGTATCTGATCGGGTTTGGGCCCGTTCACCTCGTGGCGGGCGTGCGCCACAACAACACCACGATTACCTCCGCGGTGTCGGGCGGCACGCCGGTCGAAAACGAAACGAACGCGACGACGCCCAATTACGGCGCGGTTGTGGATCTGACCGACCATTTTTCGCTCTTCGGCTCGCTGGCCTTTGGCTATGTGCCGGTCACGACGCTGGACCGGTCCGGCAATACGCTGCCGGACATTCGCTCGCGCAATGCCGAAATTGGCGTGAAGTGGGATCTGTTCGACGAGCGCGTCCTGCTCAACGCGTCCTGGTTCAACATTCGGCAAACCAATCTGCTGGACCGCGACCCCGTCGATCCGCGCTTCCAGATTTCGGTGCCCGGCCAGCAAGGCGAAGGCATCGACATCAATGTCAGCGGCCGTCCGTTTCGCGGCCTGACGGTATCCGCCGCCTACACGCGCACCAACTATAAATTCCTGGAGCCATCGAATACGCTGGGCAATACCGTCAACGGCCAGCCGCGCGATGTATACAATGTCTACGCGTCTTATGAACGCAAGATCGCCGATCGCATGAAAGCGGGCATCGGTGCGAGCGTGTCCGGGCGCTCCAGCTCGGCAATCGATCGGCTCGACTTGTATCGCATTCCGGCGGCGACGTTCGCCAATCTGAACGGCTTCCTGTCGATCGGCGATCTGGACATCAATGTCGGCGTGCGCAATCTGTTCGACGCCGAGAACTTCAACCCGACGCGTTCCATCAATTACGTTCCGCTCGGCGAACCGCGCACATGGCGCCTTACCGTCGGTTATCGCTTCTTCTGATCGGGTGAACCTATCGCCATGATGCCGCAACCCACCCAGAGCGGAGAGGTCCGTCGCGAGACGGGCGTTTCCCCGCCCCAATCCGCCAGGGCACGGTGGCGCGACGCCTGGCACGTGGTCAGCGGTTACTGGGTGTCGTCCGACTGGAAATTCGCGTGGTTCGCGCTGATCACGCTTTTCTTCTTTCAGTTCGGCACGGCCTTCATCCTGTTGCGGGCCAATCGCTGGCAACAGGAATTTTTCGATTCCGTCGAACAGCGTGCCTCCGAGCAGCTGGTGCCGCTGATGATCGTTTTTCTCGGGATCATGGCGATGCAGGTCGTGATGATCCTGGTCGAAAATCTGATCGACGGCTTGCTGTCGATCCGCTGGCGTACCTTCTTGACGCGCGATTATCTCGACCGCTGGATGAGCCGCAATCGCTATGCCGAGATCGAGCGCTTGCGCATCATCGACAATCCGGATCAGCGCATCGCCGAAGACCTGAACGCGATCACCGCGGCGCTCGGCATGTCGATCGGCGCATTGCATATCGTCATGCGCCTGATCGGCTCGGTCGTGACGGGCATCACCTTTGCGATGGTATTGCTCGAAACCGCTCCGCCGATCGAATTTCAGATGGCGGGGACCGGATTTTCCATTCCGGGCAGCACCGTCTGGTATGCCGTTGCCTATGCCGTCGTCGGCTCCTACCTGACGGCCAAGATCGGCCAGCCCTATGTGCGCGCCGTCATGCGTCAGCAGCACCGGGAGGCGGATTTCCGCGCAGGTCTCATCCATGTGCGGCGCAACGCGGCGCAGATCGGGCTGGCAGGCGCGGTACCGACGGAACGCCGGGCGCTCGGCATGTCGTTCGATGCGGTGCGCAGAAACTTCCGCTCGGTCATCTACAGCTCGCTCGGCATCACGGCGGCGGGCAGCATATACGACCGGTTGGGAACGGTGCTTCCGCTGTTCATCATGGTTCCGACCTATTTCGCCGGCGGCATGTCGTTCGGTCAGCTGATGGCCGGGCGCGAGGCATTCGGCCAGCTGGGCATGCAGCTTGGCTATTTCGTCAAGAGTTATCAGCTGATTGGCCAGCAGATCAGCTATTTCAACCGGATCAAGGGGCTGGACGACGCCATTGACGATACCCGTCCGCCGGGGATCGCGGTTGGGGCCGGCACCGCCCCCGGCGTCGTTCTGGCCACTCGGGGTCTGGCGCTGCACCGCCCGCACGGCGATACGCTCGTCGACATCGGCGACTGGCAGATTGGCCAAGGCGAGCGCTGGGCCATGATCGGGGCATCGGGTGCCGGCAAATCGACATTGGTGCGGGCACTGGCCTACCTATGGCCCGATGGCGAGGGCCACATCGCCATGGCGCTGGACAGCTGCGCGATGTTCGTGCCGCAGCGCCTCTATCTGCCGCTTGGCACGCTGAAGGGAGCGATCTGCTTTCCGGACCGGCCCGAAGACCATGACGATGCGCGCATTGCCCAGCTTCTCGAGCAGGTGCGGCTGGGCCATTTGCGGGACGAATTGCACGGTGTGCGGATGTGGCACGAAGAATTGTCTCCCGGTGAGCAGCAGCGCGTGTCGCTGGCGCGCATCCTGCTCCACCGCCCGAGCCTTCTGGTCCTCGATGAGGCGACCAGCGCGCTGGATGCGGACAATGCCCGGCATTTCTACGACAGCGTGCGCAGCAATCTCCCCGACATCACGATCATCAGCGTGCTGCATGACGAAGCGCTCGTGGCGCATCACAGCCACACGTTGACCTTTGCCGACGGCCGCGCACGGCCCGCCAAAATCCAGAAGGACACGAATATTGACTGATGCTGCGCAAAGCCGGCGCCCCGATATGGATACAGCGCCTATCGCGGAAAGGGATGGCAAGGCAGTCGACATGACCGGCACCGCCGTGGCCGAGCTTACGCGCTATGCCGGCCTGACGCTTTTCGACCTGTTCTCTCCCAGCTGCGCGCCATGCAGGACGCTTGCGCCCGTGCTCGACGATCTGGCGGCCGATTTCGCCGGTGCCATCCGGGTGTTCAAAGTGGATGTCAGCGCGGATCCGTCGGTTGCCGAACATTTCGGGCCCCGCGCCTTTCCGACGCTGATCCTGTATCGAGATGGCGAGGAAATCGACCGGATCGTCGGATTGCGCTCCCGTGCGCAACTGGCCTACTGGATCGAGAACCATTTATGACCGTGGCTTTCAGGGGTGATCCGGCCGTGAAGGCCGAGCTGCTGGCGCGCCTGCGCGAGCATGCCGCGAACGGCACGCTTCGCTTCGGCGCGACGCAATGGGATGGGCAAGGCGGCAGCCCGCTCGGCATCTCCGTGCAGGGCGGAGACAGCGTCGATTATGCCGAACGCTACGGCTACCCGCTGGCGCTTGGAGGCCTGCTCGATCCCATGACGGCTTACGCCGCCCCCGATACGGCGGAAGGATATGCGCTGCGATGGGTATCCAGCGTGGAGCCGGGCGCCGATCTTTCCGCCGTACCGCAGCGGATCGCCCGGACCATGCTCCGCGCGATGGGCGCCGACCGTCTGGCCTCGCCCTATTATGGCGACCTGCTCAGCCTCTACGAGGCGGAGGGGCACGATGCGCCCCCGCCGCGCCGCGCATGGTCCGAGCTGCGCCGTGCGATCGAGCAGGCTGCCGCCGAGGCGCCCCCGCACGGCGAGCGACAATTCGCGCTGAAGGCGTGCGCGAACGCGTGCTGGCCGCTGCGGACCAGCCGATCGGCGCTGACGGCCCTGATCGCAGACTGGGTGCAACATGCGGCAAAGGAGCACGACCCGGAATTCGACGCTGTGGAACATGAACAGGCGATCGCGATGCTGGACCGAATTTACGCGGAAACGCAGCCGGAACGGGATAAGGGCGAACATGTCGACATCCCGGCGATCTTCCGGTCCCGGGCACCGGCGCTGGCCGCGGCCTTCGAATTGCATCTCAACCGCGCCAATGCGCGCTATATCGAGCGTGCCCGAACGGTGCCCGACATCGTTCTCGACACTCTGGCAACGCACGCCTCCTGACACTCAAACCTATCGAGGATTTGCCATGACGCATCATCTCGCGGACCCCGCCGCCCTGCCCCCCTTCGCGGCCATTACCCCCGGTGCGATCGCCCCCGCACTCGACGAGGTTCTCGCCGCACAGGACGCGACCATTGCGCAGCTGGTCCGCACCGCGCCCGAAAATTTTGGCGAGCTGTGGTTGCCGCTTGAACGCAGCCAGGCCGCAATCGATGCCTTGTGGTCGGCCGTATCGCATGTCCATGCCGTGGCCGACACGCCCGCGCTGCGCGAGGCCCATGCGCAAGGACAGGCGCATCTCGTGCAGTCGAGCATGGCGGTACAGCAGAACAGGGATCTTCACGCCCTCCTCGTCAAGCTGACCGAAGCGGAGGATTTTGCCGCGCTTCCCCAGGCGGATCGCGTCGCGGTGGAGCGGGCCATCCGCGATGCGAACCTGGCCGGCATTGCCCTTGAACCCGAGGCGCGAAAGGCGTTTGCCGACATATCGATGGAGCTGTCGGCGCTCGCCAACGGCTTTTCCAGTGCGGTTCTCGATGCGACCGACGCCTGGAGCGCGCATATCACCGACGAGGCGCGCCTCGCCGGGCTGTCGAGTGCCGACAAGGCGATGTTGGCAGTGGCGGCGCACGCCCGCGGGCTGGATGGATGGCTCATCACGCTTCAGCAACCGAGCGTTGCCGCGATACTGACATTCGCCGAGGACCGCGCCCTGCGCGAGCAGGTCTATGACGCCTTCGGCACGCGCGCGTCCGATCAGGGCCCGCATGCCGACCAATTCGACAATGGCGAGCGGATTGCGCGGATCCTCGAATTGCGGCGCGAAGGTGCCGCGCTCCTTGGTTTTTCGGATCCCGTTGCCTGGTCGCTCGCAACGAAGATGGCACCCGATGCCGATGCGGTCCTGACCTTTCTCTACGATCTGGCCGAGCGGGCGCGCCCGTTTGCAGAGCGGGAGATGGCGACGCTGCGCGAATTTGCCGCGTCGAGACTAGGGCTGGCCATGCTTCAGCCATGGGATGTCGGCTTCGCATCCGAACGGCTGCGTGCAGAGCGTCATGCAATCGACGAAAGCGAGGTCCGCGCCTATTTTCCCATCGCTCGCGTCGTTGTAAGCTGGCAAAGGCTGATCGAACGGCTCTATGGCATTCGTCTGGTCGAGCGCCGCGACGTGGAGCGTCCGCATCCCGATTGCCGGTACTTCGACACCGTCGAGGCGGACGGGACGGTGTTTGGCGGTCTCTACGTCGATCTGCACGCGCGACAAGGGAAGCGTGGCGGCGCGTGGGTCGGGAGCGCGCGGTCCCGGATCAACGACGGCGCGACCCGGCAGATGCCCGTCGCCTATCTCACCTGCAATTTCGCTCCCGATGGGGCACACAGTCCGGCGCTTTTGTCGCATCGCGACATCGTCACGCTGCTTCACGAAACGGGGCATGCGCTCCACCATCTGTTTACCGAGGTGGACCGGTAGAGCATCGCCGGCATCGCCGGATTCGAATGGGACGCGGTCGAATTGCCGAGCCAGCTCATGGAAGATTTCGCATGGGACCGCGAGGTGTTGACCGGCATGTCGGGACATTACGTCACGGGCACGCCGCTGCCCCCCGACCTGTTCGATCGCCTGCTGGCGGCGCGCAGTTTTCAGTCGGGCATGACCTTGCTGCGCCAGATCGAGTTCGGGCTGTTCGATCTGTTGCTGCACCTTGGCACGCTGGGGGACGACCCGATGACGGTGATGGAGGCGGTCCGCGACAAGGTGGCGGTCGTGCGTCCGCCTGCATGGCATCGCTTCCCGCATTCCTTTCAACACGTATTCGCCGACGGATATGCGTCCGGCTATTACAGCTATCTATGGGCCGAGGTGCTGGCCGCCGACGGATTCGGGCGGTTCGCCGAAGCCGGCGTGGTCGATCGCGCGACGGGTGATGCCTTCCGGGCGGAGGTGCTGTCACGCGGGGCGTCGCGTCCTGCGGAAGAAAGCTTTCGCGCCTTCCGCGGCCGCGATGCCGCGATCGACGCCTTGCTGGTTCGGCGGGGTCTCGTCTGATGCCGTCCGATCATGCATGGCGATCCGAAGCGATCCGCAAGATCGAGGCCGACTATAATCGCTCGGCCGACACCCATCTCGTGCGGCTCGAATTGCCGCGGCATCCGGGGGTGACGCTCTATCTCAAGGATGAAAGCAGCCACCCGACGGGCAGCCTGAAACACCGGCTGGCGCGGTCGCTGTTCCTTTACGGGCTCTGCAATGGCTGGATCGATCAGGACACCTGTGTGATCGAGGCGTCATCGGGATCAACCGCGGTCAGCGAGGCCTATTTCGCAAGGATGCTCGGCCTGCGCTTCATCGCGGTGGTCCCGGCCGCCACGGCTGCTCCCAAGCTCGACGCGATCCGATTTCACGGCGGCGAAATCCATTCCGTCGACGATCCCCGCACCGTCTATGCGGTCGCACAGCGGCTGGCGTCCGAAACCGGCGGTCACTACATCGACCAGTTCACCAATGCCGAGCGGGCCACCGACTGGCGAGGCAATAATAACATCGCGGAATCGATTTTTGCGCAGATGGAACAGGAACGGCATCCGGTGCCGTCCTGGATCGTGTGCGGCGCGGGGACGGGCGGTACGTCGGCCACGATCGGGCGCTATATACGCTATCAACGCTATGCGACCCGGTTGTGCGTCGCCGACCCTGTCCATTCGATCTTCCACCATCACTACGCCGATCGCAGCGTGACGCAGCTGCCCGAGGGGCACGCCAGTATCGTCGAGGGCATTGGCAGGCCGCGGGTCGAACCCAGCTTCGTGCCCACGGTCATCGATCGCATGATCCCCGTAGAGGATGCCGATTCCATCGCGGCAATGCGGGCTCTGTCCGATTCGCTGGGGCGCAATGTGGGGGGGTCGACCGGGACCAATCTCATCGCCTGTCTGGCGTTGGCGCAGGAGATGGTGAATGCCGGTGAAAGCGGGAGCATCGTCACGCTTCTGTGCGATGGCGGCGAACGCTATAGCTGCACCTATTACGATGATAGCTGGCTGGCCGAACGGGGCATCGATATCGTAAAAATGAACGGGCGTTATCAAAGCATTTTCGAGAATTGCCCCGCCAGATTGTGAACGGACCGACACGGCGATTCCCGCGTCGATCGCCTCTGTGCGTACGGATTTTGCGGTTCCGCATTATGGCATCAGAAAGCCATGAGCACTCCTCCGATGGCGCCACGGATGGAAATGCCGCCTCAAAGCGGTAACCCCTCGGGGTGAATGGATCTCGATCTCCCGAAGGATTTTCATGGCTTCGGCAAAGGCTGCGCTGACCGCAGGCACGCGGAGACAGATGGCCGTCTGCACGCGTTTGAAGGACGATAGCGAGTATGCTTGCCCGGCGCAGGGATTGCGCTTCCCAAAATCCCGGACAGCAGGAAATTGCGGCCACGCATCATCGCGAATGATCAGGGAAGATGGCGGAGAGGGTGGGATTCGAACCCACGGTACGGTTGCCCGTACACTGCATTTCGAGTGCAGCGCATTCGACCTCTCTGCCACCTCTCCGCATCCGAGGTTCGTGCATCGCCTTTCGGCAACAGGTCGAACGAAGGCGGGCGGTTAACCGATGCGCCGCCCTTTGCCAAGGGGGCATTCGCAAATTATTCGCGATTTCCCACATGCGCGAAATGGCGCTCGCTTGTTTCGGTCCCGCCATGCGCCTATATTGGCGGCATGAGCATCAATTTCGGTTCCAATGAGATCGACACGGACGCGGGCAGGAAACGCTCCACGTTCTATTCCCCGCAGGCCGGACGGGCGGTGAGCGCCCCTGCGGTGACGAGCGCGCGATCTGCCATCGGCGACGTGGTCCGCCACCGCAAGCACGATTTTCGCGGGGTCATCTTCGATATCGACCCCGTCTTCGCCAATAGCGAGGAATGGTACGAATCCATTCCCAAGGAACTGCGCCCGCGGCGCGAACAACCCTATTATCACCTCTTCGCGGAGAACGACGAAAGCAGCTATGTCGCCTATGTCAGTCAGCAGAACCTGACCGAGGACGGCATTTCAGGGCCGGTCGATCACCCCTCGATCGAGATGATCTTCGGCGAATTCACCGACGGCCGCTACCCGCTGCACCGCTCATTGAGCCATTGACCGGTCAGCTGCGGATCTTCCATCCCGACCGCAGCACCGCATAGACGATGAACGCGAGCACGAGGTTCAGCACGCCGAGCCCGATGGCCCCGTGCAGGACCGCCATGTTCGTGTCGCCGATGTCGCTGCGCCCCAGAAAGCCGAAGCGGAAGCCCGAAATCACGTAGAAGAACGGGTTCAGCCTGCTGATCGACTGAAAGAACGGGGCGAGGTTGTCGATGACGTAGAACGTGCCCGACAGCAGCGCGAGCGGTGCCACCACGAAATTCGTGACCGCCGCGTTATGGTCGAACTTTTCCGCCCAGATCGACGTCAGCATGCCGAGGAACGCCAGCATCGCCGTCCCCATCAGCCCGAACCACACGATTGCCCAGGGATGCGGCGCGGCGAGGTCGACACCGGGATAGAGCGCCATCGCCAGCGCCACGGCCAGCCCGACCAGCACGCCGCGCGTCACCGCCGCACCGACAATCGCGATCATCAGCTCCGCATTGGACAGCGGCGGCATCAGATAATCGATGATCGTGCCTTGGATCTTTCCGCCCAGCAGGCTGAAGCTGGAATTGGCGAAGGCGTTCTGCATCATGCCCATCACGATGAGGCCGGGCGCCACGAACGTTGCGAAATTCACGCCGAGGATTTCCCGCCCCGACCGGCCCAGCGCGACCGAGAAGATGACGAGGAACAGAAGCGTCGTGATCGCCGGTGCCCAGATTGTCTGCGTCTGCACCTTGAAGAAACGGCGGACCTCTTTCATATAGAGCGTCCACAGCCCGAGTCCGTTGACACGGCCGATAATAGGCTCGCCCGGCGCGCGAAAGCGCGAGACATGTTGCTTTATCGGGGCGGGCGTGATTTTCGGATCGTTCATACAGTCGGTGCGGTTACCGGCATGCGATGGGGATGGCAAGCAGCCCCGCCGCCTTCCACGCCGCGCCCGCACCCTGTCGGGCGAAAAGTTTTTGAACGGAGTATCCATGAGCTGGACCGAGGAACGCATCGCCACGCTGACAAAGCTGTGGGAAGGCGGATCGACCGCATCGCAGATTGCAGAGGAACTGGGCGGCGTGAGCCGTAACGCGGTCATCGGCAAGGCGCATCGGCTGGGCCTGAAATCGCGGCCCTCGCCGGTGAAATCGGGCGAAAAGGCGAAGCCCAAGCCGGCCAAGCCGAAGAAGGAGGCCGCAACGCCCGAACCCAAGGCGCCCGCAGCGGAACCGGTCGCGGCGAAACCTGCGCCCGAACCCGCGCCTGCGCCTGCCCCGGCCCCGGTGGAACGCCCCGTCCGCGCGCAGGCCGAGCCCGCGCCCGCCCCGGCCCCCGCCGCGAGCGAGGACGACGATGCACCCGCGCCGAAAAGCAGCCCGCGCATCGTGTCGGTCGGCCCCGGCGGCTTCCTGCGCCAGGGTCCGGGCGATCAGCAGCCGCCGATCCCGCCCGCGCCGCCGCGCCGGCTCGTACCTGCAAAACCCAGCCCGGACATCGCGGACAAGACCAGCCTTCTCGACCTTAACGAGCGGATCTGCCGCTGGCCGATGGGGCATCCGGGCGAACCGGATTTCCATTTCTGCGGCGAGGCGGTCAATCCCGGCTTCCCCTATTGCGTCGAACATTGCGGCCGCGCGTATCAGGCGCAATTGCCGCGCGGTTCGCGCCGCCCCCCGCCGCCGCTGCCGTTCGGCGGTCCGCGGGTGCGCTGATCTTCGGCTGATTCTTGAAAAAGGGCGTCCGGGCCGACCGGGCGCCCTTTTTCGTGGCCGGTCTTTTTCTCGCCCTCGGTAGCTCGGTGTGCTGGCCTTTGCGGGTTTCATCGCTATCTGACGGCCATGAACGAAACCCTCTATCTTGCCGCGGCGCTCATCGTTCCGCTCATCATCGCCATCGTCTTTCACGAGGTGTCGCACGGCTTTGTCGCGCGCATGCTCGGCGATCATACGGCGGAACGAAAGGGGCGGCTCACGCTCAATCCCGTTCGCCATGTCGATCCGGTCGGCACCTTGCTCGTGCCGGGCGTGCTGGCGATGCTGTCGATGCCGGTGTTCGGATGGGCAAAGCCGGTTCCGGTGGCAAAGAACCGCCTGCGCAATCCACGCATCGGCATGATGCTGGTCGCGATCGCCGGGCCGGGGAGCAATTTCCTGCTTGCGCTCGTCGGCGCGGTGTTGCTGGGCACGGTTGCAGGTCTGGCCGGGCCGGATGCGGCGGGCGTCGCCGGTTTTGCGCTGACCTCGCTCTATTATTTCATCGCGATCAATATTTTCCTCGCGCTGTTCAACCTGCTGCCGATCCCGCCCTTCGACGGGTCGCATATCGTGGAGGGGCTTCTCCCGCGCCGGGCGATACCGGCCTATGAGCGGCTCCGTCCGGCGGGCTTTGCGCTGGTGGTGATCCTGCTGCTTGTGGTGCCGTACGTGTTTCCGGGGCTCGGCATCGTGGAAAACGTCATCCTGCCGCCGGTGCAATGGCTGCTCGACAAATATATCGGCATCGCGGATCTTGTCGCCGGGTTCCGCACATGACGAACGGCTGGATCATACTCGACAAGCCGCTCGAACTCGGATCGACGCAGGCAGTTTCGGCGGTGAAGCGCAACCTGCGCGAGGCCGGGCTGGGCAAGGTGAAAGTGGGCCATGGCGGCACGCTCGACCCGCTGGCGACCGGCGTGCTGCCGATCGCATTGGGCGAGGCGACGAAGCTTGCGGGCCGGATGCTCGACGCGACGAAGGAATATGCCTTTACCGTGCAATTCGGCAGCGAGACCGACACGCTCGACACCGAAGGCAAGGTCATCGCCGAAAGCGACCGGCGCCCGCCGTTCGCCGCGATTGCGGCCGTGCTCGACCATTTCACCGGCCCGATCGAACAGGTGCCGCCGACCTATTCCGCGCTCAAAATCGATGGTAAGCGCGCCTATGACCGTGCGCGCGCGGGCGAGGACGTCGAGATGACATCGCGCCGCGTGACGATCCACGCGCTCGCCCTCGCGTCCGAGCGGCGGGACGAGAGCATCGCGGGCAGCTTCGCGACGGCGGGAGGAAGGCCCGACCCTTACGACCCTGGGGCCCCGCTCGAACTTGCCGAATCGGTCACGCTGCTGGCAAAAGTGTCGAAGGGTACCTATATACGGTCCCTGGCGCGCGATATTGCGCGGGCGCTGGGCACCTATGGCCACGTGACCATGCTGCGCCGCACGCGCGCAGGCCCGTTCGGCGAGGCGCAGGCGATTTCGCTGGACATGCTGAATGAAATCGGCAAGGGCGCGCCACTTGAACGCATTCTCCTGCCGGTAGAGGCGGGGCTGGACGACATCCCGGCCCTCTCCCTTTCCCCGGACGCGGCAGGGGCGGTCCGACAGGGCCGCAAATTGTCCGGGCTTGCCGAACCCGACGGAACCTACTGGGCGAAATCGGGCGAAACGCCGGTCGCCCTCATCGAGGTTGCGGATGGCGAGGCAAGGGTCCTTCGGGGCTTCAACCTTTAACAGGATGTCGCGGAGTAAGACTATGTCGGTTACCGCCGAAGAAAAACAGCAGATCATCCAGGACCACGCCCGCCACGAAGGCGACACCGGCAGCCCGGAAGTGCAGGTCGCCATCCTGACCCAGCGCATCCGCAACCTGACCGGTCACTTTGACGCGAACCACAAGGATAACCATTCGCGTCGCGGCCTGCTGGTCATGGTCAACAAGCGTCGTAGCCTGCTCGCCTATCTGAAGAAGATCGATGTCGAGCGGTATAACGAGCTGATCAAGAAATTGGGCCTGCGCAAGTAAGCCGAGAGTTACGGGAAAGCGGCCTCATCAAACGGGCCGCTTTTTCGCTTATGGGGTTTGCGCCACGCCGCGACCCCCGATCAAGGGCAAGGCGAACGCAATCCGGCGTCGCCGCCTGCAAACAGGGGCCGATTTGCCCCGCACCGGACCGGGACGGATATTCCCGGCAAGGAAACCCCGCCTGAGCAATCTGGCCTACGGGATTGAGGAAAGTACATGTTCGACACGAAAACCGTATCGATCGAGTGGGGCGGCAAGACGCTGACACTCGAAACCGGGCGCATCGCCCGTCAGGCCGACGGCGCCGTTCTGGCGACCTATGGCGAAACCGTGGTGCTGTGCGCCGTCACCGCCGCGAAGAAGGTGAAAGAGGGCCAGGATTTCTTCCCCCTCACCGTTCACTACCAGGAAAAATTCTCGTCCGCTTACCGTATTCCCGGTGGCTTCTTCAAGCGTGAGCGCGGCGCGACCGAAAAGGAAACGCTGACCAGCCGCTTGATCGACCGTCCGATCCGTCCGCTCTTCCCCGAAGGGTTCTACAACGAGATCAACGTCATCGCGCAGGTCATGTCCTATGACGGCGAGACCGAACCCGATATCGTCGCGATGATCGCCGCGTCCGCCGCGCTGACCATTTCGGGCGTGCCCTTCATGGGGCCGATCGGCGCGTGCCGCGTCGGTTACGAAGACGGCGAATACACGCTGAACCCGTCGCAGGCGCATGCCGCCGACACCGCGCTCGACCTGATCGTGGCGGCGACCGGGAATGCCGTGATGATGGTCGAATCCGAAGCCAAGGAGCTTTCGGAAGAGATAATGCTGGGCGGCGTGATGTTCGCGCATGACGAGTGCAAGAAGGTCGTCAACGCGATCATCGACCTCGCCGAGAAGGCCGCGAAGGATCCGTGGGAAATCGACGTCAGCGACGACCAGTCGGCGATCAAGGAAAAGCTGCGCGGGATCGTCGGCAACGACATCGCCGCCGCCTATCGCCTGACCGACAAGTCGGAGCGTTCGGACGCGCTCAACGCCGCCCGCGCCAAGGCGAAGGAGGCCTTCGCCGACGAAGACGGCCAGACGCAGATGACCGCCGTTAAGGCCGTGAAGAAGCTGGAAGCCGAAATCGTGCGCGGCGCCATCCTCAAGGACGGCACCCGCATCGATGGCCGCACCACGACGCAGGTTCGCCCGATCGAGGCGATCGTCGGCCTGCTGCCCCGGACCCACGGTTCGTCGCTCTTCACCCGCGGCGAAACGCAGGCCATCTGCACCACCACCCTTGGCACCAAGGAATCGGAGCAGATGATCGACGGGCTCGAGGGCCTGACCTATTCGAACTTCATGCTGCACTACAACTTCCCGCCCTATTCGGTCGGTGAAGTCGGTCGTTTCGGGGCGCCCAGCCGCCGCGACATCGGCCATGGCAAGCTTGCGTGGCGCGCGCTTCGTGCGGTGCTGCCGACGAAGGACGATTTTCCCTACACCATCCGCGTATTGTCGGACATCACCGAGTCGAATGGCTCGTCCTCGATGGCGACGGCGTGCGGTGGCTGTCTGTCCATGATGGACGCCGGCGTGCCGATCACGCGCCCGGTTTCGGGCATCGCCATGGGCCTCATCCTCGAAGGCGAGGAATTCACCGTGCTGTCCGACATCCTGGGTGACGAAGATCACCTCGGCGACATGGACTTCAAGGTGGCCGGGACCGAACAGGGCATCACCTCGCTTCAGATGGACATCAAGGTCGCGGGCATCACACGCGAGATCATGACCCAGGCGCTGAGCCAGGCGAAGGAAGGCCGCGCGCATATCCTGGGCGAAATGACCAAGGCGCTGGGCTCCGCCCGCACCGAGATTTCGCAGCACGCCCCGCGCATCGAGACGATCCAGATCGACAAGTCGAAGATCCGCGACGTCATCGGGACCGGCGGCAAGGTGATCCGCGAGATCGTCGCCGAAACCGGTGCGAAGGTCGACATCGACGACGAGGGCCTGATCAAGATCAGCAGCTCCGACAACAGCCAGATCGAGGCCGCGAAGAAGTGGATCGAAGGCATCGTCGAGGAAGCCGAAGTCGGCAAGGTCTACACCGGCAAGGTCGTGAACATCGTCGATTTCGGCGCATTCGTGAACTTCATGGGCGGCAAGGACGGGCTCGTCCACGTGTCGGAAATGAAGAACGAGCGCGTGGAAAAGCCGACCGACGTCGTGTCCGAAGGGCAGGAAGTGAAGGTCAAGGTGCTCGAAATCGATCAGCGCGGCAAGGTTCGCCTGTCGATGCGCGTCGTCGACCAGGAAACCGGTGAAGAGCTCGAAGACACCCGCCCGCCGCGCGAACCGCGCAGCGACCGGGGCGAACGCTCCGATCGGGGCGACCGCGGCGGTGATCGCCGTCCGCGTCGCGATGGCGACCGGGGTGGTCGTGGCGGACGCGGCCCGCGCCGCGAAGGCGGCAATCGTGGCGGCCCGGCCGACAAGGGCGAAGGCCCCGACCACATGCCGGCGTTCCTGAAGGACGACGATTGATCTGATCGCCGCGAGGCATCGGACATGAAACGGGCCGCGAGGGGAAACCTTCGCGGCCCTTTCTTTGCGCCGTCGCCGCAGGCACCGGCGGATGCTGTCCGCTTCGCTCACGCGAGGCGGCAGGGCGCACCCGTGGTGGCCCGTGCACGATCCCGGCGATAGGAAGAGGAGACTGGTGGAGCCGAGGGGAATCGAACCCCTGACCTCGTCATTGCGAACGACGCGCTCTCCCAACTGAGCTACGGCCCCGTTCCAGTCGTGTTCGCGGGCATATCTTCATCCGGCGAACGCGGCGCTGTTACCGCATGATGAGGCTGAGGCAAAGGGGGATTTTTCAAAATCCGCCCTTTGCCCGCCGGTTATCGATTATTGGCCGGTGGTGGTGACCGGCGGCGTCGTGCCATTCGGATCGGCGGAGGTCGCACCCACAGCAACCGGTGCCTCCGGAACCGGGGGAGCCGGCACGATCTGCGGTTGCAGAACGGGCGGAACGGCATTGACAGGGTCGGTCACGACCGTCCCTCCGGTCGCGGGCACGCCAGCGTTGGCCGCCGCGGGATCGACGGGATTGCCATTCGCATCGACCGCCACCGGCGCGATGATCGGTGCGGGCGCGAAACTGCGCGGCGTGTAGGGATAGGGCTTCCCGTAAGTGGCGAGATATCGGGCCTCCCACGCGGCGGCTTCTGCCTTGTACGCCTCGTACCGCTTGAAAAAGGCGAGAAACGGCTCTTCCATGCGGAGCAGCATGCCCGGCGCCGCCTCGCTCAGCCCGCCCTTCGGCATCAGCGCGAGCTCCTCGCTTACCGCGAGCGCGATCGGGCAGAACTCGTCCTCCATCGCAGGCAGCGCGAAATAATTATAGACCTGCGTCATGTAGGCGTCCTGCGGATCGCGGAACGTGGGGCCGTATTTCTGGCGAAATTCGCTATCCACCGTGCGGCCCGCGGCGGCGAGGTCGCGCGTGTGCGTTTCGAGAAACGCGCCATAGCGTTCCGCCATCGGTTCGTAGATCACGCCGTCGCAATTGAGCGCCGCGACATTATACGCAGAGCGCAGGTTCCAGACCGCCTGCGCCGGGGTCACCCACGTATTGACCGTCTGACGCACCCCGGTCGGATCGGTGCGCGGCACCTGAAGCCCTTCGTGGGCGCGGTTGGGCGCCAGAGGGCGGGCGGGGAATGCTTCCGGCTCGGGCGGCGGCGGCGGCGGCGGCGCCGGTTCGGGCGTGGAGGAACATGCCGCGATCGCGGTCATGCTGGCCAGGGCGGCCAATCGAAAAATCGTGGAAATGCGTCCCGCCATGCTATGCGACCCTCTCTCAATTCGGGGAGATATACCGACATTCGATCTGACCGATGGGCGATGACCGCAGCGTGAAGCGCTTGCAGCCCCGAAACAGATCGTGTCCGAACCCCCTTATGCGCCAAGCCGGGGCCGCTCGTAAATGGCGAATATCCAACAAAATGCCCGGCCGGATCGGGTCCGGCCGGGCACATGCTGTCATCGCCATTTCGTCATCCGGCCCGCCCGTGCGGACCGGAAGCGAGGGAGCAACCGCGATCAGTCGCGCTGCCCCATGAACATCAGCAGGAACTGGAACATGTTGATGAAATCGAGGTACAGCGAAAGCGCACCAAGGATCACCGCCTTGCCCATGAAATCCGTGCCGGCGAGCTGAAAATACTGACGCTTCAGCCGCTGCGTGTCATAGGCGGTCAGCCCTGCGAAAATCAGTACGCCGAGAAAGCTCACCGCCCACATCAGCGCCGCGCTCTGCAGGAAAATGTTGATCACCGACGCGATCAGCAGGCCGATGACGCCCATGATGAGGAAGCTGCCCATGCCGGACAGGTCCTTCTTCGTGGTGTAGCCGAACAGGCTGAGGCCGGCGAACGCACCCGCGGTTGCAAAGAACGTCGCCGCGATCGACGCGCCGGTATAGACGGCAAAAATCGTCGACATCGACGCACCCATGAGCGCCGCGAACGCCCAGAACAGGATCTGCAGCGTGCCTTGCGAAAAGCGGTTCGCGCCGAACGACATCGCAAAAACGATGGCCAGCGGCGACAGCACGATCAGCCACATCAGCGGCGAAGTCATGATCGCCACGCCAAAGGCGGTGTTCGCCATGACGAATGCCACCACGCCGGTCAGCGCGACGCCCATCGCCATATAATTATAGATCGACAGCATGTATTTGCGCAGGCCTGCGTCAAAGCCCTCCCGCGCCTGCATACGCCCGTCGAGGCCCGTGGACGCGCCGAAGCCCGTCCGGGTGGGCTGGGGATCGTTCCAGTTTGCCATTGTGTCCTAACTCCTCTGCCAACCCGCGACAAGGCGGGCCGTTGCATGCAATATCGGCCCGATCGCCCCCGAATTCAAGGGAAACCGGGCTACGACGACCTTGCGTTACAATCGGATACCAACGGGAAACAAATGTTTAACGCCGGTATCGTTTCGGCCGGTTCAGGCCTCTTTGGCCATCGCGATGCTGCGATCGCGCGCGTTGCGCAGCGTATCGGTCATCAAGGTCAGCATGCGGTCGTTTTCATCGAGCGTGTCCAGCCCGGCCTGCGTCACCCCGCCCGGCGATGCGACGCGGCGCGCCAGTTCGCCCGGCGAATGTTCGCTGTTCGCGGCAAGCGCGGCGGACCCTTCGACTGTGGCGAGCGCGAGCCGATCGGCCTGTTCGCGCGGCAGGCCAAGCTCGGTCGCGGCCTTGGCAAGCGAATCGATGAAGCGATAGACGAAGCCCGGCCCCGATCCGGCGAGGGCCGTGACGAGATCGAACAGGCTTTCATCCGGCAGCCATTCGCCCTGCCCCAGCGGCGCGGCGAGCGCATCGACCATGGCGCGCTGTTCGTCGCCGACATCCTTGCCGACGAGTGCGAGCGGCGATTTGCCGAGCGCCGCCGACAGGTTCGGCATGACGCGCACGATACCGCCCGCGCGCGGAAATTTCGACGCCAGCGTATCGAGCTGCGTCCCCGCCAGGATCGACAGCACGACCGTGTCACTCCCGATGAGCGGTTCGATGTCCGGCGCATTGTCGTTGAGCATCTGCGGCTTGATGCCGAGCATCACCGCATCGAACGTCTCGCCCTTGGGAAGTTCCTTGAGCAGGCGCACGCCATCGGGCGCATCCTCGCGATAGGGGTCCGCGATGGTGAAGATCGCCGGATCCACCCCCCCTGCGAGCCAGCCGTCCAGCATGGCACCCGCCATGTTGCCGCAACCGATCAACAGCATCGAGCCGGGTGTTTTCGTCGTCATCACGTTCATAATCTCAAGCTTCTCCTGCGGCATCGACGAGCGCGGATTGCAAGGCCGTCTGCGCGTCGCGATCGCCCCATAAAACGAATTGAAACGCCGGATAGAACCGGTCGCATTCCTCGACGGCCACCTCCACGGCGGTCTGCGCCTGTGACAGGCTAAGTAAGCCATCATCGCCCAGCATCAACCCGTGGCGGTAAAGCAGGACCGATCCGTTGGACCAGATATCGAAATGACCCAGCCACAATTGTTCGTTCACCAGGGTCATCAATTCGAACATCGTAACCCGCTTGTCCTGCGGCACGCGCGTTTCGGGCAGGCACAGCAATTGAAGCACGTTATCCTCGTGCCGCCAGATCGCGCGCAGCTGATACTTGGCCCAGGCGCCCTGCACCTCGCCGCTGATCTCGTCCTCGCCGATGAGTTCGTAGGGCCAGCTGCGCGCCTCGAAGAGCGACATCAGCATGTCGACGGGGGCCAGCTCCTCCTGGGTGCTCATCATTTTGCGTCCTGTCGTCATCGTCGCTCCCGCCGCATGGATCGCCCGCCCCGCGCGTGATGCGGGGCCAGCCTTCATGCTCGTGCCCTGCCGCACCCCCGCTTGCCAATCCGCGCCCCATGCCGCACCGGGGCATAACCCCACACAGCTGTGCAGACCATGTGGAAAACGACCCTCCCTGTGCCGGGATGGGTCGCATCGGTCATTCGCCCCTGCTGCGCCGGGCGCGTCGCCGCGATGCTTTCGCCCTGTCGGAGCGTGCCCTGTCGGAGCGTGCTTGCGGATCGGCAGCGATCGCGTCCATGCGCGGGAAACGCCCGAAGGTGGCCGCGGCGACCTGCTGCGCATTGCTCAGCCTCGGCATGACCCGCATATAGGGCGAAATCTGCGCGGCGAGTTCGGCCGGCAAGACCGTGCCGAGCAGTGCGACCGCCTCGCGCTCGTTCCCGCTGATGGCGAGCATGAAGGCCCGCGTGCGCCAACCCGAAAGGTCCTGCCGTTCGAGCAGCGGACGCAATACGGCATCGCCGGCGGCAAAATCGCCCCCGACGGCAAGGCTGAGCGCGTGGCGCCGGGTCAGCTCGTCCGCGACGTAATTATTGGGCGGAACGTCGCGCTGCTGCAGCAATTGCGCGGCAATCCGGTAGTAATACTGGGCCGAGGGCTGATCCCCGATGAGGTCGTAGGCGAGCGCGCGATCCGCGGCGAGATCGGCGACGGGCGCGCCATTGGCCTCGGCCTTCGCGAACTGGTCGAGCGCGGCCTGCGGCTCGCCCCGCAAGGCGAGGATCGCCGCCCGCACGGATGCAATGACAGGATCCGCCGGTGCGTGCTTCTCCGCTTCCTCGACATAGGTCAGCGCCGCTTCCGGATCGCCCAGCCGCACCGCCGCCACCGCAGCCTCGCGCAGCGCCCCCAGATTGTCGGGATCGCGCAGGAGCACCGCGCGCGCATCCGTCAACGCGATCTGATCCGGGCCGGGCAGCGGCTGCACCACCGGCACGGCCGCGACCGGCGAAACCGCGACGCCAGCGCCCGCCCCCACCGTCAGAACGGCGGCCAGGACCGGGCGCAGGCGGCGCGCCATGCCGGCGGAAAAGCCACGCATGCGCTTAACGATTGTTGCGACCCAGGAAGCGCGGGATGTTGAGTGCGCCATCGTCATCGTCGTCATCTTCGAGATCGACACGGCAGTTGTCGCGGCGGGGCGCATCGCGGCTTTCGTCGCGGCGGTCGTCCCGTCCGCGCGAAAGATTGGCCATGCGCTCGAACAAGGTGCTGCCGCCGCCCGAACTGCGCGGGGCCGGCGCCGGACGCGCCGGTGCGGGTGTGGGAGCAACGTCTTCGGGCGGGGTCAGGCGGTCGGGAGCCGGCGCGGGCGGCGGCGTGTGCCGGGGGGCGGGCTCTGCCTCCATCCCGCCAAGCTGCAATTCGTCGCTCGCGTCGGCGGGCGGCGGAATATCGGCCTGCTGATCGAGATTGAGTTCGAGCGGTTCGTCGTCGTGCGCATCCTCGGCGAAACCGTGGTCGGTGCCGGGCGCCTTCAACTCGCGATCATCGGCAGGGTCGGGCAGGCCGGCGCCACCATCCTGTGCCGCGCTGCGCGTTTCGGCCACCGGTGCGGGCGGCGCGGCGGGTGCGGGTGCGGGTGCTGGTGCGGGGGACGAGCCGGGATGGACCGGGGCACGGCCCGACCCCATGGAGAAACCCTTCACCGCGGGCGATTCCTGGCGGTCGGCGCTCTGATCGATGCCGGTCGCGACGACCGACACGCGAATCTTGCCCTCAAGATCGGGATTGAAGGCCGAACCCCAGATGATGTTCGCATCCGGATCGACGAGATCGCGGATATGGTTGGCCGCCTCGTCCACTTCCATGAGGCGCATGTCCTCGCCGCCGATGATCGACACGATGACGCCCTTTGCGCCCTGCATCGACACCCCGTCGAGCAGGGGGTTGGCGATGGCCTTTTCCGCGGCTTCGAGCGCGCGATTGTCGCCCTCGCCCTCGCCCGTGCCCATCATGGCCTTGCCCATCTCGCCCATGACCGAACGCACGTCGGCAAAGTCAAGATTGATGAGGCCCGGCATCACCATGAGATCGGTGATCGACCGGACGCCCTGCTGCAACACCTCGTCGGCGAGGAGGAAGGCTTCCTTGAACGTGGTGTCGGG
Source organism: Croceicoccus sp. YJ47 (assembly GCF_016745095.1). Lineage (NCBI taxonomy): Bacteria > Pseudomonadati > Pseudomonadota > Alphaproteobacteria > Sphingomonadales > Erythrobacteraceae > Croceicoccus > Croceicoccus sp. YJ47. The sequence goes on from NZ_CP067087.1 coordinate 658,462, forward strand.
GCTGGCGACCAGGAAGAGGTTCTGGTTCGGAATGACGATCAGCGTGTCGACGTGCTTCTGCAATTCCTCGATGCCCGCGTCGGCGGCGCGCATGCGGCGATTGCCCTCGAACATGAACGGCTTCGTGACCACGCCCACGGTCAGCACGCCCTTTTCGCGCGCGGCCTTGGCGATGACCGGCGCCGCGCCCGTGCCGGTGCCGCCGCCCATGCCCGCGGCGATGAAGCACATGTGCACGCCCTCCAGCATGCGGTCGATCTCGCCGATGGTTTCCTCCGCCGCCGCGCGGCCGACCTCGGGACGTGCGCCCGCGCCCAACCCTTGCGTGATTTCGGGGCCAAGCTGGATCCGGTCCTCCGCGATGGAGGAATTCAGCGCCTGCGCGTCGGTATTCACGACGACGAAATCGACGCCCTCGATCTCCGAACGGATCATGTTGGCGATGGCGTTATTGCCGGCGCCGCCGACGCCGATCACGGTGATGCGGGGGCGAAGCTCCTCAACCGCCGGCGGACCGATATTGATGCTCATGAAATTCTCCGGGACGAAAACCGTCGTCAGCGTTCAAAATTTAAGGCTGGCAAAATTATGGCGGGGTTTTGGCACAGAACAATTCATCGGGGCAAAGGGATAATGCAGATTTCCACACCCCAAAAAGCAGCACGGCGTGCCTTTGTCGCGCGCCTGCCCCGCTCCGTCGCGAAGGGCGGACCGGCCCCGCCATCCGCCCTCAGAAATATTCACGCACCGCGCGCACCATCCGCGCGAGCAGGTTGCGCCCGCCGCCCCTGGCCCCATCGCCGACCGACCCGTGCGCGCGTATGTCCACAGGATCGGCCGCCGCATGCAGCACCAGCCCGGCAAGGCTCGCAAATCCGGGCGTCGCATGGGCCTCGGGCAGGCCGGTCATCGCCGGCGCGCGGCCCGTGCGTACGGGCTTTGCCAGCGCCTGCTGCACATAATCGGCAAGTCCGGCCAGTTCCGCACCCCCGCCGGTGAGCACGATCTGCCGCCCGTTGCTTCCCCGCCCGGCCACGAAGCCCAGCGATTTCAGCGCCTTGGACACATCGTCGGTCCATCGGGCCAGCTGCCCGGTGATGACCGAGATCAGCTCTGCCCTCGGGATCATCTCCCCTCGGCCGGTGCTGTCCGCCGACAACGGTATCATCTCGCGGTTGTCGGTCGGGCTGGCGATCGCCGAACCATAGACGCATTTCAGCCGCTCTGCCTGCGCGCGGCGGATACCGAAGGCGGAGGCGACGGCATCGGTGATGTCGCCCGAACCATAGGGCAGCACGTCCATGCCGACGAGCATCCCGCCCGCATGGACGGAAATATGCGTGACCTCCGCCCCCATGTCGATGACCGCGACGCCGAGGTCGCGCTCCTCCTCGGTGAGGCAGGCGTGCCCGCTGGCGACCGCGGCACCGACGACGCCCGCGACTTCGAGATGCGCGCTCTGTACCGCCTCCATCAGATTGCGCAGCGGGCCGGTTTCCGCCTCCATCACGTGGATCGCGACCGAAAGCGTATCGGCATGAAGCCCGCGCGGATTGGCGACGCCCTGCGCCTGGTCGAGGACGTAGAACGCCGGTTGCGCGTGGAGCACGGCGCGCTGCTCACCCGCTTCGGGAATGATCTGATCGCGCGCATCGAGCAGCAGGTAATCGATGTCGTCCTGCTCGATCCGGCGTCCGCCGATCTCGATATCCACCTCGCGAATGGCGCTGGTGAGGCCGGCATTGGCGCATCCGATCCACACCGCATCGACCTGCACGTCGGCGGCGCGTTCGGCGCGTTCGATCGCATCGCGCACCGCATGGGTCGCTGCGTCCATGTCGGTGACATAGCCGCGCCGGATCCCGTCGGCGGCGCGGTGGCCCGAGCCCAGCACGATCATCTCGCCATCGCCGGTCAGCCCCGCAATCATGGCGGAGATGCGGAAGCTGCCGATATTGATGGCGGCGAAAATCTTTTCGATACGCGGTGCGGGCACGGCGGGTTCAGCCTCCGTCCGCGTCGCGCGCGCGTTCCGCGGCAAGCTCGGCCTGCGCCTTCGCCCGGCCCGGCACGCGCATGTAGGTGCGGTCGGGCGCGCGCATGTCGAACACCGCGACCTGCCCGCCGAGCAGGCGATTGGTGCCGTCGTCGCGCGCAAAGGTGACGAGCGCATCGCGCGCCTCCTCGTCCCCTTCGGGCAGGGCGAGCACCTGCCCGGTCGCGAAGGTCAGGTTCCAGCGCCGGTTGCCGATCCATTCCGCGCCGCGCACCTGCGGCTTGAGCGCGGGCGCGATGTCGAGCAATTGCGCAAGGTCGATCGCCCGATCCTCCGCCCCCTCGCCCGACAGGACGAGCATTTTCTCCGCCCGGCCCCGCGGCACCGGCTCCAGCCTGTGGCCAGCGGGATCGATGAGCACGAATTCCTCGCCCTGGCGCAACACGGCATGCGGTTTGCGTTCCACCACGTCGATCACCAGCGCATCGGGCAATTGCCGCGACACGCGCGCATCCTGCACCCAGGGCAGCGCGACCAGATCGGCGCGCAGGCTGTCGAGATCGAGCAGCGGCATCGGCACGTTGCGCGCGGCGAGCGCCTTGGCATAGATCGCCTGCTCGTCCATGCGGTTCACGCCGCGCACCTCGATCCGGTGCACGGCGAAACCGGCGCTGTCCGCCGCATCGGCCACGCGCGCGCGGATCATCTCGGGCACGCCGAGCAGGACGGCCAGCCCCCATGCCGCGATGGCGAGCGCCGCCGCGATCAGCAGCTGAAAGAATTTCTGCAAGCCGCGTTCGGAAACGGGCAGCACGCGCATGATCGCATCGGCCGCCCCCCCGGTGCGCGCCTTTGCCGTGTTGACGGCCTTGCGCTTGCCCTTGGCGGCGGCGGCGCGGCGCACGCCCTTTCCGCCGCGGCGGATGGTCGTGCTCATGCCCCCGCCTCCACCGGCTCGCCCGCGAAACGGCCGACGCGGCGGATTTCCCAGTCCAGCGTCACGCCCGAATGCGCCTTGACCCGGCGGCGCACCTCCTCGCCCAGCATTTCGATGTCGCGGCTCGTCGCCTCGCCCGTGTTGATGAGGAAATTGGTGTGCTTCTCGCTCACCTGTGCATCGCCGATGGCGAGACCGCGGCACCCCGCCGCATCGACGAGTTGCCAGGCCTTGTGCCCGTCGGGATTCTTGAACGTGGACCCGCCGGTTTTGGTGCGCAAAGGCTGGCTGTTTTCGCGCGCTTCGGCGATGCGGTCCATCTCGTCGCCAATGGCATCGGGGTCGCCCGGCGTGCCGCGGAACGTCGCGGCAGTGACGATCGCGCCATCGGGCAGGTCGGAATGGCGATAGCGATAGCCCATGTCACCGGGACCGAACGTGGCGGATGTCCCATCGCGCAGCACGACATCGCATGCGACGAAAATATCGGCCACCTCGCGCCCATACGCGCCGCCGTTCATCCGCACGAACCCGCCGACCGTGCCGGGAATACCGCGCAGGAACTCCATGCCCGCAATGCCCGCATCGCGGGCGCTGCTCGCCGCCAGAATGCCGCTCGTCCCGCCGCCCATCCGCAGGGTCGTGGGGTCGAGCGCCTCCACCTCGGCGAAGGCCTTGCCCAGCCGCACGACGACGCCGTCCACGCCGCCATCGCGCACGATCATGTTGGAGCCGAGGCCAATTCCCATCACCGGCACCCAGCCGGGCAGCGCGGCGAGGAATTCGCACAGATCGTCAACATCGGCCTACTCGAACAGCAATTCGGCCGGTCCGCCCGTCTTGAACCAGGTATATTTGGCGAGCGGCGCCATCGCGCGCAATTTCCCGCGCGGCGCATCGATGGCGAACGCCCCGCCATTCAGCCGTATATCGAGACGACCCGCATGCGCGACCAGATCCGCCATCACGCGCCCCTTTGCGCCGCAACGGCATCGGCCAGCCCCGCGGCCCAGCGGGTGATGTCCCCCGCGCCCAGGCACACGATCATGTCGCCCGGCTCGACAACGCCGGCAAGCGTTGCGGCGAGTGCATCGGCATCCTCGACCACGGAGGTCTGCCGATGGCCGCGATCCTTCAGCCCGGCGACAAGCGCATCGGCATCCACGCCCTCGATCGGCTCCTCGCTCGCGGCGTAGACCGGCGTGACATAGACGATGTCGGCATCGTTGAAGGCGCTCTGAAACTCCTCCATATGGTCGCGCAGGCGGGAGTAGCGATGCGGCTGCGCCACCGCGATCACCCGGCCCGTCGCCCCTTCGCGCGCGGCGGACAACACGGCGCGGATTTCCACCGGGTGGTGACCGTAATCGTCGATCACGATCGCTGGTTCGCCGCCGGTCGCGATCTCGCCCACCTTGGTAAAGCGTCGCTTGACCCCGCCGAACCGGGCAAACCCGTCGCGCACCGTTTCGAACGGGCATTGCATTTCGACGGCGACGGCAATCGCGGCCAGCGCGTTCTGCACATTATGGCGGCCCGGCATCGGCAATTCGATGCCCTCGATCCGTTCGGCGCTGCCGTCGCGGTGGCGGATGGCGACGTCGAACCGATTGCCGCCGGGCACCGGGGTCACGTTCTCGCCGCGGATGTCGGCCTGCGCGCTGAAGCCATAGGTGACGACGCGGCGGTCGCGGATCTTCGGCAGGATCGCCTGCACCTCCGGATGGTCGAGGCACAGCACGGCGGCGCCGTAGAACGGCACGTTCTCGATGAATTCGACGAAGGCGTTCTTCACATTGTCGAAGCTGCCGTAATGGTCGAGATGTTCGGGGTCGATATTGGTGACGACCGCGATCGTCCCGTCGAGGCGGAGGAAGCTGCCGTCGCTTTCATCGGCCTCCACCACCATCCATTCGCTGGTGCCGACGCGCGCGTTGGAGCCGTAGCTGTTGATGATGCCGCCATTGATGACGGTGGGGTCCACACCCCCGGCGTCGAGCAGGGCGGCGACCATCGATGTCGTCGTCGTCTTCCCATGGGTGCCGGCGACCGCGACGGTGCGTTTCAATCGCATCAGCTCGGCCAGCATTTCGGCGCGCCTGACCACAGGGATCCGGTTTTCGAGCGCGGCGACAACTTCCGGATTGTTGCGGCGGATCGCGGTGGAGGTGACGAGCACGGCGGCGCCCGCGACATTTTCCGCTTTCTGCCCGATCATCACCGGGATGCCTTTTTTGCGCAGCCCCTCGATCACGTGCCCTTCGGAAATGTCCGAACCCTGCACGTCATAGCCGAGGTTGTGCATGACCTCGGCAATGCCGGACATGCCGATTCCGCCGATCCCTGCAAAATGGATGGTGCCGATGTCTGTGCCGACGCCCTTCATGCGCGCATCCCCCGCATTTCGCCGCGCGCGTCGGGCTGTTTCATGCGGATCACATCCATGAGCGGTGCGCCGCCGAACCCTTCGACCAGATCGGCAAGATCGCTTGCCGCGTCGGGGCGCCCGCAATTCCACATGGCATGGGCGGCGGCGGCGAGCGTTTCCGGGGTACGCGCAAGGTCGGCGACCTGCGCGGCCAGTTCCGCGGGCGTGAATTGCGGCTGCCGGATCGACCGCGCGCCGCCGGCGGCCACGATGTCGCGCACATTGGCGGCCTGGTGATCGTCGGTCGCGATAGGCAGCGGCACGAGGATCGCGGGGCGTCCCACCGCGGTCAGCTCCGCAATCGTCGATGCGCCCGCGCGTCCGATGAACAGATGCGCATCGGCGAGCCTTTGGGCCATATCCTCGAAATAGGTTCCGAGCTGTGCCGTGATGCCATGCGCGGCATAGGCGTCGCGCACCGCCTCCATATCCTCCGGTAAGCATTGCTGCGTCACGTGGAGCCGGCGCCGCAGCGCGTCCGGCAATTGCGCCAACCCGTCCGGCACCACCTGCGACAGCACGCGCGCACCCTGGCTCCCCCCGGTGACGAGGATGCGCAACGCCCCGTCCTCGGCATATGCGGGAAAGGGCTGACTGCGCAGGTCCAGCACGGGCCCGCGCACCGGATTGCCGACGAGTTCGGCCCGCGCGCCCGCGCCCTTTGGCATGCGGTCGACCTGTTCATAAGCGGTCGCGACGATATTGGCATTGCGGGCAAGGAAACGGTTCACCCGCCCCAGCACCGCGTTCTGTTCATGGATGATCGACGGGATGCGGGCCGATTGCGCGGCCAGCAGCGCCGGCAATGCGGGATAGCCGCCAAAGCCGACGACCGCCGACGGTTCGAATTCGCGGAACAGGCGCAGCGCCATCTTGCGCCCCGACAGGATCGCGCCAATCCCCTTTATCTTCGCGAGGATGCCGCCATCCATCCGCCCCGCGGGCAGGACATGGGCCTTCATCGCATGCGGCATGCCGGGGATGGCCGCGCCGCGTTCGTCGGTGATGAGCGCGACCCGGTGTCCCCGCCCGATAAGTTCGGTGCCGAGCGCGAAGGCGGGGATGAGATGCCCGCCGGTTCCGCCCGCGGCCAGCACGTAGTGGCGCGAAGCCTTCGTCATGTCCTGCGCCTTCCTTGCAACGCGTTGAAACCGTCGCGCCCCAGATACGGATTGCGGCGTGTCACCGCCAGCAGCAGACCGATGCTGAGGCACAGGGCAATCATCGACGAACCGCCATAGCTGATCAATGGCAGCGTCATGCCTTTCGACGGGAAAAGCTGAAGATTGACGGCGATATTGATGAACGCCTGCCCGCCAAGCAGGGCGGCAAGCCCCGTCCCGCCGAGCACGGCAAAAAGATCATCCTCGTCCCGGAGCCGCCACAGCACCCGCACCACCAGCGCGCAAAACAGCAGCGAAATCGCCGCCACGGACACAAGGCCGAACTCCTCCCCGATCACGGACAGGATATAATCGGTATGCGCCTCGGGCAGCGAATTCTTGCGCTCCCCCATCCACAATCCGCGCCCGAACCATCCGCCCGACAGCATCGTCTTGCTGGCGAGATCGACCTGGCTGAAGGCCTCCCCCCCTTCGAGGAAAGCGTCGATGCGGTGCCGCGCATTGTCGTAGAACATGTAGGCGAGCCCGACGATCGAACCGATCGCCCCGACGGCGAGTCCGATATGGCGCCACGGCATGCCCGCACACAGCACCAGCACGAACCACACCCCGCAAAGCAGCATCGCCGCGCCGAAATCGGGTTGCAGCATCAACAATCCGACCGAGAGCAGCAACAACGCCCCCGACGCCGCGATCACCGGGAGACCGGGGTCGCGCACCTTCCACGACAGGATCCACGCCAGCGCAAGCGCGAAGGCCGGCTTGTAGAACTCGCTCGGCTGAAACGAGGCGCCGACATTGATCCAGCGGCGCGCCCCGTTCACCTCCGCCCCGACGAACGGCACCAGCACCAGCAGTGCCAGCATCCCCGCCGCCAGCACGATGGCGAAACGGCGGGCAAGGTCGCGCGGCATCATCGAAGTCGCCGCCATCACCCCCGCGCCCAGCACGAGCCAGCGCACATGCGGCCAGAAGAAATAGAGATCGGGCAATGTCTTGCGCGCGGTCGAAAGCCGCTCTGCGCTGGCGGCGGAACCGGCCGCGACCGCGATGATGCCCGCGATCATGAGCGCGGCGACAATGCCGAGCAGCACCCGGTCGATCTCCCGCCACCAGATGGCGAGTTCGCGGCGGCGCCCGCGCCGGTACCGGTTCGATTTACGGGCGATATGGACGCCGCGCGTCTCGCCCGCGAACTGGCCGCTTTCGAAATGAGGGGTCACGTTCATGGCTGCTGTCTCGCCTCCTCGATCGAACGCACGTTCTGAATGAAGCATTCGCCGCGCTTTTCGTAATCGCGAAACTGGTCGAAACTCGCGCATGCGGGCGACAGCAGCACGACATCGCCCGGCGCGGCGGCGGCGGCGGCGGCATGGACAGCCTGGCCCAGCATTTCCGCCCGCGTGACGGGGACGTGCGGCGACAGAAGACCGGCAAACATCTCGCCCGCCTCGCCAATGGTGTAGGCCGCGGCCACGTGGTGCAGCCAGTCTGCGCATTCCTCCAGCGCGTCCCCCTTGGCCAGCCCGCCGACGATCCAGTGGATGCGGGGCCGCCCCTCCCGCGGCGCGAAGGCGGCGAGCGCCGGCGCGGCGGAGGCCGGGTTCGTCGCCTTGCTGTCATTGATGAACACGGTGCCGCCAATGTCGGCGACACGCTGCATCCGGTGGGGCAAGCCTGTAAAGCTGGCCAGGGCGCGCGCGATGTCCGCATCGTTCAGCCCGCATGCCCGCGCCGCGGCGGTCGCGGCCGCGACATTGGCCCGGTTGTGCGGCCCCTGCAGCGCGGGCCAGTCCGACTGCTGCGACGGGATCGCGACATCCTCGATCACGGTGGGCGCGCGCCCGGCGAGCGCCTGCGCGACCTGCGGGATGGTGCGCAGCGACCGCGCATCGACAATCGCCGTGCCCGCGCCGCCCTGCATCTCGAAAAGGCGGGCCTTCGCCGCGGCATAGTCTGCGAAACCGTCGTCGTACCGGTCGAGATGATCGGGCGTCAGGTTGAGCAGCATGGCGCAATCGCACGCCAGCGAATGGGTGAGGTCGATCTGGTAACTCGACAGTTCGAGCACATAGACGCCTCCTTCGGAAAGCGCCTCGGTCGCGAGGATGGGAATCCCGATGTTCCCGCCCATCCGCGCGGCGATGCCCGCGGTGTCGAGCATGTGCTGCACCAGCGCGGTCGTCGTGGATTTTCCGTTGGTGCCGGTAATGCCGACGACCTTGTGCGGCGGCATCGCGGCGCGGTTCTGCGCGAAAAGCTCGATATCGCCGATGAGCGGTACGCCGGCCTCCTGCGCGATCCCGGCAATGGGATGACGGTTGAGCGGCACGCCCGGCGATACGACGATCCCGTCGAACCCGGCAAGCGTGCCCGCGTCCATCTCGCCCAGTTCGACGCGCCCGTCGCTTGCCGCCATCGCGGCGTCGCGCGCATCCGCGTCCCGGTCCCACGCCCGCACATGCGCCCCGGCATTGAGCAGGGTGCGCACCGCCGCCTGCCCGCTGCGCGCAAGGCCGAGCACGGCATAGCGACGCCCGGCGAAAACCTGCGGCGACAGGATCGAGGCGGCGCCCCCGCTCACCGCAGTTTCAACGTCGCAAGCCCGATCACGGCCAGCACGATGGCCACGATCCAGAAACGGATGACGACGGTGGATTCGGCCCACCCCTTCTGCTCGAAATGATGGTGGATCGGCGCCATCTTGAAGACGCGCTTGCCCGTCCGCTTGAACCAGAACACCTGAATGATGACCGACGCGGCCTCCAGCACGAAAAGCCCGCCGACGATGCCGAGCACGACCTCATGATGCGTGCCCACCGCGATGGTGCCGAGCGCCCCGCCCAGCGCGAGCGAACCCGTATCGCCCATGAACACGGCGGCAGGCGGCGCATTGAACCACAGGAACGCAAGCCCCCCGCCGATGATCGCGGCGCATAGAATGGCAAGCTCGCCCGCGCCCTCCACAAACGGAATGCCGAGATAGGCGGCAAAATCGGTCCGCCCGACGAGATAGGCGATGATCGCAAACGTGCCCGCCGCGATGATGACCGGCATCGTGGCCAGCCCGTCGAGCCCGTCGGTCAGGTTCACCGCATTGCCCGCGCCGACGATGACGAAGGCGGCGAACACGTAATAAAGCGGGCCCAGCGGAATACCGAACGTCACGAAGGGCAAATAAAGGCTGGTATCGCGCACGATCAGCCATGCCGCGATCCCGGCAATGAGAAATTCCCCCGCCAGCCGCACCCTTCCGGGGACGCCCGCGTGGCTCGATTTGCGCACCTTGTCCCAGTCGTCGAGGAAGCCGATCAACCCGAATCCCACGGTCACCGCGATGCACGCCCACACCAGAAACGAACGCAAATCCATCCACAGCAGCATGGAGACGGTCACGCTGATCAACACGAGCAGCCCGCCCATCGTCGGCGTGCCCCGCTTGGCCAGATGCGTCTGCGGCCCGTCGAGGCGGATCGGCTGCCCCTTGCCCTGGCTCAACCGGAGCATGTTGATGAAGCGCGGCCCCATCACCAGCCCGATCACGAGCGCGGTGAGAAGGCAGGCTCCGGCGCGGAATGTCTGGTACCGGACAAGATTGGCCAGCCCCTCGAAATTCAGCCACTCGGCAATCAGAAAAAGCATTGAAATTCCCTTGGCGCACCGGCGAACCGGGTCGGCGCGATTGCAATGTCCACAAGGCCGGCGCACGCGACCTGCGATAATGCCATGGGCGATTGGGTGCCGCTTGTGAAGAACCCTGTTGTCCGGTTTCCCCGACGCGGCGCGGCGCGCGCGGATCGGGGCGGGATCGAAATGGCCCGCCGTGCCATGGTTCAGCCCGCCCTGCCCCCGGACGCGCCGCCCCCCGAAGCCTTGCCTGCAAAGGCATCGTCGGCCAGCGTCATCGCCGCCGCGCCGAGCGATGCACCCGCCGCACGCATCGCGCCGATAACCGCCATCGTGGCATCGGCATCGGCGCTGTCGGCGATGGTATAGCACAGCGGACGGCCATGGATTTCAACCGAGAGCAGCGTCCCGCCAAACGGTCCGGCCACGCCATCGAGCAGGCGAATGTCGGCACTCGCCCGGCGGCCATAGCCGGTGACCGCGGCGCCCGCGTCCATCGCCGCGGCGCGCCAGCGTGCAAAATCGGGATGGTCGGCGGGTAGGACGGCGGCGCCGCCCGCCTCGACCGAAGCGGCGGCGCGGCGGCCGGCCTCGCGGCCTGTGCCCGGCCCGAGAATGACGAGATGGGGCCGCAGCACTTCGGGAGCAGCGACGCCGTCGATCCCGAACAGCGCATGGCTGCGATCCGCCGCCATCCGGCATAGCGCGAGGTCGAGCCCCTGTGCCGTGTCGCTCGTCCAGCTTGTGCCCCGGCTGGCGAGCTTGAGCGCGCGGCCCAGCACATCGGCCACCGCGCCGCCGGTAAAGCCGAGGATCGCCATGACCGTACCGCGCGCCCGGTTGCGCGACGCGCGCGCGAGCCGCGACAGGGCCTCCCCCGTTTCGTCGACGAGGATATGCGGGCCTTGCACCCGCTGCGTGGTGACGATGCCGGCGGCGCCTTTGGCCCGTGCGGCCTGCGCATCGATGTGGCCTCGCGCGAAATAAAGCGTGCCCTGCTCCACATCGTCCGCGATGGTGGCGACATCGGTTGCGGCGAAATCGCCGATCAACTGCCCGCCGACCGAACTTGCCACCGCCTGCGCGCGCCAGAGCGGCTTGTCGGCGAGGCCGTGCGTTTCCGCAATGATCTGCGCACGGGTGGCGGAGGGGACGGGGCGTATGCTGACCTTGGATGCACCACTCATGCTGCGCACTCCCTTGCTACGGTAACGTCGTCGAACGGTTCGATCCGCTGCGCCTCGCCGCGCCCGTGGATCTGTCCCTGCTCGTGGCCCTTCCCGGCGATGAGGACGATATCGCCCCGCCCGGCCTCGCCAATGGCGGCGGCGATGGCCTCGCGCCGGCCCGCGACTTCGCGCAAGATCCCTTCATCGGCGCCGGCAAGAATCGCGGCGCGGATGGCGGAGGGGTCTTCGCCGCGCGGATTGTCGTCTGTGACGATGGCGATGTCGCTGGCGCGTGCGGCAACCGTGCCCATCGGTCCGCGCTTTCCGGTATCGCGGTCGCCGCCCGCGCCGAACACCGTGATGAGCCGCCCCGACACGTGCGGGCGAAGCGCGGCAATCGCGGCCTCCAGCGCGTCGGGCGTGTGGGCGTAATCGACATAGACCGGCGCGCCCGCCCGGTTGATCGCCGCGCGTTCGAGCCGTCCACGCACCGGTTGCAAGCGCCCCATCGCATCGAACACCTGGGCCGCGCCCGGACCGTCCTTCCCGCCCGTCACGATGGCCAGACCTGCGGCACACAGCGCATTCGCCGCCTGATACGCGCCGATCAGCGGAAGGCGGATCGTGCGTTCCTGTCCATCGTGCAGGATGGCAAGCTCCTGCCCCAGCTCGGTCGGTGTGCGCGACAGGAGGCGGATCCCCCCGCCCCCGTCATCGCCGCCATCCCCGTTCTCACCCACCGCGAAGAGCCGCAATCCGCGCCGCCGCACCCGGTCCGCGACGGCCGCGCTCTTGCCATCGTCCATCCACACGACCGCGGCGCCGCCATCGTCGACGACCTCTTCGACAAGGCGCATTTTGGCCGCGAAATAATCGTCCATGTCGGCGTGATAATCGAGATGGTCACGCGACAGATTGGTAAAGGCACACGCCGCAACCGGCAGGCCTTCGTTGCGATATTGGGAGAGGCCGTGGCTCGACGCCTCATACGCGACATGGGTGACGCCCTCGCGCGCGAGGCCCGTCATGTTCGACAGGAAGGTCGCGATGTCCGGCGTGGTCAGGCCGGTCGACACCGATTCGTCCGGCGTCGTCACGCCCAGCGTGCCGATCGACGCCGCGGAAAAGCCGCACATGCGCCAGATCTGCCGCGTCATTTCCACCGTCGATGTCTTGCCATTGGTGCCGGTCACGGCGACGACGGTCTGCGGCGTGGGGCGGAAAAAGCCCGCCGCAATCCGGGCAAATGCGCGGCGCGGCTCCGCATCGGCGATGTGGATCGCGCCGTCGACGTGGGCCTCGGGCCGGGCGACGATGGCGACCGCACCCGCCGCGATCGCATGCGGGATGTAATCCTCGCCATTGGCGGCGCTGCCCCGGAACGCGCCGAAGACGCTGCCCTTGGCGACCTTGCGATTGTCGATGGCAAAGCCGGTGACTTGCGTCTCGCCCGCGACCGGTTCGTATCCCGCACGTTCGAGTAGCGTATTCAACCGCATCAATGCGCTCCCCCCACCAGCGGCATCAGGTCGGACAGGTCGATGTCGCGGTTTTCTTCCGGATACACGCCCAGCATCGGGCCGATCCGCGGCACGAGCCGACCGACGGCGGGCGCCGCATTCCATGCCGCGGTCCGTTGATACGAGGTGGCGGGCGTGCCCTTCGGCTCGTCGAACATGGTGATCACGACATAGCGCGGATTGTCCATCGGAAAGGCGGAGGCAAAGGTCGTCACCAGCGTCGTGCGGGCATAGCCGCCATCGGTCGGCTTTTCCGCGCTGCCCGTCTTCCCGCCGAGACGGAAGCCCGGTGCCTCCGCCTTGCGCCCGGTGCCGTCGACCACGATCATGCGCAGCATCTGCCGCATGCGGGCGCTCGTCGCTTCCTTGAACACGCGGCGGCCCTTGGGCGCTTCGCCGGGGGCGAGCTTGTGCAGGGTCGCCGGGCGCCAGATGCCGCCGTTCACCATCGCGGCATAGGCGCTGGCGAGATGGAGCGGCGTCACCGCGATGCCGTGGCCATAGGCGACCGTCATCGTCGTCAGCCGCGGCCATTCCCCGCTCCGCCAGATGGGAAAGCCGCGCGCCGGAAGTTCGATCCGGGGCCGCTCGTTAAAGCCGAGCAGCTCCATCTTCGCCTTCATGCGCTTCGACCCCAGCTCGTCCGCGATCTGCGCCGTGACGATGTTGGAGGAATGCATCAAGGCTTCGGGCACGTTGAGGCTCGCGCCGAGCGAGTGGCTGTCGCGAATGGTGAAGCGCCCGACGCGAAGCCCGTGGCCGGCCGGGTAACGCCGCGCCAGATTGGTGACCGTGCCCGCGTCGATCGCGGCGGCAACGGCGAGCGGCTTGAACGTGGAGCCGAGTTCGTAGACCTGGTTCGTGACCCGGTTGAACATCAGCTTCATGCCCTCCTCGTCGATCTTGTTCGGATCGAAGGAGGGAAGCGAGGCGAGCGCGATCACCTCGCCCGTATCGACGTCGAGCACGATGCCCGCCGCGCCCAGGGCCTGCGCCTCGCCAATGCCGCGCATGAGTTCATCCTCGAGCGCGGCCTGCACCCGCGCGTCGATCGAAAGCGGCACGGGCGTGCCGCGCGTCGCCCGGTCGGACAGCTGCGCGTCATACACCTGCTCCATGCCGACGCGCCCCTTGCCGTCGGACGCGACATAGCCCAGCACATGCGCGGCAAGATTGCCTTCGGGATAATAGCGGCTGGGCTCTTCGGGCGGGTTCAGCGCGGGCTCGCCAATGGCGAACACCTTCGTGGCCTCTGCGGGGAGGATACGGCGGCGCAGATATTGCCCCTTGCCCGAGGCGAGCCGCCGGGTCAGGTCCGCCTCGTCCATGTCGGGAAAGATCGCGACCAGCTTTTTCGCGATTTCGGCGGCGGGCCGGGTCAATGGCGGACCGCCCTCCATCGCCTTGGGATTGAACCAGAGCGCATAGGATTGAAAATCGCGCGCCAGCGGGACGCCGTTACGGTCGGTGATCTGCCCCCGATCGGGAAGCAGCGCATCGCCCGCGCGCACGGGCACGCCGTCGCTTTCAAAAAAGCCCAGCACCGCGACGCGCAGCAACAGCACGGCGGTGAACATGGCGAAGAAAAACGCGATCCACGCCATGCGTTGCCGCGCCTGGCGCAGGGCGGTCGTGCGGATGTTGCCCCGGCTCGCCGGCGGGGGCGCGGCATGGATTTCGCCATGCGCGCCGTTCGCCTTGCTCCCGCCCGAAAATTCCCGCGATGGTTCGAAATTCGCCCCGTAGCCGAGCGGCGCCGTGGCCATCAATCGGCTCCTTCCGCCTTGGCCAGAACGGCGTCGAGGTCGAAGCGTTCGGCAAAATTGCGCGGGGTGACGGCCTTGCCTGCCGGAATGGCGGGGAGGCTCGACGGTTCGACGCGGGTGGGTTTGGCCTTTGCCGCGCCCGGCCCACGCGCGTTATCCCGCGCGACCAGTTGCCGCATCATGCCGATCGGCGCGGCGGCATTGTCGGCGGCGGCCATGCGGACGGGTGCTTCGCCCGCTTCGCCGGCATCGCGCGCCGCATCCTCCGCATCGGCCATGCGCATCGGCGCCGGGGCGACGACATCGACTGGCTTGCCCAGCATGGCGAGCTCCTGCCGCGTTTCGAAAAACTGGTCCGCCTTGGGCGCGACATAGCCGAATTCGACCTCGTTCCAGCGGACGAGCTGCTGTTGCCGCGCGCGGGTCTGAAACTCGGTTTCGAGCACGATCAGCTCCTGCTTCGTCTGCAGGATCTGCCGCTCGGTCGCGGCGATGTCGCTCTTCACGCCCTTCACCTGCAACATCAACGCAAAGCACACGGCCAGCGTCACCAGCACCGCGGCGCTCCACATCATGGCCTGCGTGCGATTGCGGCTGATCATGGGGCCGGTCATGCGGTGTTCCTCTGCGATGCGGGGCGGGCGGGGGCGGCGGTGCGGGTGGCGGCGCGAAGGACGGCGGAACGGGCGCGGGGATTGCGCGCCAGCTCCACATCGCCCGGCCGGACGGGTTTGGCAGGCTTTGCAAACACGGCGCTTGGCGCGTCGTCCGTCGCGGGCATGTGGCGCGACGGCGCGGCGCCCGTATTGGACGCATCGCGCAGGAAATGCTTCACGATGCGGTCCTCAAGGCTATGGAAACTGACCACGGCGAGCCGCCCCCCTTCGTTCAGCAAATCTTCCGCAGCGCAAAGGCGGCGGCGCAATTCGTCGAGCTCGGCATTCACATGGATCCGAATCGCCTGAAAACTGCGGGTAGCGGGATCCTTCGGGGCGTTGGCGCGGCGATCGTTGCGATTGAAGCCGAGCGCCTTGCGCACGATATCGGCCAGCGCACCCGTCGTTTCCAATGGGCGGGCCGCGACGATGGCGCGTGCAACACGGCGCGACTGCCGCTCCTCGCCATATTGATACAGCACGTCGGCGATCGCGCCTTCCTCCGCACTATTCACGAAATCGGCGGCGCTTTCCCCCTCCCGCGACATGCGCATGTCGAGCGGGCCGTCGGCGGAAAAGGCAAAGCCGCGCTCCGCCTGATTGAGCTGCATGGAGGACACGCCAATGTCCATCACCACGCCGTCGACGTGGCGCACGCCGGCCTCGCGCATGGCATCGGCCATTTCGGAAAAGCGGCGCGGATGGAGGACGAGGCGCGGCGTATCGCCCGCCGTTTCCGGCCAGTCGCGCGCCGCGGCGATGGCGGTCGGGTCGCGGTCGAAGGCATGGACGGTCGCCCCCGCCGCCAGCAAGGCACGGGTATAGCCGCCCGCGCCGAAGGTCGCATCGATCACCACCGCATTGGCGAGCGGTTGCAACGCCGCGATCACCTCGTCGAGCAGGACGGGCACGTGGGGCGCGTCATGGTTTGCAGCAACGCTCACTTGCGCCCCCGCTTCGGCTTGGCCGCATCGCCGCGCAGCGACTCGCACGCCGCCTTCGCCGCGGTCCAGTCGTCGCCCATTTCGAACAGGCGCGCCGGGTTCCACAAGGTGAAGAACGCGCCGCCGCCCTGAAAGAACAGCTCGCCTTCGATCCGGGCGAGATCGATGAGATGGTCGGGCATGATGAAGCGGCCCGATTCGTCGAAAGGAATTTCGAGAAAGCCGTAAAGCTGCGCCGAGCGTGTATCGCGGTCGAATTCGCGGTCCATCCGCAGGGCGCGCTCTTCCTCCCGGTCGAGCTGTATCTCCAGCTCGTCCATGCGCGAGAGGCCAAATCCGGTCAGGCAATCCCACCGTTCATGCTTGGCGAGGCACAGGATGCGTGCGTCATCGGACGATTCGCGCACCACCTTGCGGAACGCAGGGGGCAGCACGAATCGGTTCTTCTCGCCGCGTAGCGAAAAGCCCTGCCCCCTGTAGCTGTGCGGCCGTGCCGACACGTAGCGTCCCCAAAATTACAAACGCGTTTCTCCTCCCGGTGCCGTGCGTGAGCATGGCCCGGTACGCCCCCTTTCGGCGCGGGAAATGATCGTTCCAGTGAATGGAATCGCTATTAGCCCAAAGGGGTCGGGGATGAAAGGGGAATTCGCGGGAAACTACGTCCAAAATGAGTTTTACGTGCATTTCCGAACGGCGTTTACCGCCCGCTAACTATGCGGAACCGCTCGGAATCGTCAATCGGCACGGCCCGTCCCGTGCGATCCCCTTCCATTTACGGCAATGTCGGCCATTCGTCCCGCACGATCCCCGATGGGCAATGCGACGGCGGGGTCAGAGCGGCGCTTCGAGCGTGCCCAGCATCGCGCGCAACGCGGTTTCCGCGCCCTCCACCGGGGCGTCGCCGTCCTGCAAAAGCGCGGCATCGGCAATCGCCAGGACCGTGCCATCCCCGATCCGGCATCGCACGATCAGCCCGCCTGCCTGCGTCTCACACTCCGAATCGTGCCCCTCTCCGGTCAGGACGAAATGCCCCGCCTGCGACACGGGCAACGGCCCGGGCGTGCGTGCCATGCGCCAGCCCTCGTCCTGCGCCTCGTCATAGGCGAGTTCGAGACCCCAGCGCGCCAGGATCGGCGACAGCATCGCCATCGCCTCCGGCCTGCGCCGGTCGCCGAGCCCGTATTCCGAATGCGCCTCCAGCATCGGATCGGCGAGCAGCACCAGCCGCCCGCCGCCGCGCACCCATGTGTCGAGCGCGACATTTTCGTCACCGGCAAGCGCCCGCGGCTGTGCCATGAAAAGACGCTGCACGCCGCCATCCCCCGGGTCGCCCAATTGGGTCAACCGGTCGACCGGTCGCAGATCGTAATCGCGCGCGATCACGGCCTTCGCCCAATGGTCCCGCGTTTTCCCGTCGAGCAAGGCGTCAATGTCCCCCTCGGCCCAGAATATCGGCAGGCTGGTGAACAAGGCGAGCGCGGGCCTGTTCGCCGCAACCGTCGCGGCGCCCCCGGCCGAAGACGGGTTCGCATTGGCGGCGTCCGCACCGCCGCCCGCGCCCGCACCCCCGCCCGCGCCAGTGTTGCACCCGCACAGTGCGAGCGCGGCGAACAGCGTAGCAAGCGTGCGCATCCTATTGCCCGGCGCCACCGACAGTGCCGCTGGCGTTGCCGCCGTTATTGCCGCCGCCGCTGCGATTACCGGTGGGCGGCGTCGACGGTGCGGCCTGCGGCGGAGGGAGATCCGCGGCGGGAAGATCGCGCACGCTATCGCCTTCTCCCTCGGCGGGCAGTTCCGGCACGACGCCGATATCGACCAGCGGATCGGTACGGTTGGCCTTCGCCTCCGCGCCTTCCTGCGCCGCGATCTGAGGGTCCTCGGCCTCGCGCGCCTGCTCCATGATGGTGCTGGCCAAAGCGACGAGGAGCAGCATCGCGCCGATGCCCGCGATGCCGAGCTGTATGCGCTGGCTCGCCTGAACGCGGGCGCCGCGAAGGGCGGCGGAATCGAGCTCGGCCTTTCTGGCGGAGGCTTCGCGCCGGGCGAATCCGCGCGTCAACGCCATGACCGTGCCCCCCTCACCCGTTCAGCCAGGGAAAGACGGGAAGCCCCTTGGCCCGCAACCATTCGGGATTGTAGAGGCTGGAGAGATAGCGAAAGCCCGTATCGCACAGGATCGTCGCAATGCGCGCCGGCCGGCCGAGGTCACGCGTGAGATCCTGCCCTAGGCGGATCGCCCCCGCCACGTTGATGCCCGACGACAGGCCAAGGCACAGCCCCTCCTCTTTAAGCAGGCGGCGCACCCATTCGAGGCCTTCCTCGTCCGAGATGCGATATTGCGTGTCAATCGGCGCCCCTTCGAGATTGGCGGTGATCCGCCCCTGTCCGATCCCTTCGGCGACGGAGCTGCCCTCTGCCTTCAGTTCGCCGTTCGCGTAATAATTATACAGCGCGGCCCCGTGCGGATCCGACAGCGCGATGCGCACATCCTCGCTCCGTTCCTTCAGTCCCATGCCGACCCCGGCGATGGTGCCGCCCGTGCCCGCGGCGCAGGTGAACCCGTCGACCTTTCCGCCCATCTGGTCCCAGATTTCGGGGGCGGTGCTGTCGATATGGGCCTTGCGATTGGCGGTGTTGTCGAACTGATTGGCCCAGATCGCGCCCTCCGTCTCCTCGGCCAGGCGGCGGGAGGTGTGCACGAAATGGCCCGGATTGGAAAAGGGCGCCGCAGGGACCAGCACCAGCTCCGCGCCCAGCGCCCGCAGCGTGTCCATTTTCTCACGCGATTGGGTTTCGGGCATGACGATGATGGTGCGATACCCGCGCGCATTGGCGACGAGAGCCATGCCGATGCCGGTATTGCCGGCCGTACCCTCGACGATGGTGCCGCCGGGTTCGAGCGCGCCGCGTTCCTCCGCATCGCGCACGATCCACAGCGCGGCGCGGTCCTTGACCGACGCGCCGGGATTCTCGAACTCGCACTTGCCGAAAATGTCGCATCCGGCGGCCTCGCTCGGCCCTGCGAGCCGGACCAGCCGGGTGTTGCCGATAAGCGATAATGTATCAGGAATTGTCTGCATCATCGCCAAGGTAGGAGGCGCATTGCCGAAGGGCAACGATAAAGCGGCGGTCAATCGCGGGCCGCGCGCACCGCCGCGCCAGCGGCAAAGGGCGCAATCGCAAGCAGCACCAGACTGACCGCGCCGGTGAGCGCGATGCCGCCCTCGCCCCCGCTCGACAGGCTGCCCGCCCCGAAGATCAGCAGCGGTATCGCCAGCGGCACGATGAGCAGCCCCGAAAGCGCCGCACCCCCGCGCAGCCCAGCCGTGATCCCCGCCACCATCACGCCGAGCGCCGCCAGCCCCGGCGTCCCCGCAAGCAGGCCCAGCATCACGACCCGCACCTGTTCCCCCGAAAGGCCGAGCAGGGCGGAGGCGGGCAAGGCCGCCGCCATCAACGGCACCGCAAAGGTCAGCCAGTGCGCACCGATGCGCGCCGCCATGATCCATTCCTCGCTCAATCCGCGGATCGCCCATTGATCGAAGAACCCGGCATCGAGGTCCGGCTCCACCAGCCGGTCGAGCGGAAGGATCGCCGCCAGCAACGCCGCGACCCACACGATGCCCCCGCCGCTGCGCGCGAGCAGCGCCGCATCCGGCCCTACGGCAAAGGGATAGAGCATGGCCACCGCCAGGAAGAACAGCACCGGCAATCCCGCCCCGCCGCGCCGCCCGCCCGTGAGCAGCATGGCGATGTCGCGGCGGAACACCTGCACCCAAAGGGCCGTCACGCGGCATAATCCGGTATCGAGAGGCGCGCCATGCCGGGCAAGCGGATCGGTTGGTGCGAGGCGACGAGCGCGATGCCGCCCGACCCGCAATGCTCCGCGATCAGCGCCTCCACCATGTCGGTCGATGCCGCGTCCAGCCCGTTGAGCGGTTCGTCCAGCATCCAGATCGCAGCCCCGCGCCCCGCCATGCGCGCGAGCGCAGCCCGGCGCCGCTGCCCGGTGGAAAGATAGCGCACCGGCACGTCGAGCAGGCCGTCGATGCCGACCCGGCTTGCGATGCGCGCCGCGGCCTCGTCAGCCAACCCGTCGCACCGCGCCCAGAAGCCGAGCGCCCGGCCGAGCGGCAGATGCGTGTCCAGCGCCAGCCGCTCATCGAGCAGGGCAATATCGCCGCTCCGCTCCACGGTGCCGGCAAAAGGCCGCGACAATCCCGCCAGGATCCGGATCAGGCTGGACTTGCCCACGCCGTTCGGCCCTGCCAGATGGAGCGCATCGCCGCTCTTCAACCGCAGCGACAGCTTTGCGAACAACAGCCGTTCGCCCCGCCGGCATGCCAGATCCCGCGCGTCGAGCACGGCATTCGCATACGCCATCGGGCCGGACTGGGCGGGCGGGTCGGACGGAATCGAAAGGGCGGCGGCCATCGCGCCGGTCTATGGGATGATGGGCCGCGTGCCAAGCCAGGGGAATGGATACGAATATGGTCGACAGGCTGACGAAAGAGGAAATCGGCGCGATGCTGGCGCAGGCGCCGGAATGGACGCTGCGCGAAGATGGCGGCGCGATCGAACGGCGCTTCGTGTTCGGTGATTTCGTCGCCGCGTTCGGGTTCATGACGCGCGTCGCACTGCTCGCGGAAAAGGCGGACCATCACCCCGAATGGAGCAATGTCTACAACCGCGTGGACATCACGCTCACGACGCATGACGCGGACGGATTGTCGGCCCGCGACGCGGCCATGGCACGGGCGATCGACGCCGCGCTATAACGCCGGATTCTGGTAATAATGCCAGGTGAAGATCGCCATCGCGCCGCGATGCGGTCGCCATTTTTCGGCAAGCGCGCGCGTGGCGCGTTCGTCGGGGCGTTCCTTCATCCCGGCAATGCGCCCCGCCCCCACCTGCACGGCAAGGTCGCCGGCCTACCAGATGTCGGGCCGCCCCTCGGCAAAAAGCAGGTAGATTTCCGCCGACCAGCGCCCGATCCCCTTGACCTGCGTGAGCGCGGCAATCGCTTCCTCGTCATCGGCGGGCAGCGCGTGGAGGTCGAGCGAACCGTCGTCGATCAACGCACACAAGGACCGGGCATAATCCTGCTTCTGCCGCGACAGGCCGCAAGCGCGCAAGGCGTCGAAATCCGCGTCCAGCACGGCGCGTGGCGGAATATCCTCCCCCAGATGCGCGACCAGCCGGCCCCACACCGCGTTCGCCGCCGCGACCGACACCTGCTGTCCCACGATGGTGCGCAGCAATGTGCGGTATCCGGTTTCGCGGATCCGTTCCTCCGGGTATCCGACCGCCTCCAGCGCACGCGCAACCTGCGGATCGCGGGCCGCGACCGCGTCCAGTCCGGCGGTGAGTTGTGCGTACGTCAAACCCATCGCTGGTCCTTCGTCATGTTGCGCCCGACCACAAGCAGGCTTGCCAAATCCTGCGCAACGCGATAGCAGCCCGTCCCGGACAGGCAAGCGGTGCCCCGCGCATCGCCGCCGAAACATAGGGACAGACTATGCCGCAACTGATTGTCGTCAATCGCGAAGGCGAGGAAAAGCCGGTCGAAGCCCAGGACGGGCTGAGCGTGATGGAAGCGATCCGCGACAATGGTTTCGATGAATTGCTGGCGCTTTGCGGGGGCTGCTGCTCTTGCGCGACGTGCCATGTCTATGTCGATCCCGCGTTCGGCGAAAAGCTGCCCAAGATGTCGGAAGACGAGGACGATCTCCTCGACAGCTCCGACCATCGCAAGGAGAATTCGCGACTTTCCTGTCAGATCCCGATGTCGGGCGATCTGGACGGTCTGAAAGTCGAAATCGCCCCGGAGGATTGAGGCCAGCGCCGCGATCGTTCCGGTCGGCGCGAAGCCGGTTGGAGAGGAAACGCCCCGGTTCCCGCCAAGAGGAACCGGGGCGTTTATTTTGCGGCGGACATGTCCGCGTGCGACGCCCCGGTCACACGTCGGCAGGCTCATACATCGTAGGGCGGCGCGTGGCGTTCCTTCGGGCTCTGTGTGAAGATTTCGCAGCCATCCTCGGTAATGCCGATGGAATGCTCGAACTGCGCCGATAGCGAACGGTCGCGCGTCACCGCCGTCCATCCGTCGTCGAGCAGCTTCACCCCCGCCTTGCCCAGATTGATCATCGGTTCGATGGTGAAGAACATGCCCGGCTTCAATTCCGGCCCGGTGCCCGCGCGCCCGGCATGGACGACTTCGGGCGCATCGTGGAACAACCGGCCCAGCCCGTGCCCGCAAAATTCGCGCACCACGCCATAGCGGTGATTTTCGGCATGGGTCTGAATGGCGGACGCAATATCGCCGAGCCGCGCGCCGGGGCGGGCCTGCTCGATCCCGATCATCAGGCATTCGTACGTCACGTCGACCAGCCGCCGCGCCTTGAGCGGTACATCGCCGACCAGATACATGCGCGAGCTGTCGCCGTGCCATCCGTCGAGCAGCGGCGTGACGTCAATATTGACGATGTCGCCATCCTTCAGCGTCTTTTCCGAGGGGATACCGTGGCACACCACATGGTTGATCGAGATGCAGCAGCTGTGCCGGTATCCGCGATAGCCCGCCGTGGCCGGAACCGCACCGGCGTCGAGCGTCATGGATCGCACCGCGTCGTCGAGCGCGCCCGTGGTGATGCCGGGGCGCACCATTTCGGCCATCGCATCGAGGATTTCGGCCGCTAGCCGGCCTGCCTTGCGCATGCCGGCAAACCCGGCCTCGCCATGCAGCTTGATGGTGCCGTCGCGCGGCAGGATGTCGGTGTCGTCTACGGTCTGATATTGGGTCATCGGGTCCATGTAGCGTCGCTGGGGCCGGATTGCGAGTGGTCAAACGCCGGGCCGGGCGGTCTTCACCCCTCCGGCGCGGCGGCGAATGCGTCGCGATATTCGGGGCGGAGCGCGGCGATCACCGCGTCTGTCACCGGAATGGTGAGATCGTAGCTGCCCTCCGCATGGGCGCCCGCGACCGACGACCCGACGAGGAAACCGAGCCGGTCGATCCGGCGCCCGTCGCTCGACCCGAGAATCATCGAGGTGTCCGATACAGGATCGATGCAGGCGTTTTCCCACCCGCCCTCGGTGCCCATGTCGCCGCGCCGTTCGGCCCGCGCGCGGTCGAGCGCGTCGCACATCGGCCCGCGCACCGCATCGTTGAGAGCGGCGGTGCCCGAAAACATCGTGCCGGGCTGCAGCACCAGGTTCTTCTCCCGGTCGAGCACCAGCGCATCGAAGGTTTGCATCCCGTGCGCGCCCCCTTCGTAAACATAGGTTTCCGCCGACAGCGAGACGAAGCGCGGCGTTTGCGTCACCACGCTCCACTCCTTCTCGAAACCGAAGGGGCGGAAGGGGTATCCCGATGCCTCGGCCTCCCGCCGCGCGGCGCCGGCGCTTGTCGCGATCTCGTTGCGCAGGCGCTGCCGCTCGGCGGTGAGCGCATCCTTCAACGGGCCGGTGCCGGCCGCGGCGGGCCAGCTATAGGCGAACTCGAAATCGTCGGTGCTTTCGTCCACCGCCTCGGCCCGGCCCGGTTGCGCGGGAGTTTCGGCCACGGCGGAGATGGTCGCCGCGTCCTCGCTCGCGGGCGCTGCCGCAGGCTCCGCCGCGCCATTGTCGGAGCATCCTGTCAGAATCGGCAGGAACAGGGCGGTGGCAAGAGCCGTTCGAAACATGATCAGATTTTCCTCGCTAGCGGATAACAGTGCCGCCTATTGCGCCGACAACCAAGGATATGGATACGATGACCCGATCCGAAAAGAGCCCCGCCCTCATCGAGGCCGACCGCGGTCAGGACGCGATCGCGCTGCACCTCGTCAACAAGGACGGGTTCGATGCATGGCGCGCCACCCTGTCCGGGCCGCAGCGCGCGGCCCTCGCGGCGCAGAAATTCAAGGGCAAGGGGTATGAGACCGCGATCGTGCCAGATGGCGATGGCTGGTTCGCGGTGGGCGGCGTCGCCAATCCCGCCGACCTGTCGAGCTGGTGCCTGGCCAAGCTTGCCGAGGTGCTGCCCGCCGGCACCTACCGCCTTGCCAAGGGGGATGCCGGCCCGGCGCTGTTCGGGTGGCAGACCGCACAATATCGGTATGACCGGTACAAGAAGAACGCCGAGGCCGAAGGTCCGCGCATCCTCCTCACGCAGCAGGCCGCGGCCATCGACGCCGCCATCGCGGAGGCCGAGGCCGCCCATCTGGTGCGCGACCTCGTCAACACGCCCGCAGAGGACATGGGCCCCGACGCGCTGGAGGCCGAGGCCGAGCGCATCGCGAAGGCGCATGGCGCGACCATATCGGTTACGCGCGGCGACACGCTCGAACGCGAATATCCGATGGTCCATGCCGTGGGCCGCGCCGCCGCGCGCGGGTTTGCGCCCCGCATGATCGAAATCGAATGGGGCGATGAAAATGCGCCGCGGCTCGCCATCGTGGGCAAGGGGGTGTGTTTCGATTCCGGCGGGCTCGACATCAAGGGCGCGAGCGGCATGGCATTGATGAAGAAGGACATGGGCGGGTCCGCGCATGCGCTGGCGCTGGCGCAGCTGATCATGGCGCGGGGGCTCAACGTGCGTCTGCATTGCCTCGTCCCGGCGGTGGAGAACGCGATTGCCGGCAATGCATTCCGGCCGGGCGACGTCCTGACATCGCGGGCGGGGAAAACGGTGGAGATCACCAATACCGATGCCGAAGGGCGGCTGATCCTCGGCGATGCGCTGGCGCGGGCGAGCGAGATGAAGCCCGAACTCATCATCGATTTCGCCACGCTGACCGGCGCGGCGCGCGTGGCGCTCGGCCCCGACCTGCCGGCGCTGATGGCGCGGCGCGATGCGACGGCGGATGCACTGCTCACCGCGGGCAAGGCGCATGACGACGAATGCTGGCGCCTGCCGCTTCCCGAAACCTATCGCGACATGTTGAAAAGCGACGTCGCCGACATGGCCAATTCGGCCAGCGGCGGGTTCGCTGGCGCGATCACCGCGGGGCTTTTCCTCGACGCGTTCGTGGCCGACGATCTCGACTGGGCGCATTTCGATACGTTCGCATGGCGCCCCTCGGCAAAGCCGGGACGGCCCAAGGGCGGCGCCGCGCTCGGCCTCAGGGCGGCATGGCACATGGTGCGCACGCGTTTCGGCGGCAATTGAACCGGTGCGGCGGGGCGGAAACTTGCCTCTGTCGGCACGGCGGTCTAAGCGGCGCGTTCGCGAAAGACTTTCACTCGATCAGAAACATGCCGCCCTTGCCCGATCCAACTACCCTGTCCATTCCCGCAGAGCCTCAGCCGCGCAGTTTCAACCTGTCCGGCCCGCGTGAGAGCGACGACGCGCGCCTTCCTGCGCGCGGCGATCTTGCGCATATCGATCTGGCCGGCAGGATCTTCGTGCCGCATTACGCGGTACCGATGGCGCATGTCGCGACGCGGGCCGCGCCGGTCGTGGCCTCGCCGCAGGTCGGGGCCTGTCCGGTCGGGTCGCTCAACGAAGGGGACATGTTCGACGTGCTCGATTTTTCCGGTGGATTCGCCTGGGGCTGTGCGCCGGGCGGCATGGCGGGCTATGTCGCGTCCGATGCCCTGAAGGCCATGGCATGAGCGTGCGGGTCTTCATCGACGGGGCGGCGGGGACGACCGGTCTGGAAATCGCGGAACGGCTGAACGGGCGGAGCGCGATCGAGATGATCACCCTGCCCGACGACCGGCGCAAGGACGATGCCGCGCGGGCCGAGGCGTTGAACGATTGCGATTTCGCGATCCTGTGCCTGCCCGACGATGCCGCGCGCGAATCGGTCGCGATGATCCGCAACGATACCACCCGCGTGATCGACGCATCGACCGCGCATCGCGTTGCGGACGGGTGGACCTATGGTTTTGCGGAACTGGTCGGGCATGACGCCATCGCGAATGCGCGCTTTGTATCCAATCCGGGCTGCTATCCCACGGGGTTCCTCGCGTTGGTCGCGCCGCTGGTGGCGGGCGGGCTGTTGCCGGCGGATTTCCCGTTCGTGTGTCATGCCGTGTCCGGATATTCGGGCGGCGGCAAGGCGATGATCACCGATTACCGCAACGCCGGGAGCCCGCCGGCGTTTCGCGGCTATGCCCTCCACGGCGGGCACAAGCATCTGCCCGAAATGCAGAAACATGCCAGCCTGACCCATGCGCCGGTGTTCGCGCCGGCGGTGGTGTCCGCGATGCGCGGCATGGTGGTGGAGGTGCCGATCCCCGCCGCCGCGATGGGGCTTGCGGCCGATGCCGATGCGATGCGCGCCGCCCTGCACGAACGCTATGCCCATTCGCCCATCGTCACCGTCGCACCCAAGGACACGGACCGGACCGCGCTGCTGCTCGATGCCGAGGGCGGCGCGCATGACGGGATCGTGCTGCACGTGTTCGCAAGCGCGGACGGTGCGCAGATCCGGCTGGCCGCGACGCTCGACAATCTGGGCAAGGGGGCGAGCGGTGCCGCGCTTCAGAACCTCAACATCATGGCCGGGTTCGATGAGACGGCGGGGCTGAACCTCGGCAAATAGTGCCTGCGTGACAGGCACTGCCCAATGTTTGGGCAGGGCCTGCACGATTAGGCATCACCCTGCCTGTCTCCACGCAAGTTTATTTTGCGAATCACCGCAAAAACCGCCTCTTTCGCGGCTCCGCCCCCTTTCGTTCGGGTTGTCCATCGCCTAGGGTTCCGCCCTAGTCGGACGGCGAATCTTCCCGTCGCCCCGGCGCGGCATTCCGGCATTCCCGCCCTTGCCGCATCGTGCGGGAAGCGCATTTGCGGGGGCCTTGAAAGCGCTGTGAAAAAGATCGAGGCAATCATCAAGCCATTCAAGCTCGACGAGGTGAAGGAAGCCCTTCATGAAGTCGGCGTCACCGGGATCACCGTCACCGAGGCCAAGGGCTTCGGACGGCAGAAAGGGCATACGGAGCTGTATCGCGGCGCCGAATATGTCGTCGATTTCCTGCCCAAGGTGAAGCTTGAGGTGATCGTCACCGCCGATCTTGCCGAACGCGTCGTCGAGGCGATCGCCGGCGCGGCGCAGACCGGACGCATCGGCGATGGCAAGATCTTCGTGTCCCCGATCGAATCGGCGATCCGCATCCGCACCGGCGAACGCGACGCCGACGCGGTCTGAGTTCGCGCAGCGACCGCGCGGCACACGCGCGGAATGTCGAAATTCTCACGAAAAATCCCCGGCGTGTCCGGGTACCAAGACGAAAGGTATGAACATGGCTTCTGCAAGCGACATCCTGAAACGGATCAAGGACGAAGAGATCGAGTGGGTCGACCTGCGTTTCACCGACCCCAAGGGCAAGTGGCAGCATCTTCAGATGCTGGCCGGGCCGCTGGGTGAGGACGAGCTGGAACAGGGGCTGATGTTCGACGGCTCCTCGATCGAGGGGTGGAAGACGATCAACGAATCGGACATGATCCTCAAACCCGATCTCGACGCCGCCTATATCGACCCGTTCTCCGCGACGCCGATGATGGTGTTGTTCTGCGACATCGTCGAACCCTCCACCGGCGAGCTCTATGGCCGCGATCCCCGTTCCACCGCCAAGCGCGCCGAGGAATTCCTGAAGACCACGGGGCTGGGCGACACGGTCTATGTCGGGCCGGAACCGGAATTCTTCATGTTCGACGACGTGAAGTTCTATGACGGTTACGATGGCTCGGGCTATCGCATCGACGACATCGAACTGCCCACCAATTCGAACCGCGATTATGAAGGCGGCAACCTCGCCCACCGTCCGCGCGCCAAGGGTGGCTATTTCCCCGTCGCGCCGGTCGACAGCGCCATGGACATCCGTGCCGAAATGGTCACGACGATGGTCGAAATGGGCTTGCCCATGGACAAGCACCACCACGAGGTCGCCTCCGCGCAGCACGAGCTCGGCATCACGTTCGGCACGCTCACGCAGACGGCGGACCGGGTGCAGATCTACAAATATGTCGTGCACATGGTCGCGCAGGCCTATGGCAAGACCGCGACCTTCATGCCCAAGCCGATCAAGGCCGACAACGGGTCGGGCATGCACACGCACATGTCGATCTGGGACAATGGCAAGCCGACCTTTGCCGGCAATGGCTATGCCGGCCTGTCCGACAATTGCCTCTACTACATCGGCGGCGTGATCAAGCATGCCAAGGCCTTGAACGCCTTCACCAACCCGACCACCAACAGCTACAAGCGTCTGGTGCCGGGCTTCGAGGCGCCGGTGCTGCTCGCCTATTCGGCGCGCAACCGGTCGGCATCGTGCCGCATTCCGTATGGCGCGGGCGAAAAGGCGAAGCGCGTCGAATTCCGCTTCCCCGATCCGCTCGCCAATCCCTATCTGTCGTTCGCGGCGCTGTTGATGGCGGGCATCGACGGGATCAAGAACAAGATCCACCCCGGCGAAGCGATGGACAAGAACCTGTACGACCTGCCGCCGGCAGAGCTCGCCGAGGTGCCGACCGTGTGCGGTTCGCTGCGCGAAGCGTTGCTCGCACTGGAAGCGGATCACGAGTTCCTGCTCGAAGGCGGCGTGTTCACCAAGGAGCAGATCGACGCCTATGCCGAATTGAAATGGGCCGACGTGCTGCGTTTCGAAACGACGCCGAGCGCGGTCGAATTCGACATGTATTACAGCGCCTGATTCCATCGGAACGGCATTTTGCGAAAGGGCGTCCGGCCGTGGGTCGGGCGCCCTTTTGCATGTCCGCCACGTGGGAGAGGGGCAATGCCGCAGCGTGTGTCTTTGTGGAACCGCGCGCCTTTGCAATGCGTTACTCCCGCAAAGGAGATTAACAATGCGCAAGTTTTTGATCGGCGTAGCCGTGCTTGCCTTGTCCGCCCCGGTCGCCCACGCGCAGCCCGGAAATGGCAATGGCAACGGGAATGGCAACGGCCAGGCGAAGGGCCAGGCCGCCGCCCAGGGCGGAAACGGCAATGGCAACGCCCGTGGCAACAATGGAGCCGGCAACCGCGGCAATGGCGGCGGAAAGCCGGACAAGCAGGCCTCTGCCGCTCCTCGTAATCCGGGCAATGGCAACGGGAACGGCAACGGAAACGGCAATGCCCGCCTTGCCAACGATGCCCAGCCGCGCGGCAATTCCGCCAAATCGTTCAACGGAAACGGGAATGGGAACGGGAACGGCAACCGGCCGGTGATGCAGGGCAACAACGGCAATGCCCGGCAGGATCGCGATATCCGCTACGCCCGCGACGATTATTATTCGCGCGGCGATTACCGCGACGGGCCCGTGCGCGATATTTACTACGACCGCCGCTCGCCCGATTACCGGCCCGTCGACGGGTGCCCGCCCGGTCTTGCCAAGAAGAACAACGGCTGCATGCCGCCCGGCCTCGCGCGGAAGGCGGACCGCCGGTACGACCGGCTCGATTGGTGGGATCTGCCCAACATGACCGACGGGCGTTATCGCTATTATGACGGCAATCTGGTGCGGATCGGCGATGGCGGCAGGATCAGCGGCTATTACCCGCTGCTCGCCGGGGCGCTTTCGCCCGGACAGCGCTGGCCCAACTGGTTCCAGCAGGAGCCGCTCCCGTCCTATTACCAGTCCTATTTCGACCTCGGCAATGCGCAAAGCTATCGTTATGCCGACAATACGATCTACCGGATCGACCCCACGACGCAGGCGATCACCACGGTTGCGGCGCTGCTCACCGGGAATGACATCCGCGTGGGACAGCCGATGCCATCGGGCTACGACGTCTACAACGTGCCGTATAATTACCGGGATCGTTACCGCGACGGGCCGGATGCCCGCTATCGTTACAGCGACGGCTATGTCTATCGGCTCGACCCGACGACGCAGCTTGTCCAGGCCGTGATCGAACTGCTGTGATGCGCAGGGAAGGAAAACCGATGAACCAGATCCTGCGCAATCTTTCCGCCGCCCTGCTGCTCGTCGCACCGCTGGCCGCATGCGGATCGGACGAAGCCGGGGGCGCCGCGGGCGGGGCGGCGGATGCCCGCAACGAATCGCTGGCCGCGGCGCTCGCCGATGCGGACGGGCTTTCACGGTTGAGCGGTTCGCTCAACGAAACCGCGATGGCCACCATCTTCGACGGTACGGCGAGCTACACGATTCTCGCGCCCACCGACGCCGCCTTCGACGAGGCCGCGCTATCCCCTCAGGAAGGCGAGAGTGCGGATGCCGTGCTCGCCGCCGTACTGCGCGAACATGTCCTGCCCGGCGCGTTCACCGTGCCCGATATTGCCCGCGCGCTCGAAAACGACGGCAGCGTGGAGATGCAGAACATGGGCGGGACCATGCTGACCTTCGCACGCGAAGGCGATGCGATCCGCGTCACTGACGAGGATGGCGGCACCGCTCTCATCACAGGGGACGCGATCGTCGCCAGCAATGGGGTCGCCATTCCGGTCGATGCCATGCTGAAAACGCCGTAGCAGCGGCGCCGGGTGCGGGGCGACGCTCCGCACCCGCGACCTGCGTCAGTAATCCCGGCTGACCTCGGCCCCGACCGAATTATACCCGATGGACGACACGCTCGCGAGCAGCGAGAGCCAGCCTGTGACCCGGTATTCGAGTGCGCTCGCGCTATAGCCGCGCCCGTCGGTAATCAGCTCGACATAAAGATTGCGCCCGAGATATTCGCCCGCCGCGACGCTGGTGCCCCGGCCCAGCGCCTCATCCGCGCCGACGATGCGCAGCCGGTCGAGGCCGATCGCGCTGCGCAGGCGGTTGATCGGGTCGAGCCCGCTCCCCCCGCCCTGCAAGGCTGCCACGGCGGAACCGAGCTGCAACGCTTCCGCCGCGGAGATATTGGCAATGGAATCGCCGAACAGCAGGCGGGAGAGCACTTCTTCCTCCGGCAGGGCCGGGACGGAGGAGAAGGCGATCTGCGGCGCGAGCGCCGAGCCGCTGATCGCGATGCGCGCGTCGATATCCTCCACATCCGCGACGGCGAGCACGTTCAATTGCGGATCGGGCGGATTTTCGCCGGTGAACTGGATCCGCCCGCGTTCGAGTTCGAAACGCTGTCCCGAAAACTGATACCCGCCGCGGACGAGTTCCGCCTCACCATAAAGGCGCGGCGCCGCGGTGGTGCCGCGAATGCGGACATCGGCCTCCCACTCGCTGTCGAGGCCGAGGCCGGTCACTGCGAAACGATCATCGGCGCGCACGTCGATGAGATAGCGCCACGGCCCCATGCGCGACCGTGCGGCCTGCTGATCCGCGGGAAGGTTGATTTCGCGCGTCGCAACGCTCGGCAGGCTTTGCGCCGCCGATGCGCGCCCCAATTGCCAGCGCCCGCTTTCCACGCGCAGGCGCCCGGCGATCGTACCGCGATTGTCGCGCGCCACGATACGCATCGGGCCGGTCACCACGGCGCCGATTTCGTCACGACGAAGCAGCTGCGCCTGCTGTGCCGCGATGCGAATATCCATGCCGACACCGCGCTCCGCAATATCGGACAGGTCGATCGTGCCGCTACCCGCAACCGTGCCGCCATTGCCCGCGCGCCCCGAAAACCGCCCGATCCGCAGGACGGAGCCATCGAAATTGCCGCGCAGGGCCAGGCCGTCGATGTCGGTGCCGGTAAGCGCGCTCTGCATGCGCAGATCGTCGCTGCGGATGGTGCCGCGCAATTGCGGATCGTCGAGCGTACCGCGCATGTTGGCGGCGATGCGGACCTCGCCGGTAAGGTCGAACAGTTCCACCGCGACCAGGCGCCAGATCGCATCGGCCGGCCCGCGATAGCGCGCCTGTCCCGTAAGCCGTCCGGCCCGCAGCCGGTCGATCACCGCGCCGCTGGCCGGAAGGTCGTCGATCCGCGCCTGCAGCCGCCCGCTGCGGTTGCCGTTTTCGCGGATGACCGCGCGCGTCTCGAACCGGCCTACCGACAATTCGGCCACCACCGCCAGATCGACCGGCCGCGAGGTCAGCACCAGCCCGGACCGCGTCAGGTCGTCGAACAGCAACCGCGCCCGTCCCGTCGGCGCCTCTCCCGGCATGTCGCGATAGGTGACGACGCCCGACGCGGTCCCGCCCAACCCGAGATCGCTCACCAGAAGGTCGCCGACCGACATCGGCATGTCCGCGAGTTTCAGCGTGATGGCGTTCACCTCGCCCAGCTGTCCCTCGACCTGAAGGCGTCCGCCGGCAAAATCGATCTGGCTGCGCTGCAATTCCCATTGCGTCCCGCCCGCCCCGTCACGCCGCAGCAATACGGCGCGGCGCGGCATGGAAATGTCCCGCCCGGCATAGCGCCCCCGCGCGCCGACGGCGATCCTTTCGCGCGAGACATCGCCCGCCACGCGCAGGACAAAGCGGCTGCCGCGCCGCCCGGCGATACGCGCCCGGAAATCGCCCGCCCCGTCGCGCAGGCGCCCTTCCGCCGCGAGCCGTCCGATGAAGATGTCCCCGCGCGAGATCCCCTGCGCATTGATGGCGGCATCGAGCGTCGCATCATCGCCCAGGGTTCCGTCGATCCGGATATTAGCGGTGCGCACCTGCATCGGGACGGCGCCGGCGAACCGCGCATTGCGCAGCCGCAGCGCGGCATCGATCCCCTGCCCCGCGGCGTCCGGGGACAGGCCGACCGTTCCCGAAACCCCGCCCCCCGACAGCGCAAGCTCGCCGGCGACGCCGCCCGGCAACAGGCGCAATTGGCCGGTGACGTCGGTATCGCTGATGGTGAGGCGCTGCACACCGATCGCCGTTCCGCCACCGCGCATAGCGAGCAGGTCGAGCACCCCGTCGAACCGGCCGAGGAGCGATTGCCCCTCCGTCTCGATCCGGAAGCCGTCCTCGCTCGGGTTCACGGCCACGCGCACGTCGCGCAGGCCCGCCGCGGGATAGGGATCGGCAAAGACGAGCACCGCGCTCGGCCCGTTACCGACGATGCTGCTCTCGATCTCGAACGCGCCGAAACGGATGTGCCGGCCCGTGCCGGACACTGTGACCGTTCCATCGAGCGCGCGCCTCCCGGTGAGCGAAAGATCGACATCGCGTGCGTCGATGCGGGCCGTGCGGATGAGGATCGGCGCACCGGCGGCAAGCTCCACCCGGCCCGAAAAGGCGATCGGCGGCCCCGCGATATTGCGCAGCGCGGCATTCGTGATCCGCGCCATCCGCCCGTCGAGCGTGGCATTCAGCGTCCATTTGCGCGGACCGCCAAGCGTGGCCGCGATGTCGCCGCGCATGTTCACCGTGCCCAGATTGGCAAGCGGAACGCCGGCGGCGGCGACCGGTCCCGACAGCGCGTACAACCCCCGCCGCAGATCCCCGCGCAGCGCCAGCCGCGCTTCGATCCCCGGCCCGGCGAGGCGCAGCGCATCGGCCATAAGCTGACCGTCGGAATGCACCAGCGTCCCTGTCAGCACCGCACCGCGAAGCTGCCGGTCGAGCGGGGCGACCCCTGTTGCAATCCCCCCCGCCATCAGCCGCACCGGCACGGTCAGGCGCCCGTTCTCCAGCACGCCCGTACCCCGCGCCCGCACCCGCGACAGCCGCAACGCGCCCAGCGTCACGCGATCCGCCGCGGCCTCGTACCCGACCGCCGATCCGCGAAACGCCCCGTCAAAGGCGAGCCGCGCCGTCATCCCGCGCAGGCGAAGATCGCCGCCGAGCAGCGCCGGATCGCGCAAACGCAGCCGCGCGACCAAATCGTCGAAACGGTTCCCGGCAAGGTCGACCGCCCCGCGGACATCGCCGGCAAGGCCGCGCCCCTTGAACCGGGCGGCGCCATCGACGACGCTGTTGCGCAAGGTTCCTTCGGCGCGCAGCGACACGCCCTCCCCCGCAGCGCGCGCGGGCAGGCCGGTGAGCAGGTCGCCCGGATAGATCCGCCCCAGCGCGCCATATCGCCCCGCCCGGTTCGACAGGCGGAAGGCCGCGAATGTATCCCCCCCGCGCCGGACAAGCAGGCGCCCGTCCCAGCGCCGCCAGTCGCCATCGCCCGTCACCACCGCGCGCAGATCCTCCCGCGCGCCGACCATGCCGGCCAGCACGCCGCCCGCCGGCGCGCGATAGTCGATTTCGAGGTCGAAGCGATTGTCCGCCGGCGCCATGTCCAGCCGCGCGGCCAGCCGGTCCGCACCGCCCAGCGCGCTGTCGATGGCGACCTTCGCGCGCCCGTCCGCGATCCGCGCCCGGCCGAGCAGGTTGACGCGCCGCGCCTCCCCCGCAATCTGCGGGCCGACGGTCAAGGCATCGAATTCCAGCCTGTCGATGCGAATGTCGAAATTCGGCAGGATCGGCGCATCCGGGTCGCCGGGGTTGAGCGCGGGCATCCGCATCAACTCGCCCCGCCGGAAGACCAGACGCCGCACGTCCAGCCCGCTCGTGAACCAGGCGAACGGTTTCCAGGCCAGCTCCACCTCCGGCACGCGGGCGAACACGCCTTCCGTGTCGGAAAAGCGCACATCGTGCAGGACCGCCTCGTCGAGGACCGACCCCTCGATCCTGCAGACCTCGATGCGAAGCCCGGATGCCGGCGCATAGCGGGACAGCGATTCGGCGATGAAGCGATGGCCGATGGGGCTGTCGATCACGGCGAAAAACACCGCCAGCGCCACGAACAGCAAGGCGACGCCCGCCGTGATCCGGATGCGCCAGTACCGGCCCCAGTTCCGGCGGGGCTTCTCGGGCGGCGCCTCCCCGGTCGCGCCAAAATCGGGCGCGTCGGTCAAAACGCCTGACCCAGCGAGACATAGACCGCCACCGGGCCGTCGCCCGGGCGCGGATTGATCGGCGTGGCGAGATCGACGCGCAGCGGCCCGAAATTCGTGTGATACCGTATGCCGACGCCCGCGCCGAATTGCAGGTCCGACAAGCGCGGCGTGGTGGTGGTATCGACCGCGCCCGCATCGATGAACGGCACGACGGAAAGCGCGCCGTCGAACAAGCCGGTGCGCACCCGTGCCTCCAGCGCGAATTCGGTCAGCGAACGGCCGCCCGTCGGATCGCCGATCGTATCCTTCGGTCCGATCTGCTGATAGCCATAGCCGCGAACCGATCCGCCGCCGCCCGCGTAAAGCCGGCGCGAGGGCGCGATGTCGGACAGCCCCAGCCCCGTGATCGTGCCGAAACGCACCCGCCCCGCCCCGACGATGCGGTCGGTGAGAGGCTGGTAAAAACTCCCGTCGAGGATCGCCCGGGCATAGAACCCTTGCGATCCTGTCGAATTGTTGCGGCTGAATTCCGGGGAGAGCAGCAGCGATGCACGCCATCCGCGCCGCGGGTCGAGCAGGTCGTCGCTTTCATCGAAACCGATCCGCCCCGGTGCCGCCGCGACGAAATAGGTTTCGCGCGGGCCGAGATTGCCGTCGAGCGCGCCTTCGCGTTCCTGC
This sequence comes from Croceicoccus sp. YJ47, assembly GCF_016745095.1. Classification (NCBI taxonomy): domain Bacteria; kingdom Pseudomonadati; phylum Pseudomonadota; class Alphaproteobacteria; order Sphingomonadales; family Erythrobacteraceae; genus Croceicoccus; species Croceicoccus sp. YJ47. The sequence continues at coordinate 693,958 of NZ_CP067087.1, forward strand.
GACGCGACGAGTTCGAGCCCGGCGGCCCAGACGAAGCGTTTCTGAAAGATCAGCGTCGAAAGCCGTTCGTAACGGGCGATGGCCGAAATCGTGCGGGCCTCGTACGCGTCGCGATCGATCGTGTTGGCAAACAGGTCGAGCGTGAGAACGCGGTCGCGCCCGGTGAAATTGTTGCGGCGGACCGTCGCGCCGATGAGCTGTTCCTGCGTGCCCGCGATGCCGCGCAGGCGCAGCATGCCTTCGGGTGGGAAGAAATTGCGATGTTCCCAACTCGCCGCGAGCCGGAATCCCTGCCCGGTGCCGTAACCGATGGCCCCGGCAATCGTGCGAAGCGGGGCGGGCGTGATATCGACATCGATGTCGGCCACTCCCGGCTCGCCATCCGCGGGCGGAACGACGGCGCGCGGACGCACGGTCAAGGTGGAGGCGAGCCCTGTTTGCAGGATCGCCTCCCGCAGATCCTCCACATCGCTGCCGCGGTAGGTTTCCCCGGCCTTGAACCGGGCGATTTGCGCCAGATGCCGGCCCGAGAGGAAATCGGGATCCGTGCTCGTCACCGTGCCGAACCGGTATTTGCCGCCCGGCGCCACCGGCATCGACAGCGTTCCGCCATCCACCGCGTGGTCGATGGTCAGCTGCGGCTCGGCCACCTCGGCAAAGGGATAGCCATTTTGCGTCAGCGCATATTGAAGGTCGATCCGCTCGAAGGTGATCGCGTCGAGATCGATGGGGTCGCCCGCCTCCACCGCAAAGCTGCGACGCAGCATCGCGCTATCCGCGCCGGTCGCGTCGAGCGCGCCGAGATCGATCGCCATCAGCCGGTAACGCGGCCCCGGCTCCAGCACGAAGCGGAACCGCGCATCGGACCCTTCCCCCGCCGGCGAAGGCGCATCGGCCCCGTCTGTCCCAACAGCCTCCGCTCCGCCCCGTCCGGCAAGCTCGCGCCGGATATCGGCATCGTAAAATCCGTACACGGTGAGCAGCCGCGCCAGCACATCCTGATCCGCGCGCGCACGATTGACCACCTGCGCCAGCGTATCGTCATCGTCGGCGAGCGTTTCCAGCGTCGACAGGGCCAGAAACCGCGTCGTAAAATTGTCGAACTGTCCGAACCGCGCAAAGGTTTCGGGAAAAGCGAGCGTGATCCGGTCGGACAGGGCCGTCCGCACCAGATCGCTTTCCCGCCCGGCAAAATCGCTTTCCATGTCGGCGCTGCGCAGGTCGGCGGCGATCTCCGGGCCGGACGGGTCCAGCAATTCGGCAAGCGCGGGATCGGGCGCGACCGGTTCGATCTCGACCGCCAGCCGTTCGTCATCCGGCCATGCGAGCGTATAGCCGCTCTCGTCGATCGGGGTGTCGACGACGTCGTCTACCGCGCTTTCGGCATCGGCACCCGTGGCCCACCCCTCGGCATCGGCGACCGCGCCATCGGGGATCAGCGCTTCCAGCTCCGGATCGGATTCCTGCGCCCGTGCGCCGGACGGCGCCCAGAGCGCCGACGCCCACAGCATCGCCGCCCCGCCCAGCAGGGCGACACGACGGGATTCAGCTCTTGGCCGCCGCGTATTGCCGCTGGCCGCCGGGCATGCCGTCCTTGTTGCCGCCATGGGTGCCGTCACCGCCGCGTCGGGGCGCCGAAGCCTCGGCAATGAGAGCGCTCTGACGATCGGCATCGAAACGTTCCCACCCCTGCCGGCCCAGCCGTTCGAGGGGCCGATAGCGGACCTTGTATTGCATGCGCGGCGAACCCTCGATCCAATAGCCCAGATAGACATAGGGAAGGTCGGATTGGCCTGCGCGCCGGATATGATCGAGAATGATATAATTGCCAAGTCCGGTCCGCGTGGGATGGTGCGGGTCGTAGAATGAATAGATCATGGACAGGCCATCGTCCTGACGGTCGGTCAGGCAGGCCCCGACCAGACGGCCCGGCGTCCCATCCTCGCCCGGCTCGCGATATTCGATGACATAGCTGGTCACGGGCGTCTGTTCCACCATGTCGGCGTAATCCATCTCGTCCATGGCGGACATGCCGCCATCGGGATGGCGCACCGACAGGTATTTTTGCAACAGATCATATTGCTCGACCGTGGACCAGGGCCGGGTCGCCGTCGCGATCAGGTCGCCATTGGCCTTCATCGTGCGCTTCTGCGTGCCGGAGGCGCGAAATTCGCTCGCCACGACGCGCACCGACACGCACGCCGAACAGGTCGCGCAATTGGGGCGATAGGCGACGTTCTGGCTGCGGCGGAACCCGATCCGGCCAAGGGCATCGTTCAACGCTTCGGCATCCGGCCCGTCGATCTCGGTGAAGACCTTGCGCTCCTGGCGATCCGGCAGATAGGGGCACGGCGCCGGAGCGGTCACGAAGAAACGGGGAAATTTTACCGGCGCAGTCATGATGCGATCACCTGGCCCTTTCGCTCTTTGACGTTCCAAAACCGATGCACCATGGCCGATTGCCGATGCTGCACCTGCGTAGATGGCAAAGACCCACAGAAGGTTAAAGTCCATTAACTACGTTTGAACGTAGCAAAACCGACCTCTCCCGCAATGGCACAGGTCGAAATTTGTTGGATTAAACGTGGAACGGGGCCGCGCAAACACGCGCCGCCCCGCTGGTTTCAGGCGAGTTCGACCTCGCTCACCACATAGCCTTCGCCCTGAAGCTGCGAAACGAGCGCGTCGATCTGCGCGCGGTCGCGGGCCTCGCACTCGATATCGGTGATCAGCCCCTTGGCAGGCAGGGTGGTGAAGATGCGCTGGTGATAGATCTCGATGATGTTCACATTATGCGCATCGAAGGCGCGCATCACCTTGAACAAGGCGCCCGGCCGGTCCTGCAGCGTGAGGCGGAGCCGCGCCAGCCGTCCCGACCGCGCCAGATCGCGCAGCAACACATTGGCGAGCAGCCGGGTGTCGATATTTCCGCCGCACAGCACGATGCCGATATTGCGCCCGCGGAATAATTCAGGGTTCGCGCGCACCGCGGCGAGGCCGGCGGCACCGGCGCCCTCAACCACCGTCTTTTCGATCTGCAACAAGAGTGCAGTCGCCGATTCGAGCTGCGGCTCGTCGACCAGCACGATATCGTCGACATTGCGGGCGACCACCTTGGACGTCATCTTGCCCGGGTCGCGCACCGCGATCCCTTCGGCGAGCGTGTCGCCGCCGCATTCCATGCTCTTGCCCTTCACCTTCGCATACATGGAGGGGTAGAGCGCCGCCTGCACCCCGTAGATGGCGATGTCGGGCTTCACCTCCCGCGCAAGGGTGGACATCCCGGAAATCAGCCCGCCGCCGCCGATGGGCACGCAGAGCGTGTCGATCTCGGGCGCATCCTCCAGCATTTCGAGCGCGACCGTCCCCTGCCCCGCGGCCACCCGCGGATCGTCGAACGGGTGGACGAAAGTCAGCCCCATATCCTGTTCGAGCTGCCGCGCATGGGCATAGGCCTCGTCATAGGTTTCCCCTTCGAGCACGACATTGCCGCCCACGGCCTCGGTCTGCATCACCTTCACCGTGGGGGTGGTGCGCGGCATGACGATCGTGACCGGCACGCCGAGCCGCGTGCCGTGATAGCTCAACCCCTGTGCATGGTTGCCCGCCGATGCGGCGATGACGCCGCGCGACCGGGCATCGTCCTCCATGAGCAGCAAGGCATTAAGCGCGCCGCGTTCCTTGTAGGCGGCGGTGAACTGCTGATTCTCGAACTTGAGCCAGATATTGGCGCCGGTAATGTCGGAGAGCGTCTTGCTGTGCATCGTCGGCGTGCGCACGATCTGCCCGCTGATACGGGCGGCGGCGGCGCGGACATCCGCGGCGGTAAACGGGGCCTGGTCGGCAGCGGTCGTGCCGCCGGCCTTCGATGCGTTCTGAAGATCTGCCATGGGGGTCGGCCCTATCGGATATGGCGCGCTGTGCAAATGGCGTTTAAGGCTGTCGTTCATGAAGTCTGTCTTTACCCCCGTCCGCTCCGTGCTCTCCGCCCTCGCCATGCTGGCCGTGGCGGGCACTCCTGCCCATGCCGATACGCTGGTCGACAATGTGGCGGGCATGCGTTTCGAACGCGACGGCACCGTCGAACGCTTTGCCGCGCTGCTGATCGACGATGACGGGCGCGTCGCGCGGCTTTACCGCGAAGGCGAGCGGCTCCCGCGGGAGGTGGATTACCGCCTCGATGGCGAGGGCCGCGTGCTGATGCCGTCCTTCGTCGATGCGCATCTGCATGTCGCCGGGCTGGGGCTTGCGACGCTCACGCTCGACCTGTCGGACACGAACAGCCTTGCCGAGGCGCAGCAGCGCATCGCCGCCTATGCCGCCGACAATCCCGACCGGGCATGGATCATCGGCCGCGGCTGGAATCAGGAACGCTGGGGCCTTGGCCGCTTTCCCACCGCGGCCGACCTCGACGCGGCGGTCGCGGACCGGCCCGTGTGGCTCGAACGGGTGGACGGCCATGCCGGATGGGCGAACACGGCGGCGATGCGGGCCGCGGGCGTCGATGCCGGCACGCCCGACCCCGATGGCGGACGCATCGAACGCATCGCCGGGGGCAAGGCGCCCGCCGGCGTGTTCGTCGACGGGGCGAGCGCGCTCATCGACAAGGCCCGCCCCTCCATCCGGCCGGAGGATCGCGACCGCGCGCTGCAAAATGCGCAGGACCTGCTCATCGCGCGCGGGATCACCGCCGTTGCCGACATGGGCACCACGATGCAGGACTGGCACACCTATCGCCGGGCGGGCGATCTTGGCTAACTGCGGATCCGGATCATGTCCTATGCCCACGGGGTGGAGGACATGGAAGCGATCGCCGGGCCTGGCCCCTCGCCCTGGCTGTACCGCGACCGGCTGCACATGGGCGGGGTGAAGCTTTACCTCGACGGGGCGCTGGGCTCGCGCGGGGCATGGCTCAGCCAGCCCTATGCCGATGCGCCGAAGCAGACGGGTCTGCCGCTGCTCACCGGCACGCAATTGCGCAACCTGATGAGCCGGGCTGCGATGGACGATTTCCAGGTCGCGGTGCACGCCATCGGCGATGCCGCCAATGCAGAGGTGCTCGACGCGATTGCGGAGCTTGACGATACCTACACCGGCGAACGGCGCTGGCGCATCGAACATGCGCAGATCGTCGCGCCGGCCGACATCCCGCGCTTTGCCGCGCTCGGCGCCGTGGCAAGCATGCAGCCGCAGCACCAGACCTCGGACCGGCTGATGGCGGAGGCGCGGCTGGGGCCGGACCGGCTCGACGGTGCGTATGCCTGGGCCTCGATGGAGCGGGCAGGCGTGCCGGTGGCCTTCGGTTCGGACGCCCCGGTCGAAGCGCCGGACGTGTTCGCCGGGCTCGCCGTCGCGATGTCGCGCACCGATGCCGATGGGCAGCCGGCGGGCGGATGGTATCCCGACGAAACGATCATGCCGGCGCAGGCGCTTGCCGCCTATACCGCGACGGCGGCGTGGGCCGGGCGGGCCGAGGGGCGCTTCGGCACGCTGGACACTGGCGAGTGGGCCGATTTCATCCTGCTGAATGACAACCCGATGACCGTCTCGCCCGAACGTTTGCGCGCGATGACGGTCGTGGAAACATGGATCGCGGGACAGCGGGTCTATACCGCCGATCGCGACTGACCCCCGTGCGTGATCCCTGCGCGCGTGGCGCGGCCCGTCCGGTTCAGGCTTCCTTTTCCACCTCGGCGGCGGCGGGGGTTTCGGCCTCGCGTACGCGCTTGCGCTCGCTCCACCGCATGATCAGCATCGAGCATTCGAACAGGAGATAGAGCGGCAGGGCCAGCACAAGCTGAGAGCCCGGGTCGGGCGGCGTTACGATCGCCGCCAGCGTCACGATCCCGACGATGACATAGCGCCGCGCCTTCACCAGCTGCGCCCGCGTCACCAGCCCCGCCCGGTTCAGCAGGAGCAGCAACACCGGCAACAGGAAACAGATCCCGAACGCCAGGATGAACTGCATCACCAGCGACAGATAATCCCCGGTGCCGGGCAATGCTTCCATCTGCATCCCGCCGGTTTCGCCCGAAAAGCCGATGAACCAGCGAAACGCGGTCGGCATCACCACGAAATAGGCAAGCGACGCCCCCGCCGCGAACAGGATCGGCGTCGCGAAGAGGAACGGCAGGAACGCCCGCTTTTCCCGCGCGTAAAGCCCCGGCGCGACAAAGGCCCAGAGCTGATTCGCGATGATCGGGAACGACAGGCAGAACGCCGCAAACAACGCCACCTTCAATTCGACGAAGAACGCCTCGTAAAGCTGCGTATAGATGAGCCGCCCCTCGCCCGCCGGGAACGCCTGCGTCAACGGGCGGACGAGCCAGCCGAAGATCGTGTCGGCAAAGGGCAGGCAAATCGCAAAGGCGATGCCGAGCGCCAGCAGGCACCGGATCAGCCGGTTGCGCAATTCGATGAGATGGTCGAGCAGCGGCTGCTCGCTCTCGTCGATGTCGGGAATGCGATAGACCATGGGTTCAGCCCCGCGTTTCGCGCGCGTTCGGATCATCCGATGCGGTGCTTGCCGGTGGTGGCGGGGGCGCGGGCGGGTTGAGCGGCTCCATCTGCGGGCCGGCGTCGTCGTCCGCCGCGGCGGTGCCGCTCAAGCCCAGGGGCGCAGGAGGCGGCGTTTCGGACCCCGGATCACGCGCGGCTTCGGGGTGGCGGGCCATGATCTCGGCATTCCGCCGCTTCCACTCATCCTCCATGTCGGACAATTCCGCGTCGCGGACCATCGCATCGATCCCGGCGCGGAAATGGCCGGTCACCTTGCGCAGCTTCCCGATCCAGCGGCCCGCGGTCCGCATGGCGAGCGGCATGTCCTTCGGCCCGATGACAAACACCGCCGCGCCGATGATGATCAGCAGTTCAAAAGCACCGATATCGAACATGGGCTGATCAGCCGTCGCCTCGCCGGATCACGCCTTGGGTTCGGACGCGTTCGGATCGGCGGGTGCGGAAACCGGCGCCGATCTGCCCGGTGCGGGGGCGGGCGTCGCGGTCGGCGCCGGCGTTACCGGCGGCGCGGGGGTGGGCGCGGCCTCGCTGCGCTGCTCGATCCGGGCGGCGTCCTTGCGCTCTTCCTCGTTCATGCCTTGCTTGAAGCTTTTGATGCCCTTGCCGAAATCACCCATCATTTCGGATATGCGTCCCCGCCCGAACAGGACGAGGATCAGGACAGCGACGATCAGCAATTGCCAGGGACCGACATTCACGATGCATTCTCCACAACGGGTTTCATGGCTGTGATCTAGGCGCTTTCGCCGTCATTATCCAGTGCTGCCGTGCGGGCATTCGGATCGGTTCGCCCGATATTGCCCCCATCACCGGCGTCGTCACCGTCGCCCGCTTCGCGTTCCCCCATCGCGCGTTCCCCCATCGCCCGCTCCATCGCCTCCTCCACCGGGTCGAGCAGGCCCGCGGCGCGCAATTCGGCGAGGCCCGGCAGGTCGCGGCGGCTCTGGAGGCCGAAATGGGTGAGGAACGCGGGCGTCGTTGCGTAGATCACCGGTCGGCCCGGCACCTCGCGCCGCCCGGCCGCCCGGATCCAGCCCGCCTCCATCAAGACATCGAGCGTGCCCTTCGCCGTCTGCACGCCGCGGATCGATCTGATTTCCGCCCGGCTGACCGGTTCGTGATAGGCGATGATGGCGAGGCATTCGGTCGCCGCGCGCGACAGGCGGCGTACCTCCTCGCGCTCGCGACGCAGCAGCGAGGCGAGATCGGCGGCGGTCTGAAAATGCCAGTGCTGCCCGCGCCGGACCAGCTCGATCCCGCGCCCTTCGTAATGCGCCTCCAATTCGCGCAGCGCGGGCGTGACATCCTCGCCGCCCAGATGCTCGGCTATGTCCTGCACGCTCATCGGTTCTGTTGCGGCGAACAGCACCGCCTCCACCCCGCGCACGAGATCGGGCCGCGCCACGGCTACCGTTCGGCGCTGCGCAGGCTGAGGGGGCCGAACGCCGTATCCTGACGCAGGTCGGCCTTGCCTTGTTTTGCAAGTTCGAGCGCGGCGGCAAAGCTGCTCGCCAAAGCGGAGCGGCGCAATTGCGGGTCGGCATGCGGGGGCAGGAATTGGCGCAGTTCCATCCAGTCGATCGCCACGCCCAGCATGGCCGACACCCGCGACAGCGCGCTTTCCAGTGTCATGACCGCGCGGTCCTTCACCATGTGGACGACGGGCGCGGTGCGGGCCTTCACCTGCCCGTAGGCGTGGACGATGTCGAACCATTCGCATTGCCAGGCCTTGCGCTTCATCACGCGCAGCCCTTCGGGCGCGCCGCGCAGGAAATTATCGCGCCCCAGCCGGTCGCGCGCCATGAGCCGCGCCGCCGCCTCCCGCATCGCCGCGAGCCGCTGCAACCGCAACTGGAGCCGCAGGGCCAGCTCCTCGGGACTCGGATCCTCCTGCTCCGCCTTGGGCAGCAGCAGCGCGGATTTGAGATAGGCCAGCCACGCCGCCATCACGAGATAATCCGCCGCCAGTTCGAGTTTCAGCGCGCCCGCCGTGTCGATATATTCCAGATATTGATCGGTCAGTTCCAGGATCGAGATCGTGCGCAGATCGACCTTCTGCCGCCGCGCGAGATCGAGCAGCAGGTCGAGCGGTCCCTCCCAGTTGTCGAGCTCGATATAAAGCCGCGCGGCGTCCTCCGCATCGGCGGGCGCCTGCGCGTCCCACCCCGCCTCGCTGAACAGCGGCGCCGGGGACGGGGTGTCGTTCACGCCGCCATGCCGGCCGCGCGCAGCAATGCATCGCGTTTCGCGATCGCGGCGGCGCGCGCGTCCGCGCGGTCGAACGGCGCCGCGACGCGGGTCGGCGCCATCGCCGCGGCCAGCCGTTCGCGCGCCCGCTCGGTCATCGGCGGCAAGGCTTCGGCAATGCCCGCCATGTCGTCCATCCGGGCCCAGCAATTGAGCACGACATCGCACCCGGCGGCAATCGCGGCGGCGGATCGTTCGGGGATGCTGCCCGAAAGCGCCTCCATATCAATATCGTCGGACAGCAGCAGCCCGTCGAAACCGATGCGCCGCCGGATTATAGTCTCGATCACGGTCGGCGATTGCGTCGCGGGGCGATCCGCGTCCCATGCGGTAAACACGATATGCGCCGTCATGCCGACCGCCGCGTTGCGAAGCGCGCGAAACGGATGAATATCGCGTTCCAGCGCGCCATCGTCCACGGTCACGGTGGGCAATTGCTTGTGACTGTCGGCGGTGGCGCGCCCGTGGCCGGGAATGTGCTTCACGATGCCCTGCACGCCGGCATCGAGCAATCCGTCGAGCACCGCGCGGCCAAGCGAGGCAACGCGCGCCGGATCGCGGCCCAGCATGCGGTCGCCAATGACATCGTGGGTGTCGTGCGTACCGACGTCGAGAAGCGGGAGCGCATCGCAGGAAACCCCCGCCTCGGCGAGGTCTAGCCCGATGGCCAGCGCGTTTGCGCGCGCCGCCTCCATCGCGGACATCGGCGCAATGTCGTAAAGCCTGTCGAACACGGCCCCCGCGGGATAGGCCGGCCAGACCGGCGGCTTCATCCGCGCGACGCGTCCACCTTCCTGATCGATGGTGATGAAGAGATCGTCGCGCCCGTGCAGGCTGCGCAGCGCGTCGGTCAAGGCGCGCATCTGCGCCGGGCTTTCGCAATTGCGCCCGAACAGAATATAGCCGGCGGGGTCCGCCTCGCGCAGGAAATCGCGCTCGTCATCGGTGAGCGCGAGGCCGGAAAGGGCAAAGATTGCAGGCGTCATCCGACCGAAATCGCGCAATCGCCGCGCTTTCGCAAGGTCGGACATGCGGCCACCGGGGAAAACCGGACCGCACGCACCCTATTTCACCTGGCACTCGATCCCGTTGCGGCGCAGATCGCGGCACAGCGCATGGGCCGGCCCGCGCGCAGGGGCCAGCGCCTGAAGCCTGTAGACGGTGCCGATGTCGGCCCGCCCTTCGACGACCCGGTGGCCATGCGCGCGCAGCGGTTCGTAACGCGCGATCAAGCGCTGCCACCCTGCCTGCGCGTCGTCCTCGCTCGAAAAGGCGCCGATCTGCACCGGGACGCCGGCGGGTGCCGATGTGTCGCCCTCGGCCGGTGCCGCGTCCCTGCGCGCCAGCGTGCCGCGCTGCTCGACCCCTTCGCCGACGAGATAGGCGGTGTCGCCCGTCCCGCGAAAGCGCAGTCCGCCCGGATCGTCGGGGCGGATCTTGTACGGCGTATCGGGCGCCGCGATGATCGAACCGTCGGCTTGCGGCGGGGTCGCCATGCGGTCCGACGCGAACCAGAAGACGAGCGCGAGCACGAGAAGCACCGCGGCCAGCACCCCCGCGAAGGTCCGCACACGGGGCCAGTCCACACCCTCGTCCCGGTCCTCTCCGGCGGGTTCCAGCCACGGCAGATGCGTGTCCGGCTCACCCAATGCCAGCCGCCCGTCATCCGCCCGGTCCTTCGCCGCCATGGCCGCCCCCGTCGCTTAGAGTTCCTCTGCCGCCTCGACGCCCAGAATGGCGAGCCCGTTGCGGATCACCTGCGCGATGCGTTCGGCAAGATACAGCCGCGCGCCCGTAAGGTCGGCATTGTCGGCGACGATGAACCGCTTGTCCATCCGGTCATTGCCGAGGTTCCAGTAGGCGTGCAGCGATCCCGCCAGCTCGGCGAGGAAAAACGCGATGCGGTGCGGTTCGCGCGCCCGGCCCGCTGCCTCCACCATGCGGGGAAACTGCGCAGCCTGCTTGATGAGCGCCTGCTCCTCCTCGCCCAGCAGGTCGAGATGCGCATCCGACGGTGCCATGCCGGCCTCCGCCCCCTTGCGCAGCGTCGAACAGATGCGCGCATGGGCATATTGCACGTAGAAGACCGGATTGTCCTTGGATGCCTCGACGACCTTGGCAAAGTCGAAATCCATCTGCGCCTCGGGCTTGCGGGTGAGCATGGTGAAGCGCACCACGTCCTTGCCCACTTCCTTCGCCACTTCGGCGAGCGTGACGAAATTGCCCGAACGCTTGGACATTTTCACCGGCTCGCCATTGCGCAGGAGCTGCACCATCTGCACCAGCTTCACGTCGAAAGGTTTCGGCGTGCCGTCCTCCGCGCCGGTCAGCGCGGCGACCGCGGCCTTGATCCGCTTTACCGTGCCGGCATGGTCCGCGCCCCATATGTCGATCAGCGCGTCGACGCCTTCCGACTTCTGAAAATGATAGGCGAGGTCGGCACCGAAATAGGTCCACGCGCCGTTCGACTTTTTGATCGGGCGGTCCTGATCGTCGCCGAACTGGGTGGAGCGGAACAGCGGCAGTTCGACAGGCTCCCAATCGTCGGGCAACTTGCCCTTGGGCGCTTCCAATACGCCGTCGTAGACGAGACCTCTTTCGCGCAGGAATTTCTCTGCTTCTTCGGGCTTTCCGGCGGCCTGCAACTCGGCCTCGGACGAAAACAGGTCGTGATGAATGCCGAGCAGCGCCAGATCCTCGCGAATCATGGTGAGCATGGCCGCGACCGCCTCTTTCCGAAACAGCGGCAGCCATTCCGATTCGTCCGCGCCGACGAAGGCATCCCCATGCTCGCGGGCAAGCGCCTCGCCCACCGGGACGAGGTAATCGCCCGGATACAGCCCCTCGGGAATGGCGCCGATCTTTTCGCCCAGCGCCTCGCGGTAGCGCAGGTGCACGCTCTTCGCGAGGACATCGACCTGTCCACCCGCGTCGTTGACGTAATATTCGCGGATGACGGCAAAGCCTGCAAATTCGAGCAGCGCGGCCAGCGCATCGCCGACCACCGCGCCCCGGCAATGGCCCATATGCATCGGCCCGGTCGGATTGGCGGAGACATATTCGATGTTCACCGTCTGTCCGGCGCCCATGTCGGACCGGCCGTAATCGTCGCCCAATGCCGCGATCGCCCGCAATTCGTCGAGCCAGGCGTCATTTCCAAGCCGCATGTTGATGAAGCCCGGCCCGGCGATGCTGGCCTCCTCGACGGCGGGATGCGCGGTCAGCTCGGCGACGATTCCCTCGGCAAGGGCGCGCGGATTGGTCTTGGCCGGCTTGGCCAGAACCATCGCCGCATTGGTCGCCAGATCGCCGTGGGAGGGATCGCGCGGGGGTTCCACCGCGACATTCGCGCGGGACAGGCCAGCCGGCAGCGTGCCCGCCTCCACCAATCGGTCGAGCACGGCATCCACCGCATCGGACATGACGGCGTGCAGCGTGGCGGTATGGGTATCGTTCGGTGTCATGCCCGCGCGGTTAGCGTCTTATCCGCGCGGGGGGAAGCCGGTGATGCGCGAAATCGCGTTACCGCCAGCCCGGCGCCCGCTTTACCGGGTCGCGTTATAGGCGAGCTGCTGCGGCGTAAGCTGAAACCCGACCAGCATTTCGAAGGTGGCACGCGCGACGGCAGCCTTCACCTCCGGATCGGCGAGCGGATCGAGTGCGGCATCCTCGTCGCCGGCCTTGCGCCGCCGGGTGATGCGGTCGCGCACATCCTCGGGAAGGGTGGCGGCGGCGCCGTCGACGAAGGCACCGGCCCGCGCGCTGGCCTGCGCCCGGTCCTGTCCGGCGGCGAAATCGATCGTCACCTCGCCGACCCGCTTCGTCAGCACCGCGGTCCCGCCGCGCACGACGGTCACGAAATAGGGGAGCGTGACCTGTCGCGCCTGCGCGGTGTCGCTGCGCCGGGCATACACGTCGAAGGCGACCTCGGAATAGATCCGCGCGCCGCTGTCGTCGCAGGTCACGCGCAGGTTCGTCATCGCCGCCGTCACGTCGAGCGAGGCCGCGGTCATCGCCTGCGCATCGCGGAACGTGGTGATGTCGCCCGTGTAATCGGGAATGCCCACGGCGGGACAGCGCGAACGGACCGCATTCACACCCACGCCCTGATCCACGACCAGCTCGCCCTCGGTGCTGCACCCCGCGAGAAGGGCGGCTGTGCCCAGCGTCGCGGCGATGCGGGCGATGCGGTTACGGTATTTCATGCGGCAAAACCCTTATCTGTTCATGCGCGAACGCCTGTTCCCGCGCGTGCGGAGCGACACGCCCCCGATGCCCGCGCCGGATGTTTCCCCGTCGCCCTTAACGGTCATGCGGGGCAAGGGCAATCGAGACGGCGCATCGCTCCTGCGCGCGGAATCGTTTACCGCCGATTTACGGGCGCGCGGCGTTTCGCGGCGGGCGTCCATGGCGCGGCTTTGCAAGGGTGAAGAATAACGCGCGCGCTGCTCGCTTTACGAAACGGGGCGCGCGGCGCTATGCAGGGGCATAATGACCCAGCCCAGCACCCTTGCGCCCGCGCGCACCGCCGATACCCGCCTCCCGCTCAAGGTGCTCATCGCGGCGCCGCGCGGGTTTTGCGCCGGGGTGGACCGCGCCATCGAAATCGTCGAACGCGCGCTCGCCCGCTATGGCGCGCCGGTCTATGTCCGCCACGAGATCGTCCACAATGCCTTCGTCGTCGACACGCTGCGCGAAAAAGGCGCGGTGTTCGTGGAGGAGCTGGACGAGGTGCCCGATGGCGTGCCGGTCGTCTTTTCCGCGCATGGCGTACCCAAGGCCGTGCCCGCCAATGCCGAGGATCGCGGCCTCGACTATCTCGACGCGACCTGCCCCCTCGTCAGCAAGGTGCATCGGCAGGCCGAACGGCAGGTGGAGGCAGGGCGCCACATCCTGTTCATCGGCCACCGCGGCCATCCCGAGGTGATCGGCACGTTCGGGCAGGTGCCCGACGGCTGCATGACTCTCGTCGAAACGGTGGAGGACGTGGCGTCGCTGTCCTTCGACGACGACGCGCCCCTGGCCTTCCTCACGCAGACGACATTGTCGGTTGACGACACCAACGCCATCGTGGAGGCATTGCGCGCCCGTTTCCCGCAGATCGTCGGGCCCAAGGCCGAGGATATCTGCTATGCCACCTCCAACCGGCAGGCGGCGGTGAAGGCGATCGCGGCCAAGGTGGACCTGATGCTCGTCATCGGCGCGACCAATTCGTCGAATTCGGTCCGCCTTGCCGAGGTCGCCGAACGCATGGGCACCGATGCCCGCCTGATTCAGCGCGGCGCCGATATCGACCCGGCCTGGCTCGATGGAGTGGGCACCGTCGGCCTTACCGCCGGGGCGAGCGCGCCCGAAGTGCTCGTGCGCGAGGTCATCGACCGGCTCAACGCCTTGCGCGAGGTGGAAGAGGACGTCGTCACCACGGCGGAGGAACGCATCACGTTCAAGCTGCCGCGACAGCTCGCGGACTGAAACCATGGCGGTCTATACCCGCATCGGGGCGGAGGACATGGACGCGCTGATCCGCGCGTTCGGGGTCGGCACGCTGATTTCCGCCAAGGGCATTGCCGAGGGCGTTTCGAACAGCAACTGGCTGATCGAAACGGATGGCGGACGCGACGGGGCGGGCAATCGCCGTTTCATCCTCACCATGTATGAAGAGCGGACCGAGGCCTCCGACCTGCCGTTCTTTCTTGGCCTGCTCGACCATCTCGCGGCGGCGGGCTGTCCGGTGCCGCGCACCATCCACGATACCGGGGGCGCGTCGTTCCGCATGTTCCCGGCCCGGATGCGCGACGGCTCCATCGTCGAAAAGGCCGTCGCGCTGATCGAATTCCTTCCCGGCGTGTCCGCCGACAATCCGACCCCGGCGCAGGCCCGTTCGGTCGGCGTCGCACTCGCCGGCGTGCATCTTGCCGCGCGCGATTTCGCCATGCGCCGGGACAACGGGATGGGCCCCGCCGCGTGGCTGCATTTCACGGCCGAGTGCGAGGGACGATGGGACGAGATCGACCCCGCCCTTGCCGCCGTGCCCGAACTTGCGCGCGATATTGCGGACCGCTGGCCCGGCGACCTGCCGCAATCGGTGATCCATGCCGATCTTTTTCCCGATAACGTGCTGCTCACCGGGGATGCGGTGGCGGGGCTGATCGATTTCTATTTCGCGTGCAACGGGGCGATGGCCTACGACCTTGCCGTGACCCATGCGGCGTGGTGTTTTTCCCCCGACGGGCGCGAATTCGACGCAGAGCTGGGTGCGGCCCTGCTCGCCGGGTACGAAACGGTGCGCGCGCTCGGCGACGAGGAGCGTTCGGCGCTTCCGCTTCTGGCGCAGGGGGCGGCGCTGCGTTTCCTGCTCACGCGGGCCTATGACTGGCTCCATACGCCCGCCGATGCGCTGGTGACGAAGAAGGATCCGGTCGCCTTTCTCAATCGCCTGCAATTCTATGCCCGCCACGGCGACGCGGCGTTCGCGGCATGAGCGACGTCGAAATCTTCACCGATGGCGCGTGCAAGGGCAATCCCGGCCCCGGCGGCTGGGGCGCGATCCTGCGCAAGGGCGAGGTGGAAAAGGAAATGTCGGGCGGCGAGGCCGACACCACCAACAATCGCATGGAGATGACCGCCGCGATCCGCGCGCTGTCCGCGCTCAAACGCTCGTGCCGCGTCGATCTTTATACCGATAGCAAATATCTGATCGACGGGATCACGAAATGGGTCTTCGGCTGGCAGAAAAAGGGGTGGAAGACCGCGGCGAAGAAACCCGTGCTGAACGAGGATTTGTGGCGCGAATTGCTCGACGCGGCGCGCCCGCACACCATCGAATGGCACTGGGTCAAGGGGCACGCCGGCCATCCGGAGAACGAACGCGCCGACACGCTCGCCAGCGATGCGGCGGACGCGATCGCCGGGCGCTAGGCGCCAAGCGTCAGGCGAAGCGCGCGGGATCGTAGGGCGCAGGGTCGAGCGGTTCGTCACCCCCTTGGCCGAGCAGCAGCGCCGCAGCCAGCGCCGACCCGGCGGGCGCGGTCTGGATCCCGAAACCGCCCTGCCCCGCGCACCAGAAAAACCCCTCTGCCACAGGATCCCAGCCATAGACCGGCAGGCGATCGGGCGCGAAGCTGCGCAGCCCGGCCCAGCGCCGCTCGACATGTTCGGCGCGCCAGTCGACCACCTGCTCCAGCCGCGCGATGGCGGTCGCGACGTCAATCTCTTCGGGCGCGGCATCGCAAGGCGCGGAGGGCGTTTCGTCATGCGGCGATAGCCAGATGCGCCCGCTTTCCGGCTTGAAATAGAACCGTTCGTCAATGTCGAGCACGAGCGGGAGCGTCGCCGGCGCGGGCGGATCGGTCCGCACCTGCGCGACCGTGCGGCGCAGCGGCGCGATGCCCAGCGGCTTCGCCCCCGCGATCCGCGCGATCCCGTCGGCCCAAGCGCCGGCCGCATTGACCAGCACACTGGCCCGCATCGTCGCGCCATCCGCCAAGACGAGCTGCCATTCCCCTCGCTCCCGCCGGGCGGAGGAAAGCCGCGCCCGGTTGCGCAGGCCCGCCCCGCCCCGCCGCGCCAGCGCGAGGAAATGCGCGTGCAGCGCGGCCACGTCGATGTCGCAGCAATCCGGTTCCCACGATGCGGTTGTCCAGCCCTCGCGAATGCCGGGCACGCGGGCCTCGATCTCCTCGCGGTTGAGCATCGCGACATCGACACCGAGTGCGGCGAAACGCGAAACGAACGCGGCGATGCGGCCCCGGTCCCCTTCCCGCGCCAGCGTCAGCGCGCCGCGCGGGGTGAGGAACCCGTGCCGCCGCAGATACGGTCCCGACGCGATGGTGAGCGGCGTGATGCCCGGCCCGCCATAGCTTTCGGCCCAGAACGCCGCCGAACGCCCCGTCGCGTGATAGCCCGGCTCGTCCTCGGCCTCGATCATGGTCACGCTGCGATGCGGCGCGAGCCGCGCGGCGAGCGACGCCCCGGCCATACCCGCGCCGGCAATGACGATGTCGAACCGTTCCGTCATGATGCGGGGGGTGCCGCCTCGTCCAGGAAATCGTCGATCGCGAGAAGCGCCCGATCGCGGATCGCATCGGTCTCGCGAAGGATTTCATGCGCGCAATCCGGCCCGAACTCGACCAGCCGCGAATCGGGAATCAGGCGATTGGCCCGCCGGATCGCATCCGCCGACACCAGCCGGTCCGCGCCTGTCGCGACGAACATGACCGGCGCCGCGACCCGTCGCAACACCGTCTCCCGCGCGAGCCAGCGCATGGAGCCTATCGCACCCGCGACCCAGCCCCAGCTCCCCGGCCCCATGGCGAGCTCCGGGCGCTCGCTGCGCCACCACACCTCGTCGGCATAGCGGCTTTCGTCGTGAGTGAGCAGGTCGATCCGGTCCTGCGGCAATTCGCCGGGCTTCTCGCTCCACCGCCAGGCCGGCGTCGTCGCGCCCCGGATCCATCGCATCGCCCGCGCCGCCGCATCGGTGATCACCGCGGGCATCTGTTTCCCCGCAAGGCCCAGCATCGGCGCGACAAGCACCGCCACATCGGGCGCGATCCGCCCCTCCGCCATCGCGCGCAGGGCGAGATGCCCGCCCATGGAATGGCCGACCACGACCCGCGGCCCGACACCCTGCTCCATCCATTGCGTCCAAAAATCGGCGAGATCGTCGACCCACAGGCCGAAATGATCGACATGGCCCGTCACGCGGTCATCGCCCAGCCGTCCCGACCCCGCCTGCCCGCGCCAGTCCACCGCCGTCACGCGCCACCCCGCCTGATGCCAGCGGGCCAGCGTTTCGAGATATTTTTCATACGAATCGCCCCGCCCCGGCAGGAACAGCAACGACCCGCGCGGCGCGGCGACGCCGGACCCGTGATCGAAGTCGATCCGGCGCAAGCGAAACCCGTCGGGTGCGGACCATCGCGCTTCGTGCGCGTGGGCCGGAATTTGTCGGCGGACCGGGTCGGGGGAGGACGTCATCTGGCTCAGGCCATCTTTTCGGGCTTGGTTACTATTTGGTAAGCCATGCCGCCTAAACCGGGCCTCGTAATGGTTAAGACGGGGTTTGGAACATGGACGATGGGCTGCTCACTTACGCGGCGGTCGCCGCCTTGGCAATCGCGGTGCTCTATGCCGCTTTTACCGATTACCGCTATCGCAAGATCAAGAACACGCTCTGCCTTGCGATCGTGGTCATGGCGCCGCTGTTCTGGATCGGGAGCGGGCTATCGCTTTGGCCGGGGGTGGCGATTCAACTGATCATGGCGGTGGCCGCGTTCCTGGTGGGGGCGGTGCTGTTCCGGCTGGGTCAGGTGGGCGGCGGCGATGTCAAGCTGCTCGCCGCGATCGCGCTTTGCATGGAGCCGCGCTGGTATCTCGCGCTCATCGTTTTCACCGCGCTTGCCAACGGGGTGCTGACGCTTGCCGTGTGGCGACGTCACCGGCGGGCACGGCGCAATGGCACGAAAACCGACCGCATGCAGGTGCCCTACGCCATTTCGGTGGCCGCCGCGATGATGGCGGTGATCGCGGTCCGCTACGGCGCGGGGTTGAGCGAGCTCGGCAGTGCGACGCTCGGCTCTTGACCTGATCTTAACCATTTGGGGCGAATTTCACTTCGACAAACAGGCGCGGACGGGATTCGCCGGACCTTGCGCATAAATGAGGGCTGATGGGCCATGGACAGGAAAAAGCTGATATTGCTGGCGGTGGCACTGGTGGTGGCGGTGGGGACCGCGCTGATGGCGCGCAGCCTGTTCGCCGGCAGCACCGCGCCGCAGGTGCAGGCCGCACAGGTTCCCGAAGGGCCGCGCGTGCTGGTCGCGCAACGCGCCCTGCCCGTCGGCACGATCGTCACCGCGGACGCCCTCCAATTCAAGCAGTGGCCCTCCGAAATGGTGCAGGATGCCTATTACATCGATGGCGAGGCGGACCTCGAAAAACTGCTCGGCACGGTCGTGCGCTATCCGGTGACCGCCGGGCAACCTGTCACGCATGGCGCATTGGTCATGCCGGGCGACAGGGGCTTTCTCGCCGCGGCACTCGGCCCCGGGATGCGCGCGGTCACCGTGCCCGTCTCGGTCAAGACCGGGGTCGGCGGGTTCGTTTTTCCGGGTGATCGGATCGATCTCGTGCTGACGCAGCAGGTCACGGGCGACGGCCCGCCGTTGAAGGTCGCGGAAACGATCCTGCGCAACCTGCGCGTGCTCGCTACGGATCAGTCGACGACGACGCGGACGGTGGAGGGGAAAACCGTGGTGCAGGGATTCCGGACCGTCACGCTGGAGGTAACGCCCCGCATCGCGGAGCAGATCGCGGTCGCGCAGACGATCGGCGAACTGTCGCTCTCGCTGCGTTCGCTCGCCGATAATCAGGGTGAGCTCGACCGGGCGATCGCATCGGGCGAGGTGATCGTGCCCGACGATGCGACGCCGGAACAGGAGGAGGCGATCCTGCGCACCGCGATGAACCGCCCGCAGGCCGGCCGCTCCACCGTGCAGACGGGCGCCGACGTGTCCCGCTTTCAACGCCGCACCGTCCCGCCCCGGCAGAGCAATTCGGGCAGCAGCGCCCCTGTCCGCCGGATCGACGCGGACGAGGACCGCAGCCGCAATTCCTCCAGCGGGTCGCAGACCGCGCAGTCGGGCTATCAGGGGCCGATCGTCCGGATCAGCCGCGGGACCGATACCGTCGCCGTCCCGGTCGGCAAATGATCGCGCAAAAAGGTAAGAACGGGATCATGATCAGGCAGACACAATCGAAGACTGCGTTCGCGAAACGCCTGTTCGCAGGGGTTGCCCTTGCCGCGACCGCGCTCGCCCCTGCGGGACCGGGTATGGGCGGCACGGGCGGCATGGCACGGGCGCAAAGCGTGACCGCGCCGGCGGGCGAGATCGTCCTGTCCATCGGGCGGGGACAGCTGGTGAATGTCGCGGGACAGATGACGGATATCTTCATCGCCAATGACGCGATCGCGGATGTGAAAGTGAAATCCCGCAACCAGCTCTACGTCTTTGGCAAGGCGGGCGGCGAAACCACCGTCTATGCCTCGAACGCGGCCTACGATATCGTGTGGTCTGCCAATGTGCGGGTCGGCTCCAATATCGACAGCATCGACCAGATGCTCGGGCTGGCCATGCCCGAGGCGCGGATCGCGACGGCCACGATGAACAACATGGTGCTGTTGACAGGGACGGTCGCGTCGCCCGGCGATGCGGCGGAGGCGGAGCGGCTCGTCGCGGCCTTCGTCGGCGATGGCGTCAACGTCATCAGCCGCCTGAAAACCGCCACGCCCTTGCAGGTCAGCCTGCATGTCCGCTTTGCCGAGGTCAGCCGTTCGCTGGTCCGCGAGATGGCGTCGAATCTCGTCACCCGGGACACGACCGGCGGGTTTCAGTTCGGGGTTCAGCGCGGCAGCAACAATGCCGGCTGCGAGATCGTCGATGCCTTCAGCTTCGACCGTTTTCCCAGGGTCGACGCATCGGCCATGTATAATCTTCCCGAAGGTTCGATCAGCCTGCCGTTCGACCCCACGACCGGGCAATTTGTCGTGAACGGCACGCGGTTCAGTTCGCCGGGCAATCAATCCGAGCAGACCGCGCTCAACCTGGCGGGCAAGCTGCTCGGCATCGACGTCAATCTGGGCCTCGACCTGGCGGAACGGGTCGGGTTGATCACCACGCTGTCGCAACCGAACCTGACCGCGCTTTCCGGCGAGACGGCCACCTTCCTTGCCGGCGGCGAATATCCCATCCCGATCAGCCAGGGTCTGGGCGCGACGAGCGTGCAATATCGCGAATATGGGGTCAGCCTGTCCTATTCGCCGACCGTGCTCGCCAACGGACGCATCTCGCTTCGCGTGCGGCCCGAAGTGTCGGAACTGTCCTCCCAGGGGGCCATCACCATCGAAGGGTTCCAGATTCCCGCGCTCACCACGCGGCGGGCGGAAACGACGGTCGAACTTGGGTCCGGGCAAAGCTTCATGATCGCGGGCCTGCTGTCCAACAATTCGCGGCAGACACTGGAAAAAACGCCGGGTGCCGGCGACCTTCCCATCATCGGAAGCCTGTTCCGCTCCACCGATTTCCGGCGCGGGGAGACCGAGCTGGTCATCGTGGTCACGCCCTATCTGGTCGAGCCGGTCGATGCGAAGGACATCGTCCTGCCCACCGACGGCTATCGCGCGCCCGACGAGTTGCAGCGCATTCTCGGCAATATGCAGACCGACGGCGTGTCGGCCGGCGTAACGGGGAGCGAACGCCCCATGCCGCGCAGCGAGCCGGCCCCGGCCTTGCGCGCCGATGGTGGCGCAGTGGCGCCGCCCGCCGGTCCGTACGCGACCGAAACGGGCGATCCCGCCCCCGGCTTTTCGTTTTGAAGGGTGACCCACGCATGATGCCCATGACCACGCCCCGCCGCCCGGCCCGACGCCTGCGCACCCTGACCTTCCCGCTCTGCATCGCGCTTGTCGCGGGGCTTTCCGGCTGTATCGGCGGAGTGCCGCACAATCGCTCGCTCTATTCCGTGAAACAGCCCGTGGTCACCGCGCAAACGCATGTCCTCGACCTGCAAACGATGGCGTATGGCCTGCCCCAGTCCGAACAGGCCCGGCTTGACGAATGGCTCGAAGCGATGGATTTCGGCTATGGGGACAGGATCGCGGTCGACGGTGCCATCGGCGACGATGCCATCGCCCAGATCGCGGCACTGGTCGAACAGCGGGGCATGATGCTGTCGGCGAACGCGCCCGTCACGCAAGGCGCGCTGCCGCCGGGGGTCGTGCGCGTCGTGCTGACCCGCGCTACCGCCGCGGTGCCGGGTTGCCCGGACTGGTCCGCCGATTCCGATGCGAACCCCTATAACGCGACCTATCCCAATTTCGGGTGCGCGATAAACGGCAACATGGCCGTGATGATCGCCGATCCGCAAGATCTGCTGCGCGGGCAACGGGCCGGCGGGGGGACCGATATCATGACCGCGGCCAAGCCGATCGAGAGCTATCGCGAACAGCCGCCCAGTTCGCAGCGCGGCCTGATCGGCGCGCAAACCGCCAGCCAGGGAGGGAACCAGCAATGAGCGCGTCCACAGGCAACAAGTCAGATCGCGACAGCTTTGCCGCCTATGTCTGCGACCAGCCCACGATGGACATCGTGCGCACGGTGATTTCGGATCTCAACATTTCGGAGGACAACATCAATCTGGGCGGTCTGCGCAACGCGGTGCAGTCGCTTTCGGTGAGCGCGAGCCCGACGATCCTTCTCGTCGACCTGTCCGAATGCGCCGACCCGCTGTCCGATATCAACGCCCTGGCGGAGGTTTGCGAGCCGGGCACGATGGTCGTCGCGATGGGGCAGGTGAACGATGTCCGCCTCTACCGCGAACTTATCGCCAGCGGGATTCAGGATTACCTGCTCAAACCGCTATCGGAACAGATGCTGCGCGAGGCGATGGTGTCCGCGCTCGCCGTGTTCAACGCGCCTCGCAATTCGGCGGCGAACGGCGGCGGAACGGAACGCACCCATGTCAGCACGGCTGTCGTCGGTACGCGCGGCGGCGTCGGCGCCACCACGATCGCAAGTTCGCTCGCGTGGTTTTTCTCGGAGGAGCGGAAACTGCCGACGGCATTGCTCGATCTCGACGTCCATTTCGGGACCGGGGCGCTCGTCATGGATCTCGAACCGGGTCGTGGCCTCACCGATGCGATGGACAACCCGAGCCGGATCGACGGCCTGTTCATCGAACGCGCGATGGTGCGTGCCAATGAAAACCTCTCCGTCCTCTCCGCCGAGGCGGCGATCGGCACGCCGCTGATGACGGATGGCAGCGCCTTTGTCCGGTTGAGCGAGGAATTTCGTCAGGCCTTCGACATGACGGTCATCGATCTGCCGCGCAACATGCTCATCAATTTTCCGCATGTTCTGGCCGAAACGAATGCGTTCGTTCTCGTTACGGAACTGACGCTGGCATCCGCGCGCGATGCGATCCGCATCCTGTCCTGGGTGACCTCGAACGCGCAGCACGTGACCCCCTTCATCGTGTGCAACAAGATGCCCGCTTACCAGACCGAGATCACGCGCAAGGATTTCGAAGCCTCGATCGAACGCAAGATCGACATCGTCATCGCCGAAGACGCGAAGGCGGCCGTCAACGCGGCAAAGCAGGGCGAAACCTTCATCGAGGCCAACCGCAACAGCAAGGCAGGCGGCGCGATCGTCGATCTCGCGGACCGCATCTATGCGATGTCGGGCGGCGCAGAACCGGTGAGCGGAAAGTCGGAAAAGAGCGCGCTGAAGGGCATGTTCGACCTTCGCGCCCTTCTCGGCACAAAGCAGAAGGCATGATGCGGCGCGCGGGGGACAAGCCATGGGATTGATGCAGACGCTGATGATTGCGGGTGCGATGCTCGCCCTGTTGCTGCTCGGCTATTACGGCGTTTACGAGAACATGCGCGCGCGCAGCCAGACCAGGCGGCTGGACAAGATCCGCGCTCGCCACGCGCTCAATGAAAGCGCCAAGGTGGAGGCGCAGCTCAAAAAGGCGGTCGCCGCGCGCAAGCCGCGCCGCCGAAAGGGCGGTGCCGATTCCCGGCTCGATGCGCTCGCGCTTCGACTGGAGAGGACGGGCGACAAATGGTCGGTCTCCCAATATCTCTACATTTCGGCCGGGCTGACCGTCATCGTCGCGGCGCTGACCCTGTTGAAGACAGGGGCCGTTTTCCTCTCGGTGTTTGCAGGGCTGGCGATCGGGTTGGGGCTGCCCCACTGGATCGTGGGGTTCATGATCAAGCGCCGCCTCGATCAGTTCAACACCCGCTTTCCCGATGCGATCGAACTGCTCGTTCGCGGGCTCCGGTCCGGTTTGCCGGTCACTGAAACCATGGGTGTCGTCGCGCATGAAGTGCCCGGCCCCGTCGGCGCGGAATTTCGCGGTGTGGTCGACGGCGTAAAGGTGGGCCGCACGCTCGACGATGCGCTGCAGCAGACCGCGAACCGGCTCAACATCCCCGAATTTCAGTTTTTCTGCATCAGTCTCGCCATTCAGCGCGAGACGGGTGGCAATCTGGCCGAAACATTGTCCAACCTTGCCGAGGTGCTGCGCAAGCGCGCGCAGATGAAGCTGAAGATCAAGGCGATGAGTTCGGAATCGAAGGCCTCTGCCTATATCGTCGGCTCGCTGCCGTTCATCGTCTTCACGCTCGTCTATCTTCTGAACCCCGACTATCTGGGCGGATTTTTCGTCGACGACCGGCTCATCGTCGCGGGCATCATCGGTGCCGTGTGGATGAGCATCGGCGCGTTCATCATGTACAAGATGGTCAGTTTCGAGATCTGAGGGGGGACGCGGCATGATGAACCAGAGCGACGGCCCCACCCTTCTCGGCTTCGACGTGATCACGGTCGGCACGCTGCTGGTCGCGGTTGCGACCTTTGCCGTGATGCTCGCGATCTATGCCGCAGTGACCGTGCGCGACCCGATGGCGAAACGGGTCAAGTCGCTGAATGCCCGGCGCAACGAACTGAAGGCCGGGCTGACCGTGATGGCGCACCGGCGGCGCAGCGTGCGGCGCAACACGACCCATACCGACAAGGTGCGCCGGATCCTCGCCAAACTGCGCATGTTGCAGGACACGCAGATCAGCGAGATCGAGCAGAAGCTCATGCAGGCGGGCATCCGGCGCAAGGATCTGGCCTATGTCGTCATCGCCTTCCGGGTGATTGCGCCTGTCGTTCTCGGCCTGCTTGCCGCCTTCATCGTCTACTGGTCCGACACATTCCCCGAATGGGGCAGCTTCAAGCGGTTCATGCTCTTCGCGGCCGCGCTCGGCATCGGGTACAAGGCGCCCGACATCTACCTGAAGAACAGCATCACGAAGCGCACCGACGCCATCCGCAAGGGGCTTCCCGATGCGCTCGACCTGCTCGTCATCTGTGCCGAGGCCGGGTTGACGGTCGATTCCGCGTTTGGCCGCGTGGCGGGCGAACTCGGGCGCGCCTATCCCGAGCTCGCCGACGAATTTTCGCTGACCTCGATCGAATTGTCGTTCCTGTCCGAACGGCGCCAGGCGTTCGAAAACCTCGCCTATCGCGTCGATCTGGAGGCGATCCGCGGCGTCACCACCACCATGGTCCAGACCGAGCGCTACGGCACGCCGCTCGCCTCCGCGCTGCGCGTGCTTTCGGCGGAATTTCGTAACGAACGGATGATGCGGGCGGAGGAAAAGGCCGCACGCCTGCCGGCGATCATGACCGTGCCGCTGATCCTGTTCATCCTGCCGGTGCTGTTCATCGTCATTCTCGGCCCGGCGGCCTGCTCCATCTCGGACGCGATGCTTTAACGACGCGCCGGGTCCGGAACCCGGCGCGTCAATCGCGCTTTGCGCCGATCTCGCGCGCGCGGTCGAACAGCTTGCTCAGCGTGCGCAGCAGCGTCTCGCGCTCGCTCGCCGACAGCACATGGAGCAACGACGCCTCCATCTCCAGCGCGAGCGGCATGACCGCGTCGAAGATTTCGGTCCCCTCCTCCGTCAGTTCGAGAAGATGGGACCGGCCGTCGTTCGCATTGGGCCTGCGTTTGATGAGCGCACGGTCGCACAACACCTTGCACGCGCGATTGACTGCGACCTTGTCCATGAACGTCGCGGCGACTAGATCGCGCTGCGTCAACGCGCCCGCATCGCCCAGAATCGCCATGACGCGCCATTCGGATACCCTGAGCCCGAAGCGCCGACGATATTCGCGCGCAATATTGTCGCTGACCATGTTGGAGGTGACGGACAGGCGATAAGGCAGAAAGTCGGCAAGGCGGGACGAAAGCTGTTTCATAGCGTTTCCCTATCGCGCAAACGCCGCTTCGCCAAGCGTCGCTTCGCCATTTAGCTTAGTATGTTACGCGAATACCTGCCCGTGGCGCATTTAAATATCCGCAAACGACCCTCGCGACCGTCTTGTCTTTCGCCCGGCGCACCGCGACTCATGATCGAGCGACTTTACGCGCAAAACGCCCTTTGCCGCCTTGTACGACGGTTCCACGCCGATGCTCGGGATCCGTCGCGATCGCACGTGGACGGCAAAAAAGGATATACTGTTGCCCGATAACAACATGATGTGCGTAATCGTTGATTTTGTGACTTAATTAAATTGCAAAAAAATGACGGTCGGGGGAGCCTCTGAACTCTCCTTTAACGGCGCGAGCCGAGGGGTACGGATTCCTTGGGGGCATCCGATGTATGACATTAGAGGGACTGAACACATGAAAGCTTGGACTTTCCGCAAGCAGGCGCTTGCCACCGGTTCGGCGCTGCGCGCGATTGCGCTGATCGGCGCCGGAACCGCGGCGATCGGCGTGGCCACCGCGCCCGCCCATGCGCAGGATTTCACGCGCGGCTCGATCACGGGCATCGTCGTCGACGAGGCAGGCAACGCGGTGCAGGGCGCCAATGTCACGCTCACCTCGAACGAGCAGGGCTTCAACAACACTGCGGTCACCGATGCCGACGGTTCGTTCCGGATCAACGGCCTGCCGACCGGTTCCTACTCGATCACCGTCACGTCGCAGGGTGCCGTCGTCGTGCGTGATACCGGCGTGCGCGTCGTCGCCGGCCAGAACACCGCCTATCGCTACATTGCGGGTGAAAGCACGCTGGGCGAGGAAGTCGCGGGCGGCGAAGGTATCGTCGTCGTTGGTCGCCGTATCCAGGTGAACGATTTCGCCGCGACGCAGACGGGCGTGACCCTCGACGTCGAAGATCTTGCGCAGACCGTCCCCGTAGGCCGCGATCAGACCTCGCTCATCCTGCTGGCGCCGGGCACCACGCCGGGCGACGAAGGCTTTGGCAACCTGGCCTCGATCAACGGCGCGACCGTTGCCGAGAACCAGTATTACATCAACGGCCTCAACGTCACCGATTTCCGTAACCTGCTCGGCAGCTCGATCGTTCCGTTCGAGTTCTACCGTACCACCGACGTCAAGACGGGCGGCTATCAGGCGGAATACGGCCGTGCGCTGGGCGGCGTGATCTCTTCGATCACGAAATCCGGCTCCAACGAATTCGCCGGCGGCGCGGTCGTCGTGTACGAACCGCAGGGCCTGCGCAGCCAGACGCCCAACACTTTTGTCGATGCGGATTCCGATCCCGAGACCGAAGGCGACATCATCGGCAATCTGAACTCGCGCGATTACGACCAGTCGCTCGACGGCAACTTCTACCTGTCCGGTCCGATCATCAAGGATCGCCTGTTCTTCTACGGCCTTTACAACGCGCGCTATCGCGAAAATGCCGACACGTCGTTCTCGGGCGCGCGCACGACGACGATCCGCGACGACAGCCCGTTCTTCGGCGGCAAGCTCGACTTCGTGATCGCCGACGGCCATCGTCTCGAAGGCACCTATTTCCGCGACAAGGTGACGCGCGACATCATCTACACCGGCTTTGACACCGAAAACATGGTCGATGGCGAAGTGCAGGGCGGCCTGAGGCAGGAATTCGGCGGCGACAACTTCATCGGTACCTACTCTGGTCAATTTACCGACTGGCTGTCGATTTCCGGCTCCTATGGTCAGTACAATGACAATACGACGCAGGTCGCCAGCCCGAACAACGCCTATATCCTCAGCCGGATCGGCAGCACGCGTGTCGTAGGCGGCACGAGCACCGGGCGAAACAACGACGAGAGCAAGCGCGAATTCTACCGTGCCGACGCCGACATCTACGTCGACTTCCTTGGCGAGCACCACATCCGCGGCGGTTTCGATCTTGAAAAGCTGTCGGCTGGCGAGAACACGACCTATAACGGTACGGGCTATCGCTATGACGTGCGGTCCAACCTCGCGATCCGCTGGTACTACCTCAACGAAGGCGGGTTCAACACCGATCAGCGCGCCTTCTATCTTCAGGATTCGTGGTCGCTGCTCGACAATCGCGTGAACCTGCAGCTCGGCGTCCGTAATGACAGCTTCAAGAACTACGGCGTCACCGGCGCGAAATTCTATGATTCGGGCGATCTTTGGGCACCGCGCCTGGGCGCATCGTTCGACGTGTTCGGCGACGGCGCGACCAAGCTGAACGTTTTCTATGGTCAGTATTACCTGCCGATCGCGACGAACACGAACATCCGCCTCGGCGGTGCCGAGACCTATTATCAGCAGGTCGATTTCTACGGCACCTCGCAGGATCTGAACGGCGATGGTATTCCCGATCAGTATACGCTCGACGAAAATGGCGACATCGTCGGCTTCGATGCGAACTTCGGCGGGGGCGTCTGCCCCGAGGGCACGCCCAATGCAGGCGAAGTGTGTAACAACGTTTATAGCGATGGCACCGCCGGGCCGACCGACACGCTGGTGTCGCAGACCCTGAAGCCGAGCCGGACCGACGAATATATCATCGGTCTGGAGCACCGGATCGGCGATTGGCGCGCGTCCATCAACTACACCCGTCGCCGCCTGGCCTCGACGCTGGAGGACGCCGCGATCGATGCTGCGGTCAATTCCTATTGCGCCGACAACGGTATCGCGGGCTGCGAAGATGTATTCACTGGCTACCACCAGTACGTGCTGCTCAATCCGGGCGAAGACGTGACCGTGCGCCTCGACGGCGACTGCTCCATCGAAGGGCAGTGCGATGTCGTGACCCTCGATGCGGCATCGCTTGGCTATCCCGAAGCGGTACGCGATTACGACGCGGTGCAGTTCGAACTGGAGAAGGCGTATAACGGTCTCTACGGTTTCCGGTTCAACTACACCTACATGGACCTTCGCGGTAACTTCGAAGGTGCGGTGAAGTCGGACAACAACCAGACCGACGCCGGCCTGACGCAGGATTTCGACCAGCCGGGCTTCCTCGAAGGCGCGACGGGCCCCCTTGCCAACGGCCGCAAGCACACCTTCAAGCTCTACGGCAATGTCAGCCCGACCGAATGGCTCGACCTTGGCGCGAACATGACCGTGTCCAGCCCGCGCAAGTTCAGCTGTATCGGTAACTACTTCGATTCGAACAACTTCGCGGCGGGTTACGGTGCGGCATCCTACTACTGTACCCAGGACGGCGTCGGCGGCACCCCGGTCGAGAATTCGGGTGGCACGACGTCCTATCTCGTCCCCCGCGGTTCCGCGTTCGAATCCGAATGGAGCAAGAATGTCGATCTCAGCGTCACGTTCAAGCCATTCGCCAGCAACCGGAACATCCAGTTCCAGACCGCGGTCTTCAACGTGTTCAACTGGAAGCAGGAATCCGACTACAACGAATTCGGCGATTACGATCTCGACTATACGCCGAACGGCAACCCGAACTATGGCCGCGTGACCGCCTATCAGGCGCCGCGTGCGGTCCGGTTCACCATGTTCATGCGTTTCGGAGGCGACGCGAAATAAGCGTTTCCACCAAAGCGCCGGACACCGGACAAATGGAAAGGGGCGGCTTCGGCTGCCCCTTTTTATTGACCCGGCCTTGCGCCCCAGCCCATCATTCCTGTTCACCATGGACCATGCCCGATGCCATCCCCCGATGTGACAACCGCCGCCGCCGCGTTTCAGGCCGCCAATCGCGCCGACGACCGCCCGGCGCTGCTCGCCGCGGCGCGCGTGCTTGTGGAGCAGCGCGCACCGATCGGGCCGCAATGGAATTTCGCGGCGCAGGCGATCATGCGCTGCGGCGATCTCGATCTTGCCCTGCGCGCACTCGATTTGTGGCAGGATCAGGCCGCACCGCCCCATGCCGCCGTGCATGAGAAAGCCGTTCTCCTCGCGCAGTCGGGGCGTGAGGACGACGCGCTTGCCCTTGTCGCGCAGCTTCCCGAAACGCACCCCTCGCCCGTTGCCAATGCGTATCTGCGCGGGTCCATCGCCGCCAATCTGGGGCGCCGGGACGAGGCGGAACGCCATTATCGCCGTGCCGTGGCCGCCTTGCCCGTATCGGGTCGGTCATGGGTCGGGCTGGCGCAGCTCGACCGGCTCACCCCTTCGGACCGGGCCGCCATCCGCGCCCGGCTCGACGCCCCCGACGCAAACCGGATCGAAACGGTCGACCGTGCGGGCCTGCACCATGCGCTCGCCATCGCCGCCGATCGGGAGCAGGACCACGCGAAGGCCTTCGACCATTTCGACGCGGCAACCCGGATTCAGGCCGAGCTATACGCCTATACGGCGCGAGACGACGAGAATT
The DNA here is from genome assembly GCF_016745095.1 of Croceicoccus sp. YJ47. Lineage (NCBI taxonomy): Bacteria > Pseudomonadati > Pseudomonadota > Alphaproteobacteria > Sphingomonadales > Erythrobacteraceae > Croceicoccus > Croceicoccus sp. YJ47. Next base: position 723,881 of record NZ_CP067087.1, read on the forward strand.
CCGCGCGGACCGCCCGGATGTGGCACGCACCCGATATCGCCGACCATGCCATCGCCGGCCCCGCGCCGGAGCGGCAGCCGATTTTCGTTACCGGCCTCGCGCGAAGCGGCACTACGCTGGTTCAACAATTGCTTGCCGCGCATTCGCTGGTCGATGGCGGCCGGGAGCTTGGCCTTACCGTGCCTGTGGAGGCGATGACGGGCGGGTTCGCCCCCGCGGATTTCGACCGTTATCGCGCCCGTGGCGGCACGATGGAGGCGCTGCGCGACACCTATCTCCGCTTCGCCGGTCAACGCATTTCCGGCACCGGGCGCTTCGTCGACAAGACGCTCAACGCCAGCCGGGCGATCGGCCCGCTCGCGGCGATGTTTCCCGATGCGCCTTTTGTCTGGTTGCGCCGCGATCCGCTCGACAATGCGTGGTCCATCTATCGCGCGTGGTTTTCGAACAATGTGCTATCCGGATGGTCGCTTGCCGATATCGCGCACCACATGATGGTGGAGGATCGCATGCACGCCCACTGGGCCGATGTTCTCGGCGACCGGATGCTGACCGTGCCGTATGCCGATCTTGTCGAACATCCGGAGGAATGGACGCGCCGGATCACCAGCTTTTGCGGGCTGGAGTTTGAGCCCGGCCAGATGAACTTTCACCGCCGCGCCGGCGCGGTCAGCACGGCCAGCGCCCTGCAGGTGCGCGAACCCGTCAATCGCAAGGGTATCGGCGCGGCGGCTCCCTATCGCCGCTGGCTCGACCCGTTCATGCGCGTGTATCGCGCCCCACCCGTCGATACGCCGCCGGACCCCGCGACGCTGGTGGCCGGATTGAAGGACGGTCTCGCGCGGCAGGATATCCTCGCGATCAACCACGCGGCGAAGGGCCTGATCGCGGCGAAGGCCCCGATGGGCAATTCCTGGCGCGCCATCGCGCAGGCCTTGTTGCGCAATGGCGAGAAAACCGCCGCGCGGGATGCGATGCGCCTGCTGGAGGAGAACGGCGGCCATACGCGCGCGCTGCGGATCGAGCGGGCCGCATTCGTCGCCCGGTCCGGATTGCCGGAGGACGCGCGGCGGCTTCTGACCGAAGGCGCCGGCAATGCGCAGGACGCCTCCGCCTCGCTGCAATTTCTAATGGGATCGATCGCCACCAATCTCGGCGAAGCGGAGGAGGCCGCCGACCATTTCCGCCGTGCGGCAAGGATGCAGCCGGCATCGGGACAATGCTGGCTCGGCCTCGCGATGACGGGCGCCGCCGACGATGCCGACCATCGGGCGATGGAGGATGCGTCCGCCGCGCTCGCCCAGGCGCCGCCGGCCGAACGCTCGGCATGGCACTATGCGCTCGGCCACATGCGCCATCTTGCGGGCGAGCATGGGCGCACATTCGATGCCTTCGAAAAGGGTGCGGCCCATATGGCACCGCTGCGCCCGTTCGACCGGGAGGCCGATCGCGCCGATGCCCGCGCGGCGGTGGATGGCTGGGCCGAGGGGCTCCGCGACACGCGCGGGGCGGATCGGCGCAAACCGGTGCGCGACCCCGTGTTCGTGACGGGCCTGCCGCGGTCCGGGTCGACACTGGTGGAGCAGATCCTCGCCGCCCATTCCGCGGTCGCCGGCGGGGGCGAACTCGGGCTGCTTCGCCTGCTTGAGCAACGGATCGGGGGCAAGTCGTACGGCGCCTTCGCCCACTGGGAACGCGATGGCGGCCGGGTCGACGATCTTGTCGCGCATTACGATCATCTCCTGAACGAAAGCGTGACGCGGGACGGGCGCGTTATCGACAAGACTCTGTCGACCTCCCGCCATCTCGGGCTCGTGGCGATGGTATTGCCCGATGCGCCGGTCGTTTGGGTGCGGCGCGATCCGCTCGACAATGCGTGGTCGGCCTATCGCACATGGTTTGTCGAGGGCGTCGCGTGGAGCTGGAACCAGGCCGATATCGCGGCGCACATGGCGTGCGAGGATGCGCTCCACGATCACTGGCAAGACGTTCTGGGCGACAGGATGCTGACCATTGCATACGAAACGCTGGTCGCCGATCCCGCGACCGAGATCGGCCGTATCCTCGATCATTGCGGGCTCACGCGGGAGGCTGCGTGCTTTGCCCCGCACGAAACGAAGCGCAGCGTCATCACCGCCAGCGCGATGCAGGTGCGCGCACCGATCAACCGCCGCGGCATCGGCGTCGCCGAACCCTATCGCGTCCGACTCGCCCCGTTCGAAGCGGCCCGGCGCAGCAACGACAGCCCTCTTTAAATTATTGTGAAACTTTTTCCGCTTTCGCACTGTCTCCCACGGCAAGACCGCCCAACTGTATCAGAAATGTCACAGATTTTCGCGAAAGGTTTCCGAAGATACCAATAGGTTTTGCATAACCCCGGCGAGTTTGAGAGTGGCGCCGCCCTGAAAGTTTTGCCCGTCCGGTGCGATCGAACCACAGCGGTTCCGTTCGGCATCGCGCCGTCGCCACCGCGTGACGTGCGGATCGGACGGGCGACCAGCAAAGGGAATGGATTCCATGAAAGCCTCTTTTCGTAACAAGCGCCTGCTTGCCGCCAGCTCGGCCCTGCGTGCGGTTGCCCTGATCGGCGCCGGCAGCGCCGCAGCCCTGTCGGTTCCCGCCTTCGCGCAGGCCGGCGACACCGATGGCGTCGTGACCGAGGAACAGGTCAGCGCGCCGATCGTGGTGACCGGTTCGCGCATCCGCCGCGCCAATCGCGACACGATCGAGCCTGCGATCGTCGTCGATTCGCAGCAGATCGAGGAACGCGGCCAGACCAGCGTCGGCGAAGCACTCGAGGATCTTCCCGCATTCGGCCCCCCGGCGAACAACCCCGTCGGCGGCCAGGGCGGCAGCTTCGGTTCGGGCCAGACCTTCATCAACTTCTTCGGCCTGGGTTCGCAGCGCACGCTGACGCTGCTCAACAGCCGCCGCTATGTCAGCTCGAACACCGCGTCGATCTTCGGCCCGGTCGCGGCCGGCTCGCAGGTCGATCTCAACACCATTCCCACGCTGATGGTCGACCGGCTTGAGACGATCGCGGTCGGCGGCGCGCCGATCTACGGCGCCGACGCCATCGCCGGCACCGTGAACGTCATCCTCAAGGACCGCTTCGAAGGTGTTCGCTTCGACGCGCAGATGGGCATTGCCGAAGAAGGCGACGCCCGCGAATATCGCCTCGGCGCACTCACGGGCACCAGCTTTGGCGACGGGCGCGGCAACATTGTCGCGGCCTTCGAATATAACCGCACCAACGGCCTGACCTATCGCGATCGTGACCGGACCGCGCGCGGCCTGTTCTATGCCGCGCCGAACGATCCCGATTCCCCCTTCGATCAGGTGATCATCGAGGATCGTCGCATTCCGATCCTGAGCCAGTTCGGCGCCCCCTCGACCGCAGACGCGTTCCCCGGTCTTGGCGCCGACATCACCGACAGCGCCGGCAACACGCTGGTGTTCGACGCGAACGGCAACCTCGTTCCGCTCGACTTCGGCGAACGTTTCGGCACGGTCAATTCCTCGGGTGGCAATGGCTTCAGCCTCGTCGACGTGTCGAACCTGCGTTCGCCGGTCGAACGTTACCTCGGCGCGATTCAGGGCACCTATGACCTGACGGACAACGTCACCGCATTCTTCGAAGGGCAATATGCCAATTCGAAGGGCACCGAACTGCGTGCGCAGCCGGTGTACAACACCGCCCTGTTCGATGCCGGCGGCGCGCCCGACGGCAATCTGATCATCCCGATCGACAATCCGTTCCTGACGGACGAGGCACGCGCCACAATCGCCGCGCAGCTTCCCGAAGGTCAGGATTTCTTCTACCTCGGCCGCGCCAACACCGACCTCATTTCCGGTCGCGGTTCGTCGACGGTGGAAGTGTACCGCTTTGCCGGCGGCCTGCGCGGCGATTTCACGCTGGGCGAACGCGACCTGAACTGGGAAGTGTCCGGCCTGTACGGTCGTTCGAAGACCGACGGCCGCAGCCGCGAGCTGGTGCAGCAGAACTTCGAGAACGCGCTGGCCGGTTGCCCCGCCGGCGCCGCATCCGCGCCGATCGACACGGTCAGCGCGACCTGCGTGCCGTTCAACCCGTTCGGCAACCAGAATTCGCAGGCCGTGGCGGATTACATCACGACCATCGCGAACCCCGTCGCCCTGAACGAACAGTACGACTTCATTGCCACGGTCGGCGGCGACCTGTTCAATATCTGGAGCGGTCCGGTCGCGTTCTCGCTCGGTTACGAGCACCGCGACGAATCCTCGGACTTCGATCCGGGTGAATTCTTCTTCGGTCAGGTGAACCCCGACGATCCGGACGGCCCCCGTGACCAGTTCGGCCGTTCGATCCCGATCGACGCCGTGTCCGGTTCGTACAACACGGACGAGGTGTTCGGCGAGGTGCTCGTGCCGCTCGTCACGCCGGCGATGGAAGTGCCGTTCGCCAATCTGATCGAGGTGAAGGGTGCGGCGCGTTACGTCGACAATTCGCTGACGGGCGGTGATCTCACCTGGACCGCAGGCGGCCGCTGGCAGCCGGTGCGTGACATCACGTTCCGCGGCAATTTCACCCGTTCGATCCGTTCGCCCGCGATTACCGAGCTGTTCAACCCGACCAGCGCGATCTTCACGACCGCAGACGATCCGTGCGATGCGCGCTTCATCAATGCGGGTCCGAACCCGACCCAGCGTGCGGCAAACTGCGCAGCGGCGGGGCTTCCGGCGAACTTCACCTCCAACATCGTCGATTTCACGACGCGCGGTTCGCTTTCGGGCAACACCAATCTGGAGAATGAAAAGGCGGACAGCTGGACGGTCGGCTTCGTGTTCACCCCGACCTTTGCCCGCGGGCTCACGCTCTCGGCCGACTGGGTCGACATCTCGCTCGAAGGCGCGATCCAGAGCGTCGATGCCGAGCAGACGCTCGAGGCATGCTATGACGCGACGAGCTTCCCGTCGGATGCATGTGGCCGGATCGACCGCGACGCCGCCGGTCAGGTGGAATTCGTGCGCACCGGCTACCTCAACGTCGCAAGCTACGACTACAAGGGTCTGGTGAGCGAAGTGCGCTGGGTGCAGCCGACCCCGTTCCTCGGCGCGGACAGCCGCGTGACGGTGCGCGGTTCGTACCAGTATATCGATCAGCTCGAAACGCGGGTCGGTTCCGGCGATCTGGAAACGCTGCGTGGCGGTATCGGCTATTCGAAGCATCAGGGCACGCTGGGCCTGAGCTACGACAATGATGCGTTCGGCGTCTTCGGTCAGGGTCGTTACATCGGCGAGGCCGTGGTCGATCCCGACGCCGCGCCCGAGACGTACGAATTCTTCGAGCGTGACGATGTCATCTTCGTGGATGCCGGCATCAGCTTCAAGGCTGGCGACGACATGGTTCTGCGCCTCATCGGGGAGAATATCTTCGACACCAGCGCGCCGTTCCCCTCGCCCGCCGGTGGCGGTCTCGTGACCTATTTCGACGGGATCATGGGCCGCTACTTCAAGGTGGCTGCGACCTTCGGCTTCTGATCCTTCAAGAAGCCTGCGCATAAAAAAACGGGCCCGGCCATAAGCCGGGCCCGTTTTCGTATCGGGCTGCATTATCGGATCGGGGTGCGTCCTCGAATTACGCGACGCGCATCTGCAATTCGCCGTCGCCCTCGTCGATATGGACGGTGCTGCCATCGGCGATCTCGCCACGCAGCAGCCGGTCGGCGAGCGGGTCCTGCAAATGGCGCTGCACCGCGCGTTTCAACGGGCGCGCGCCATAGACAGGATCGTAACCGACCCGCCCGAGCCAGCGTTTCGCCGCATCGGTGAGGTCGAGCGTGATCTTCCGATCCTTGAGCAATTTCTGCACCCGACCCACCTGAATATCGACGATCGGCGCCATGTGCTCCTCGCCCAAGCGATGGAACAGGATGATCTCGTCCAGCCGGTTCAGGAATTCGGGCCGGAAATGCCCGCGCACCACATCCATCACCTGCGGTTCGACATCGGCGACGGTCTGCCCGTCCTCCATATTCGCGAGATACTGGCTGCCGAGGTTGGAGGTGAGGATGATCAGCGTGTTGCTGAAATCCACCTGCCGCCCCTGCCCGTCGGTCAGCCGCCCGTCGTCGAGCACCTGCAGCAGCACGTTGAACACGTCGGCGTGCGCCTTCTCCACCTCGTCGAACAGCACGACCTGATACGGGCGGCGGCGCACCGCCTCGGTCAGGACGCCGCCTTCGTCATAGCCGACATAGCCCGGCGGCGCCCCGATCAGGCGGGACACGGCGTGCTTCTCCATGAATTCGCTCATGTCGATGCGGACCATCGCATTGTCGTCGTCGAACAGGAACCCGGCCAGCGCCTTCGTCAGTTCGGTCTTCCCGACGCCGGTGGGGCCGAGGAAGAGGAAGCTGCCGAGCGGACGGTTCGGATCCTGTAGGCCCGCACGGGCGCGCCGCACCGCCTTCGATACCGCCTCGACCGCCTGGTTCTGCCCGATGACCCGCTTGCCCAGCGCGCCTTCCATGTTGAGCAGCTTTTCGCGCTCCCCCTCCAGCATGCGATCGACGGGCACACCGGTCCAGCGGCTGACGACGCCGGCGATGTCGTCCTCCGTCACCACCTCGCGCAGCATCGCGTTTTCGGATTGTGCCTTGGCCTCTTCCAATTGCCGGTCGAGTTCAGGGATGCGGCCGTAGGACAGCTCGCCCGCCTTCGCGAGATCGCCGGCCCGCTGCGCCTGTTCCAGCTCGATCCGCGCGGCGTCGAGCTGCTCCTTGATGCGGCCCTCGGCGGCGATCTTGTCGCGCTCGTTCTGCCAGCGGGTGGTCAGCTCGCTCGACTGCTGCTCGAGGTTGGCGAGTTCCTCGCGCAGTGCGCTCAGCCGGTCCTGCGACGCGGCATCGGTTTCGCGCTGGAGCGCCTGTTCCTCGATCTTGAGCTGGATGATGCGGCGGTCGAGATTCTCGATCTCTTCGGGCTTGCTCTCCACCTCCATGCGGATGCGGCTCGCCGCCTCGTCCATGAGGTCGATCGCCTTGTCGGGGAGGAAACGGTCCGCGATATAGCGGTTCGACAGCGTCGCCGCCGCCACCAGCGCATTGTCCGAAATGGTGACGCCGTGGTGCAGCTCGTATTTCTCCTTGAGCCCGCGCAGGATCGACACCGTGTCCTCCACCGTGGGTTCGTCGACGAAGACCGGCTGAAACCGGCGCTGGAGGGCGGCGTCCTTCTCGACATATTTCTGATATTCGTCGAGCGTCGTCGCACCGATGCAGTGCAGCTCGCCGCGGGCGAGCGCGGGTTTCAGGAGGTTGCCCGCGTCCATCGCCCCTTCCGACTTGCCCGCCCCGATGAGCGTGTGCATCTCATCGATGAACAGGATGATATGGCCCTCGGCGCCCTTCACCTCGTCGAGCACGGCCTTCAACCGCTCCTCGAACTCGCCACGATATTTCGCGCCCGCAATCAGGCTTCCCATGTCGAGCGACATCAGCGTGCGGTCTTTGAGGCTGTCGGGCACATCGCCATTCGCAATGCGCAGGGCCAGGCCTTCGGCAATGGCTGTCTTGCCGGTGCCGGGTTCGCCGATCAGGACCGGATTGTTCTTCGTCCGGCGGGCAAGGATCTGCACCGTGCGGCGGATTTCCTCGTCCCGGCCGATCACGGGGTCGAGCTTGCCGGCACGCGCCGCCTCGGTCAGGTCGCGGGCGTATTTCTTCATCGCATCGTAGCTTTCCTCGGCACTTGCGCTGTCGGCGGTGCGGCCGCCGGTGGCCTCCTGGATCGCGGCCTCCAGCGCCTGCGCATCGACATTCGCGGATTTCAGCGCCTGCCCCGCCGCATTCGCTTGCGACAATGCGAGCGCCTGCAACACGCGCTGCACCGGCACGAAGCTGTCGCCGGCCTTCTGGCTGAGCTGCTCCGCCTGATCGAGGACGCGAACCGCATCGTTGTCCAGCCCCGGCGTCGCCTGCGCGCCGCTTCCCGACACGGCGGCGATTTTTGCCAGCGCCGCATCGGCCTGCGCTTCGGCCTGCTTCGCATTGCCGCCGGCGCGCTGAATCAACTGCGCCGCCATGCCCTCGTTATCCTCGAGCAAGGCCTTCAGGATATGGGCGGGCGAAATCCGTTGATGATTGTTGCGGATCGCCACGGTCTGCGCCGCCTGCAGAAAGCCTTTGGCGCGATCGGTAAATTTTTCGAGATTCATCACACAATCCTTGTCGTTACGGACAGGAGATAGTGTTGCAATTTTACAACACAAGGGCCTCGCCGGCTAAGCGGTAAAGATTTTGTCGCAACCCGCCGATTTCAAGGGGCCGTGTCTACCGCGAACGGACCGATCTTCGCGTTCGGGACGGCGTTCTAAGGCTGGCGTTTCCGGTTGAAACTGATACCGAATAGCGCGCTCGCGCCGTCTGGCGCCATGATCGATTGAGGGGGATTTATCCATGCGTATCATCACCGCCTGCCTTGCCGCCGTTTCCTCGCTCGCGCTGTCGGCCTGCGCCGTGCAGAATGCGAGTGTGCCCGTCGCCGCAAATGCACCCGCCCCGGACATGGCCCCTTCGATGGCAGAGCCCGCCTCGCTCGACGCGCTGATCGCCGAGGTCGATATTCCCTATGACCGGTTCACGCTGGACAACGGCCTGACCGTGCTGGTGCATGAGGATCGCAAGGCGCCGCTGGTCGCCGTTTCGGTCTGGTACGGCGTGGGATCGAAACATGAGCCCGAGGGCAAGACCGGTTTTGCCCATCTGTTCGAGCACCTGATGTTCAACGGGTCGGAAAATGCGCCGGGCGATTTCTTTCAACCGTTGCAGGATGCCGGCGCGACCGATTTCAACGGCACGACCTGGTTCGACCGCACCAACTATTTCGAGACCGTGCCGACCGGCGCGCTCGACCGTGCGCTGATGCTGGAAAGCGACCGCATGGGCTATCTGCTCGGCGCGGTGACGCAGGAAAAGCTCGATAACCAGATCGGCGTGGTTCAGAACGAAAAGCGTCAGGGCGACAATCAGCCCTACGGCATGGTCGAATATCTGGAGCTTGAAACGCTCTATCCCGAAGCGCACCCCTATGCCCATTCGACGATCGGCTCGCTGGAAGACCTGTCGTCCGCCACGCTCGACGATGTGAAGGACTGGTTCCGCGATCATTACGGGCCGAACAATGCAGTGCTCGTGCTGTCGGGCGATATCGACACCGCGACGGCGCGGGCAAAGGTGTCGAAATGGTTCGGCGCCATCCCGGCCGGCCCGGCCATCGCGCCGGTCGCCGCGCCGGTGCCGACGCTTCCCGCCGATGTCGAACGCACGCTCACCGACCAGGTGGCGACGACGCGCGTCTATCGCATCTGGGCGACGCCGGGGCTCGACAATCCCGATTACCTGCCGCTCGATGCTGCCGCGTCCGTGCTCGGCGGGCTGGCGAGCTCGCGGCTCGACAATACGCTGGTCCGGGATGAGGAGATCGCCGTCCGCGTCGTCGCCAGCAACAGCGCCTTTGCCCAGGGCGGGCAATTCACCGTCTATGCCGACGTGAAGGACGGCGTCGATCCGCAGGAGGTCGCCGACGCGCTCGACCGCGAAATCGCCCGCATGATCGCGCAGGGACCGACCGAGGATGAATTGCTGCGGGCCAAGACCACCTATGCCGCGTCGCAGATCCGCGGCCTCGACAATCTCGGCGGGTTTGCGGGCAAGGCACCGACGCTCGCGCAGAGCCTCCTGTACCAAGGCTCGCCCGACGCGTACAAACGGGAGCTGCAACGCGCCGCCGACCTGACCCCGGCGCAGGTTCGCACCGCGGCGCAGACATGGCTGTCCCGGCCCGTCTTCCGCCTCACGGTGGAGCCGGGCGAACGGAACGAGGAAGGCGCCACGCCCGGAAGCTACCGCACCGGTACCGATGGCGCACTGCGCGGCCCGGCCTTCTTCATGCAGCCGGGCACCGATCCTGCCGCCGTCATGACGCAGGCAGAGGCGGACCGCTCGCAATTGCCGGAGATCGCTGAGCTTGCCGCACTCGATTTCCCGGAGATACAGCGTGCCACATTGTCGAACGGGATCGAGGTCTATTTCGCGCAGCGCGACGCGATCCCGACCGTGTCGATCCGGCTCGCCTTCGACGCAGGCTATGCCGCCGATCCGCGCGATTCGCTGGGCACGCAATCGCTGATGCTGTCGTTGATGGACGAAGGCACGGCGACGCTCGATGCCGAGCAGCTGGCCATTGCGAAGGAACGGCTCGGTGCCTCGATCGGGTCGGGGGCGAGCCTCGACGAAACCTATTTTCAGCTCGACGCCCTGGCGCCCAATCTCCTGCCCTCGCTCGAACTCCTGTCGGACTATGTGCGCAATCCCGCCTTCGCGCAGGACGATCTCGACCGGGTACGTGCGCAGCAATTGAACCGGCTCGACAATGAGCTGACCTCGCCCGGCGCCATTGCGCAGCGGGCGCTGTTCCCGCTGCTTTACGGGCCGAACCACCCCTATGGCATTCCGCCGTCGGGCCTCGGCAATCGCGCCGCGGTGGAGGCGGTTTCCCAAGGCCAGATCGCGGGCTTTCATGACACATGGCTGCGCCCCGATCTGGCGAAGATCTTCGTCGTCGGGGACAGTTCGCTCGGTGAAATCACGCGGCTGCTGGAGGCGAGTTTCGGCGATTGGCAGGCTCCGGCGACGTCCGCGCCGACGAAGGACTTCAACGTCGATGTCCCGGCACAGCAATCGCGCATCGTGTTGATCGACCGGCCCAATTCGCCGCAATCGATCGTCTTGGGCGCGCGCGTGCTGGATCAGAAGGGCACTGACGATCTCGTGCCGCTGGGCAGCGCCAATTACGTGTTCGGCGGCAATTTCCTCTCGCGCATCAACATGAACCTGCGCGAGACGAAGGGCTGGTCCTATGGCGTGCGGAGCATCGTGTCGCGGCCCGTCGATCGTTCCTCCTTCATGATCTATGCCCCGGTGCAGGCGGACCGGACGGGCGACTCCATCGCGGAATTGCGCCGCGACCTCTCCGCCTTCACCGCCGACAAGGGCGTGAGCGCGTCCGAGCTCAGCGCCCTGGTCAATTCCAACATCCGGGAATTGCCCGGTTCGTTCGAAACGCAGGGCGACGTGCTGGGCGGCATCACGAGCATCGTGCGCAACGGGTGGAGCGACGATTATTACGAAATGCTCGCCGACCGCTATCGCGGCCTGACCGCGGCGCAGCTCGATGCCGAGGCCCGCTCCGCCTTTCGAGGGGACGATCTCGTCTTCGTGGTGGTCGGCGATGCGGACGTGGTGGAACCGCAGCTGGAATCGCTCGGCCTTCCGGTGGAGGTCCGCACGCCTTCGGGCGAATAGACCGACACACAGGCACAAGGAAAGGGCGCCGGAACTTGCTTCCGGCGCCCTTTTTCGTGGTTTCGTGTTTTTGGGGTGGTTAGCCCAGCTTCTGCTTCAGGATGTCGTTGACGACCTGCGGATTGGCCTTGCCCTGCATCGCCTTCATCGTCTGTCCGACAAAGAACCCGAAGAGCCGGTCCTTGCCGCCGCGATAGGCTTCGACCTTGTCCGGGTTGTCGGCCAAAACGGTATCCACCGCCGCCTCGATCGCGCCGGTGTCGCTTTCCTGCTTCAGCCCCTCACGCTCGACGATTTCACCGGCACCGTCGCCGGTTTCCAGCATGATTTCGAGCACCTGCTTCGCAATGGAGCCGGAAATCGTGCCATCCCCGATCAACGCGAGCAGTTCGCCGGCCTTTTCCGGCGTGACCGGGCTGTCGGACAGATCCTTGCCCAGCTTGTTGAGCGCGCCGAACAATTCGCTCATCAACCAGTTCGACGCCTGCTTGGCCACGTCGGCTTGTGCCTTGCCCTGCTGCTGCGCCGCGGTGGTCAGCAGCTTTTCGAACCAGCGCGCGGTTTCGACCTCGGCCGTCAGCACCGCCGCATTATAGGGCGGCACGCCAAGCTCGTTCTCGTACCGCAGACGCTTCGCATCGGGCAGTTCGGGCAGGCTGTCACGGCACGCGGCCAGAAACGCATCGTCCAGTTCGAGCGGCAACAGGTCCGGATCGGGGAAGTAGCGATAATCGTGCGCGTCTTCCTTGCTCCGCATCGACCGCGTCGTGCCGGTGTCGGGATCGAACAGGCGGGTTTCCTGCACGACCTTGCCGCCATCCTCGATCAGCTCGACCTGCCGGTTGGCTTCATATTCGATCGTCGCCATGACGAAGCGCACCGAATTGACGTTCTTCGTCTCGGTCCGCGTGCCGAATTCCTCCCCCGGGCGGCGCACCGACACGTTCACGTCGGCGCGCATGGAGCCTTCCTCCATATTGCCGTCGCACGAGCCGACATAGCGCAGGATCGTGCGCAGCTTGCGGACATAGGCGCCAGCCTCTGCGGGCGAGCGCATGTCGGGCTTCGACACGATCTCCATCAGCGCGACGCCGCTCCGGTTGAGGTCGACATAGGACATCGTGGGATGCTGATCATGCATCAGCTTGCCTGCGTCCTGCTCGACATGGATGCGCTCCACCCCAATGCGCTTGGTGGTGTTTTCGGGGTCTTTTTCATCGAGCACGATGTCGAGATGCCCCTCACCCACCAACGGATGATAGAGCTGGCTGATCTGGTACCCCTGCGGGAGATCGGCGTAGAAGTAATTCTTCCGGTCGAAACGCGACCACGCGTTGATCTGCGCATCGATGGCCATGCCCGTGCGCACCGCCTGCCGGATGCATTCGCGGTTCGGCACCGGCAACATGCCCGGCATCGCCGCATCGACGAGGCTGACCTGCGTGTTCGGCTCCGCGCCGAACGCCGTCGCCGCGCCCGAAAACAGCTTGGCCTTCGACGTTACCTGCGCATGAACCTCGAGGCCGATGACGACCTCCCACTCACCCGTGGCGCCGTGAATCGTATAGGTGCTCATGCTTTCCACCATGTGTCGGGCTTCGCCGTGAAACCGGCGCGCTGTTCGATGGCGAGCCCGGCGTTCAGCACGCCCTGCTCGTCGAAACCCTTGCCGATGATCTGTAGCCCCAGCGGCAGACCATCGCGGTTCAGCCCGGCCGGCACCGACATCGCCGGCAATCCCGCGAGCGAGGCGGGAACCGCGAACACATCGTTGAGATACATCGAAAGCGGGTCCGAAACCTTGTCACCCAGCGCAAATGCCGCCGAAGGGCACGTCGGCGCGAGGATCACGTCGCAGCTTTCCCAGGCCTTGGCGAAATCATCGGCGATCAGCTGCCGCACCTTCTGCGCCTGCGTGTAATAGGCGTCGTAGAATCCGGCGCTCAACACATAGGTGCCGATCATGATGCGGCGCTTCACTTCCTTGCCGAAACCGGCGGCGCGGGTCGCGGCATACATGTCCTGCAACCCCGCCCCGTCGGGAAGGTCGCGCAAGCCGTAACGCACCCCGTCATAACGCGCGAGGTTGGAGGACGCCTCCGCCGGCGCGATGATGTAATAGGCCGGCAGCGCATATTTCGTATGCGGCAGCGAGATGTCGACGATCGTCGCGCCCGCATCCTTGAGCCAGGCGATCCCGTCGTCCCAGCTTTTCGCGACGTCGGCATCCATGCCGTCCATGCGGTATTCGCGCGGAATGCCGACGCGCTTGCCCGAAAGGTCGGGGTTCAACCCTGCCTCCCATTCCGGGACAGGCGCGTCGAGGCTGGTCGAATCCTTGGGGTCGAAACCAGCCATCGCCTCCAGCATGATGGCGCAGTCGCGGGTGTCGCGCGCCATCGGTCCGGGCTGATCCAGGCTGGAGGCGAACGCCACCACGCCCCAGCGCGAGCAGCGGCCATAGGTCGGCTTGATCCCGGTGATGCCGGTAAAGGCGGCAGGCTGCCGGATGGAGCCGCCGGTGTCGGTGCCGGTCGCCGCCGGGCACAGCCGCGCCGCGACCGCCGCGCTCGACCCGCCGGACGAACCGCCGGGGGCGAGCGGCGCATCGCTGCCGTTCGCGCGCCACGGGTTGACGACATTGCCGAATGCGCTCGTCTCGTTCGACGAACCCATCGCGAACTGGTCGAGGTTCAGCTTGCCCAGCATGCCCGCGCCCGCATCCCACAGCTTTGCGGAAACGGTCGATTCGTATTGCGGCACGAACCCTTCGAGGATGTGGCTCGCCGCCGTCGTCGGCGTGCCGTCGGTGGCGAACAGGTCCTTCATCCCGATGGGCACGCCGCCCATCTTGCCGATGTCCTGCCCCTTCGCACGCCGCGCGTCGACATTGCGCGCCGCGTCGAGCGCGCTGTCCGGCGTGGTCACGATGAAGGCGTTGAGATCGGACGCGGCGGCGACGGCGGCGTTGAACGCCTCGGCCACCTCGACCGCGGTGAAATCGCCATTGGCGACGCCGTCGCGAATCTGCGCGACGCCCATTTCGGTATGTTCGGTCATTATTCGATCACCTTCGGCACGCCGAAAAACCCGTGTTCGGGGGCCGGCGCATTGGCGAGCACCTTGTCGCGCACGCCGCCTCCCGTCTTGGGATCGGCATTCACTTCATCCTCGCGCAGGCGCAGCGCATTGGGCACGACCGTCGCCATCGGCTCCACGCCGGTGACATCGACCTCGCCCAGCTGTTCGACCCAGCCGAGGATGTTGTTGAGTTCGGGGACCATGGCCTCGACCTCCGCATCGCTCATGGCGATGCGGGCGAGGCTGGCGATCTTGGTGACCGTTGCTTTATCGACTGACATGACACGCGCGTTAGCCAGACAGCCGCCGCTTGCCAAGCGGCTGTGTGACCGGCGGCGTGTAAAAAATTACTCCGCCGGGGCGGGCTGCTGCGGCAGGGGCGCGGGCAGCGGGGCCCCGCCGGGACCGCCCTGTCCGCCAAGACCCATGGCGCGAAGCTGCTCCTGCATCGCCTGAATCTCGGCCTGGCTGCGGAATTCGAGCAGTTCTACGGTGAATTCGAGGTCGCTGTTGGGCGGGATCACGCCGCCGCCTGCGCCCTCTGCGCCATAGGCGAGATCGGAGGGGATATTGACCACATAGCGTCCGCCGGTCTGCATCCGGGTGAGCGCGTCGGCAAAGCCGGGCATCACCCCGCCGACCGGCATCGCGGCCTGTTCGCCGCTGTCGAAGACCGTACCGTCGGGCAGACGCCCTTCGTAATTCACCAGCACGACATCGTCCATCGACGGGCTCGGCCCCTCGCCCGCGGCGAGCGTATCGATCGTCACGCCTTCGTAGCGCGAGGCCCACGCCACACCGGCGGCGAGCAGGACGGCGATTGCGATCCCGATCCAGAGCTTGGTGATGATGCCCTTGCCGATGGGCTGCAACGGTACGCGGGTGACTTCGGCCATGATCTTCCCCATTCTTGAACGACGGTCAGTTTGCGAAGGCCCCGCCATGGCGGGCAGCAAAAAGGGCGCCGGAAATATCTGGCGCCCTGATGGCTCATGCAGGCGGCGGCGACAAGAGGCTTTGTGCCGTGCCGCGCGCCCTCATGCAAAGGCTATGGCTTAACGCACGCCATCGCGTTCGGCGCGCTTGCGCTCGAGCTTGCGGGCGCGGCGCACGGCGGCAGCCTTTTCACGCGCACGCTTCTCGCTCGGCTTTTCGTAGTGGCGGCGCAATTTCATTTCGCGATACACGCCTTCACGCTGAAGCTTCTTCTTCAACGCACGAAGGGCCTGGTCGACATTGTTATCGCGAACCATGATTTGCATATTCTGAAACTACCTCACATCTGTTGTCAGTTCGGCCAATGATGCCACCGCCGGTCGGACCGGTCCGCATGCACCTCGACTCGATGAAAAACGAATCACATTGCCAGAAGAGCCCGAATTCAACGAAAAACCGGCCATAGCTGGCGGCGCCGCTACCACCCGCAATGCGGAAAAGCAAGCGCCGGAACCGGTATCATATACCACGCAACGTGCCTTCGCGCAAATCCGGGCCAGTACGCGCGCCGATCATCGGGAACGCCGCTTTTTTCCCGCGTTTGGCGGCGCGCCGCGACACGCCCCTTTCGCATTCGCGCGGCAACGCGTAAGGCGCTCATGATAATGAACCAGACCACCATGAACCACCCATCGCCCCTTTTCGCATCGTTTCTCGTCGCCGCAGGTGGCGGGACCGGTGCCGTGCTGCGCTATCAGCTCGGCCGCGCGATCACCGGCCTCTTCCCCGCGTCGAGCGGGAGCTTCCCCTGGCCGACACTCGCCGCGAATGTCTTCGGCAGCCTCGCCATGGGGGCGTTGATCGCGTGGCTCGCCCGGCATGGCGGTGGGGGGAGCGAGGCCTGGCGCCTCCTGCTGGGCGTAGGCCTGCTCGGCGGTTTCACCACGTTTTCCTCGTTCAGCCTCGAACTCGTCATGCTGTGGGAACGCGGCGCGGCGCTCGCGGCACTGACCTATGCTCTGGTCTCGGTGATCGCCGGAGTCGCGGGATTGTTCATCGGGCTTTCCATCATGCGGGTGGCGGCATGAGCGCGCCCTACGATCCCCACGCAAAGGGCAGCGACAATGTCCGGCAATTCGTGGTCAGCCGCGACGATGCGGGCATCCGGCTCGACCGCTGGTTCAAGCGCAACCTGCCGCATATCGGCTTTGCCACCATCTCGCGCTGGGCGCGGACCGGGCAAATCCGGGTCGATGGCGGGCGGGTCAAGCCTGACGACAGGCTGGAACCGGGACAGCAGATCCGCGTACCACCCGGCGGCGAGACGACCACAGGGGCGCCGCGCGAACGGCGCCCGCTGACGGACGATCAGCTGGAGCAGGCGGACGCGATGCTGCTCCACCGCGACCGTGCGGCCATCGTGCTGAACAAGCCGCCCGGCCTCGCGACGCAAGGCGGCACGGGCACGCATCAACATGTCGATGGCCTGCTCGACGCCTATGCGACGGGCGGTGCCAAGGCGCCGCGGCCCCGGCTCGTCCACCGGCTCGATAAGGATACGTCGGGCGTCCTGCTGATCGCCGCGACGCCGGGCAGCGCCGCGTTCTTCTCCAAGCGGTTCTCGGGCCGTTCGGCCAAGAAGATCTACTGGGCGCTGGTGGTCGGCGTGCCCAAGGTGCCGCACGGGGTCATCGACCTCGCGCTTGCCAAACAGCCCGGCACCGGCGGCGAGAAGATGATGCCGGACGAAGGCGGACAGGCGGCCAAGACCCGGTATCGCGTGGTCGAACGGGCCGGCAATCGCGCCGCCTGGGTGGAGTTGGAGCCGCTGACCGGCCGCACGCACCAGCTTCGCGTCCATCTCGCCGCGATCGGCCATCCCATCGTCGGCGACGGCAAATATGGCGCGCAGGAGGCATTCCTCACCGGATCGATCAGCCGCAAGATGCACCTTCACGCCCGGCGCCTGATCATCGACCATCCCGATGGCGTGGCGCTCGACGTGACGGCGCCGTTGCCCGAACATTTCGCCGCCAGCATGGAGCAGCTGGGCTTCGATCCCGCGCTCAGCGACGCCGAGCCGGAGACCGGCCCGCCCCCGCCCCCGCGCGAGATTCTCAAGCAGCAGGCCCGCCGCCACGCAAAGCAGGTGCGCAAGGACAAGCGCGGCGAACGGCGCGAACGTGCCGGCGTGAAGAGCAGTTCGGGCGGCAAACCGAAATCCCGCCCCGGCAAGACGGCCGGCCCCGCGCGCCCCGGCCCGAAACGCAACGGCCCCGGCCCCCAGGGCCGCAAGCCGGGCGGAAAGCCGAAGAAGCCATGAACCGGCTGGCGATATTCGATTGCGACGGCACGCTCGTCGATGGGCAGGCGAATGTCTGCGACGCGATGGAGGAAGCCTTTGCCGCCTCCGGTTTGCAGGCGCCCGACCGGCTTGCCATCCGCCGCGCCGTCGGGCTGTCCCTCCCGCAGGCCATGGCGCAGCTCGTTCCCGAAGGCGACGCGGTACAGCATGAAATGCTGGCCGAACGGTACCGGCTCGCCTTTCGCACCCATCGCGAGCGGGGCCTGGTGAATGAACCGCTGTATGACGGGATGGCGATGTTGCTGCGCCATCTGCACGCGGCAGGCTGGACGCTGGCCGTCGCCACCGGCAAGTCGGACCGCGGCCTCGCCCATTGCCTCGACCATCATGGCATCGCCGACCTGTTCGAAAGCCTGCAGACCGCCGACCGGCACCCGTCGAAGCCGCATCCGTCCATGATCGAACGTATTCTGGACGATACGGGCGTCGATGCGGACCATGCGGTGATGATCGGGGATACCA
Organism: Croceicoccus sp. YJ47; assembly: GCF_016745095.1. Classification (NCBI taxonomy): domain Bacteria; kingdom Pseudomonadati; phylum Pseudomonadota; class Alphaproteobacteria; order Sphingomonadales; family Erythrobacteraceae; genus Croceicoccus; species Croceicoccus sp. YJ47. The sequence goes on from NZ_CP067087.1 coordinate 742,070, forward strand.
GCTTCGACATGCTGATGGCCGATGCCGCCGGCGTTCGCGGCGTCGGGGTCGCATGGGGTTATCATGCGCCGGACGAATTGATGGCGGCTGGCGCCGATGCGGTGGCGAACGACATGGACGACCTTCAAAAACTGCTGGGCGCGGCGTGAGCGATCCTGCGGCGCGGCGGTTCTTCGTGATACAGGCGGTGCGGGTGGCAGGCGTCGTGGTGGCCGTATGGGGTTTGTCGGCCAGCTATGGCCGGGCGCCCTGGCTTGGCGGCGCGCCTGCGTGGGTCGGCGCGCTCGTACTGGCGGCGGGAACGGCGGTGGCGCTGATCGGGCCACGGCTGCTGGCGCGCAAATGGCGGAGCGGTTCGTGAAGCGATTTTACAGCGATGTGCATGTCGATGCGCAGGACAGCGGCTGGCAGGTCCGGCTCGATACGCGGCCACTGAAAACCGCAGGCGGCGCGCCGCAGATCGTGCCGGCTCGCGATCTCGCCGAAGCGCTTGCCGATGAATGGCGCGCGCAGGAGGACGAGATCGACCCTGCGGGCTTTCCCTTGCGCGACATGGCCGATTACGCGATCGACCGCGTTGCACCCGACAGGCCGGCGACCATCGCCAAGCTACTCAGCTATGCCGAAACCGATACGCTGTGCTATCGCGCGGACGAAGGCGATGCCTTGCGCACGCGGCAGGACGAGGCGTGGGAGCCGTTGCTGACCGAAGCGGAGCGGCGGTATGATGTGCGCTTCGAACGGATAGGCGGCATCGTCCACCGACGGCAGCCCGATGCGACCATGGCCCGCCTGCAGGACGAGCTCTACGGGTTCGGGCCGTTCGTGCTGACCGGCCTGCTCAATCTTGCCGGGCTTGCCTGCTCGCTCACCGTGGCACTGGCGGCCTTGACGGACGACGCCGATGCCGACGCACTGTGGGCCATCGCCAATCTGGAAGAGGATTGGCAGGCGGTGCAGTGGGGCTGGGATTCAGAGGCGCTCGAAAACCGCAATCGCCGGCTTGCCGGCTTTGCACTGGCGCTGCGTTTCGCGCAATTGTCGCGCGGCGGTTGAGCGGGCGCTCCGGCGGTGCGCCGGATGCCCGCCCGCCTCGGCAGGCCTATTGCGCGATCCAGTTCGCGATTTCCATCGCCACCGTATTGGCCGCCTGGTTCAAAGCAGGCGCAACCGCCGCGGCATCGGGCGCGATGCCGGGCACCGTGCTCGAAAACCGGCGTGAGACGACCTCGCGCCCTTCCTCGATCCGGATGGCGTCATAGGTGACGGTGACGCTGCTGTCGCGAGCGTCATAGCCCATCTCGATCAGCCTACCGTGGAGCCGGATGCGCGGCTCGGCGCCGGGCTCGATCCCCTCGAACACCAGCCTCCCGGTCTGCGCCCGCAATGTCTCGGCCAGGAGATGCTGCATCAGCCGCGTCGGCTTATCCACCAGGAACGCGTTTTCGAGATAGGCGATGCCCGTCTCGTCGATCCGCACCGGCACGCGTTTGGCATTGAGCCTGTCTTCGGTTTCCGCCTCCATCACGGCGATGGCCGTGCTGGCCTTGCCGGTGGTGCTGCTCGCGCCTGCCGGGGCCACCGCCTGCGACGTGAGGCCGATGAGCTGTTCGGGCGCATCGCCGCCGCCGATGCTGACGCAGGCCGGCAGGAGGCCGAACAGGGCCAGCGGGGCGGCGATACGGGTGATACGCATGGGAGGCATCCTCAATTGTCGGGTTCGTATGTGGGCAGTTTCTGCCCGCCGATCAGTCCGGTCGCCCCCTGATCGTCAAGCTTTTCGGTAATCGTGCGCAGCGAGCGTGTCGTCGTGCGCAATTCGCGGATCGCGGCCTCCGCCTCCGGCAGGGTGCCGGTGGTAATCTGGCGCGCGGCGGGACGAATATCGGCGAGCGTCGCCTCCAGTTCCTCCATCGCGCCATTCGCGGTGCGCAGCGTCACGCGCAATTCGTCCGCGATCGATCCGCCTTCCTGATTGATGACCTTGTCGGTGGAGGCAGCGACCTTTTCGAACTGCGCCAGCGTCATGTTCGCCTGACGCAGCGTCGCCTGCAATTCGGCCATGGTCTGATCGATGCGCGGGCTCGTATCGGCGAGCGTGTCGGTCAGCCGCTCGGTATTCTGCAGAATGCCGGTCAGCGCCTGCTGATTATCGTCCGACAATGTCATCGTCAGCCGCTCGGTCAATGTCGAGAGCCGTTCGAGCAGGAGCGGCGCATTCGACAGGATCTCGCCAATGCCGCCACGACGGGTCGGGATGACGGGCACGCCTTCGGGGCCGATCTCGGTAATCGGCGGGGCACCGCGGACCGCGCCTTCCATCTGAATCGTGGACACGCCGGTAAAGCTGCCCTGCATGGTGGCGGTGGTGCCCTGAAGAATGGGGACGCTTTCGTCGATCTCGATCCGCACGCGCACGAATTCCGGATCCTTGTCCCACAGCCTGATCTCCCGCACCTGACCCACCGGCACGCCGGAATAGGCCACCTGCGATCCGCGGGCGAGGCCGCTGACCGACTGGCTGAAGAAGATGTCGTATTCCTGCTGTGCCCCTTCGTTCAACCTTGCGAGCCAGATGATGAACCCCGCCAGCAAGGCGAGCAGGATGAGCGTGACCGCCCCGACCCAGATATGATTTGCGCGCGTTTCCATCGCGATGTCCTATGCCTTGTCCATGGTCGGGTTGTCCACTTGCGCGTGTTCGTCGGCGAGGCCGCGCGCCTGCGTTTCCTCGCGCAGGTCGGTGGCCTGGGCGGCGCGTCCGCGCGGACCGTTGAAATATTCCTGAATCCACGGATGATTGGTTTCGAGCAGTTCGGGGATCGTGCCGACCGCCGTCACCTTCTTGTCCGCGAGCACCGCCACGCGGTCGCAAATGGCGTAAAGCGTGTCGAGATCGTGGGTGATGAGAAACACGGTCAGGCCCAGAGTATCGGTCAATTCCCGCGTCAACGTGTCGAACGCAGCCGCGCCGATCGGGTCCAGCCCCGCCGTCGGCTCGTCCAGAAACAGGAGTTCGGGATCGAGCGCGAGCGCACGGGCCAGCCCGGCGCGTTTCTTCATGCCGCCCGACAATTCGGAGGGAAACTTGCTCGTCGCTTCCTCGGGCAGGCCGGACAGCCGCACCTTGTAGCGGGCGATTTCATGGCGCAGCTCCGGGGTCAGTTCGGGAAAGAACTGCCGGAGCGGCACCTCGACGTTCTCCGCCACCGTCAACGTGGAAAACAGCGCCCCGCCCTGGAACAATACGCCCCAGCGCGAGCGGATGTCGATGTCCGCGTCCTCCTCCGCCTCCGTGATGGAGCGGCCCAGCACCTCGATCGAGCCTTCGTCGGGCACCTGCAACCCGATGATCGAGCGCATCAGCACGGATTTGCCCGTGCCCGACCCGCCGACCACGCCGATGATTTCACCGCGCCGGACATTGAGGTCGAGATTGTCGTGGACCGTTTGCGAACCGAACTTGTTGACCAGCCCCTTCACCACGATGGGATGTTCGCCGGTGAACATCGGCGGCACATATTCCGCCTCGTTCATGGCGCGCTTCATCAGCTTTCTGGCGCGTGCGCTGCTCATCGCATCAATCCCAACCCAGATTGCTGAAGAAGACGGCGAAAAATGCGTCGAGCACAATCACCATGAAGATCCCCTGCACCACCGCGATCGTCGTGCGCAGGCCGACATCCTCGGCATTGCCCTTCACCTGCATCCCCTGATAGCAGCCGGCGATGCCGATGATCAGGCCGAAGACCGGCGCCTTGATCAGGCTGATATAAAGGTCGGTGATCGGCACCACCTCGCGCACGCGCAGCAGGAACGTCCAGAACGGAATGTCGAGCGCGAAATTGGCGATGAACGCACCGCCGATGATCGCCAGCACCGAGGAGTAAAATCCCAGCACCGGCATCAGGAACACCACGGCGAGAATGCGCGGCATCACCAGCCGCTCCATCGGCGAAACACCGATGGTCCGCATCGCGTCGACCTCCTCGGTCAGGCGCATCGTGCCGATCTGCGCGGCAAAGGCGCTCCCCGAACGGCCCGCCACCATGATCGCGGTCATCAACACGCCCAGCTCGCGCAGCGACAGCCGCCCGGTCAGGTTGATGGTGTAGATTTCGGCGCCGAACTGTTGCAACTGCACCGCGCCCTGCTGCGCGATGACGATGCCGATGAGGAAGCTCATCAAGCCGACGATGGGCAATGCGGCGACGCCGACCACCTCGAACTGCCGGACCATCGCGGTAAAGGGGAACCGGCGCGGATGGCGGATCAACGTGAAAAACGAGGACACGACCGCGCCGAAGAAACCGACGACGCCCTTGATCCCGCTGCCGAAATTGTCGACCGCCTCGCCGACGGCGGCGGGCACGCGTTCGACCGGGCCGGGCCGCGGCGGGGCGATTGCCGCCTCGCTCTTGGCGTCCTGCACGGCGGAGATGAGCCGTTCGGCCTTCTCGCTCACTCCGCGCAATTCGGCATCGAAATGCCCCGCGGCGCGCGACACGGTCCACGCGCCGACGGTGTCGATCTCGGTAATCTCGGCAATGTCGATGACGTCGAGCGGTTCGTCGATTTCGCGGAGCCGATGATCGAGCGGCCCCACCGACGATACCGTCAGCGGCCCACTGATTTTCAACGTGCGGCCACCCTCCGCATCGATCGTATCGAAATCTGCCCATTCGCGCATGGCCATGCTCATGGGCGAAATCACGGCCCGCGACAAGCGTTTCGTAAAGGCGGCGCGCATGGTCGGTCCGATTCCGGATATTCTTTACGCCGCATTTCGGCCCCGCCGGATCGGTCGCTGCGCGTGCCCGTGCGCCCCCATGCACCATGTGCGCCGCGCGTTGCGCTATCCCCTTGCCCCCCTCGCCCGCCGCTGGCAAAGCGCGGGCCATGACGACGCACGAAACCGACACGCCCGCCCCCACCGATCAGGCCGATGGCGGCGCCCTGCCCAAGACGTTCGACCCCGCCGGGATCGAGGCGCGCTGGTACGCGCATTGGGAAGAAACCGGCCTGTTCCGGCTCGAGCGCCCGGATGCAAAGCCCTTCACCATCGTCAACCCGCCGCCCAATGTGACGGGATCGCTGCATATCGGCCACGCGCTCGACAATACGTTGCAGGACATCATGGTCCGCTACGAACGGCTGCGCGGCAAGGATGCGCTCTGGGTCGTGGGGACCGACCATGCCGGCATCGCGACGCAGATGCTGGTGGAGCGCAAGCTCGAGGCCGAGGGCGACAAGCGCACCAACCACTCGCGCGAGGATTTCATCGCGAAGGTATGGGAGTGGAAGGAAGAAAGCGGCGGCACCATTACCCGGCAATTGCGGCGGCTGGGCTGTTCCATGGACTGGAGCCGGGAGCAGTTCACGATGGACCCGCATTTTACGCAAGCGGTGCTCAAGGTGTTCGTCGACCTGCACGAACGCGGGCTGATCTATCGCGACAAGCGGCTGGTGAACTGGGACCCGAAGCTGAAGACCGCGATCTCCGACCTCGAGGTCGAGACGAAGGACGTCGCCGGCGGCTTCTGGCACTTCCGCTATCCGCTGGCCGATGGCGCGGTGCTCGCCGACGGGCGCGATTATATCGAGGTGGCGACGACGCGGCCCGAAACCATGCTCGCCGACATGGCCGTCGCGGTGCACCCCGATGACGACCGCTATGCCAGCGTGGTGGGCAAGGAGATCGTCCTGCCGATCACCGGGCGGCGCATTCCCATCGTCGCCGACGAACATGCCGACCCGGAACTCGGCAGCGGGGCCGTGAAGATCACGCCGGGCCACGATTTCAACGATTTCGAGGTCGGCAAGCGCGCCGGCTTCAAGCCCGCCGACATGCTCAACATGCTCGATGGCGAGGGCAATGTGGTGCAGACCGCCGACGGGCGCGTGCCCGAGGAATTCATCGGCCTGCACCGGTTCCGCCGCGATGGCACCGATGGCGCACGCGAGGCGGTGGTGCAGCGGATGAAGGCCGACGGGTTCCTCATCCCCCATGTCACGAAGGACGCCGATGGCAACGAGACGCAGCACGATGCCGAACCGCGCACCATCGCCACCCCCTATGGCGACCGTGGCGGCGTGGTGATCGAACCGTGGCTGACCGATCAATGGTATGTCGATGCCGCGACGCTCGCCAAACCCGCGATCGAGGCGGTGCGTTCGGGCGCGATCGAAATCGTCCCGAAGACATGGGAAAAGACCTATTTCAACTGGATGGAGAACATTCAGCCATGGTGCGTCTCGCGCCAGCTGTGGTGGGGGCACCGCATTCCGGCGTGGTACGACGCGGACGGCACGCCCTATGTCGCCATGACCGAGGAAGAGGCGCAGGCGAAGGCGGGCGCGGGCGCCGTCCTCACCCGCGACAATGACGTGCTCGACACGTGGTTCTCCTCCGCCCTGTGGCCGTTCGCGACGCTGGGCTGGCCGGAAAAGACTGCGCTTCTCGCCAAGCATTACCCGAATGACCTGCTGATCTCCGGCTTCGACATCTTGTTCTTCTGGGACGCGCGCATGGCGATGCAGGGGATCGAATTCATGGGCAAGGCCCCGTGGAAACGGCTTTATCTCCATGGCCTCGTCCGCGCCGCCGATGGCGCGAAAATGTCGAAGTCGAAGGGCAATGTCGTCGATCCGCTCGGCCTGATCGACCAGTATGGCGCCGATGCGCTGCGCTTTTTCATGGCGGCGATGGAGAGCCAGGGCCGCGACGTGAAAATGGATGAGAAGCGCGTCGAGGGGTATCGCAATTTCGCGACGAAGCTGTGGAATGCGACGCGTTTCTGCCAGGCGAACGGCATCGGCGCATCGCAAACCGTCGCTGCGCCGCCCGCGACCAGCGCGGTCAATCGCTGGATCACCGGCGCCGTCGTCGCGGTGCAGGGCGAGCTTGACCGGGCGCTGGGCGATCTGCGCTTCGATGCGGCGGCCAATGCGATCTACCATTTCGTGTGGGACGATTTCTGCGACTGGTATGTGGAGCTGATCAAGCCGGCGCCGGGCGCGGAGATGGATGCCGAAACGCGCGCCGTCGCGGGCTGGGTGCTCGACCAGATTTTCGTGATGCTGCACCCGTTCATGCCCTTCATCACCGAGGAATTGTGGCATGCGCAGGGGGAACGCCCCTACGAATTGATCGTGGCGCAATGGCCCCGGCCCGATGCCGCCGTCGATGCCGAGGCGAAGGCCGAGGTCGAATGGCTGATCGCTCTTGTCGGCAATCTGCGCGCGGCGAAGAACGAGCTGGGCATCGCGCCGGGCGCCCGGCTCGACGCCTATCTGGCCGAGCCATCCGCCGCCAGTCGCCGCGCGATCGAGCGCAACGCCGCCGCGATCGAACGGGTCGCGCGGCTGTTGTCGGTGCAATTCGCGCCGGCGCCCGATGGCCCCGCAATGCAGGTCGGCGCGGGTGAGGATGTGTTCGTCATCCCCCTCGAAGGGGTGATCGACATCGCGGCGGAACGCGCGCGCCTCGAAAAGGCGAAGGCCGCCGCGCAGAAGGAAGCCGACAGCCTCGTCAAGCGGCTCGACAATCCGAAATTCGTGGAAAAGGCAAAGCCCGAGGCGGTCGAAAAGGCCCGCGCCGATCACGCGCATCACATGGCGGAGGCGGAGCGGCTCGACGCGGCGCTGGCGCGGCTGGGATAAGGCCGGGCGCGCATGATGACACGCATATGCTGACGCTCGCCACCGTCACGCCGGGCGAACCCGAAATCTTCGCCTCGTTACAGGGCGAGGGCCCCTCGATGGGGCGGCCCAGCGTGTTCGTGCGCGTGTCGCGATGCAATCTCGCCTGCGTATGGTGCGACACGGCCTATACCTGGCATTTCACCGGGGACGAACGCCCGCATCGCGGGGGCGAGACATTTGCGCGGCCCGCCAATCAGCTCGCCCTGCCGGAGGCGGAGGTCGCGCGCCGCGTGTTGCGCGCCGGCGCGGACCGGCTGGTGCTGACCGGCGGCGAGCCCTTGCTGCAAGGGGCGGCGCTGGCGCGGATGGTGGGCCTTGTGAAAGAGGCGCGGCCCGGTTTCCACGTCGAGATCGAAACGAACGGCACCGTCGCCGCGCCCGCCGCGCTCGACCCGCTGATCGACCAATATAACGTCAGCCCGAAACTCGCGCATAGCGGCAATCCCGCCAGCCTCGCGCTCCTGCCCGACCGGATCGCGGCCTATGCCGCCGACGCGCGGGCCTTCTTCAAATTCGTGGTCGCGGACGAGGACGATGCCCGCACGGTGCTGAGCCTGCGCGACGCATTCGGCATGGCGGGCGACCGGCTTTTCCTGATGCCGGAAGGGACGGATAGCGCGACATTGCGCGAACGGATGCAATGGCTGGCACCGTTCTGTCAGCAGCACGGCCTCCGCCTGTCGGACAGGCTCCACATTCACCTCTACGGCGATACGCGGGGGACCTGAGCGCGGGCGCGTCCTATCGCGATTGCGCGCGCCAGCGTCCCACGATGCGCTCCACCGCCTCGCTTTCGCCGCCGGTCTCGTTCCACAATGCGGCAAAGCTGGGGTCGTCGGACGCGGGGCGCTTTTCCTCCTCCAGATCGTCGAAGGTCACGCGCATCGGAATGGCCGTGCCTTCGCCGCACACGATGCATTCCCGGTTGCGCAGCGCCGGGATCGCGGCGAGAAAGCCGCGCGCCCCCTCCGGCATGGCGGCCTTCACGAAATCCTGATCCCGCTCGTTATTGAGCCGCATCGACAGGATAGTCCCGCATTGTGAGAGCACACCTTCGGCAAGATCCGACGGACGCTGTGTAATGAGGCCGAGCGAGATGCCGTATTTGCGCCCTTCCTTCGCGATTCGCGACAGGATGCGCCCGACCGATGAACCGTCCGCATTGCGTTCGTTCGGCACGTATCGGTGCGCCTCCTCGCATACCAAAAGGATCGGCCGCGTCTTTTCATCGCGGCCCCAGATGGCGAAATCGAACACCAGCCGCGACAACACCGCCACCACCGTGCTGGTGATTTCGGACGGCACGCCCGATACGTCGATGATCGAAATGGGCTTGCCCTCGCCCGGCATGCGGAAGATGCGTTGCAGGAACCCGGCCATCGTATCGGCCACCAGCATGCCCGAAAACATGAACTGATACCGCGGATCGGTCTTGATCTCGTCGATCTTGCTTTTCACCCGCATGAAGGGGGCGGTGTTGGTCGCCTTGTCGAGCTTGCCCATTTCGGCGGTAATCGCGCCGGTCAGGTCGGACAGGAGGTAGGGGATCGGCGCGTCCACAGTCAGCTTGCCGATCTTTTCGGCGAGCCTGTTCTTCGACCGCGCGTGCAGCAGGCATTTGGCGAGGATGTCCATGTCCGCCTGCCGGTCCGGCCCTTCGTTGGTGATGAAAACCTCGCAATGTTCCTCGAAATTCATGAGCCAGTACGGCATGCGCAGGTTCGTCACGTCGAGGATTTCGCCATTGCCCGCAAAGGCCGCGGAATATTCGCCGTGCGGGTCGATCATCACGACATGCCCCTCCGGCGCCATCTGGCAAATGCGATGGAGGATGAGCGCCGCACTCGTCGATTTGCCGGTGCCGGTGGAGCCGAGCAGCGCGAAATGCTTGCCCAGCATCGCATCGACATAGAGGCCCGCGCGGATATTGCGGGTGGGAAACACCTTGCCGATCTGGATATTGGGGCGCCCGTCACTGGCGTATATCTGCTCCAGATCGGAATTGGTCGCGGGGTATACCTCGGCACCGGGGACGGGATACTGGCTGATGCCGCGGCGGAAACCGCGGATCCGGTTGGTGAGCCGTTCGTGCTGCCCCTCCCCCAGAAAGTCGATCTCGGCGATGATCCGCCCGGTCGCGAGGTCCTGTTTCTGTGTGCGGACATTGGCCAGAAGCCAGTTTGACCCGGCCCGCACCTTGATCTGGCTCCCGACGAGGCCGGCAAGCTGGACCGTCGGATCCTCGTCGCTGGCGCAGGCCTTCAACGCCTCCGGATCGAGCACGGCGCGCGACGAATCGCCGGCGATGTCGCACACCGTGCCGATCGGCCGGGACGCCGCGCCGGATGGCGTCACGGCGGCATCCTCCGGCGGGGCGGCGGGATCGGCGACGAATTGCGAGACCATGTCGTTCATTGGGCGATACCATTCTCGATAGACTGAAACCTTCGTCCACGAGTGCTATCGCCGCAGGGTTAACGCCCTCTAAACACCGCGGCGGATCACGGCGCGTCAGGCCATCGCGAACAGGCGCCCGGCCCCCCACCCCATCAGCACCGACAACACCATGGCGGTCAGACCGTAGAGAAACGCCTGCCGGATGGAGAACAGCTCGATCCCGCGTTCGAAGCCGCGCTTGACGACGGTGACCTCGCTCGTGGCGGACGCGACCACGCGGCCATCGGCAATGGCGAAGGTTTCGGAAGTATATTCGCCGGTGATCACGCTCGACGGGAGGGGGATGCGCGCCTGGTACAGGACATCGCCGCTGATGGAGACGCCATCGTCGTCCTGCCGGTAAAGGCCGGAGGCGACGCGCTTTTCCACAAGGCCGGCGGCAAAGCGGACCTGCTCGTCCGGGTCGATCGTGCCGATGGGCGACAATTGCAGCCAGCGCAGCCCAAGCTCGTAAATCGCGGCGGTCCGGTCATCAACGATCCGGTCGACGGGCCGCGACGAAGCCAACGCATAGAACGACGGGGCCGAGCGCAGATTGGTGCTGTCGGCATTGAGCCACATGCCCAGGCGCTTCTGCTTTTCGCGCAGGGTGATCGATTGCAGCGGGCCTTTGAGCACGACGACGATGTCATATTGCCGGTCCGGATCGGGACGCGTCCCGTCGGGTTCGAGAATCGCCCCGTAAAGCAGCAGGTCCGCCCCGGTAAATCCCTGCCGCACGACGATTTCATGCTGCGATATTTCCGGCACCAGGATCGGGTCTCGCGCGCCGGTCGCGCCCACGAGGATGCACAAGCCGGCAAGAATGCGCCAAAACCGCCTCACAACGGTTCCACCGTGTAGATCTCGGACGGCCGGAACGTCAGCCCCACCGCCATGCCGAGCGCCACGGCAAGCACCAGCGCCGCCAGCACCAGCCGCAGGATTTCGGGCCGCGCGTTGGACGCGAACCGCGCCCCCACCTGCGCCCCCGTGACCGAGCCGAGCAGCAGCAGCGCGGCCAGCACGATATCGACCGCCCGCGTGGTGAGCGCGTGCATCATCGTCGTCGCCATGGTCACGAACAGGATCTGAAACAGCGAGGTGCCGACCACGACCTGCGCGCTCATCCCCAGAACGTAGAGCATCGCGGGCACGAGCAGAAACCCGCCGCCGATCCCCATCAGCATGGTGAGCACCCCCACCCCCATGCCAAGCAGGAGCGGCGCCAGCGGGGAGATATAAAGACCCGAACGATAGAACCGCCAGCGCAGCGGCAATGTCGCGACGAGCGGATGGTGCCGCCGTTTCGTCGCCGGTTTCGCAAAGCGGGAAAGATGGCGCGAAAACACCTGCGGCACCGATTCGCGCGCCATCACGATGCCGATGCTGCCCAGCACCACGACATAAAGGATGTTGATCACGACATCGATCTGACCCAGCGCGGAAAGCAGGTTGAACAGCACCGCGCCGATGCCGGTGCCGATGACGCCGCTTACCACCATCACCCCGCCGATCTGGAAATCGATGCCGCCGCGCCGCGCATGGGCAAAGGCGCCCGATACGCTGGCGCCGGTGACCTGGCTCGCGGCGGAGGCGGCGGCCACGGTTGGCGGCACGCCGTAGAAGATCAGCAGCGGCGTCGTCAAAAACCCGCCGCCCACGCCGAACACGCCCGAAAGCAGCCCGGTCAGACCGCCCAGAAGGACGATGACCAGACCGTTTACCGAAAGATTCGCAATCGGGAGATAGACATCCATCGCCGGCCGCCGGAATTGCCGCCAACGAATGGGCGGCTATGGCGGCTTATGCACAAATGCTGCGCCTGTGTCTGCACCCGGCGGGATTGTTTTTGCGGTTTATTTCGCTGTTCTCGCGCAATCGTGGTGATCAGAACCCTGCCGAAAGCGTGAGCACGGGGCCGGAACCCGGCTCCGCATCGCCCGCCACCCGTTGCCGCCAATCGACCGCGATGCGGGCAAAGCCCGGCCCGACAGGCACGAGCGCGGCGACGGTGGGACCGACATCGACGCGCGCCGCCCCGCTCTGCGCGCCGGCCCACGCGCCCGCGCCGGCGCGGACCGCCGTTCGCCCCGCCCGCACGATTTCCCGCGAGAGCCGGATCTGCCCGTCGGCAAAGGCGGTGGCATCGCGCCCACCGACATAGCCTGCCTGCACATAGCTCTCCGCCTCGATACCGAGGGGTAGCGACACCGCCGGCGGCCGGCGGCCGCGACGATGGCGGGCCGCACCCGCGTGTCGCTGGCAAAGCGCCCGATCCGCGCCTCCGCCAGGATTTCGACCGGCACGCGCGACAGAGGCCGCATCCCGATGCCGAGGGCAAGCTCGTCCTGCCGCGGGCCGTCGATGGCGGTCGTGAGACGGGCGTGGGCGCGCGGATCATGCCCGCCCGGCGAACCAAGGCGATACCGCACGATCGCCCCGGCCTGGCTCCCGCCATAGGATGACGCGCCGATCCCCGCCGCCGCGGCCCCGCTCTCCCGCAGGAGCACCCATCCATCCGCGGACCAGCGCGATCCTCTTTGCGCCACCGCCCCGCGTGCCGGGATGACCGACAAGCCCGACGCGGCCTCGCGAGGACGCCGGAGCGGCGGCGCGCCGGATTGCGAGCGCGCGGTGCCGGGCGGCACGCTGCGCACAGGCTCGCTCCGCCGCGACGGTTCCATGCGGCCGCCGGGCACGGGCGGCGTGCCGGCGCGCGGGATCGTGACGGCATCCGCAAAACGGCGCGCCCGCGGCAGGCGCGATGCGTCGGGGAACAGCGGAGCTGAACCGGTCTGGCCTGCCCCAATGCCGAACATGGCGCGCCGATCGCCTTCTAAAGCGGTTCGGGACAGGCCATCCCCGCGATCGACGGCCATGTTCTGGGGCGCGGGCCCGCCCCTCTGCGCGATCAGAGCCGGGCCCGTGCTCCTGCCATTTACCGGCCCTTCCGACACCGCGGGCTGCGGGAGCGGCGGGAGCAGCAGGTCGCGTCCCGGCCCGGCGGCGCGAAATACCATCCACGCCCCTGCGACCGCGAATAGCGCAATCAGGGGCGCACCGCGCCGCCGCCTCACGTCGCACGCTCGGCAGGGTGAAAATCATGCTCGGTCTTTTCCCAGCGTGTCGGCTCACCGCGCAGCGAGCGCGCATACCGCACCAGCGCGAGCCGCGCCGCGATGATCGCGATGATGTTCGCGACCGGTATGCGCACCACCGCGGCGAGCCCCTCTTCCCAGCCATATTCGCGCGTCACCACCGCCGCGCGCACCAATGCGCGCCAGGCAAAGGCAGCCGTGGTGATGACGAGCATCCAGTCGACCACATCCGGCAATTCGCGCACCTTGTACCAGCCCAGCCATTGCGCCGCGCCCAGAGCGCCCGTCAGGACGAAGGCAACATAGGCCGCCGCCAGCACGATCGCGACGAGCGGGCCGCGCCGGTCGCGCATCCGCATCCACAATTCGAACGGATGCGAGGCCCAGCCCAGCGTATCCCACCCGTCAAAAGCGATGCCCTGCAACCAGCGCGCCTTTTGCCGCACCGCGGCGTCCAGCCGGTGCGGAAACGGCGAACGCGTCGCGATGAGCGTGCCATCGGCGGCTCGCACCCGGACAAAGCGCCCGCCCTTCCCCGCACGATCGTGCGGCGAACCGGCGCGCGATGGTCGAGAGCGCGGCGCACGGCCGATCTTCATGCCAAGCTCGTAATCCTCGGTCAGCGCGTCGGGGGTGAACGGCGCATCGCGGCCGTCCCGCTCCATCGTGCGGGCGAGCGCCGCCCGCGAAAAGGCACAGCCCACCCCCGCCGCCGGAATTCCCGCGCCCAGCCGGTCTCGCACGACCATTTCGCGCAAATGCGCCTCGGTAAACTCGTCGGTGTAATGGCCCGTTATTCGAGGTCATTATTTTGCCTTTCTCTTCAAAGGTTTACCGACGGGGTTTTCCCTCTTTGCGCTAGTTTTCCCGTTCTCGTTTCGTATCCGTTCCCCATTTCAGCATGGCTGAACGCGCCAGAACCTTTTGATTTCGGCCCTTGGCGTAGTGTTCCAGCATCCGCAGCGAGCGATGCCCGGTGATCGCCGCGACCTGCGCGGTTTCACATCCAGCCTCGAACAGTGCGATGGTGGCATTCTTCCGCAAACCGTGAGGCGTGCAGCGGAATCCGTTCTTCCGACCGAACTTCTGGCACCAGGTCAGGAAGGTTTCAGCAGTCAGTCGACCGCCTTGCGTATTGCTCAGAATATGCAGATGCCGATCCGATCGGGGTGCCGTCGACAACATCACCAGCAATTCAGGGTGCATCGGTATGTCCAGTCGCGCGCCGGTCTTTTCCTGCCGCACCTCGATCATGTCGCCCTTGATTGCGCCCCAAGTCATTGCACAGACATCACCGGGCCGCTGGCCAGTATAGAGCGCCAGCGTGGCAGCCCGCCGGAACAGATCGTTCTTATCGGTCAGCGCAGCCGCCAGCATGTTGGTTGGCCAAGGTTGCCGTTCGTTGTTCTCGTCGCGTTCGAATTGCTCCAGCCCCGCGGTCCAATCGTCCAGGCGGGGATGCCTCTTGCGCGCATAGGTATAGAGCACCCGCATAATGCCCAGCATCGCATTTGCAGCCCCCGGCGTATCTTCATTGGGGTCCAGAACATGAACTTGAATATCCTCTGGCGTTATCTCAGCCAGCGGGGCCGCATGATACCGCGCCAGCAAGCGGCGCAGATAGCGGTCGTATGTCTTCTTTGTGCTCGCTGCCCTATCCTTGAACTTCTTGCTTTGCCGGTAGGACGTAACCAGTCCTCCAAAGGTGCCCTCGCGGCTCTTGCGGTTGGCTTCGGCTTCGACCCGTTCAAGGTGCGCAATTTTACGCATAAACTCGTCAGGGCGCGAATGCGGGTCAGGCAGGCGCACCCACGGCTTCGCCTTTGCCCAGTAGTAATAGGTTTTGCCTTTTGCCTTCTTCTTACGGACACCTGCAAATTCGATCTTAGACACGATGCGCCCCCTGTTCCTGCCAGCGGTAATTCCGCTTCGTGGCGGATTTCAGCAGATCAATAGCATCGTCAATTTCCAAACGATCCCAAGCATCACCGCCCGCATGATCGAACCCCGGAGGCATTTCCCCGCAGGCGACCGCCCGCTGAAAATCCTTTGCAGTCTTATAGCCTGCATATTCCGCAGCGCCGCCAGCGCGCAGGACACGGGGCAAGGGGATGGTCATGCGGGAAGCCACTAAAGCCGAACCTCCCGCAGCGGTGCCAGCAAGCGATCTTCGCCAAGGCCGGGGCGCACATCGCCGCGCTCGTCGTAAAGGATCGAGACGCGCGACAGCACGGCCATCTTGAGGCGCGCAGGCACAGGTTCGATGCCATCCCAGCTATCTGCGATCGCGCGCACCGCTTCGGATGCCGCCGCAACCAGCAAAAGGATCGTGTCGTTCTCGTGATCGTGCATCACGCGCAGAAACTCTTTGGCTTCGGTCAGGGTCACAAGGTCAGTCATCAGTCTGGTTTACCTCGCTCTCAGCCGGTGCGTCACCTTTACGGGGTTTACGCGGGTTCCACCCCTCCACCTGCCGAACCTCGTCAGGGTCCAGAACGCCATTCGTCAGCGCGATCGCGTGCGCGTTCCAGCGGGTCGCCGGGTCGCCGCGCAGGAAGCCCGACAGGTCCAGTTCGAGTTCGAACGGCCCGCCGGTCGGGAATACCGAACGCGCAAACTCTGCCTCGATCTTGCGTGCCCAGCTGGACAGGCAGAACATGGCGAACCAGCGGCCAGCGGTTTCGCTGTTCGTGAACGTGTTGTGCGCGTAATCCTGCACCAGCGGCGGGGGCACCTGAAACAGGCGGCAGATTTCTTCGGTCCCGAACTTGCGGGTCGAAAGCAATTCCGCGTCTTCGGGCGAGATTTGCGCTTGCTGCCATTCCAGCCCGCCGTCGAGGACCAGCGCCCGGCCAGCATTGCCCGCGCCAGCGTGGCGCGCGTCGAACTGTTCGCGCAGGTTCTTGCGCTGTTCGGCGGTCATCGCGCCGGGGTGCTTGATAACGCCGGACGGGGATGCGCCATTGGCGAGGAATTGGCGGGCATGGCGGTTTGCCAGATCCACCCCTGTCACCGCATCGGCGGCGCGTGAGAGGCGCGAACGGCCAATCAGGCCATCATCGGTGCGATCGCGCAGGTGCAGAACCTCGCCCTGCAACAGCCGCCGCACCTTGCCCCTGCCGTCGCCTACATCATAGGCAAGCCGCCCGCTGGACAGCTCGGCCACCGTGACATTGCCCCAAGGGATATAGACCAGCCCGGCCAGCTGCCCGTTACCGTTGCGGATGATCTCTGCCAGCCCATTGCCGGTCAGCAGCGTGGAGCAAACCAGATGCGACACGAAATCAGGCCATGTCATGCCATCGTTCACGCCATAGCGGACCAGCTTCAAAAGCGGATGCGCCGGCACCTCGACACGCGCCGTGCCTTCGCGGCGATAAACCAGCGCCGGGATATAGCCCAAGCTTTCACCGATCACGTTGACGCAGGCCAGCACGCTGGACAGGTTTTCAGCCGCCCGCGCGTTCAAGCCCGCGTAATATCCGGTATTCGATCCCAGAACGCCCCATGAGGGGTCAGCAGCATCGGAGCGGCGTTCGAAGCCCATATAAGCCGCCATGCGGTCGATCATGCCCATCGTGCCGCCTCCGCCATCACCAGCACCCTACGGCGGCGTGCAGCCTCCGCACCGTGCTGCAAAGCCCTCAGGGCAATCTCAGTGCCCTCATAGGCAGGCCATGCGCTCACAACGCTGATTTCCCGCAAGCCGATCGAGCGGAGCGTGCGCGTGCGCCCGTCCCATTCTTCGCCGCCTTCGGGAATGGTGAAGCCGAACGACATGCCGCCAAGGTCGCCGCGCTCGGCCAGCGCCAGAACATCGCGGCCTGCCGCCGTGTCGGGAACGTCGAGCGTGAACGCCAAGCCCTTGTCGTCTTCGCGCAGTTGGAGCGTGCCCGTCTTCGTGCGGCCCAGCACCTTGCCAGGGTCGTGATCCAGCAAGGCCAGAACATCGCCGTGCAAAGCCGAACGGAACGCGCCGGGGGCAATACGCTCCCGAAACGCGCCCAGATCGGCCTCACGGTTGAACGTGGCGGCATAGCCCTCGATCTTGCGCCCAGCGGCGCGAAGTTCGACAGTGAACCGCCGTTCAAGGGTTGCCGCCGCGCCCATCAGATGATGATCCCCGTTGCCTTGGCGAAGGATGCCGGGCGGCGAACGCCGAAATCGACCGTCGCCATGGCGCGGATCAGGAGATTGCCCTTGCTATAGGCGCTCTCGGCATAGGGGTTCACCAGAATGTCGAGCTGCGACCAGATGCCGATCAGGAAATCGGCCCAGTTGCCATAGGCCAGCCCGTGCTCGTTGGTGCCTTCGCCAAGATCGCTTGGTGCCTGATTGGTGAACTGCACCGGCTCATTGTGGAACTGCTCGGTAACGGGGATGGCGCGGCCATCGGCATCGCGCAGTTTCATCAGGTCGCCGCGAATGCCGTTGGTGGCGAGGAAGCCGCGACCGGCGGGAACGTTGGCGAGGTCTGCCGCCACGATCATATCCGCCGTGGTCGTGAACACATCGGTATCGAATGGCACCGCCGGAACCTCCGGGTCGTTCAGCAGGCCCAGCGGCTCGGGACCCGTGCCCGATCCATTCAGGCCCGCCCGGTCGATTTCCAGCGCAATATCGCGCGCCATCATCGAGCGCAGCAGCTGCTCAATGTTCGGGCTGGTCTGCATGACCATGTTCCGGCTGATTTCCGAAATCACGCCAACGTGATGCGGGGAAAGCGTCAGGCTATCGAAGATAGCATTTCCGGTCGGCAGGGCGGTATTCTCCGCGACCCAGCCGACATTAGGCGATCCGGTTTCGCGGGGGATTTCCACATTGCCGGTCAGGCCCGACAGCGTGGTCGCGCCCATCGTGGTCAATGCCGCCGTGGCGGTCAGAGCCGACACGAACTGGTCGGGGCGAAAGTCGGTCGGCAGGATCGCGCCACTGTTCGAAGTCACCTGCACCGCGCGCTGTTCAAAGCATTCGGTCGGCACATAGAAGCCCTTGGGGGCGGCACCGGCACGCTTGGCGAGTTCGCCCTGCATCTCGCGTTCAAAGCCATCATCGACCGTGCCGGGGGCAATCTGCCCGACGATCGCACGGCAAAGGCTGAACTTGGAGCGCAGTTCGTTCGACAAATGTTCGTCCGTCGATCCGGTCAGAACACGGCCCGTCTCCGATCGCTCGGCGGCTTCGATCTTCTTCTGGCGGTCAATCCTGCCATCGAGATTGCGCAGTTCGGTTTCCGCCGTCTCGAAAGCGGCGTTGTCGTCCTTGTCGTGTGCAGCGGTCATGCGGTCCACAATGGCCGCCCGCTGTTCCATGAAGTCCGCAATTTTCATATGATAAGCCCTTCTATGTAGCCGGGGCACCATGCCCCGGCGCTCAGATTGCCCACTGTCTCGCGACGTTGGTAAAAGGTTGCGGCGTTATCCGATTGAGCCGCCATTACAGCCGAAACATCGGCCTGCCCCCCGGCATCGGATTTTCCGGTATTGGCCGCACCGCGCAGCCGCACAAGGAAGGGGGCAATGAAGTATTCGACCTGAAACAGCGCTGGGCATGTTCCTTCGTCGGCGCTGGGCATGACGGGCCGGGTCGAACGGCCAAGGTGATACGTCCCCATCCCGTGCACGGGTTCCGCAATGCCAAACGCGGCGGCGGACAGCGTGGGGAGCGCCGATTTCATTAGTCGTCGTCCGCCTTATAGGCGTGCTGCATCACATTAGTCGGATGATAGCCGAGACGCGCAACGACGTTTTCGAAGATTTCATCAACCTCCAGGATCGTAAAAGCATTCGAACCCAAACGGGTGCGGATAATCGGCATAACGTCCGTTTTGACCTTCCAAAGTACTTCAATGGAACGATCGCCTGCAACGCAAAGCAACGTGCGTGCTGCCATGCCGTGGTTGAAGAACGGAAGGCCGGGGCAACGCCCGGGATTATCGTAAACCGGACCCTCGCCCATGTGGGCGAAGTGCTGAGCCGCCTTGATCGCGTGAGCCGCCGAAAGACCGGCATCGGTGAGCGCCTTTGCGATCGCGATTTCCATGACGGTAAAGAACGTGAATTTGCGATGCGCACCCGACGCGCCGCCACCCTCGATCTCAGCACCGGGCTTGCCGATAAGCAAGTCGCGCTTGAGCCAGCTTTGGAGAGTATGGTTCGGCAGTTCGGTGGCCGTAACCACCTGCCCCGTCGTAAAGCGATCGTAAAAGATGTTCATTGTGCGTTCCATATTGGCGGCTGCCAACCTTCAACCACAAAATGGGAAGGTTGGCAAGCGCCAATTTTATCCCCGCCGCCAATTCGGGGGATAACTGGTCAGCGCCTCGCGCTTTTCATCTGAACCTCTTTCAGCTGGTCGGCATCGCGAATGAGCGCATCGAGGATCTCATCAGCGTTGTTCAGTTCCATGATCGCCTCTTCGCGGAAAATGCGTAGCTTCCACGTGTAGGCGTTCAAACTGCATGAGGGGGTTTGGAAGAGGCGCATCAACGCTTCTTCGTGCGCGTCCCAAAGGCGGTCGCCAACATCATCCGGCAGGTCTTTCCCGCGATTAGCCGGCGCATAGATCGCCTCTTCGCGGGTGGCTTTTGCATAGCGATAGGCAGCGTGCGCTTCGATAAAGGCATCGTTAACGGTATTTGCGTTGGCGGATTCCGCCTGTAGGGAAGGGTTAGCCATGATTGATCTCCATTCGATCGGTTGTGGTCAGGGCCGGGCGGTGAGTTGCGACCCCACCGCTTGGCCCGCTCGATATGGGCACAAACAGGGGAATCCGTCAATGGATCCAATGATGTCGGTGAAGATGAATCACATCGTTAACGCTTTGCGAGGCATTCAGGCGGAATTAAAACGCCATAATGATCGTGAAGAGGCGAACACAAAGGGGGAAAACTCCGACAACGTTTCAAACGAAGAATGGGTGGATGGCATCGCGCGCTAAACCCACATGACCCCGCCGCCCCGGTAAACCTTCGGCCCTTCGTCGGTCGCGGCCAGACCGCAAGCCATGATTGCTGAAACGATGCCGTCGATGCGATCGAGCGATTTGTTTTTGGCAGGCTTGCGGTTCGCGGCGGGGTCAGTTTCCACGATGACATTGCCAGCCTGCCAGCGCAGCAGCGGGTTATTGTTGTGTTGCATCTTGCGACCTAACAACGCTGTCTCGAACGCATCGACAGCCGCCGCGTAGGATTTGAACCCCGGCACGAACTCGGTCATCGGCAGGTCAATGCCTTCGTCGGACAGCAGCTTGTTAAGGCGCGCCATCTGCCAGCGATCAAAGGCAATGCCCTGCACATCATACCGGCTGCGAATGTCGGCCAGCTGCATCGCAATGGCGAGGTCATCCCGCGCGTTGCCAACCGTCACATCGGCCCAGCCTTCTGCCGCCCAGCGATCATAGGGCACCCGGTCGCGTTCTGCGCGCATGGCGATCGTGTCTTTCGGCAACCAGTGCCAGGCCAGCAGTTTGCCTTGATCGGGAAAATACAGTGCCAGCGCGGTCAGGTCGCGGGTGCTGGACAGATCCAAGCCACCATAACAGCGCGCCCCTTCCAGTTCGATCGGGTCGAAGGCTTCCCCGTTTGCATCCCAGTCGGCTTGTTCGATAAACCGGCCTTCTGCCGCCACTCGCTGATTGAGGTTCAACAGACGGAAGGATGGGGCGAACGACTGTGACCTTATCGCCCGCCCCGCCGCGTCACTAAACTGCGAATGGTTAAGAAACTCCCCCAAGGCAGGATTTGCCGCCTGCCATGCTTCGGGATCGTCCAGATCGCAATCATCGGGTGCGGCGTGAAGCTGAGTGTAAACCGTTGGCACCGGCTCAGCGTCCAGCATCTCCGAAAAGAAATGCAGATCATCGGCGGCTTGCGTCGAGATTGTCACGCCCAGCGCCGCCTCCCGCTTGCCCATGCCGGTCGCCAGATTGTCCCACAGCTCCCGGCTCCGCCATTGCGCCACCTCGTCGGCAATCCAGAACGATGGCGCAAGGCCATGCGCTTTGCGTGCGTCGGAGGTCAGCGCCCGCCAGACCGATTGCGATTCGTCGTCCGTGATTTCCTTGTGCCAGTCGCGGATATTGACCCGCGCCGCCATCCACGGGGTCGCCTCGATATAGGCCCGCGTCTGCCGATACAGCACGCCCGCCTGCTCCCGATCGAGCGCCGCCGCATAGCATTCGCCGTAAGGCTCCAGGCACGGCCCTAGCAGGTGCGCCAGCGACAAGCCCGACAGCAGCGCACTCTTGCCGTTGCCGCGCGCCACACTGAGCGCAGCCAGCCTTACAAGCCGGTTGCCGTCATCATGCCGGGGTTCATACACGCCCCGCACGAATTGCCGCTGGAACTCCAGCAGCTCCAATGCCTCGCCAGCGCGCAGCCCTGATACAATCGGCAGGGTGCCCAGGAACGCCAGAACCTTATCGGCTTCCGGCATCCCTTCCTTTTCCCAAGGGTGCGCAACCATCGTGTCATCATAGGCCCGCGCCGCCTCGCGCAGCCGCCCCGAACCGGGTCCGCGCTTACCCATTGCGCTTCCCCTTCGAAACTAATTGAGTTTTGTGGTTCCGTGGCGGTCCTACTGGATCAGCCCTGAGCGATTTTCCAGACCACGGATGCGATGCGTCGAGCGGGTTTCCATCGGCATCACAGCCCTTGCGCGGCTTGATCGAACGTATCGCACCGGCCTCGCTGCCCCTTGCCGTCTTCGCTGAGTGACAGGCAGGGCAGTAGCTTGTCAGCCCATCGTGGCCGGGGAAGGCCAGCCCGCCATCGCTGATAGGCACAACGTGATCGACCGTGTTCGCGATGACGTATGGCTTGCCCATCGCCGCGCAGCCCTTGCAGAACGGTTCGATCGACAGATGCGCCTTGCGTAGCTTTTGCCAGTTGGCGGTGTTGTAGGGCCAGTCAGCCACGGGCATCTCCTATGATCGAGATGACGTTCAGGTGCTTGAGCGTGCCAGCCAGCTTGACGGCCCGTGCCCTCGATACGCCACCATGACGCAACAGCACCTCGATCTCGCGAACGGTCAGCGGTCGGCTCACCATGTCCAGCACCTTCAATGCAGCGGCGCGTGCTTCGCCTTCCAAGCCTTCGATCAGTTCATGCAGCGGGGTCATCGTTTTGCCCTTTCAAGTCGTGCAGCGTGTTCGGCAGGGCATTCTCCCACCCATCCATCGGGGTCGTTCAGAACGTTGTATGGATCATCTTCATCGGGGGGCCGGGGGCCATCAGGCCCAGCCCCCGGTATATATTTATATATAGGGTGTGTGTTCGGAACGGTTCGGAAGGGGGTTCGGATAGGTTCGGAGGTGGTGTTCGGAAGGGGTTCGGAAGCCGGTTCGGAAGCGTCCGGAATAGCCTCGACAATGATCGTCTTCGTATCGTTTCCTTTGCGTTTCACCTGTTCGGTCGTGATCGCTCCCATGTGGAATAGGCGCTCCATTGCCCGCGCCAGCGCCGGTTTCCGCAAGCCCTTTGCCTCTGTCATTTCAGCGAAGCGGGCGGGTGCATAATTCGGTCCGATCGATGGCCCCACCTCACGCCCCTCTGTTTTCATGCGGGCACGCAGGCACCGCAAGAACGCTTCGTTCTCGCCGTTCAACTTGATAACCTCTGCCATTTCTGCGCGGGTATCGTCGGGCACTTCCTTTTCCAGAATGAAAGCGCCGTCGAACCATTGAAGGGTGATGCCGCTCCCGGCCTGCGCATAGTTCGCTTTCGGGTTCGTCAGGGCACGCAGGTCAGGGTTTTCGCAATCCTCTGGCCGCGCCAGCAGCATCCGCGAACGGAACTGATTATTGTAGGAAACGGAACCCAAGTAATCCTGCCCCGCCTTGTTGGTATGGTGGAGTAGGACAACCGCCCCGTTGCGGCGTGTCGCCAGCGTGCCCAGCCAGTGAGCGAACGGCGCAACCTCTTCGACCGCGTTGTGGTCGATCCCGGCAATCTGCGATGCGTTGTCGAGGATCAACAGCCCAACGTTGTGCCGCTCCACCAGCCTTTCGACCTTCCTGCCAAGCGGTGTGACCCGTAGGCCGCTATCGTCAGCCGTAACCAGGAAGGGGTTTTCTTCCTCCGTATAGGACACAAGCGACAACCGCCCGCTCAGCGAAGACATAGGAATGCCCAGCACCTCGCAGATTGATTCTTGCCGCCGCCAAAGTTCGTCGGCGTCATCTTCCCAGCTTACATAGGCGGCGTTCGCCTGCTTTGTTTTAAGCCCCATGAACGGGCGCCCGAATGCAACGCAGGTGGCTTTGATTTGCGCCAGCAGGGATTTGCCCACCCCGCCATCGCCCGCCAGCAGCGTCGCCTTATTCGCGGGAACCCAGCCATCTATCACCCATTGACGGGCCGGTGCCTTCTCATTTGCACAGGCGGCAAGGTCGAGCGCGGGCCAATCGTCATCGCCTGCAATGGCGTTGTCGATCAGCTTGCTCAGGTCATCCGGCGTGCCCGCCCAATCGAGAATATCGCCTTTCGGGGGAAGGCCCGGCAGTTCGATGATATGCGCCGTGCCCTCTGCCCGTTCGATCGCCTCTTTCGCCTTCACGGCTTCCCTTGCGCCCGTCTCGTCATTATCGGGCAGGATATAGACCGTGCGGCCCTTCACATAGCCGCTGAACTCGAAGCTCTTCCAATCCTTGTGCGAGGTCGCCAGTAAGCCCCAGCTGGCCAGCTTATCCGCCTTGGCCTCGCCCTCTGCCATGTAGATCGGCAGATCGCGGTGTGCCGTGACCAGATCGGGCAAACGGTAGGGAACGGCATCATCCCCCCGGCCAGATACCCAGCCTCCAGATGCGTTCAGATGATCGAAAGCGAACTCCTTTGCCCGCCCATCGCGGCCCGGTTCGATCCGGTGCTTGCGATAGATCGTTTCGCCGTCGCCGTCCGCAAACTCGAACGTTGCGACGATTCGCTGCCCATTCCCCAAGCGCACAGCATGGTCCCGCGCAACCTCAGCTTTCGCGATCGGCGGATGCCAGGGGATATTGTCGTTCTCAGAAAGCCGTGGGGGCAGGACGCCAGCCGCGCGCAATTGATCCTTGATCGCCAAGGGGTCGCCGCCGTTTGTCGAATGGATCAGAACGCCATCAGGCGCGCTATCTGCCAAGCTGGCCCAGCTGCCCCGATCGGTTTTGCTATGCCCCGGCGTAGGGAAACAGGCGCGGTTGCCTTTCACTTCCCCGCCCATGACAGATGCGATTGTTCGAAGGTCGGTCATGCCACGGCCCTCCGCTTGCAATCGCGGTGCACCAGTATCGGCAAGCCGCGCCGGTTGGCCGGTTGCGTCAGCGCGTCCATGACCAATGCCAGCGAACCGGGGGCGGTGCGCTCAGGCCCGCGAAAACCGGTGCCCACGAATCGCCCGATGAACTCGCCATCGTCGGTTGGTTCGATCAGCCATGCGCGGCAGGGAAGGTTCGGAAATGCGATCAGCATTGCACCGCCCTCCCGTTGCCGGTAGGGTTGCGATCGCCAGTTGCCTGCTTGCTATTGGTTTTCGCCCGCGCGTTGGTTGCCGCCTTCGCGTGGGCTTTTATTTTGCGATCAGGCGGGTCGCGGGGGTTTTCCCTCCAGACGTAAGTCCTTGATCCTGTTAGGGACAGTTTTCCCGCTATGCGGCGGCAAGCATCTGATTTTGCGACGTTTGCCAATTCTGGCCCGCGATCCACGTGCTGCGCGATTGCGGTTCGGGCCGCACGGGCAATTGCACAAAATCGGCATGGTCGAGCGCCTCGTCCACCAGCGTCAGCGCATCGGGATGAACCATGTCCTCGGCATCCTGAAGGAGGATGGCGCGATACTGCCGGGCGGACGCGATTTCGTCGCGGACCATCGCGTGCCAGATCGCGTTGAGGCAATCGCCCTTCGTCGTGGGTCCGTCATGGCCGACGACGGCCGGACGCACGCGCCGGTCGGCCCGCGCGATCGCGGCAATGGCGCGCGCCGTCGCCGGATCGTTGGGATAGCATCCGACATACACGCGCAGGTCGCGATGCGGCCAGGTGCGCAGAGAATGCGCCAACATCGTGCCAATGACCTGCGCCTCGCGCCAGGCCGGGACATATAGCGCGATCGGTCCGGAAAGCTCGGCCCGAAGCGGGGCATCGAGCACGGGTGTGCGCGCCTTTCCGGACAGGTGCAGGCCCGCCCACACGCCATCGACCAGCAATTCGTCGAGCGCGCCGACACAGAACCAGAAACCGGCAAACAGCAACAATTCCAGCCGGATGGCATCGACCCCGGCAAAGAATGCAGGCACCCACCCCGTTTCTGCGACCCACATCCCTTATCCCCCCGCGCCCCAGAGGCGCTCGGTGCAACTTTGCTTACAAAGCCGCCCGGTGTCTTGCAAGGCCCGCCAATTTCGGGAAAAGGGGGCGGCATGAACGCTTTCTTCGCATCCACAGCATCGAGCCCGGTCGTTTTCGGCCCTTGCCGTCTCATCCGCGCAGGGCAGGATGCACGCCCATGGTAATCGCCACGAAAGAAGTGCTGAACCGCACGCTCAAGCGGTTTTTCGACAGCGAGGCGTCCTCGGGCATCCTGCTCATCGTGGTGGCGATCCTGGCAATGCTGGTGGCCAATTCGCCGCTTGCCCACGGGTATCACGACCTGTTCCACGGCAAGCTCGCCTGGACGCCGATTCCCAAGCTCGACACGCTGCACATGTGGATCAACGATGCGTTGATGGTGATCTTCTTCTTCGTCGTCGGGCTGGAGATCAAGCGCGAGGTGGCCAATGGCGCGCTGTCCAATCCGGAGGCGCGGCGCCTGCCGGTGATCGCCGCCTTCGCCGGGATGGCGGCGCCGGCCGCCGTATTCCTCCTCGTCATCAGGAGCGCGGGCGAAACCGGGCTGACCAATGGCTGGGCCATTCCGGCGGCGACGGACATCGCCTTTGCGATGGGCGTCATGGGCCTGCTCGGCAACCGGGTGCCCTCCTCGCTGCGCCTGTTCCTGCTCACCGTGGCGATCGTGGACGACATCGGCGCAGTCGCGATCATCGCGCTGTTCTATACCGCGAATATCAAGCTTTTGTGGATCATCCTGTCGATGGTCGTGCTGGGCGTGATGATCGCGTGCAACCGGTTTCGCATCGACCGGTCGTGGGCCTATGCCATCCTGGCGATCGTGCTGTGGTTCTGCGTGCTGAACTCCGGCGTGCATGCGACCATTGCCGGCGTCCTTGCCGCGTTCACGATCCCCATGCGCCTCGACGCGAAGGGGGACAGCCCGCTGCTGCGCTTCGAACATGCGCTGCTGCCGTGGAACGCGTTTCTCGTGGTGCCGCTGTTCGGGTTTGCCAATGCGGGGGTGGAGCTTGCCGGCGTCGGGCTGGCGGGGGCGTTGGCGCCCTTGCCGCTCGGCATTGCGGCGGGTCTCGTCATCGGCAAGCAGGTCGGGATTTTCAGCGCCGTCACCATCGCGGACAAGCTCGGCCTGGCAAAACGTCCCAAGGGCGCCTCGATCATGCAATTGTGGGGGACGGCGGTGCTGTGCGGGATCGGCTTCACCATGAGCCTGTTCATCGCCGCCCTCGCCTTCCCGCGCTATCCCATACTGGTGGAGGAGGCGAAGATCGGCGTGCTGTCGGGCTCGCTCATCTCCGCCCTGCTGGGATTTGCGCTGCTGCGCTTTGCCCCCGGTCCGCGCGGCGATACCGAGGAAGAGCAGGAAACGCAGGCCGCCTGAGCGGGTTTGCGCGATCTGCAAGAAGAAAGGGGCGCCGGTGTCGATCCGGCGCCCCTTTTCACATGCGTAATCTGTGCGGAATCACCAGCTTCCGGTGTTCTCCATGCTCGCCCATGGCTCCTGCGGCGGCAGATGGCCGTCCTGCAGCAGCTCCACCGAAATGCCGTCGGGCGTCCGCACGAAGGCCATGTGCCCGTCGCGCGGGGGCCGGTTGATCGTGTGCCCCGCGGCGGCCAGCCTTGCGCAGGTGTCGTAGATATTCTCGACCCGATAGGCGAGATGGCCGAAATTGCGCCCGCCGGTATAGACCTCGGGCGCGCTGCCATCCTCCGCCGGCCAGTTCCAGGTCAGCTCGACCTCGGCAATGCCCTCTTCACCCGGCGCGGCAAGGAAGACGAGCGTGAAGCGGCCGCCTTGCGATTCCTGCCGCCGCACTTCGTGCACGCCGATCAGGTCGAAGAAGGCAAGCGTCGCGTCGATGTCGGTGACGCGGATCATCGTGTGGAGAAATTTGGTCATGAAGCCCCTCGTTCGGACGCGGTGATGGCAGCGCCCGCTCTCTGTCGAGCACGCGGTGCCGCAGCGGCCCCCTTGGCATTTGCCGCGGCGCAGTGCGAGGGTTTTTCCGGATCGAGTGGGGTGGCGACGACCGGTTCGGGACGGCCCGCTTGTGCGGACCGCCCCGAAATCCGGATGACGCGATCAGAAGCCGGCGGAAACGCCGAAAACGATCTGACTGTCGGCGATGGAACCGCCGTTCTTGGTGTTCTGGAAATTCGGCAGCAGATAGGCCGATTCCGCACGGCTGATGTCGGTATCGACATAGGCAACGCTGAGCGTGAGCGGGCCCAGTGCGTAGCCCGCACCCAGCGACCAGTCGAGATAGGTGCCGGTCGGCGCGATGCTGGTGCCGTTGGGGCCGAGGCCGGGGTTACCGTCCGAGTAGCCGAGATGCGCGCTGAGCGAGATCGGCGAGTTGGGAATGCCGGTCGACAGGTCGCCCCAGATGTAGAGATTGTCTTCCTTCTGCCCGTTGCTGAACGGCGTGGCGGCCACATTGGCCAGCGCTTCCTGCTTCGGCGCGTAGGCGACACCGACGAGCACGTCCGCCGGGCCGAGACCGTAGCCGAGCTTTACATAAGGTTCGGCGAAATCGGTCGTGTCCGAGCCGCCCGGATACATGTACCAGGTCAGGCCGACATCGACCGACGCGTTCTCAAGCTCGAACACGTAGCCGCCGTAGAGGTCGAGTTCCATGTTTGAGCCGCCAAACGTGCCCCAGCCCGCAAGGTTCGACGCCCAGGTCCCCGCATAGAGCCCCGATTCGTGCGAAACGGAGATACCGCCCTGAAGCGCCATTTCCTCGTCCGTCTGCGAAACGCCGCGGAACCGGTAATCGGAAACCAGTGCCACATCGGCGGAAACCTCGAACGGTCCCGGGGGGGCGACATCCTGTGCGTGGGCGGTGCCGGCCATCATGGTCCCGACAACGAGAGCGGCGCCCAGGGCGCGGCGGGTGAAAGCGGTCATAGCGATTTAATCCCTTTAATTATCCAAGACCCTCTTCCTCCTGGATGCTCGCGCCATGGCCTCTTTTCGTTGCGGGCTAATGTGCACTTGCGCAACAAAACTGCAGAATAATGCCGCATTGCACAAGCGTTAACTCGCTCTTCATCGCCGACCGACCATAAGGTGTGTGGTTTTTGCAACGCGGCATCGGCGCTACCCTTGCGGATCGGCTTGGACCGGACGGGCTTTTGGCGTAGCGAACCGGCTTTCGCGCAACAGACAGAGAGACATGTTTCGAAAACTGGGCAATCTTATGGGACGATCGCGCGATGACGCATCCGCTCCCTCCGTTCCCGCGGGGCGGCGGGTCTATGCGATCGGCGACATTCACGGCCGGCTGGACCTGTTCGACGCGCTGATCGCGAAGATCCGCGCCGACGATGCCGCCCGCCCCGCCGCGGATACGACGATCGTCCTGCTTGGCGACCTGATCGACCGCGGACCCGACAGCGCCGGCGTGGTCGAACGCGCCCGCGAATTGTCGCAGGCCGGCGACATGCGCGCGATCATCGGCAATCACGAGGAAATGTTCCTTCGCGCGCTGGGGGATCCCGATGCGCTGCGCCATTTCCTGAAAGTGGGGGGCAAGGAAACGATCCTGTCCTATCCGGTCCCGAACGAGGCGTATCGCGATGCGACGCTGGACGAATTGTGCGCTCTGCTGGCGCAATACGTGCCCGACGAACATCTGGCCTATCTGCGCGCGATGGAAACGCATGTCGTTATCGGCGATTACCTGTTCGTGCATGCCGGCATCAAGCCGGGCGTGGATATTGCCGAGCAGAGCGCGCGCGACCTGCGCTGGATCCGGGAGCCGTTCCTGTCGCATCCGGGTCCGCACAGCCATTGCATCGTGCACGGCCACACCATCCGCGAGGAGGTGGAAATCCTGCCCTCGCCGAAACGTCCGCACCGGATCGGGATCGACACCGGCGCCTATTCCTCCGGACGGTTGACGGCGATCGGGCTGGAGGCGCGCGAGCGGTGGTTCATCGAGGCTGCGCTGCCGTAAAATACCGTGCGCGCCCAATATGATGCCGGGGGGCCTGTAAGCCGGGTTCTGTATCGCGCGCCCGTTTCCGCCGTGCCCTTGCGGGCGGCGGCGGACGCGGCGCACGATGGCAGCCATTCCTCTAGACGCCATGTCGCCACGGCGTTCCAGCAACCAACCCGGGCGATCACGGTCCGAAACGGACCTGCCTTTGGCACGAAGCCTTCGGCGCGCCGCCCCTATTCGGTCTTGCTCCGGATGGGGTTTACCATGCCGCGAACCGTTGCCGGCCGCGCGGTGCGCTCTTGCCGCACCCTTTCACCCTTGCCTGTGTCCGTTGCCGGACCATCGGCGGTCTGCTCTCTGTGGCACTGTCCCTGAGCTTCGGCGCGGTGCGCATTGCACCATCGCCTCGCCCGGCGGGCGTTACCCGCCATCCTCGTTTCGTGGAGCCCGGACTTTCCTCGGCACATCAGGATTTCCCCGTGATGCGACGCGGCTGCCCGGCCCCCCGGCACGCCCCTATCTAGCGTTTCCGCGGTCGCGGTCCAGCAATAATGCGAAAAGCAGCGCGCGCACCTGCCCGTCGATGACGCCGTCGATGCGTTCGGGGCGAAAGCGCCGCTGAAACGCGCGGACGGCGGCGGGGCCATTGGTGATGTCGTAACCGAACCGTTCGAGCGCGAGATAGAACGCCCCGTCATTGTCGAACGGATCGCCCAGCTTTACCGCAGGTCGCGGCAACGCCAGCCGCAGTTTCGCCAGCCGCTCCCAATCGAACAGCTCACCGGGGTCTTCCTTACGCTCCGGCGCCACATCGGAATGGCCGACGATATTCGCCCGCGGCACGTCATGACGCTCGATAATGCCGGACAACAGCAGGATCAGCGCCTGCATCTGTTCCTCGGTAAAGGGGACGTAGCCGTGGGTATGCCCCGGATTGTCGAGCTCGATCCCGATGCTGGCCGAATTGACGTCGGTATGCCCGCGCCAGTACGATTTTCCCGCATGCCAGGCCCGCTTCGTTTCGGGGACGAGCCGGATGACCTCGCCCGGGCGGGTGATGCAGTAATGCGCGCTCACCGCCGCGTCGGGGTTGCACATCTTGTCGACGGCATTCTCGACATCGGGCATGTCGGTGTAATGGATGACCACCATGCTCACCGGCAGGGTGCGTTCGTTGAAATTGGGGGACAGCATCTCGCGATGCACGATCTCGCCCGGACGCGGACCGCGCGGCAGCGGACCCGTTTCGCGCGGGCGGTCAGTCATGGGGGATGACCGCACCCAGAATCAGCGAGCCTTCGCTTATCGCATGCTGCACCGCGCCGCCGCTGTCGGTCGCGACCAGCCGGACAAGCTCGGCCGCGGCGGTATGCGCCGACAGATCCTGTGCCGCGATCTTTCCGTCCAGCGCATGGCCCAGTTCCGCGTCGAACACGACCCGCTGCCCTTCGGCGCGCAGGGCGATTTCATGCGCCTCGGCCGTTTCCTCCGCCGCGACGGAGAGGGTGCCGCCGCGGGGCATGGCCTCGATCCCCATCATGGCGAGATTGAGCAGCACCTTGGCCGCCGGTTTGGGCAAGGTCGGCACGGCCACGGCCCAATCCACCTTCACGTCGCGCGCCTCGCCCGCCAGCGTCTCGACCAGTTCCTGAAGGTGGCGGCTCGGCAATTGCGAATCGAAACCGCCCGCGACCCCGAAGGCGAGCCGGAAAAACCGCAGCTTTGCCGACGCGCGCCGGGCGCCTTGCGACAGGAGCGTCACGCATTGCTCGCGCATGCCCGGATCGCTCTCATCCTCGAGCAGTTCGACGCCATTGATCATGCCGCCCACCGGCGAAAGCAGATCATGGCAAAGGCGGGAACACAGCAGGCTGGCCAGATGGGTGCAGTCTGCGGTCAAGTCACGGTCGGCCATGGGCGGGAACCTTGTCGGAGCGAATGGGTGGCGGGCAATGCGCGGCAACGCATCCTTGCCGTTACGAAAACGGAAGGGCCGTGCCATAGCGGCACATCGCGCAACAGGAAAGGCCCGCCAGCCGTTCGTCCGCAAAACGCAGCCGGCGGCGCCCGGCTACTCCACCGCGCCGACCCGCATTTCCGGTTTCAGCCGCAACGCGTCGGCAAGATTGGCGAGATCCTTCGCCGTCCCCTCCCCGTAAAGCGGCAGCAGGCGGCGGTTCAGCGTGAGGACGAGCGTGCCATCCTCGATCGAGAGGTCCGACGCGACGAGCGATCCGATCGACGCCCCGCCGAGCCGTTGACATAGCCGCACGGCGAGACCCCAGATGCGCCCCTCGCGCAATTGCCTCTCGCTCGCCATGGCGGCGACGTCATCGGGCACCGGTTCGGCGCGAATGGCGGCCAGCAATGCGGAGGCCAGCATCGCGCGCTCGGCCGGCAGGATCGCCATCCACCGCTTGCGCAGCGCCCAGTCGAGCACATGCTGCCGGCGCAGATTGGGCTCGATGTCCCGGCTCGCCAGGGTCAGCAATATCGCGGCGAGGTGCAGGCTCTCCCCGGCATAGCCGCCATCCTTGCGCACCGCCGCGCTCCACCCCGCGATCATCGTCGCCAGCCGCGGCGATCCGCCCCTCTCCGCGGTAAAGGCGGCAACATCGGTGACCAGCGGATCGCCGCTGCGCGTTTCGGGGCCCAGCCTGCGGAACAACAGCCCTTCGCGAAGACCCCATGCGCAGATGCGGATCGTATCCGGCTTCAATTCGCGGCACAGCACCGCCAGCAATGCCGCCGTGTCCGGAAGCGTTTCCCGCCGCGAGGACGATATGCGGCCAAAATCGTTCAGCGCCTTGACGCTGCTATCCGCCAGCGTCCGGGCCAGCGAAAGCGCCTCGTCCGCGTCGACGATATAGCCATGCGCATCCTCGAGCGGGCTTTGCGCACGGATCATCGCATATTGGCCGAATGCACGGAACGACCCGCCCACGAGGTACAGCGTCTGCCCCTTGATCCGGGAAAGTTCGGCCTCTTTCAGCATTTTGGCGACCTTCGCGCCAAATTTCGCATCGCCTTTCTCGCGAAGGGGCGGCAGGCGCAGCGTGCCGAGCGGCAGGCTGATCCCCGCCTGCGGCGCCGCGCCATCGACGGGCAC
This sequence comes from Croceicoccus sp. YJ47, assembly GCF_016745095.1. NCBI lineage: Bacteria > Pseudomonadati > Pseudomonadota > Alphaproteobacteria > Sphingomonadales > Erythrobacteraceae > Croceicoccus > Croceicoccus sp. YJ47. The sequence continues at coordinate 774,689 of NZ_CP067087.1, forward strand.
GAGTTCGAGACTGCCCCCGCCCAGATCGGCGACCATGCCCGTCGCGCCGGGAAATGCGCCCAGCACCCCCTGCGCCGAGGCCTCGGCCTCTTCCTCCCCGCTCAACAGGCGGGGCGCGAAGCCCAGACCGCGCACCGCGTTCAAAAATTCCGGCCCGTTCTCCGCGTCGCGCACGGCGGCGGTCGCGACCACCTCCACATCGGCGACCTCCATCTCCTCGACCAGAAGCGCAAACCGGGCGAGCGCGGCCAGCGCCTGCTCGGCCGCGGCATCGGCGATGCGCCCGGTCGTGGCGAGATCGCGGCCGAGACGTGCGGTCACCTTTTCATTGTGCAGCGGTCGCGGCACGCGCAGCGGCCCGTCATAGATGACAAGGCGAACGGTGTTCGAACCGATATCGACGATGGCCCGGCGCGGGCCATTGCGGCTCCACCCCGAACGCAGGCTGCTCCTGCGCGTCATCGCGCGCTGTCCGTGGTTCGGGATTGGCCCGGCCCGGCCCGTGTTGCGGCACTTGTCATGGCTGTATCCCCTTGCGCAGGGAAAGACGCGGCACGTCCTCGCCTGCGCCCAAAGCGTCGCCTCTTCCGGAAAGCGACGGATTTATCATGAAATAGCGGTGGAGGTTGAACGGACGCGGGCCATCTTCGACGCGTTCGTACCGCCCGTCCGGCAATAATCGCCAGCTGCGTTCGGTGTCGAGAAGATTGGCCAGCATCACCTGTTCCAGAACCTGATCGTGCACCGTCCGGTTCCGCAAGGGGACGAGCACCTCGACCCGGCGGTCCAAATTGCGGCTCATCCCGTCGGCAGACGAGATGAACACCCGCGCCCGCCCGTTGGGCAGCGTGGCGCCATTGGCGAAAACATAGATGCGGCTGTGTTCCAGAAACCGGCCGATGACCGATTTGACCGTGATGTTCTCCGACAATCCCGGCACGTCGGGCCGCAGGCAACAGATGCCCCGCACGACGAGAGCGATCCGCACGCCGGCCTTGCTCGCGGCATAAAACCGCACGATGAGGTCGGGATCGGTCAGCGAATTCATCTTGCACCAGATGACCGCCGGACGCCCCTTGCGCGCATTGGCGATTTCGTGGTCGATGCATTCATACAGCCGTTCGCGCAGGCCGGTGGGCGAAAAATGGAGCAGTTCGGTCCGGCGCGGCTCGACATAGCCGGTGATGAAATTGAACAGCTTTGCCGCATCGCGCCCGGCCTTGGGATCGGCGGTAAAAAAGCTAAGGTCGGTGTAGATCTTCGCCGTGGCGGGGTGGTAATTCCCGGTCCCGAAATGGCAATAGGTGCGGTAACCCTCGCCCTCGCGCCGGACGACCATCGACACCTTGGCATGGGTTTTCCAATCCACGAAGCCATAGATCACCTGCACCCCTGCGCGTTCCAGCTCGTTCGCCCAGAGCAGGTTCTGTTCCTCGTCGAAACGCGCCTTCAACTCGACCACGGCGGTCACCGTCTTGCCCGCCTCCGCCGCCGCGATCAGTGCGCTGATCACCGGGGACTGGTTGCCGGCACGGTAGAGCGTTTGTTTGATCGCGACGACATCGGGGTCGCGCGCGGCCTGGCGCAGGAAATCGATCACCACCTCGAAACTTTCGTAGGGATGGTGGATGATGATGTCCTTCTCCCGGATCGCGGCAAAGCAATCGCCATCGTGTTCGAGCACGCGTTCGGGATAGCGCGGGCTATACGCCTCGAACTTCAGATCGGGCCGGTCCTCGCCCACAATATCGGACAGCTGGTCGATACCGATGAGGCCGTCGGTCTTCTTCACGATGGCATTGTCCAGCCCGAGCTGCTCGCGCAGCAATAGCTCGGCCTCGGGATCGAAATCCTCCTCGATCTCCAGCTGGATCACGTCGCCGCGCCGGCGGCGCTGTATCGCGGTGCGGAAATGGCGCACGAGATCCTCGGCATCCTCCTCGATCTCGAGGTCGCTGTCGCGCAGCACGCGGAACAGCCCGTTGCCCTCCACCCGAAAACCCGGAAACATCAGCGCGGCATGGCGGCACAGCATCTGCTCGATGCTGATATATTGCGCTTTTTCTCCCGGCACGCGGATGAACCGCGGCACCGATTGCGGGATCAGCACCATCTCGATCACCGGCATGCCGTCGGACACCCGCGTCAGCTTGAACAAAAGGCCCATGCCGCGATTGGTGACGAAGGGGAACGGATGGGCGGGGTCGATCGCCTGCGGGGTGATGACGGGCTGAATATGTTCGATGAAAAAGGTCTTGAGCCAGCGGGCGATGTCCGGCTTGCACCGTTCGCGCGCGATGACGCCAATTCCCGCGTCGGCCAGCTCGCCCTGAAGATCGTGCCAGATCGCCTGCTGATCGGTGTTGAGGATGTCAAGCTGTTCGTGGATCGCGCGCAATTGCTGCGACGGGGTCAGGCCGTCGATCGAGGGTTCCTCGATCCCGCGCCGCGCCTGCCCGGCGAGCCCGGCCACGCGCACCATGATGAATTCATCGAGATTGCTGCCGGAAATGGACAGGAAGCGCAGCCGTTCGAGCAGTGGATAATCGCGATTGCATGCCTCGTCGAGAACGCGTCGATTGAAGGCCAGCCAGCTCAGCTCACGGTTGAAGAACAGGGGTTGAGGATCGGAGCTCATCGCACATCACGCACTATCATGGGCGCTGCATGCGGCCAACGTATGACAGAATTATGAAGCCATGCAGACCTGGCCCTGCGATAACGGGGCGCGAGCGCTTCAGGCCGATTGTCCGGCACGCCTCTCCTGCCGCATTCCGGCGCGCATCGGGACGAGCGCATTCTCGAACTGATCCGTCGCCGCATCCCAGGTAAAGCGGCGGGCATGGCGCACACACGCCGCCCGGTCCCGGCCAAGCGCCGCTGCGATGGCCGCGTCGAGGTCGCCGCCCATTGCCGCGACCGTGTCGCACAACACGTCGCGCGGGCCCGCCACGTCGAAGGCCGCCACCGGGACGCCGCAGGCCAGCGCCTCGATCATGACGAGTCCGAACGTATCGGTCAGGCTCGGAAACACGAAGCAATCCGCCGCGCGATAGGCCGCGGCAAGCGCCTCCCCCCGCTTCGTGCCGAGGAAATGCACATCGGGATAGCGGCGTTGCAACGCGGCCCGCGCAGGCCCGTCCCCGACAATGAACTTCGTGCCGGGATGCACGCATCGCAGGAACGCCTCCAGGTTCTTTTCCACCGCGACACGCCCGGTATAGAGGAGGCGCGGGCCGGGCGCCGCCATTATGACCGGATCGCGCGGCCCGTCCGGCCCGAACTGTTCGAGGTCCACGCCCCGCCCCCACCGGACGACGGGTCCGATGCCCCGCCGCGTCAGATCGCGCGACAGGCTTTGCGTCGCGGCCATCGTCGCATGCGATGGCGCGTGAAACCGGCGGACGAAGCCCCAGAAGGCCGCAGCTGGCAAGCCTGTTCGTTGCGCCAGGTAATCGGGGAATTGCGTGTGATACGCGGTGGTAAAGGCAAACCCCCGCCGCAGCGCCCACCGCCGCGCCGCATGGCCGAGCGGCCCTTCGGTCGAAAGATGCAGCATGTCCGGCGCGAAATCCGCGATCCGCGCACCCACGCTGCGCTCCCCCGCGATGGCCAGCCGGATTTCGGGATAGGACGGGCACGGGACCGACCGGAACGCGTCCGGCCCGATGACCGTCACCGCATGGCCCCGCCGGCGAAGATGATCGCATGTCGTCTGAAGGCTGCGTACCACGCCATTGACCTGCGGGTGCCAGGCATCGGAAACCATGCAGATCCGCATCACGCCGCCGCCCTGCCGGACGCCATGCCGGCTACATCCCGCGCGGCGATCTCGCTCGGCCAGTGGAGGATTTCCATCCGCCCGTCGAAATGCTCGACCAGTGCGGTGCAGCTCTCGACCCAGTCGCCGTCGTTGTAATAGGCGATGCCGTCGAAATCGCGGTGCTCGGCGGTATGGATGTGGCCGCATACCACGCCATCGACGTTGCGCTTGCGCGCCGCGGTCGCGACCGTCTCCTCGAACCGGGAGATGAAGGCGACGGCATCCTTCACCCGGTGTTTCGCATGGGCGGACAGCGACCAGTACGGAAGGTCGAACATCCGCCGCACCGCGTTCACCGCGATATTCGCGCGCAGCAGCAAGGTGTAGGCCGCGTCGCCGGCAAAGGCGAGCCAGCGCTGCCCCATCACCACCGCATCGAACTCGTCGCCATGAATGACGAGCAGCCGGCGCCCGTCGGCGGTGGTGTGCACCGCGCTGCGCCGGATTTCGACGCCGCCGAAGTCCAGCCCCGAAAACTGGCGGAACATCTCGTCATGGTTGCCGGGGACGTACACGACCTTCGTGCCGCGCTTGGCCCGCTTCATCACGCGGCGCACGATCGCATTGTGCCCCTCGGGCCAGTAGAATTTCTTCTTCATGCGCCACCCGTCGATGATGTCCCCGACGAGATAGAGGTGGTCGCTGTCGCAATGGTCGAGGAAATCGATCAGCAGCCTGTGATTGCACCCGCGCGTGCCCAAGTGCACGTCGGAGATCCAGATCGAGCGGTACCGCCTGCGGGGCGTCCCCGACGGGCCGAAACGCTTGTCCTGCTTCGACAGAGCCTTCATCGCGGTGCCGTCCGCGGTGCCGTCCGCCCGGCTGCGCGCCGCGCCTGCTCCGATTTTCGCAATGATCGCCATGTGTCCCCCGCATCCCTTTTCCGCCGACGGGCACAAGGATGACGGGACCGCATGACCGTTTCGGGGCAGTATGACCCGCAGGTTGCGCATCGCCTTGCCGTGACCCGCACACCCTTGAAAACACGCGCTAGTTTTCTTCGCGGAAGCCCCCCGCCCCGTCGCGCCAGCAGCGCACGCGCCCTTCCCCCGCAATGGCCCAGAGCCGCCCGTCGCCCGATGCCATGGCCCGGTCCGTGGCCGACGGCATCGCAGGGCCGGCGGGGTGCGAATGGTAATAGCCCAGGACCTGCGGCCCACCGGCCCGCGCGGCGCGATGCGCTTCGATCAACGCCTGCGGATCGATCTCGAAATGGCGGGCGGGATCGGGCGCGACGTTGCGGGCCGGGCGCGCCGTGTCGATCCGCCCATCATGGCCGAGCAGCAAGCCGCAACACTCGTGCGGGTGCGCCTTTTCCGCCGCGTTCAACACCGCGGCCGCGACCGCTCTTGGCAAGCATGGTTCCATCACCCATCTTCCATAGCATGGGGGGCGAAAATCTCATTACCGGCGTGATCGGCGGCGCGGCTGGCGGCGCGCGTCTGGACAAGGCGCTGGCCGAGGCGACGCAATTGTCGCGCGAGCGGGTGAAGGCGCTTATCGCCGAGGGCTGCGTCACGGTCGATGGGCAGGTCGCATCCTCCGCATCGACGAAGGTCGGCGACGGGGCGTCGTTCGCCATCGCCGTGCCGCGCGCCATTCCTGCCGAGGCGGAGGCGCAGGCGATCCCCCTCTCCATCGCGTATGAGGATGAGCATCTGATCGTGGTGGACAAGCCGGCGGGCATGGTCGTGCATCCCGCCGCGGGGAATGCGGACGGCACGCTGGTCAATGCGCTGCTGCACCATTGCGCGGGGCAATTGTCGGGCATTGGCGGGGTGGCGCGGCCCGGCATCGTCCATCGCATCGACAAGGACACCTCCGGGCTGCTCGTGGCGGCGAAATCGGATGTCGCGCACGAAGGGCTGGCCCGGCAATTCGCCGATCATTCGATCGAGCGCGCCTATCGCGCCGTGGTGAAAGGCCGCCCGATGCCGCCGTCGGGCACGGTGCGCGGCATGATCGGGCGCAGCGGAAACGATCGCAAGAAGATGGCCGTCCTGCCCGACGATACGGGGCGGGGAAAGCACGCGGTCACGCATTACCGCACGGAGCGGCTGCTGGACCGCGCGGCGCTCATCGAATGCAGGCTCGAAACCGGGCGCACGCATCAGATCCGCGTTCACATGTCGTCCATCGGTCACATGCTAATCGGGGATCCAGTCTATGGGCGCTCCGATTCGCGGCTTCGGCCGATTCTCCAACGAATCTCGTTTCACCGGCAGGCACTCCATGCCGCGGTGCTGGGCTTTGTCCACCCTGTCACACACGACGAGGTGCGCTGCACAAGCGACCTGCCGCACGACATGCTGGAACTTATCGAAGAACTTGGTGGTTGATATTAAGAAATTCAACGGGCCAAACGACGGAAATTCGCCTAAGACCATCTTGTGGCCGTCGACATGCAAGGTGCCCAGAAGGGGCCTGCGACCGGGGGCTGACGAATAGAAAGGTTTGAAGGAAAGTGGCAATTACGAAATCACCCAGCGTCCCGGCCCTTGGCGGCGAGCAGAGCCTCAACCGCTATTTGTCGGAGATCAAGAAATTCCCCGTGCTGAAGCCGGAGCAGGAATACATGCTCGCGGTTCGCTACAAGGAGCATGAGGACAGGGAGGCCGCGGCACAGCTCGTGACGTCCCACCTGCGGCTCGTGGCGAAGATCGCGATGGGCTATCGCGGCTACGGTCTGCCGGTGTCCGACCTCATTTCCGAAGGCAATGTCGGCCTGATGCAGGGCGTCAAGAAGTTCGAGCCCGATCGCGGGTTCCGCCTCGCCACCTATGCGATGTGGTGGATCAAGGCGTCGATCCAGGAATATATCCTGCGTTCGTGGAGCCTTGTCAAAATGGGTACCACCGCGGCGCAGAAGAAGCTGTTCTTCAACCTTCGCCGGATGAAGAAGAATCTCGAGGCGTTCGAGGATACCGACCTGCATCCCGACGATGTGAAGACCATCGCGACCGATCTCGGGGTGCCGGAGCAAGAGGTGGTCAACATGAACCGCCGCATGCTGATGGGCGGGGACAGCTCGCTCAACGTGTCGATGCGCGGCGATGAGGAAGGCGCGAGCCAGTGGCAGGACTGGCTTACCGACGACCGTCCGCTTCAGGATGAAACCGTCGCCGATGCCGAGGAAAAATCGGTCCGCCACGAAATGCTGGTCGATGCGATGGACGTGCTGAACGATCGGGAGAAACACATCCTGACCGAACGGCGCCTGACCGAAAATCCGCAGACGCTCGAGGAACTGTCGCAGGTTTACGACGTCAGCCGCGAACGCATCCGCCAGATCGAGGTGCGCGCCTTTGAAAAGGTGCAGAAAGCGATGCAGCGGATTGCCGGCGAACGGCTCGTCCCCGCCGCGGCCTGACCCCAGATACGCAGGAGAAGGCCCGTGCAGCGATGCGCGGGCCTTTTTCGTGGGCCTCTGCGTTACAGAAGCGGCCGCTCCCCCGGGCGCAGGGTCAGCACCTCCACCCCGTCCGCCGTCACCGCGACGGTATGTTCGAACTGTGCCGATAGCTTGCCGTCGCCCGTCACCACGGTCCACCCGTCGTCCAGCGTAGCGACTTTCCGCGTGCCCTGATTGACCATCGGTTCGATGGTGAAGGTCATGCCCTCCACCAGCCGCTGCCCCGTGCCGCGCCGACCGAAGGCGAGCACCTGCGGTTCCTCGTGCATTTCGCGCCCGATCCCGTGCCCGCAATATTCGCGCACGATGGAGCAGCCGTTCCGTTTCGCATGGCGTTCGATCGCATGGCCGACATCGCCGAGCCGCGCGCCCGGCCGCACCTGCGCGATGCCCTGCCACATCGCCTCCTGCGCGATGCGGACGATCCGCCGCGCGGCGGGCGCGACGTCGCCGACCATGTAGGTCTTGCTCGAATCCGCGATGAAGCCGTTCTTCTCCAGCGTGATGTCGAGATTGATGATGTCGCCGTCCTTCACGAATTCGGTCGCGCTGGGCACGCCGTGGCACACGACCGCATTGATCGAGCAATTGAGGACATAGGCAAAGCCATATTGCCCCTTGCTCGCCGGGCGCGACGCCAGATCGCCTGTAATGAAACGCTCGACCAGATCGTTGATCTCCATCGTGGAGCGACCGGCAAGATCCACGCGATCCAGCATTTCGAAGACCGAGGCCAGCAGCCGCCCCGATATGCGCATGAGCGCGATTTCCTCCGGCGTCTTCACCATTTCAGGCGGCGAGGTCCGGAATGTCGATATCCGCCGCGGCGAGTTGCGACCGGACGATCTCATTGAACGAGAGCGCGGGATTGGCCTCCGCCAGCATGCCGATCTTCATCCAGTATTCCGCCTGCGCATTGATGGAGCGGCACATGACGGTGCTCGCCCGGCGGGCATCCTCATGCAGATCGTCGGCAATTTTCACGATGCCCATGATGTCAGTCCTCTATCGATACGGTTCATATATGGTTCGTATATCGTAGGCCGGCGATTGGCAAGATTCGCACGGCATCCTGCCCCTTGCTGGCGACCGGGATTGCCCGATGCGGGGCGCGCGGATAGCGTGGCGCGCATGGCACGATCCTCCTCCAACATCTTCGCCCGCCTGTTCGGCTTCCTCTTTCGCCTTGCGCTGCTCTTCGTGGTGCTTTCGCTGGTATGGGTGGGGGCCTATGCGCTTGTGCCTGTTCCGGTGACGGCCACGATGCTGATGGACGACAATGGCATTACCAAGGACTGGACCCCGCTGTCCGACATCGACCGCAACATGGTCCGCGCGGTCATCGGGGCGGAGGATGGCAAGTTCTGCTCCCACGACGGCTTCGATGCCGAAGCGATCGCCAATGCCATGGCCCGCAACGCGCAGGGCGGGCGCATCCGCGGCGGCTCCACGATCAGCCAGCAGACGGCGAAAAACGCCTTCCTGTGGCAGGACGGCGGCTATTTCCGCAAAGGCCTGGAGGCGTGGTTCACGTTTTTGATCGAGACGATCTGGGGCAAGCGCCGGATCATGGAGGTCTATCTCAATATCGCGGAGACGGGCATCGGCACCTATGGGGTCGAGGCAGGTGCGATCCGCTATTTCAACCACGGCGCCGACCGGCTCTCGGCGGATGAGGCCGCGCGCATGGCCGCCGCCCTCCCCTTGCCCAAGGAACGTTCGGTGGTGAACCCGTCGGGCTTCACTCGCCGTTACGGCAATACCATCCGCGCCCGCATCGGGCAGGTGGAGCGCGACGGCCTCGACGCCTGCGTTTACAACTGACCCACCACCGGCGCACGACGCGCACGAAAAAGCGCGGGAGGATCGCTCCTCCCGCGCTTCTTTCGTCTGTGCTGTCGCGGCTCAGTAGCCGATGATCAGCGAGAGGCTGGCCGCGCGCGGCGCACCGATCTGGGCAAAGCCGAAATCGTTGAGCGAGCCGCCGAAGAAGCCGACGTAATATTCGTCGAACAGGTTCGTCACGTTCAGCTGAACCGCCACGTCGCCGCCCGTGGGGAATTCGGCGATGTTCAGACGGGCGTCGAGATCGACGATCGTGTAGGCCGGGACTTCATCCTCGTTCGTGTCGTTGATGAAGCGGGGGCCGGTCCGCTTGCCCTGCACGCCCAGTTCGAGCGGGCCGAGAGCGACCTGACCACGCGCACCGAAGCTGTATTCCGGCGTGCCCGATTCGCGGTTGCCCGCCGTCGGGATGATGCCGTTGTTGGGGCCGAGCACGTCGTCCTGAATTTCGGAGTCGTTGTACGAACCGAAGAGGTAGATCAACGTGTTGGTCGTCGGGCGATAGGCGATGGAACCGTCCACGCCATATTTGTCGACCTCGCCGAGGTTGCGGAAGATGGTCGCGCCTTCGCCATTGTTGGCGTCCGGATCGAACGCGGATGCGAGACGGTTTTCATACTTCGTGTACCAGCCCGCGATCTGCGCCTGGATACGGCCGCGCTGGAAACGCACGCCCGCGTCAAAGCTGTCCGTGGTTTCGGGAACCGGCGCCGCCGCATCGCGAACGAAGAGCGAGTCGTACAGCGGGTCGGTACCCGGCACCGAGAGACCCTTGGCATAGTTCGCGAACACCGAAGCCGCATCGGTGACCGCGAAGGTCAGGCCGACATTCGGCAGCAGCTTGTCATACTTGTACGTCCGCGACAGCGGGCTGACATAGTTGGGGTTCGCCGCCTCGTACTGCGACAGATCCTGACCCGGCGTCGGACAGTCGACGAAACCGCTCGCGCTGGTGGTGTAGCAGTTCTGGTTCAGCTCACGCTCGAAGAACGGCGCGCGCAGGCCCAGCACGGTCGTCAGGCGATCGTCCATGAAACGGCCGCGATATTCGCCCGAAATCTGGTGCAGGATCGCATAGGACAGACGGTCGCGCTTGTTCACCTCATTGCCGTTCACGTCGAGCAGCGGGTTGTCGATCGCGAAAACGTCGCTCGGCTCGCCATTCTTGAACATGTTGGTGATTTCGCCGGTCTGACGGTGACGGGCGCGATCCCAGGTGTAGGCGACACGGAAACGATGCGACGGCGCCAGATCGTAGATCAGGTTGGCGATCACGCCATAGCGATTGGTGCGCGTCTGGCTCGGATCGTTGCCGGCGATGCGGTCGAGCGTATCGCCGTCGCCGTTGAGGTCACGGCCAAAGTAATAGCCGCCGTTGAACGCACCGGTCAGCGGGGTCGTCGTGCCGCGCGGCGTGAAGAAACCTTCGCGCAGATCGTCGGGCCCGCCACCGTTGGCCTTCACATACTGATAGCTCGGATCGAAGGTGAAGGTCAGGCTGTCGGTAAGGGTAAAGCGCGAGGAACCGCGGATATTGCCCGTGTCGGACGGGTTGTAGCGGCGATAGAACGGCGCGCCGCAGCCGCCGCGATCGTCGTACTGTTCCGCCAAGCCATTGACGCCGCCCTGGCCGAGCACCTGCCCGTCGGGAACGGCGCAGGGGAACGGTGCCTCGCCTTCCTTCTGGTAGATGTTGAAGCGGTCCGCCTTGGTAAAGGTGCCGTCATAGAAGCCGAGCAGGTCTTCCAGATCTTCCGAACCGGCGAAATTGTTGCGGTTCTGGTTCCAGTGACCCGCGACCGAGATGAAGTCGCCGTTGTTGCCGATATCCTGGAAGATACGGCCGTTGAACTGCGTCTTCTCGACTTCGCTGTACGGGTTGTAGGGCACGCCATAGGAGGTGAAGCTGCCCGAAACGAACGCCCGCAGGCCGCCGCCGGTGATGTCGCCGGTGTCGACCATCGCGAACCCGCGCATGTAGAGCGAATTCTGGAAATCGTTCTTGGCGAACACATCGCCCACCGACATGGTGGTGGTGATGCCGGGCTCCATGCCGGGGATGCGCGTGCGGATGTTGACGGTGCCGCCGGTGGCCGATGCGGTCGGGCTGTCGACGTCGGTGACGCCCAGGTTCACGTTCACCTCTTCCAGCACTTCGGGGTCGACCTGCTGATTGGTGTAGAGCGCGTAATTGCCCGAATCGTTCAGCGGCAGACCGTCCAGCGTCTGCGAAACGCGATCGGCGCCAAAGCCGCGAATGGTGAAGCCACCGCCCGACGAACCCCAGGGATCGTTGTTCTGAAAGCTGACGCCCGGAACCAGGTTGATGATGTCATTGACCGTCTGGCCGGGGCGCTGACGACGGATGATTTCCTGGTTGAGAACCTGCTTCGCCTTGGGCGTGTCGGGAATTTCGACACCGCCGACGCTGCGGTCGCGGGCGCCGGTGACGACGATGACGTCTTCTTCGCTGAAGTCGATCGAACCGGTCGACTGTGCATGTGCGGAAAGCGGCAACATGATCGCCACGACGGCGCTGCTGCCAAGGAGGAAGTTCTTCATTGCAGATGTCCCCTGATGCGGTGGTGACTACGAATCCCGTTAAAGCGGAAAAAACGGGGCAATCCCGATGCGGCGATTCGCCCGTTTATCCGCTTTCGGCGCCCCCTTAACGCCTCCTACGTGACAATCGAGTGACAAAACATGCGTCATTTGGGAACCTGTAATAAGCTTTCAAAAACAGGCGGTGAAATGGCGCCGTTAACCGTATAGCGTCGGCCTTGCGGCAAGATTCTGGCACGGGAGCAGAGGGCGAAAAAGATTTTCGCTGCACTGCGGTAAATCTGCAACGCTTCGGCGAAAGGGATCGGGCGGTGGGGCGGTTCGCATCCGTGGCTTTTGCGGTATAGGTCGCCGCATGGGTATTGGACACGATCATTCGCACGGCCACGGGCACGGGCATGCACACGCGCCAAAGGATTATGGGCGCGCGTTCGCCATCGGCGTGATTCTCAACGTCGGGTTCGTCGCGATCGAGGGGTTGGCAGGGCTGATCTACGGTTCGATGGCGCTTCTGGCCGATGCGGGGCACAATCTTTCCGACGTGCTCAGCCTGCTCATCGCATGGGGGGCGAGCGTTCTTTCCCGGCGGCCCCCTTCGGCGCGGTTCACCTTCGGCTTGAAAAGCAGTTCGATCCTCGCTGCCATCGCGAATGCGGCGCTTCTGCTGATCGCATTGGGCGCCATCGCGATCGAGACTTTGCGCCGGCTGTTCGATCCCGCCCCGGTCGAGCCGGGTCCGATCATGGTCGTCGCCGGGATCGGCATTGCCATCAACACGGCCACCGCCTTGCTGTTCATGGCCGGGCGCAAAGGCGACCTCAACATTCGCGGCGCCTATCTGCACATGGTGGCCGATGCGGCGGTCTCGGCGGGCGTGGTCGGCGCGGGCCTGCTGATCTGGCTCACCGGTTTTGCCTGGATCGATCCCGTGACCAGCCTGCTGATCGTCGCGATCATCGCGGTGGGCACGTGGGGGCTTTTGAAGGACAGCGTGAAGATGGGCCTGCTCGCCGTGCCGGACAGCGTGGACGAAGGCGCGGTGCTGCAAACGCTGTCCCGCCTGCCCGGCGTGGCGGCGGTGCACGACCTCCATATCTGGCCGATGAGCACGACCGAAACCGCGCTGACCGCGCATCTTGTCATGCCGGGCGGACATCCGGGCGATGCGTTCCTGCACGATGTCGCGCACCGGCTGGATCACGATCACGGGGTGCATCACACCACGTTGCAGGTGGAGCTCAACCCCGAGGCGGGCTGCGCGCTCGCCGATGGCACGGTGGTATAGGGCGCAACGCAAAAGGGCCGGAGGTTTCCCCCCGGCCCTTCGCTATCGCATGGAAACGGCGCGGGTTTAGGCGGCCTCTTCCTTGGACTTGTGCACCTGCACGGGTTCCTTGCGGCCCTCGACGACATCCTTGTCGACGACCACCTCGGCGACGCCTTCGAGCGTCGGCAGGTCGAACATCGTGTCGAGCAGCATGGCCTCCACGATGGAGCGCAGGCCGCGTGCGCCGGTCTTGCGCTTGATGCCCTTCTGCGCGATCGCCTCGAGCGCGTCGTCGGTGAAAGTCAGTTCGACATTCTCCAGCGCGAAGAGCTTCTGATACTGCTTGATCAAAGCGTTCTTCGGCTCCTTCAGGATCTTGACCAGCGCATCGACGTCGAGATCCTCGAGCGTGGCGATCACCGGCAGACGACCAACGAATTCGGGGATGAGCCCGAATTTCAGCAAATCCTCCGGCTCCGCCTTCGAAAGAAGCTCGCCGACCTTCTTCTTTTCCGGATCGGCGACATGCGCGCCAAAGCCGATCGAACGCTTCGCCATCCGGTCCGAAATCAGCTTTTCGAGGCCCGCAAATGCACCGCCACAGATGAACAAGATGTTCGTCGTGTCGACCTGCAGGAATTCCTGCTGCGGATGCTTGCGGCCGCCCTGCGGCGGGACCGACGCGGTCGTCCCCTCCATCAGCTTGAGCAAGGCCTGCTGCACACCCTCACCCGACACGTCGCGCGTGATGCTCGGGTTCTCGGCCTTGCGCGTGATCTTGTCGATCTCGTCGATGTAGACGATGCCGTGCTGCGCCTTCTCGACGTTATAGTCGCTGGCCTGCAGCAGCTTGAGGATGATATTCTCGACATCCTCGCCGACATAGCCCGCCTCGGTCAGCGTGGTCGCATCGGCCATCGTGAACGGCACGTCGAAGGTGCGCGCCAGCGTCTGCGCCAGCAGCGTCTTGCCCGAACCGGTCGGCCCGACGAGCAGGATGTTCGATTTCGCCAGCTCGACATCGTCGTTCTTGCCGCCATGCTTCAACCGCTTGTAGTGATTGTGCACGGCCACCGACAGGACGCGTTTGGCCCGGTCCTGCCCGATGACGTAATCGTTCAGGGTCGCGAAAATCTCGGCCGGGGGCGGAACGCCGCCGTCCTTCTTGCCGGCGATGCCCGCCTTGGTTTCCTCGCGGATGATGTCGTTGCACAATTCGACGCATTCATCGCAGATGAACACGGTCGGTCCGGCGATCAGCTTGCGCACCTCATGCTGCGACTTTCCACAGAAGCTGCAGTAAAGCGTGCTCTTGCTGTCCGTTCCGCTCACTTTGGTCATAAGTTATCCTGTATCGCCCGAATCCGGGCGGGGTCATAAAATCTACGCCTGCGCCTGCGAGAATCAAGGTCGCTGTCCGCCCTGCGCATCAGCATGTGCATAACGCACTTGTGCTGACGCGCAGGTTAAGAACGGATGGCCCTGCCAAAATTATCGCCGCCGCGGCGTTTTGCCGCTCAACTCGGCTTCGTCTCGGCGGCGGTGCCTTCGGCGTCGGTGCGGGATACGAACACCTTGTCGACGATGCCGAATTCCTTCGCCTCGTCCGCTTCGAGGAAGGTGTCGCGGTCCATCGCCTTCTCGATCTCGTCGAGCGGGCGACCGGTATATTGCGCGTAAAGGTCGTTCATCCGGCGGCGAATACGCAGGATCTCGCGCGCTTGAATCTCGATATCCGACGCCATGCCGCGCGCGCCGCCTGACGGCTGATGCACCATGATCCGCGCATTGGGGAGCGCGATGCGCATGCCAGGCTCACCCGAGGCGAGCAGGAAGCTGCCCATGGACGCGGCCTGACCGATGCACACCGTGCTGACGCGCGGCTTGATATATTGCATCGTGTCATGGATCGCCATGCCGGCGGTGACGACGCCGCCGGGCGAATTGATGTACATCGAGATGTCCTTGGTGGAATCCTCCGATTCCAGGAACAAAAGCTGCGCCACGATGAGCGAGGCCATGTTGTCCTCGACCTGTCCCGTGACGAACACGATCCGTTCGCGCAAAAGGCGGGAAAAGATGTCGAAACTGCGTTCGCCGCGGCTGGTCGATTCGACGACGACAGGCACCAGTGCGCCGGTTTCCGGGTCGATCCGCATGTTTCCGATCATGTCCGTCATGTATTCCTCTGATTTTCCGGTGAAGCGCCTATGTCGGCGCTTGGGACGCCATGTTCAACCCCCCTGATGCGGGGACCGCGGGCGGCACCATCCCGCATAGCCGGCGATTGACGGATGCGCCACCGACGTGGATCAATGCAGGCGATGAAAACCCTTCGCCTTGCCGGGCTCGCCGCCCCACTCGCCCTCCTGTCCGCATGCGCCGCCCCGATGACGGCGGACGCGCCACCCACCATGCACCACGGCGCCGCGCCCGATGGCGGCGGAGCGGCGGCGGCGCGCCATTATGTCGACCGGATCGCGCGGCTCGACGATGCGGGGCCGATGCTCAATGCGGTCATCGCCTACGATCGCGACGCGGCGGCGAAGGCGGATGCCCTGCGCGGCACGCCGCTCGCCGGGCGCACCGTGCTGGTGAAGGACAATATCGAGACGCGCGAATGGCCCACCACCGCGGGGAGCGAGGCACTTCGCCGCAACGCGACCGGCCGCGACGCGCCGCTCATCGCCAATCTGCGCGCGGCGGGCGGGCTCGTGCTGGGCAAGACCAACCTGTCCGAATGGGCCAATATCCGCAGCACCCATTCCACCAGCGGGTGGAGCGCCATCGGCGGCCTGACCAGAAATCCGCATGCGACCGACCGCAACAGCTGCGGTTCGTCCTCGGGCAGCGGGGCGGCGGTGGCGGCCGGCCTCGCATGGGCGGCGATCGGCACCGAAACGGACGGGTCGATCACCTGCCCGGCAAGCGTGAACGGCGTCGTCGGGTTCAAGCCCACCGTCGGCATGGTCAGCCGCACCCATGTCGTCCCGATCAGCCATTCGCAGGACACCGCGGGCCCGATGGCCCGTTCCGTCGCCGATGCCGCAATGCTGCTCACCGCGATTGCCGGGCCGGACCCGGCGGACCCCGCCACCGCCGACGCCGCGACCCATCGCACCGATTTCGCCGCCGGACTGGATGCATCCTCGCTCCGCGGCGTGCGGATCGGGGTGCTGACGAATCAGGTGGGCGACATTCCCGGCGTCACCGCCCTTTTCGATCGCGCGAAGGCCGATCTCGAAGCGGCGGGCGCCGTCCTCGTGCCCATTGCCTACGAACCCGACCCGAAGATGTACGAGGATGAATTCGCCGTCCTGCTGTATGAATTGCGGGAAGATCTGGGCGCCTATCTCGCCGGATCGCCCGCCGATATTGCGATTCGCACGCTCGACGATGCGGTCGCGTTCAACATCGCCCATGCGGATACGGAAATGCGATGGTTCGATCAGGACATCTTTGTGATGGCACAGGATGCCGACGATCCAGCCGCCTACGAAAAGGCCCGCGCGAATTCTCTGCGCCTCGCCAAGGACGCGGGGATCGATGCCTTGATGGAGCAGCACGACGTGCGTGTCCTCCTCGCGCCGACCACCGGTCCGGCGTGGCCGAGCGACCTGCTCTATGGTGACAATTACCCCGGCGGCGTGGGCGCCGGAAGCCTGGCGGCGATCGCCGGCACGCCCCATCTGACCGTGCCGATGGGCGCGGTCGAGGGACTTCCCGTGGGCCTGTCCTTCATGGGCGGAAAATGGGCCGACCGCGACGTGCTTGCCATCGGCGCGGCGTATGAACGGGCGCGCAGCGCGCCCTTGGCAATTCCGGATTTCGCCCCCTGGCGGCAATAGAAAGGCGCGGCGCCCGGCGGAATAAATCTCCCGCCGGAACGCCGCGCCTTTGTCGGCCAGGTTCGTGTGAACATGGCCCGGCAACGGTCGAATGCGCGATGTGGCCCCTTTTTCTTCAGGTCGCGAATTCAACCGTCACCGTTTCGATACGACCCTGTTTCCGTCCGGAAAAAGGATTGTGAAGCGATCCTGTGGCCCGACCCGGCGGTCATGCGCCGATGCGAGTCTCACCTACGGCCAATAGCGCCGCAACGCCGCTCGTAAAGCCCGCTCGGAGTTTTTGCGCGAACCGCTGTGATAAAAACGCCGCTATCCCATTGGGGCAGCGCGCGCCCGAAACAGCCGGACAACGAAAAAGGGGTCGCCGGACATCCGGCAACCCCTTTCGATCCGCAAGCCGGACTGTCGCCCGGATTCAGGCGTCGTCCTTCTTGGCGGCAGGCTTTTTGGCGGCGGCCTTCTTGGCCGGAGCCTTCTTCTTCGGCGCGGCCTTTTCCGCGTCGTCGTCGGCATCCGCGTCCTTCTTCGCCGGGGCCTTCTTCGTCGCGGCCTTCTTGGCCGGCACCTTCTTCACCGCTTCGGCATCGCCATCTTCGGCCGCGTCATCGTCGGCTTTCTTGGTGGCGGGCTTCTTCTTGGCCGGAGCCTTTTTCTTGGCGGCGGGCTTTGCCTCTTCGCCGTCTTCGGCTTCGATCGCGGCCTGCAATTCCTCGCGCGTGACTTCGCGCTCGGTCACCTCGGCCTTGTCGAAGAGGAAATCGACGACCTTGTCTTCATAAAGCGGCGCGCGAAGCTGCGCAGCGGCCATCGGCTCCTGCTGAATATACTGCATGAAACGCTGGCGATCCTCGGGGCGGTACTGCTGCGCCGCCTGCTGGATCAGCATGTTCATTTCCTGGCCGCTGACCTCGACATTGTTGGCCTGGCCGATTTCAGACAGCAGCAGGCCGAGGCGGACGCGTCGCTCGGCAATCTTGCGGTAATCGTCCTTCTCGCCTTCGATTTCCTTCATCGCGGCTTCGGGGTCGTCCTCGCGCGCGGCTTCCTGCTGAAGCTGGGCCCAGATCTGCTGAAACTCGGCGTCGACCATGCTCGGCGGGACGGCGAAATCATGCCCCTCGGCGAGCTGGTCGAGCAGCGCGCGCTTCATCTGCGTGCGGGTCATGCCGTCGGTTTCCTGCTGCAGCTGACCGCGGAGCAGTTCCTTGAGCTTGTCCAGCCCTTCGAGGCCGAGCGACTTTGCGAAATCCTCGTCGATCTTCGTCTCGGTCGGGGTCTTCACTTCCTTGACCGTCACGTCGAAGGTGGTTTCCTTGCCCTTCAGGTTTTCGGCCGGATAATCCTCGGGGAAGGTGACGGTGATCGTCTTCTCCTCACCGGCCTTCGCACCGATCAGCTGCTCTTCAAAACCGGGGATGAACTGACCCGACCCGATTTCCAGGCCGTGATCTTCGCCCTTGCCGCCTTCGAAGGGTTCACCGTCCAGCTTGCCGACGAAATCGATGATGACCTGGTCGCCCTCGGCGGCCTTCTTGGTCTTGGCGGCGGACTTGAAGCTCTTCTGCTGCCCGGCGATCCGCTCGAGCGCCTCGTCCATCTGCGCATCCTCGACCGGCACGACCAGCTTTTCCAGCTTCAGCCCGTCGAGCGAGGGCACCTCGACCTCGGGCAGAACCTCGAGCTCGATCGTAACCTCGGCATCCTTGCCCTGCTCGTAATCCTCGCCCAGCGACACGCTCGGCTGCATCGCGGGGCGCAGCTTGTTTTCGGCCACGACCTTGTCCACGCTTTCGCGCACGACATTGTTGAGCGCGTCGGCGTGAAGCGCCTCGCCATGCATCTTGCGGACCAGATTGGCGGGCACCTTGCCGGGGCGGAAACCGGGCATCTTCACCTGCGGCGCGATCCGTTTCACCTCGGTATCGACGCGGCCCGAAATCTCGTCGGCGGGGATGGTGACGGTGTATGCGCGGGCCAGGCCCTCGTTCTTGGTTTCGCTAATCTGCATCGTGCTCTCTTTCGAACAGGTCTTGTAAAGCCGCGAGAAACAGCGGGTGCGAAGCGGCGCTTGGGCCTGGTGCGGGCGAAGGGACTCGAACCCCCACATCTTGCGATACCAGGACCTAAACCTGGCGCGTCTACCAATTCCGCCACGCCCGCAGCACACCTCGCTGCCCTACGGCAGGAAATTCGGCTGTGCGCCTCTATCGAAGCCATGAACAAAGAGCAAGCGCGACGGCGCAATTGGATGCGCCGCGCCGGGGCAATCGCGCGACGGGGCGGCGGAACGGGCGGGTGGGGCCATGCGTTTCAGTTTCCATGGCTACACAACCCGATATTCCCGCCCCCGACCGCATCGAACCGGCTGCACCGCCCGAAACGCCGGCGACACCCGATCCGTCGGAAACCCCGTTCCGCGAACCGGACGAGGTGACCCCGCCCACGCCCGACCGCGACAATCCGGGGACGCAGCCGCTCGAAACGCCGCCGCCGCCGGACTGATAGGGCCGCGCGTCGCGGATTAAGCTGCGAAGAACGCGCGAAGGGCCGCGAACCATCCGCCCGGCGGAGGCGCGGTATCGGCGCCGCGCATGGTGGCGGGACAGTCGAGGCAGCGAGCCTCGATCCCCGCTTCGCCCATCAACCTCTCCCCATCGCGCAGCATGTTGGCGAGCATCGCGTTGCGCCCGGCTGCAACATGCGCGAACAGGTCCGCCCGGCGCGCGGACGCGGCGCTGTCCTCGTCCGGCCCGGCCATCGATGCAAAGATCGCGGTAAAGGGATCGGGCTCCGGGTCGAGGAAATCGTAATGCCAGGCTTCTTCGTCGAGGCCGGCCTTCGCCGCAGCGAAAGCGGCCGCATCGTCAAGCCCGCCAAACCTGTCCACGAGGCCGAGCTGCCGCGCGGTGCCGCCGGCCCACACGCGCCCCTCCGCAATCGGGGCCAGCCGGGAAAGCGGCATGTTCCGCGATTTCGCGACGAGCGACAGGAAACGCGAGTACGTCCCCTCGACCTGCGCCTGCAACACCTGCTCCAGCTCGGGCGTGAACCCGCCCAGAACGTCGGGCTGTCCCGACAGCGGCGTGGTCTGCACCCCGTCCGCGTTGACGCCGATCTCGCTGAGCGTGCGCTCGAAACTGGGCAGCACGGCAAAGACGCCGATGGAGCCGGTGATCGTGGACGGTTCGGCAAAGATCGCGTCAGCCGGGGTGGAGATCCAGTAGCCGCCGCTCGCCGCGACATTGGCCATCGACACGACCACGGGGATGCCGCGTGCCTTGTGGCGCAGGATCGCCTGCCGGATTTCCTCGGACGCCAGCACCGACCCGCCCGGCGAATCGACCCGCACGACGAGCGCGGCCAGATCATTGTTCAACGCATCGTCGAGCTGCTCGGCAATGCGCGTGCCCCCGGCGGAGCCCGGCCCGGCGTCGCCATCGACGATCTCGCCGGCCACGGTGATGACGCCGATGGCGCCGCCCTCTGTGGAAAGCGGATTATTGTCGAGCCAGGTCTGATACCCGCTATGTGCGAAACTGCCGGGTGCCTCTTCGGTGTCGTCGGCTCCGACCATTTCGGCGACATGCGCACCGAATGCTGCCCGTGTACCCAGCCTGTCGACCATGCCCGACGCCAGCGCCGCGCGCGCCGGATCGCCGCCCGCCGCCCGGATCAGCGCCGCCGGCTCGCTCACCACCGCGTCGATCTGCGCCTTGGGCCGGGCGCGGGTCACGCCGTCGCGATAATTGGTCCAGATCGTGTCGTAGAGCGCGCGTGCCGCCTCCGCCGCGGGCTCCGACTGCTCATTGAGGATATAGGGTTCGACCGCGCTTTTATACGTGCCCACGCGATAGACGTGGACATTGACGTTCAACCGGTCGAGCAGGTCCGCGTAATAGAGATTGGTGCCCCCCGGCCCCGCGACCACCGCCCCGCCGAGCGGATCGAGCCAGATCTCGCTCGCATGGGCGGCGAGCTGATACGAATCGTCGGCATAGAGGATCGCATGGGTGAGCACCGGTTTGCCGGCGGCGCGCACCTTGTCCATCGCCTCGCCGATGCGTTCCATGTGGACCGCCCCGCCGCCGAGGAAATAATCGAGGTCGAGCACGACCGCCTTGATCCGGTCGTCGTCCGCGGCCCCCTCGATCGCGCGCACCACGTCCAGTGCGCGATGCTCGCGGGTCGGCGCGCTGTTCGAAAGGAGCAGCGAGACAGGGTCGATGATCTGCGGTTCCTCGACCACCACCCCGTCGAGCGTCACGAGCAGCGCGCCTTCCTTCACCGCCGCGACCGTGGGCGTGTAGCTGAGCGCGGCATAGAGCAGGCCGAAGAACAGGAGCAGGAGCAACAGCACCAGCCCGTCCTTTATCGCCACCAGCAGTTTCCAGACCTTGCGCGCGAATGCCATGCGGATTGCCTTGATTGTCGTGTCAGTTGTTCGGAACCGTCTCTAGGCGCGGCGATCCGATGCCGCAAACGGGAAAAGCGCCCCAGCGCCCGCCACCGCTTGCGCGGCCCATCGCGCCCGGTTAAGCACCGCCCGCGATGAGCGACACCTCCTCCCCCGATCCAGACAGCACCGCCCGCGACGGCGAGGATGCACCCCATCCGGTATCGGGCCATCGCTATCCCCGCGGCGGTGCGGCATTTCCGCACAAGGATCTGGTCGGCATATCCTCGCTCGCCCCGTGGCAGATCCTCTATCTGCTGGACGAGGCGGAGCAATATGTCGCCCTCAACCGGCAGCGGCAGAAGCATGTCGATACGCTGGCCGGGTTGACCATCATCAACGCCTTTTTCGAAAACAGCACGCGCACGCTTCTGTCGTTCGAGATCGCGGGCAAGCGGCTGGGCGCCGATGTCGTCAACATGCATGCCGCCACGAGCAGCGTGAAAAAGGGCGAGACGCTGATCGACACGGCGACCACGCTCAACGCCATGCGCGCCGATGCGATCGTCATCCGCCACGCCAGCTCCGGCGCGGTACAGCTCATCGCCGACAAGGTGGCGTGCCCCGTGCTGAACGCTGGCGACGGGCGGCACGAACACCCGACGCAGGCGCTGCTCGATGCACTCACCATGCGCGGGTGGATGCGCGGGCGGGGGCAGGCGGAGTTTGCAGGGCTCAAGGTCGCGATCTGCGGCGATATATTGCATAGCCGGGTCGCGCGTTCGAACATGCTTCTCCTCTCGGCGCTGGGCGCGGAGATCCGGGTCTGCGCGCCGCCCGCGTTGATGCCGCATGCGGTGGAGCGGATGCGGGTCACGCCCTTTACCGATTTCGACGCGGCGATCGATGGCGTCGATGTGGTGATGATGCTTCGCCTGCAACAGGAACGCATGGCCGGGCCGTTCATCCCGTCGGAACGCGAATATCGCCATCTTTTCGGCCTGACCCGCGAACGGTTGCGCCGCGCGGCGCCCCATGCGCTGATCATGCATCCCGGCCCGATGAACCGCGGGGTGGAGATCGACAGCGACGTCGCCGACATGGTCGAACGCTCCGCCATCACGACGCAGGTGGAGATGGGCGTGGCGATCCGCATGGCCTGTCTCGACGTGCTGACCCGCCGGGCGCGCGGCGTCGCCGGGTGGGAGAGCGCGGCATGAAACCTGCACACCCGCTGTTCATCGCCAATGCACGCCTGTTGACGGGCGATGGCCCGCCGCGCGATGGCGCCCTCCGGTGCGAAGGGGACCGCATCGTCGCGGTGGGCGATATTTCACCGTGCGAGGGCGACCGGATCGTCGATGCGAAGGGCCGCATCGTCATGCCGGGCCTCGTCGACCTCGGCGTGTTCGAGATCGACAAGCCCGCCTTTCATTTCGGCGGCATCACCCGTGCCGCGGTCATGCCCGACCAGTCGCCGCCGCTCGATTATCCGGCCCGCGTCCGTTTCGCGGCCAGCTATGGGAAGCCGGACCTGTGGGTCCACCCCATCTGCGCCGCGACCCGTGCGCTGGCGGGCGCGGAGCTGGCCGAAATGGCATTGATGAAGGAGGCAGGCGCGCGTGCCGTCGCAACCGGGCGCCGCTGGATCCAAGATAGCGGCGTGATGCTGCGCGTGCTGCAATATGCCGCGATGCTCGACCTTCCCGTGATCGCCCATGCCGAGGATGCCGCCCTTGCCGGCGACGCGGTGGCGACGGCGGGCGAAATGGCGACCCGGCTCGGCCTGTCCAGCGCGCCGAGTGAGGCCGAGACGCTCGCCATCGCGCGCGATCTGGCACTGGCGGAGATGAGCGGCGCGCATCTGCATTTCAGGCAGGTCACGACGGCGGGCGGACTGACCCTCGTGCGGGAGGCGAAGCGGCGCGGAATGCGCGTGACCTGCGGCGTGACCCCGGCGCATTTCATGCTGTCCGATATTGCGGTCGCCGATTTCCGCACCTTCGCCCGGCTGTCGCCGCCGCTCCGCACCGAGGATGACCGGCAGGCGGTGCGCGCCGCGCTGGCCGACGGGACCATCGATGTCGTCGCGTCGGGCCATGATCCGCGCGGGCCGGAGGACAAGCGACTCCCCTTTGCCGATGCGGCGCCCGGAATGGCGGGGGCGGAAACGCTGCTGCCGCTGACGCTGGCGCTGGTGCGCGATGGGGTGATCGACATGGGCCGGGCGTGCGAATTGCTGTGCCGCAATCCTGCGCGGATCCTGAACGTGGATGCCGGGATGCTCGCGGCGGGATACGAGGCCGACATCGCCATCGTCGATGCCGATCGCCCGTGGATCGTCGATTCCGATCGCATGGCGGCGCAGGCCGGCAACACGCCCTTCGACAAGCAGCCGGTGCAGGGCCGCGCCATCGCCTTGTTCAAGGGCGGGATGGACGTCTCGCACTAAGGCAGCGCGGCTTACCCCTCGCGGGCGAGCATGACCGGCGCGTGCACCATGCGCAGGACCGACGTCGTGGTCGATCCGACGATGAGCTGCCGCAGCGGCGAATGGCCGTAGGCGCCCATGACGAGCATCGCGCCGGGCGTGTCCTTCACCACCTCGGCGATGACCTGATCCGCCTTGCCCTGCCGGTGCACGGCGGTCACCTCGAACTGCTCGCGCAGGCGTTCCACGCCCAGCGTCAGCACGTCGCGGTGCGTCCGGTCATCCGCGCCGACGATCACGATGGTCACCGGCAACCCGGCATAGACGGGCGACTGACACAGGCGGTTCACGGCATGGCGGGAGGCCTTGCTGCCATCGAATGCCACGATCAGCGAGGTCGGCGGGGCGGCCTCCCGATTGGCGACGAGCACGGGCCGGCTGCTCGCCCTGACGACGCGCTCCACCTTCGATCCCAGATGCTCGCGCGCGAAACCGTGGCTCGCGCCGCGCTTGCCGATGATGACGGTGCGGGCATGTTCCTCCCGCTCGATCACGTTTTCGACGATGCCGCCATGCCGGTGAAGCAGGCGCACCGCCGGTGCCCCCTCCTCGATCGCGACGTCGTGCGCAGCCTTGAGCAGTGCGCGCCCGCGCTCCACCTCGAGCCGGGCGGATTTCTCCTCCAGCTCGGTCAGCTCCTCGAGCAGGTCGCCCTTCACGCCGAGGCCGATCGCCCCCGACAGATCCTGCCGCTGCGTCACCGCGTCCTTGCGCTGCACCACGTGGAGGATCTCCACCGGCAGGTCGAGTCGCCGCGCCGCCCACGACGCCAGCCGCACGACCGGCGCCGCATAGGGGGAGCTGTCGATGCAGGCGAGCACGCATTCGTCCTCGTGGGCGGTATCCATATCGGTCATCAATGCGCTCCTGCGGCGGGGACGGCGTCCGGCTTGTCATGCGTGCCGTATTTTTCGATCATGCGGGCGCTTTCGGCGTTCAGCCCGACAATATCCACGTGGGTGCCTTCCCGCCGGAAACGGTGCACCACCTTGTCGAGCACGCCGACCCCGGTGATGTCCCAGAAATGCGCCGCCGACACGTCGAGCGTGACGCGGTCCGTCACCTCACGGAAATCGAAGGACGAAAGGAACCGGTCCGAACTGGCGAAGAACACCTGCCCCGCAATGCGATAGCGGCGGTGGCGCGTGTCCTCGTCGAATTCGCTCGTCACCTCGAACAGGCGGGTCACCTTGCCGGCAAAGAACAGGCCCGACAGGATCACGCCCGCCAGCACGCCCTGCGCCAGATCGTGCGTCCATACCACGACGATCACGGTGACCAGCATGACCACGCTCGATTGCCAGGGGTTGTATCGCACGTCGCGGATGCAGCGCCAGCTGAACGTGCCGATCGACACCATGATCATCACCGCGACGAGGCTGGGCATCGGGATCTGCGCGACCAGCGGGCCAAGCACGAGGATGAGGAACAATAGCGCCACGCCGGCGGTCAGCGTCGACAGGCGCGTCGACCCGCCCGATTTCACGTTGATCACCGATTGCCCGATCATCGCGCAGCCGCCCATCCCGCCGAAAAAGCCGGTGATGAAATTGGCGATGCCCTGCCCGCGCATCTCGCGCCTTTTATCGGAGCCGGTATCGGTAAGCTCGTCCACGATCTGCGCCGTGAGCATCGATTCCAGGAGGCCGACGGCGGCCATCGTCGCCGCATAGGGCGCGATGATGAGCAGCGTTTCCAGCGTGAACGGCACGTCCGGCAAGGCAAGGAACGGCAGCGTTTCGGGCAGGCGCCCCATGTCTCCGACCGAATTCACCGCGACCCCGCCATAGATCGCGAAGGCGGTGAGCACCACGATCGCCACCAGCGGCGAGGGCACCGCGCGCGTCAGCAGGGGAAACAAATAGATGATGGCCAGCCCCGCCGCCACCATCGCATAGGTTTCCCACCCCATGCCGATCAATTGCGGCAATTGCGCCATGAAGATCAGGATCGCGAGCGCGTTGACGAACCCCGTCACCACCGATTTCGACACATATTGCATCAGCAGGTCGAGCCGGAGCAGCCCCGCGACCACCTGTATGATGCCCATCAATATCGTCGCCGCGAAGAGGTAGCCGACCCCGTAATCGCGCACCAGCGGCAGCACCACAACCGCCACCGCCGCCGTCGCCGCCGAAATCATGCCGGGCCGCCCGCCGGTAAACGCGATGATCACCGCGATGGTGAAACTCGCATACAGGCCCACGCGCGGGTCGACCCCCGCGATGATCGAAAAGCCGATCGCCTCCGGTATCAACGCAAGCGCCACCACCAGCCCGGCGAGCAGATCATTGCGCGGAGAGGACAGCCATTCGCGTCGAATGGCGTTGAACGAAGGCATGCTGGAAACCTTGATACGGTTTGGAAAAAACAGGGCAAATGGCCGGGTGGGTCACCAACGTCGCCCCGGTAGATGGATCACGCGTAGCGATGCAGGCCCGGTGCTGCAAGTGCGAGGGGGTCAGTCGGCGGGCGTATCGACGAGGGTTGCACCATTATCGGTCGGAACGGTCCAGATCGCAACATTGACCATCAGCGCAAAGGCGAGGATCGTCATCAAGCCGGCCCGCTTGCGATCCCCGCGGCGCCACGCGACGAACGCGCCGAACACGAAGACGGCGGCGGCAAGCACCAGAATGGACAGCACGAGGTCGGTCATCGCCCTTTCCTAACGGCTGAGCGCGGCGATGCAATATCGCGCGGTCGCCTGCGGGAACGCTTTGCCCTGTCCGGACGCTTTGGCCGGGTAATGCCCGCCGGCCCCTCCGGCGGCGCGAGAGGAGACAGCGATGAGCATATTCGGCAAGCTGAAAGACGCGATCCTGGGCGACAGGAAAGAGGAAACCCGGCCCGTACCGCCGGCACAGGACAAGGGAAGCTTCGGCAAGCCGCTCGGCGGCACGGGTACGGCATCGGCAGGCCGGCTGGCGCCGACCCCGGCACCAACTCCCGCACCCGCCCGGGCCGCCTCCATCGATTCGGTCGATGTCGAACGCCGCCTCGATGCGCGGCCGGGCGCGGACAAACTCAACTGGCGCACCTCGATCGTCGACCTGATGAAGCTCGTCGGCGTCGACAGCAGCTACGACAATCGCAAGGAACTGGCGCAGGAACTCGGCCGGAGCGATTATTCCGGATCGGCAGAAGACAATATCTGGCTGCACAAGGCGACCATGCGGCAGATCGCGCAGAACGGCGGGCGCGTCCCCGCCTCGATGACGGACTGAGCGCAGACACCCGAAACGAAAACGCCCCCGGACGCGCATCGGCGACCGGGGGCGTTTCGCATTGCGGGATGCGGAAATTACGCGACGCTGGGCGCGGCCTTGCGGACGCCTTCGTCGACATGCGCCTCGAACTCGGCAAAATTATCGACGAACAGCTGCACCAGCTTTTGTGCGGTGCGGTCGTATTCTTCCTTGTCGTCCCAGGTCGAGCGCGGGTCGAGAATGCCGCTATCGACGCCGTTCACCGCGACGGGCACCTCGAATCCGAAATTGGGATCCTTGCGGAATTCCGCATCGTTGAGCGAACCGTCGAGCGCGGCATTGAGCAGGGCGCGCGTCGCCTTGATCGGCATGCGGCTTCCGGTGCCATACTTGCCGCCGGTCCAGCCGGTGTTGACGAGCCAGCACGACACGCCGCCCTTCGCGATGCGTTCCTTGAGCAGATTGCCGTAGACCGAGGGATGGCGCGGCATGAACGGTGCGCCGAAACAGGTGGAGAACGTCGCTTCCGGCTCGGTCACGCCAATCTCGGTGCCGGCGACCTTCGCGGTATAGCCCGACAGGAAGTGGTACATCGCCTGATCCGGGGTGAGCCGCGAAATCGGGGGCAGCACGCCAAACGCATCGGCGGTCAGCATGATGACGTTCGACGGCACCGGCCCCATGTTCTCGTCCGAGGTGTTGGGGATCGATTCCAGCGGATAGGCACCGCGGGTGTTTTCCGCGAGCGAGTTGTCGTCGAAATCGAGATTGCCGTTTTCGTCCATGACCACGTTTTCGAGCACGGTGCCGTGCATTTTGGTCGTGGCGAAAATTTCGGGCTCGGCCTCTTCGGACAGGCGGATCATCTTGGCATAGCAGCCGCCCTCGAAGTTGAAGACCGCCGTGTCGGACCAGCCATGTTCGTCATCGCCGATCAGCGTGCGGCTGGCATCGGCGGACAGCGTCGTCTTGCCCGTGCCGGACAGGCCGAAGAACACCGCCGTTTTCCCCTCGGGACCGATATTGGCCGAACAATGCATCGGCATCACGCCCTTGGGCGGGAGGAGATAGTTGAGGATGCCGAACACGCTCTTCTTCATCTCGCCCGCATATTTGGTCCCGCCGATCAGGATGAGCTTTTCGGTCAGGTTCACGGCGACGACGGTTTCGCTGCGCGTGCCGTGGCGTTCGGGATCGGCGCGGAAACTGGGCAGGTCGATGATGGTGTATTCGGGATCGAACCCGTCAAGCTCGCCCTCCGTCGGGCGGACCAGCAGGGTGCGGATGAACAGATTGTGCCAGGCCAGCTCGTTCACGACGCGCACGTTGACGCGGTGTTCGGGCTGCGACCCGCCGAACAGGTCGGCGACATAGAGGGTGTCCTTGCCCGCGAGCGTTTCGAGGAAATCGGCCTTGAGCGCGGCGAAATGGTCGGGCGTCATGGGCACGTTGGTCTTGCCCCACCAGATCGTGTCCTCGGTCGTGGCGTCGCGGACGATGAACTTGTCCTTGGCGGAACGTCCGGTGTGCTTGCCGGTTTCCACGACGAGCGGGCCGCTGGCGGCCAGCTTGCCCTCATCGTTCTTCAGCGCGTGTTCGACGAGATCGTCGGTGCCGAGATTGCCGTGAATGCGGGCGGACGTCTCGAATTTCAAAGGGGTGCTCAGCGACACGGGCATTCTCCTGACGGGGCCCTCGTTCGGCAAACCGCACCACGCGGGCAGGAGGGCAAATTGCACGGCGGCAAATGTAATCGACCGCAAACCCACCCGGCCTGAACAGCGATGGAACTGCCCCTTGCGAAATGCGACCCCCGACTGGATTCGCCTAGCGCATAGCCGCGAGGACGCTTTGCGTCAAACGGCGTTGAATGCCTGCTTAACAATGTTAGGATATGCGCGAAAACCGGCCCCGACGGCCCCCTGCGCGGGATCGTCTGGGCACGAAAATTCCCTCCATTGGCACTTGGCCATGCCGGGTCCATATTGCATGGACCGCGAAAGGCGTTCAGCCCACGCGAACCGCAGACCGAAAGCCGCACCGCAATGACGCAGACGATTGCCCTGGTCGACGACGACCGTAACATCCTGACCGGCCTTTCGATCGCATTGAAGGCCGAGGGGTTCGACACGCGCGTCTATCCCGACGGGTCCGCCGCGCTGGAGGCGCTGCTCGACAATCCGCCCGACCTTGCCGTGTGCGACATCAAGATGCCCCGCATGGACGGGCTGGAACTGCTGCGCCGGCTGCGCGAGCGTTCGTCCCTGCCGGTGATCTTCCTCACGTCGAAGACGGGCGAGGAGGACGAGGCGCTCGGCCTGTCCATCGGCGCGGACGATTATATCGCGAAACCGTTTTCGCAGGCGCTGCTCATCGCGCGCATCCGTGCCCTGCTCCGCCGGGAGGAACTCGTCCGCGCGCGCGTCGCCGGGGAGGCGGGCGAAACCGCGGCCGAAACGATGGAGCGCGGGCGGCTCGTGCTCGAACCCGAACGGCACCGGGTCACATGGGACGGGGCGCCGGTGTCGCTCACCGTCACGGAATTCCTCATCCTGGAGGCGCTGGCGCAGCGGCCCGGCGTGGTGAAGACCCGCGATCAGCTGATGGATGCGGCGTACAAGGACGACGTCTTCGTCGACGATCGCACCATCGACAGCCATATCAAGCGTCTGCGCCGCAAGTTCCGGCAGGTCGATGGCGATTTCAACGGCATCACCACGCTTTACGGCGCAGGCTACAGCTTTGCCGGCGACTGAAACCACCGAAGATCTTGCCGCCCGCCCGGCGGAGGATATTCCCGACCGGCTGTTCTGGACCCGGCGCTTTTCCCTCACCACGCGTATCCTCGCGGTGAACGTGCTGATCGTGGCGCTGCTGGCGGGCGGGCTGTTCTTTCTCGACACCTATCGCAAGCAGCTCATTGCCGAGCGGTTCAAGCTTGCCCGCTCGGAGGTCGAGATCATCGGCAACGCGCTCGCCGAGGCGCCGTCGAGCGAGCATGCCGCCCTGCTCGCCCGGATCGGCGCGGAGCAGGAACTGCGCCTGCGTACCTTCGGCGCGCTGGGCCGGCTACAGACCGACAGCTTCGTCGTGGGCGAGCCCAGCTTCACCTTTGCCGAGGATAGCGACGACGCGTTTTCGGCCCGTGTCGCGCAATGGATGGAC
Organism: Croceicoccus sp. YJ47; assembly: GCF_016745095.1. Classification (NCBI taxonomy): domain Bacteria; kingdom Pseudomonadati; phylum Pseudomonadota; class Alphaproteobacteria; order Sphingomonadales; family Erythrobacteraceae; genus Croceicoccus; species Croceicoccus sp. YJ47. The sequence continues at coordinate 804,704 of NZ_CP067087.1, forward strand.
CGGACCGTGGATTTCCTCGTCGGGGCGCCGCCTGTCCCGCCCTATTACCCCGCCGCCGACCGGCCCGACATAAACAATCCCGCGACCAAGCCGGAATTTCCCGAGATCTTCGTCGCGGAGCAGGCCGGGTCGGGCACGGTGATGCTGCGCTATGCGCCCGACCGCACGCCGGTGATCACCGCCGCCGCCCCCTACGGGCCGCAGGGGGAAACGCTGCTTTCGGTGCGCAATGCGTCCGACATCACGCAATCCGTGCGCGCCGCGCGGCAGACGCTGCTCGTGTTGCTCGCGCTGTCCATCCTCGCATCGGTGCAATTGTCGCTGTTCCTGGCGCGCACCATCGTGCAGCCGTTGCGCATGCTGGCGCGGGCGGCGGCACGGGTGAGGCTTGGCCGCGACCGGGAGGTGGTCGTGCCCCGTCTGCCCGAACGCGGGGACGAGATCGGCATGCTGGCCCGCGCGCTGTCCGACATGACGAGCGCGCTGCGCGAAAAGATCGACGCGGGCGAGGCGTTTGCCGCCGACGTCAGCCACGAGCTTAAAAATCCGCTGGCCTCGCTGCGATCCGCGCTGGAGACGATGGACAATATCGACGATCCCGAATTGCGCGCGCAATTGCTCGACCTCGCGCATCAGGACGTGCGGCGCATCGACCGGCTGATCACCGAAATCGCGGATGCAAGCCGCGTCGACGCGGAATTGAGCCGCGCGACATTCGTGCCGGTCGATCTGTTCGCCCTCGCCGAGGGGGTGCTGGGCGGGCGCACCGCGGCCTCGCGCATCGGCGAGGAACGGCATCTCAGCTTCGAGGTGGAAAGCGCACCGACCAGCGCCACCATGGTCATGGGCGATCCGGCCCGGCTGGAACGGGTGGTCGAAAATCTCGTCGACAATGCGGCCAGCTTTTCCCCGCCCGAAGGCCGCGTCGTGATCCGTTTCGCCGAACGCGCCGACATGGTGGAAATGACCGTCACCGACGACGGCCCCGGCGTCGCGCCCGAAAACCGCGAACGCATTTTCGAACGCTTCCACTCCGACCGTCCGGGCGACGAACATTTCGGCAAGCACAGCGGGCTCGGCCTTGCCATCGCGCGGTCCATCGTGCGCGGCCATGACGGGACCTTGGAGGTGCAGGGGCGCGACGATGGCGAGAGCGGCGCGGTGATGGCCATCGTCCTGCCCGCGCTGAACCCCGAATGAGTGCGCAGCGACACGGCCTCGCGCATCAGGCGAGCGTGGTTGCCATCGCGGGGCGCGCCATCATGATCGAGGGCGCGCCGGGCATCGGGAAAAGCGCGCTCGCCCATGCGCTGATCGACCGTGGGGCGGCGCTCATCGGGGACGATGGGGTGATGCTCGATGTGCGCGAGGGGCGTTTATGGGCCGCGCCCCATCCCGCCACGCGCGGCCTGTTCGAGATCCGCAATGTCGGGATCGTGACGATGCCGGTCGTATCCGCGCGGGTCGCGCTCGTGCTCATGCTCGCCGGCGATGCGCCCCGCTATGTCGAAACCGCGGCACGGGTCGTGCGTGCCGGGTGCGACGTCCCGGCCCTTACCCTGTTCGCGGATACGCCTGCCCTGCCGCTTCGCGCGGAGGCCGCGCTGACCCTTCACGGTTTGGGATGAGGGGCGAAAAGCGCCCCTTTATCGGACGGATTTGCGACAAATCCTTGCATGCTGCTTGTGCGAAGCCATAGCTCGTCCGACATGACCAGCGATTCGCCCGAAAACCCGACCCGATTGCTGATGGTCACCGGCATGCTTGGCGCGGGCAAGACGACCGCGCTGCGTGCGCTGGAGGATCTGGGCTGGGAACCGGTCGACAATTTTCCGATCCGCATGCTGCCCATTTTGATGGAGACGGAGCGCGGGCTCGGCCATGCGAGCGAGGACGGCCCGCCGCCGCCGCTCGCCATCGGATTTGACGCCCGCACGCGCGGTTTCGACCCGCTCGCGATCATCGCCGACGCGCGCGCGCTGGCCGCGAAAAAATCGGTCGAGGTGACGAGCCTGTTCCTCGATTGCAGCTCGAACGAGCTGGAGCGCCGCTATAACGAGACGCGGCGCCGCCACCCGCTCGCCAGCGACCGCCCGCTCGCCGCCGGGATCGCGGCGGAGCGCGAACTGCTCGCCCCGCTGGCACGATGGGCCGATGTCGTCGTGACGACCACCGCATTCTCGACACAGGATCTGCAACAGACCTTGCGCGAATTGTTCGCGCCCAGCGCCCCGCAATCCATGACCGTCACGATCAGCAGCTTCGGCTTTTCGCGCGGCATGCCGCCCATTGCCGACCTGGTGTTCGACATGCGCTTTCTCGACAATCCGCACTGGGTCGATGCGCTGCGCCCGCTTACGGGGCGCGACCCGGCGGTGGCCGACCATATCGCGCGCGATCCGGCGTGGGACGATGCCTTCGCCCGCATTCGCGACCTCGTCCTCTCGCTGCTCCCCCGATACGAGGCGCAGGGAAAAAGCTACGTCAATATTGCCTTTGGCTGCACCGGCGGGCGGCATCGCTCGGTATTTACGGCCGAAATGCTCAATACCGCGCTCACCCGCGCAGGCTATGCACCGGTTTTGCTGCACCGCAACCTTGACTCAGGCGCCAACGATCTGGTCGAAGGCGCCGCGAAAAGCTGATGCGCACCAATATATCCGGGTCGAGAATTGTTAAGGATGGTGCGTGCATACCCATGCGGTGCTACGAAGGAATGACATGATCGGCCTCATTCTTGTGACTCATGGCGAGCTGGCCCGCGAATTCGTCGCCGCGATGGAGCATGTCGTCGGCCCGCAGGCGGATATCGTGCCCATCTGCATCGGCCCGAACGACGACATGGAAATGCGCCGCGACGAGATCCGCAACGCCATCGCCGCGGTCGACAGCGGTCGCGGCGTCATCATCCTGACCGATCTGTTCGGCGGGACACCGTCGAATCTCGCGATCTCGCTGCTGCGCGCAGGCGAGGTGGAGGTGATCGCCGGGATCAACCTGCCGATGCTGATCCGACTGGCCGGTGCGCGCAAGCAGATGGGCGTGGGCGACGCGGTCGGCGCCGCGCGCGAGGCCGGACGCAATTACATCACCATCGCCTCCGAATTTCTGGGTCAGGACGTATGACGGGCGACGCCGAGACCCTGTCCCGCCGCGTCACCATCGCCAATCAGCGCGGCCTCCACGCGCGGGCCAGCGCGAAATTCGTCGAGATGGTGCAGCAATACGCCCCCGACACGCAGGTCCGTGTCGCCAAGGACGGGAACGAGGCGGCGGGCGGATCGATTCTCGGCCTGATGATGCTGGGTGCCGCGCGCGGTGACGAGATCGAGATCCGCACCCGCGGCGAACAGGCGGACGATGCGCTCGACGCGCTCTGCACGCTGGTCGACGACCGGTTCGGAGAGGATTGAGCGCGACGCGCCTCATCGCCATGCGTCAGATCACCGGCCTGTCCAATCCCACCGTCAAATATCTGCGCGCCCTGCGTGACAAGAAACACCGGCGGCGCGAGGCGCGTTTCCTCGCCGAAGGGCTGCGCCTGCTCACCGACGCGCGCGAGATGGGCCACCTGCCCGAAACGCTGGCCATGGCAGAGGGACGCGAACCGCATCCGTTGCTGACCACGCTGATTGCGGAGGTCGAGGCCGCAGGCGGTGATGTCATCGAACTGTCCGAGGCGGCGCTATCCAAGATCACGGGCAAGGACAATCCGCAGGCCGTGTGCGGCGTGTTCGCCGAATTCGACACCGCGCTCGACCGGATCGACCGGACACGCGCGCCGCTCTTCCTCGTGGCGCAGGCGATGCGCGATCCGGGCAATCTGGGCACGATGTTGCGCACGGCGGATGCGGTGGGCGCGGGCGGGCTCATCCTCGTCGACGATTGTGCGGATCCGTTTTCGGTGGAGGCGGTGCGCGCCAGCATGGGCGCCATTTTCACCGTCCCGCTGGCGATGGCGCGCTGGGACGAATTCGTGCCATGGCTGCGCGGCGGGGCGGGGCAACTTGTCGCCGCGTCCCTGCGCGATCCGCACGATTATCGCGGCGCCCCCTATGCCGCGCCGTGCTTCGTCATGGTCGGCAACGAATCGCAAGGTCTGCCGCAGGCGTACGAGGCGGAATGCGACCTTCGCGTGACGATGCCGATGCTGGGCCGCGCCGACAGCCTCAATGCCGCAATCGCGGGCGCGGTGCTGGCGTACGAGGTGCTGGCGACGCTGCGCGACTGACCCTGCGGGTTCAGCTTTCGGTCGGGACGGCTTCGTCGCTGTCGGCGAAATTGTTCAGCCGGCGGGGGATCGAATTGATCGGCGGCGCGTCGAGCAGCTCCTTGGCCGAGGTGTCGATCGACAATTCCTCGAACCGTTCGCCGGTCTTGCGCAGATTGGTGTCGAACGATCCGACCAGCGCGTCGAAATGCTGATTCGTGGATTGCAGCCCCTTGCGCAGGCTCGACAGGTGGCGGGCCACCACGGCGAGCCGTTCGTATAGCTCCTTGCCGAGCTTTGCGATCTCGTTCGCGTCGGCCTGCTCGCCCGCCTGCCGCCAGACGGTTGCCACGGTCAGCGCGATCGACATGAAATTGAGCGGCGAGGACAGCACGATCTTACGCTGTAACGCGTAGTTCAACAGGTGATTGTCCTGCGTCAGTGCGGAATAGAGCACATGTTCGCCCGGCACGAACATGACCACGAAATCGGCCGAACCGGCGACGTGATCCTGGTACCGCTTGGCCGAAAGCTCATCGATATGGGTGCGCAATTCGCGGGCATGCGCCTTGAGCAGTTCGAGCCGTTCCTCCTCGCTCTCCGCCTCGTTCGCGCGGGCGTAGGTGTTGAACACATTTTTCACATCGACGACGAGCCGCCGCCCGCCCGGAATGTTGATCACCGCATCGGGACGCAATTGCCCCGTATCGCCTGCCACGCTGACCTGAAAATTGAAATCCGCCTTGTCATACAGGCCGCAGCTTTCGAGCAGGTTCTCCAGCTGGAGTTCGCCCCAGTCGCCGCGGGCCTTGGTCGCGCCGCGCAGCGTGGTGGTGATGCGATTCGCCCCTTCGAGCACGCGCTCCTGCCCGGCACGCATCTCGCCGATCACACCCTTGAGCTGGTCGAAGCCCGACGCATTGTTCTTCTCAATCTCCTCGACCCGCTTGCGATAGCGTTCCAGGGTCTCGCCCACCGGCGCCACCTTCTTTTCCAGCGCAGCGAGGCTTTCCTTGTTCAGGGCGTCGAGGTCGGTCTTCGCCTTTTCGAAGAACCGCCCCTGCACCCCGGTCAGCATCTTTTCGCCGATCTCGTTGAACTTGGCCTGCAACTTGTCCTCGGCCTCGACGAGGCGCTTCATCTCGCGGGCGAAATTCTCCTCCCGGTCGGCGAACCGCTGTTCCAGCGCCTTTTCGCGTTCGCTTGCCTCGCTTTCATGGCGGGCCAGCGCGTTTTCCGCCGCGTTGCGGGCACGGGCCTGCTCTTCCAGCTTTTCGCGCAAGCCCTGCAACTCGCCGCGCAGGTCGTTGAGCGCGCGGGACCGTTCGCCATGCTCCGACCTGACCCCGGCAAGCTCGGCACGCGCGCCGCTCAACGCCTGCTCGCTCTCGCCCAGCCGGCGTTCCAGTTCGGCGGCGCGCTCTGCGCGGTCGCTCATCGTGGCGAGTTCCGAAATGGCCCTGCGATAGGCGTCCTCGGTTTCGCGCAGCTTCGTCTCCGTCTCGCCATGGCGGCTGCGCCATTCGGCGACGGGCCGCGACCCGAGGAAATAGCCGGCGGCCAGCCCCGCCAGCAGGGCAAGGATCACGATCAGGATTGCAATGGGTTCCATGCGCCGGAACATACTATGAACGCGTCACGCGGCAAGCCCCCGCGGCCGCTCTCCCGGAACTTATTCCCCGGCATTTCGCTCCTTTATCAAAGGAGAACGTACCCATGTCGATTCAGAAGATGATTTCCGAACACCCCGCCGTCGGCGACGATTACAACGACAGCCTCGGCCTCGCGGTGAAACACGCATTGTATTGCGCCGCGATCTGCAACAGCTGCGCCGATGCGTGCGTGGCGGAGGAGGGCGACATGGCGCGCTGCATCCGCCTGTGCAGCGATTGCAGCGACATCTGCACCGCGACCTACCGCGTCGCCAGCCGCCGGACCGACGAAAACCGCGCCATCATCCGCGACATGCTCGCCCTGTGCATCAAGGCCTGCGAAACCTGCGCGGAGCAGTGCGAGAGCCATGACGATGCGCATTGCCGCCGCTGTGCCGAGATGTGCCGCGAATGCGCACGCGATTGCAAGGCCGCGCTCGACGACCTGCGCAAGGAAGCCGCATAACGAAAAAGGCCGGGGTCACATGCCCCGGCCTTCCCCGTTTCACCGACGCGCGGCGATCAGGCCGCCATGCGCATCTTTTTCAGCTTTTTCAAAGCCATCTGCCGTTTCAGCCGCGACAGGTGGTCGATGAACACGATCCCTTCGAGATGGTCCATCTCGTGCTGCAGACAGATTGCCATCAGACCGTCCATCTCCTCCTCGTGCACCGTGCCGTCGAGATCCTGCCACCGGGCGCGGATGTGCGAAGGGCGATCCACCTCGGCATAGATGTCGGGGAGCGAGAGGCAGCCTTCGGAATAGGTCTGCAACTCCTCCGACGGGTCGAGGATTTCGGGGTTGATGAACACGCGCGGGTTCTTCTTCACCGGGCGATGATCGTGGCCGCATCCGTGATCGCCGCAATCCTCCGCCGGCGCATCCTCGTCCGGTTCCTGAAGATCGATGACGAGCACGCGTTTCGGCACGCCGACCTGCACCGCGGCAAGGCCGATGCCGGGGGCGGCATACATGGTTTCGAACATGTCCTCGACCAATGTGCGCAATTCATCGTCGAACTGTTCGACGGGGGTGGACACCTGCTTGAGCAGCGGATCGGGAACTTCGATGATTTCTCGGATAGCCATAGGTGCCATTTAGGGCGCCCCGGCCCATCCGGCAAGACGCGCCGCCGCGAAAGGGATCAAAGCGGCTTGCGCGCCCGCAACGCCTGCGCCAGCGTCCCTTCGTCGAGATAGTCGAGCTCGCCGCCCACCGGCAGACCGTGGGCAAGCTGCGTCACGCGCACGGGCCGCCCCTCCAGCCGCTCGGCAATGTAATGCGCGGTCGTCTGCCCCTCGAGCGTGGCATTCATGGCGAGCACGACCTCGTCCACCCGCACGCCGTCCACACCGTCGCCATCCACGCGGTCGAGCAGCGCGCCGATGGACAGATCCTCCGGCCGCACCCCGTCGAGCGCCGACAATCGCCCGCCCAGCACGTGATAGCGCCCCGGAAACAGCCGCGCCCGGTCCAGCGCCCACAGATCGGCGACATCCTCCACGACACAGATGCTGGACGCATCGCGGCGCGGATCGGCGCAGATACCGCAAGGGTTGCGCGTATCGACATTCCCGCAGACCGTACATTCGACGAGCGTTTCGCGCACCGTCGTAAGGCTGTTCAGCAAATCGACGAGCGCGGTTTCGCGCCGTTTCACCAGCCACAGAACCGCCCGCCGCGCCGAACGCGGGCCCAGCCCCGGCAGCCGGGCGAGCGCGCCGGCCAATGCCTCGATCTCTTGCGATGCCATGTGGGGGCAGATAGGGACTGCCCCCGGTGATAGGAAGACACAACATGCGCGTCATATTCATGGGCACCCCGCAATTCTCCGTTCCCACGCTGGAGGCGGTGATCGCGGCCGGGCACGAGGTGATCGCCGCCTATTCGCAGCCGCCACGCCGCGCGGGCCGGGGCAAGAAGCTGCAAGCCTCCCCGGTGCAGCAGGCGGCCTAGGCGCATGGCATTCCCGTGCATACGCCCGCCTCGCTCCGCGGCGAGGAGGAGCGCGCCGCTTTCGCAGCGCTCGATGCCGATGTGGCGGTCGTGGCGGCCTATGGCCTGTTGCTGCCGGTGCCGGTGCTGGAGGCGCCGCGATACGGGTGCCTCAACGTCCATGGCTCGATCCTGCCGCGCTGGCGCGGGGCGGCGCCGATACAGCGCGCGATCCTCGCCGGCGACCAGACGACCGGCGTCACCATCATGCAGATGGAAAAGGGTCTGGATACCGGCCCGATGATCGAGAAACGCCGCACGCGGATCGAGCGCAAGACCGCAGGCGCACTGACCGAGGAAATTGCGCGCATGGGGGCTGAGGCGATGGTCGACGTACTGGCGAAGCTACCCCATGTCCGGCGGGAGGTGCAGCCAACGCTCGGCGTGACGCATGCAGCCAAGATCGACAAGGCGGAGGCCCGGCTCGACTTCACGCAAAGCGCGGAGCAACTGGGCCGGCAGGTGCGCGCCTTCGCCCCGCGTCCCGGCGCGTTCTTCGAATGGGAAGGCGAGCGGTTCCGCGTGCTGGAGGCCGAGGTCATCGGGCGCGAGGGGCCGGCGGCGACCGTGCTCGACGATATGCTGACCATTGCGTGCGGCTATGGCGCGCTGCGGCCCACCATGGTGCAGCGCGCGGGCAAGCCGGCGATGCCCACCGCCGACATGCTGCGCGGCTTTCCCATTGCGGCGGGGACCGAGATCCGGTGACGCGCTTTGCCCTGACGCTGGAATTCGACGGCGGCCCGTTCATGGGCCTGCAACGGCAGAAGCACGGCCCCTCGGTACAGCAGGCGGTGGAGGAGGCGGTGCATGCCATCACGCATCAGCATGCCGCGATGCATGCCGCGGGCCGCACCGATGCGGGCGTGCACGCCATCGCCATGCGCGCGCATATCGACGTGGACCATCCGCGCGGGGCGGATCATCTTCGCGACGGGCTGAACGCGAAATTGCGCCCGGCGCCTGTCGCCGTGACCGATTGCGTCGTCGTACCGGATGAATGGCATGCCCGCTTTTCGTGCACCGGACGGCGCTATCTCTATCGCATCGCCAATCGGCGCGCGCCGCTGACGTTCGACCTTGGGCGGGCGTGGCAGATGGGCATGCCGCTCGATGCGGAGGCGATGCATGACGCCGCGCAGGTGCTGATCGGGCATCACGATTTCACCACGTTTCGCTCGACCGCGTGTCAGGCGAAGAGCCCGATGCGCACGCTCGACCGCCTCGATGTGGAGCGGGTGGGCGGCGAAATCCATGTCCACGCCGCCGCGCGCAGCTTCCTGCATCATCAGGTGCGCTCGATGGTCGGGTGCCTCGTGCGCGTGGGCATGGGGCGATGGACCAGGGGCGATCTGGCCGATGCGCTGGCCGCGCGCGACCGGCAGCGGCTGGCGATGAATGCCCCGCCGCAGGGGCTCTATTTCGTGGACGCGACCTACGCCCCGGATTGACCCGCCGCGCTGCCCCTCTTTCGCACCAGCACCCAATATGCCGCCCCCGCCGCAATCGCCCCGCCCACGACATTGGCCGCAAGCTCGGCGGTATAGACCGCGTCCGCGCCCCACGCGCTCTGCAATATCCACGCCACCGGCACCATGATCGCGAGCACGCGGAGGAGCGATTGCAGCAAGGCCAGCCCCGCATGGTCCACCGCATTCAACGCCCCGTTCGACGCGATGAGCAGGCCATAGCCGCCATAACCCCACACCCCGATCTCGACATAATCGGTGAGCGCGGCGATCACCGCCGGATCGTCGGTGAACAGCCGCGCCAGCGCATCGCGCGCGAGGAACAGGGCCAGCCCCACCGCCGTGCCATAAGCGACGCAGAACCCCGCCGCCAGCATCGCAGCATGGCGCACCCGCCCATGGCACTCCGCGCCCCAGTTCTGTCCCACGATGGCGCCGATCGCCCCGGAAAGGCCGAGCAGCGGCACCACGGCAAAGCTTTGCAGCCGCCCCGCCGCGCCGAACCCGGCAACGGCGGCCTGCCCCTCCGCGGCGAGAAAACCGGTCAGCACGGACAGGCCGATCGGATTGATCGAATTGGAAAAGGCCGCCGGCCCGGTCACCCGCGCCAATGCCAGCGCATCGCCCAGGCCCGCGTGGCGCAATGCGGAAACCGACAATCCGATCCGACTGCGCGCGAGCAGGACGAGTCCCATCGCCATCGCGCTCGCAAATCCGCCGATGCTGGCATAGGCGGCGCCGGCGATGCCATAGCCCGCCATGCCGAACGCCCCATTGATGAGCACGGGATCGAGCAGCCAGTTCACCACCGCAAAGGTGATCAATATCGCCATCGAATGCCGCGCCAGCCCCTGCCCACGCAGCGCGCCATTGGCGCCCATCATCAACAATTGCAGCGGATAGAACATCGCATAGGGCCGCATATACGCATCGATGAGCGGGAGCAGCGTATCCTGCGCCTGCATCAGCTCGAACAACGGCACGCGCCCGATGAACAGCGCCGCGGCCAGCACGAGGCCCAGCCCCGCCGCCACGCCGATCCCCATCGCGGCCAGCCCGCGCGCATGGTCCATGTTCCCCTTGCCCAAGGCGCGGCTCACGACGGAGCTGATCCCCGCCATCACCCCGACACCGAGGCTGGACAGCGCGGTGGTGACGGGAAAGATGAACGCCACCGCCGCCAGCGCATCGGCGCCGAGCTGCCCGATGAAATACGCATCGATGATGCCGACCGACATGATCGCCGCAACCCCGACGATCAGCGGCGCGGTCTGCGTCACCATGTGGCGCGGGATCGACCCCGTGACCAGCCGTGCCTTTTGCGTGCGGCGCGGTTCTGAGGATGCGGTTTCGTCGGCTGTATCGGGCATGCAGTGGCCCTTAACCCGGATTACGGCGGTTGTATGCCCTTCCCGCCATCTTGTCCGCGGGGCGGTCCGGCGCGGCTGTTCGCGTCATGCTCTGGCCAAACGGGGCGGGAGCGGCCATGACCATACCCAAACATGGAAAAACACGAAGGAGCCAACCGCATGACCGCGACCACAGCACGGCATATCTATTCGAAACTCGCAAGTGACGGCACGCTGACCGTCAGCATCGCGGAGGAAAGCCTGCCCGAACCGACCGGCTCGCAGGTTCTGATCGAGGTGGAGGCCGCGCCGGTCAATCCCTCCGATCTCGGCCTTCTGTTCGGGTCCGCCGATCTTGAAAATGCGGAGTTCGGCGACGGCACGATCACCGCGCAAATGCCCGCCCCCGCCCTGCGCGCGATGCAGGGCCGCGTCGGGGAGGCCATGCCCGTCGGGATCGAGGGCGCGGGCCGCGTCGTGGCCGCCGGCGATGACGCCGCGGCACAGGAGCTGATGGGGCGGCGCGTCGCCTGCGCCGCCGGCGGCATGTATGCGACGCACCGCATCGTAGAGGCGCGCGAATGCATGACGCTTCCCGATGACGTCCCGGCGGAGCTGGGCGCTGCGTCCTACGTCAATCCGATGACGGCGCTTGGCTTTACCGAAACGCTGCGTGCAGAAGGCGGCAAGGGTATCGTCCATACCGCGGCTGCGTCAAACCTGGGCCAGATGCTCGTGAAGATCTGTGCCGAGGATGACATTCCGCTCGTCAATATCGTGCGGTCGGACGAACAGGTAAAGCTCCTGCGCGACATCGGCGCGACGCATGTGGTGAACAGCAGCGACGACGATTTCTTTGCCCGGCTGAAGGACGCGATTGCCGAGACGGGCGCGATGACCGCCTTCGACGCGATCGGCGGGGGGCGCATGGCCTCCACCATCCTGACCGCGATGGAACAGGTCGCCTCCGCGAACGACGAATACAGCCGTTATGGCAGCAGCACGATGAAGCGGGTGCATGTCTATGGCGCGCTGGACCTGTCCGTCATCGAACTGACGCGCAGCTTCGGCTTTGTCTGGACGGTTTCGGGATGGCTGCTGATGCCGTTTTTGACGCAGGCCGGGCGCGACACGGTGGAGCGGATGCGCGGCCGCGTGCGGGACAATCTCACCGGCATGTTCGCAAGCCAGTATTCCGCGCGCGGCGATCTGTCCGCCATGCTGCGCCGTGAAAATGCGCTGTCCTACAATGCGAAGAAGACGGGCGAGAAATTCCTCGTCACGCCGAACGGCTAAGCGGCGGTCAGTTCGCGCCCGGCACCGCGCGGATCATGAATTGTCGCCAGATGCGCGCCGGTGCGTCGCCGCCCGAAATGCGGCTGCGGTCGGCGGAGTCCGCATCGGCATAGACCCACACGCCCGCCACGATCCCCCCGGCCCAGCCGACGAAGACCGCATTGCGGTTTTCCTGGCTGGTGCCGGTCTTGCCGAAATTGGGAATGGGGAGCCGGGCGGCCTGCCCCGTGCCGCGGTTCACCGTTTCGCGCAGCATCTCGATCATCTCGGCATGGACACGGGGGTCGAGGCGGTAGCGTCCGCCATGGTCCTCCGGCTCGCCGCGGGCGGGCTGCACCGCATAGGGCCGCACCGGATATTCGCCGCGCGCGATGCCCGCATAGGCGGCGGTAAGCTGCAACAGGGACACATCCGCCGTGCCGAGCGGCAATGACGTATCCGCCGGGTCCATCGCCGCGTCGATGCCGAAATCCTGCGCGAGCGAGACGACCGCGTCGCCGCCGACCTGATTATAAAGCCGCGTCGCGACGACATTGCTGGAATGGACGAAGGCATCCTCCAGCGTGATCTGCCCGCGATAGGCATTGCCCGCATTGCGCGGCCCGCCGGGCATTTCGGTATCGCTCACCATCATGCCGGGGCTCATCCCCTGCTGTAACGCGGCGAGCCAGACGAACAGCTTGAACGTGGACCCCGGCTGCCGCCCGGCCAGCGCGTGGTTGAATTGATTCGCGTTGTAATCCTTGCTCCCCACCATGGCGAGCACGGCGCCGTCGGGCCGCATCGCGACGAGCGCGACCTCCGCATCGCCGACATCGACCGAACGCACCGCCGCCTCAGCCGCGCGCTGCACCTCCACGTCGAGCGTCGTCGCGATGATCGGCGCATCGGCGCCATAGCCCTCCGCCACGGCGAGCCTTCGGATCCAGTTCGTAAAATGGGCATAGCGCGGCGGTTCGCGATTGGATTGCAGGCGCAGCCGCGCATCGGGCATGGCGCGCGCCTCCGCTTGCGTCAGATAGCCTGCATCGACCATCGCGATCTTTACCACGTCGGCGCGGGCGCGGGCGGCGGCGGCATGGACGCTGGGTGCAAGGCTGCTCGGCGCCTTGGGCAGACCGGCGAGCAGGATCGCCTCCTGCGGGGCGAGATCCTCCGGCGCCTTCCCGAAATAGCGCATGGACGCCGCGCGCAGGCCATAGGAGCGGTCGCCGAAATAGATCTTCGAGAGATAGCGTTCGAGGATCTCCTCCTTCGTCAGCCACAATTCGAGCCAGAGCGCCGTCGGCACCTCCAGCAATTTGCGCCCCATCGTGCGGTCGTGACTGTAATAGGTGACCTTGGCGAGCTGCATCGTGATGGTCGAGCCGCCCTGCATCGATCCACCGCCCAGATTATGGACGAACGCCCGCGCCACCCCGCGCGGATCCACGCCCCAGTGGGAGAAAAACCGACGATCCTCGATTGCGAGGAAGGGCTGTATCACATGGGCGGGGAGCATCTCCGCCTCCACCGGGGCGAGCACGACGTCGCCGCCGCGCGCGATCGGCTGACCGTCCTGCGACACGAGCACGAAGGGATCGCCATGCGGGTCGAGCGTTTCCGAAACCGGCTTCGTCGCGGCGAGCCACACGATCGTGAGGCCGAGCAGCACGACGAACGCCACCGCTCCCCATTTGACCAGCCGCGCGGTAAGCGTGAACGGCAGCAGCAGGCACCCGGCGATACACCCCCGGCGGCGCGGTTCGTCCGGCGGGGCGGGGTAATATTCCTCCGCATAGGGATCCGCGGCGCCGCCGCCCTGCTCGTCCCAGTCGTGACCAAAGCCGTAGCCTTGCGATTCTTCGAGATAGCCGGGCTCGTCCGCGATCCTTGCGTCATCGCGGCGCGAACGGCGCCACCACCTGTCCCGGCGCGGCTTTTCGAAATCATCCGCCATGATGCACCGCCCTACCCGATGGCGTGCCCGGCCGCGTCCGGCCGACGCGCATTATCCGGCGCGCGACACGACGCTTTCGGGAAGGTCGGTGCCGAAGACGCGCTGATAATATTCGGCGACCAGCATGCGCTCGGTCTCGTCGCACTTGTTGAGGAAGGACAGGCGGAAGGCAAAGCCGACATCGTTGAAGATGCGCGTGTTTTCGGCCCAGCTGATGACCGTGCGCGGCGATGCGACGGTGGAAATGTCGCCATTGATGAACCCTTCGCGGGTCAGGTCGGCGACCTGCACCATCTTGCGCACGAGGTCGGGTTCGGCGTCCGGCACCTGCGCGCGCACGATGTTCACTTCGGTCGCCTCGGGCAGGTAATTGAGCCCGACGACGATGTTCCAGCGGTCCATCTGCCCCTGGTTGATCGCCTGCGTGCCGTGGTAAAGCCCGCTGGTATCGCCGAGGCCGACGGTGTTGGCTGTCGCGAACAGGCGGAAATGCGGATCGGGGCGGATGACACGGTTCTGATCGAGCAGGGTCAGCTTGCCGCTGGTTTCCAGGACGCGTTGGATGACGAACATGACGTCGGGCCGGCCCGCATCATATTCGTCGAACACCAGCGCGGTCGGCGTCTGCAGCGCCCAGGGCAGCAGCCCTTCGCGAAACTCGGTGACCTGCAACCCGTCGCGCAGCACGATGGCATCGCGCCCGACGAGGTCGATCCGGCTGATATGCGCATCGAGATTGATCCGCACGCAGGGCCAGTTGAGGCGCGCGGCGACCTGCTCGATATGGGTCGATTTGCCGGTGCCGTGATACCCCTGCACCATGACACGGCGGTTGTGCGCGAACCCGGCCAGGATCGCGAGCGTGGTGTCGGGATCGAACACGTAATTGGGATCGGTATCGGGCACGCGCTCGTCCGCGCGGCTGAAGGCCGGGACCTTCATGTCGATGTCGATACCGAAGGTCTTGCGCACGTCCACTTGCGTGTCCGGCGCGGCCAGTGCGGTTTCGTGGCTGTTCGTGTTCTGGGTAATGTCGGTCATGGCACCATTGCGGTTAAACATGTGCCGCGGGCGGGGCAACAGGCAATCGGCCACGGCGCCGGTTTTGCATCACCCGAACCGGCCCGCGCGGCGAAGATGCTGATACGCGGCGACGACCTGTTGCAGGCGGTTTTCATGGCTGCGGTCGCCGCCGTTGCGGTCGGGATGATAGCGTCGGACAAGTTCGGAATAGCGGCTTCGCAATTTCTGCCGGTCGGCATCGACGCCAAGGCCCAGCACGTCGAGCGCGCGGGCATCCTCGCCCGAAACGCCGGCGCGGCGGGCGCGGTCCTCCTCCCGCCATTGTCGTTCGCGGTCCGACCGGCGGGCCCGGGCGCGCGCCGAAATCGCCTCCAGCGGATCGTCGAAATCGGCCCAGCGCGGCGCACCGTCAATGCCCGCCGTCGGCGAATAGGCCCGCGAATCGCGCCATCCGGACACGGGCGATTGCGCGTCGAGGATTTCCTCCGCGCTCATGCCTTCGAAAAAATCGTAGCCCGCATTGAACTGCCGCACATGGTCGAGACAGAACCAGCGCCACTCCCCCGGCCCGTCGAAACCGGGGCCGCGCGCGCCCGGCGCACGAAATTCGCCCGCCTCCTCGCATCCGGGGGCGTGGCAGATCGTGCCGGGATTTTCGTGTCGTCCATGGAACCGGTCTCGTGGCATCGCCATTGAAATGATACGCCCGCCCCGAAATGTGAACCCCCCGATTTGAAAGCACCCCCATCATGCCCCAACCCAATTCCCCATCGGGCCCGCTCGAAGCGGAAATCCGTGAACGGCTTACCGCCGCATTCGCGCCCGCCCGGCTGGACGTGAACAACGACAGCGCGACCCATCGCGGCCACATGGGCGACGACGGCAGCGGCGAATCGCATTTTTCGATCTATATCGAGGCCGATGCATTCAAGGATCGCTCCCGGCTCGAACGGCAGCGCATGGTCAACCACGCGCTGGGCGACATTCCGGGAGAGCGCGTCCACGCCATTGCGATCAAGGCCGAAGCGCCGGGGATCGTCCCATGAGCTACGATCTGTGGTACTGGCCCGGCCTTCCCGGGCGCGGCGAGTTCGTGCGGCTCGTGCTGGAGGCGGCGGACATCGCCTATGCCGAGCCGGCCCGCGCGTCCGGCCTCTCCACCGATGACGGCATGACCAAAGTGGCCGAACATCTCGCCGCGATGAAAAGCCGGCCCGCCTTCGCCGTGCCGCTGCTCGAAACGGCAGGCGAATCGATTGCGCAGACGCCGAACATCATCGCCTTCCTGACCGAGGAGCACGACATCGGCACGAATGATGCAGCGGCCCGGCGATATATGAATCAGCTGCAGCTCGACATCGCCGACATGACGGAGGAGGTGCACGGCGTGCATCATCCCATCGCGACCTCGCTGTATTACGAGGATCAGAAGGACGCGGCGATGCAGGCGGCGGAGGATTTCCGCGAAAACCGCATCCCCAAATATTGCGATCATTTCGAGGCCGCGGTGCAAGCGAACGGCGGCGACTGGGCCATCGGTGACACGTGGAGCGGGCTGGATGCGTCGCTTGCCTATCTCCTCGACGGGCTGCATTTCATGTTTCCGCAACGCATGGCCGCCCTTGCCGGGGATTATCCGAAGCTGCACGCGATCCGCGACGCGTTCTTTGCCTTGCCGCGCATCGCCGAATACCGGAAAAGCGACCGGTGCCAGCCTTTCGGCAAGGAGGGCATCTTTCGCAACTATCCCGAACTGGACGCTGCATGACCGACCCCATTCTGAAAACCGTCACGCCCGTAAGCCACGATCTCGGCGCGTTCACCGTGCATCGGGCCGTGCCTCAGCAGGCGTGCCGGTCGGTCGGTCCCTTCGTCTTCGTCGACGAATTCGGGCCGAGCACGCTCGACATCGGGACCGGCATGGACGTCCGGCCGCATCCGCATATCGGCCTGTCGACCGTCACCTATCTCCTCGAAGGGGCGATCGAGCACCGCGATCTGCTCGGCAGCAGGCAGGTGATCACGCCCGGCGCGGTCAATCTGATGACGGCGGGGCGCGGCATCGTCCATTCCGAACGGTCGCCTGCGGACGAACGCGCCGCCGGCCCGCGCCTGTTCGGGACGCAGACATGGCTCGCGCTTCCCGATGGGCAGGAGAATATCGACCCGGCGTTCGAATCCATTGCGTCAAAGGATCTTCCCATCGTTGCCGACGGCGGATCGCAGGCGCGGATCATCATGGGCACACTGTGGGGCGAAACCGCGCCGACCACATGCCATATCGAAACGATCAATGCCGACATCGAACTCGCGCCCGATGGCAAGATGCCGGTCGACGCGGACGTCGCGGAGCGCGCGGTGATGCTGCTCGCCGGCGATGCGAGCATCGATGGCATCGCGCTCGACCCGCTGAAGCTCGTCGTGCTTCGCCCCGGCGCGGCGGCGGTGCTGTCCTCGCGCGACGGGGGCCGGGTCTTTCTCCTCGGCGGCGAACCGGTGGGCAAACGGCACGTGTGGTGGAATTTCGTGCACAGCAGCCGCGACCGGATCGAGCAGGCGAAGGAAGACTGGCGCGACGGCAAGTTCCCGCGCGTGCCGGGTGACGAGGCGGAATACATCCCCTTGCCCGACCGGCCAAAGACTGTCAGCTATCCCTGAAAGAAAACGGGGTATGGGACAGACCTATGAAAACGGTGCAGCTGGGTAACGGAATCGAATTGCAGGTTCGCGACGAAGGGCCGCGCGATGCGCCTGCGTTGATCTTCCTGCACGGTTTTCCCGAATCGCATCGCACCTGGCGGCATCAGATCCCGTATCTGTCCGGGCGTTACCGCTGCGTCGCGCCGGATCAGCGCGGATACCGCCATTCGTCGAAACCCGGCGGGCCGGAGCATTACCGGGCCAGCCTGCTGGTCGGCGATGTGTTCGCGCTCGCCGATGCGCTCGACATCGGGCAATTCACGGTCGTCGGGCACGATTGGGGCGGCGCGATCGCATGGGCCGTGGCGATGGCGGGGCAGCCCTGCGCCGATCCGGTCGCGGCAGCCCCCATGCCGGCCGCGTCACCCGCGCGATTATCGCCAATGCCCCGCACCCCGCGGTGATGCAGCCGCTTTTATATACCGACCGCGAACAGCGCGCCGCCTCCCAGTATATCCGCGTGTTCCGCGACACGGACAATGACGCGTTGATCGAACAGGGCGGCCTGCTCCCCCTGCTGGCGAAGGCATTTCCGGACCGGGATTCCTCGCCCCGCCCCGAAGCCGAGGAGCAGGCCGCGCTGATCGAGGACTGGTCCGATCCGGAGCGCGCGTTCGGCATGATCAACTGGTATCGCGCATCGGCCATGGACGTGCCGCCGATGGACGCGCCCTTTGCCATTCCCGACGATGCAAAGACGATCGCGATGCCGCAAATCGCCATCCCGACGCTCGTGATCTGGGGGATGGAGGACCATGCGATCCGGCCCGCCAATCTCGACCGGCTTTCCGATCATGTCGACGATATTTCCATCACGCGCATTGCCGATGCGGGCCATTTCGTCATCTGGGAGCGGCCGGAGGCGGTGAACGCGGCGATGGACGGGTTTCTCGGCGCGGGCGAACGGTAACGCCCATTGCCAGCCAAGGCCGCGACGCCTAAGTCGCGGCTGTCATGACAAAACCGCTCACCTTCGCCATTCCCAAGGGTCGCATCCTCGACGAAGCCCTGCCGCTGATGGCCCGTGCCGGGATCGTTCCCGAACCGGGCTTCCACGACAAGGCCAATCGCGCGTTGAGCTTTGCGTGCGAGGATCCCTCGATCCGGCTCATCCGGGTGCGCGCGTTCGACGTCGCCACCTTCGTCGCGCACGGCGCCGCGCAGGCCGGGATCGTCGGGTCCGACGTGATCGAGGAATTCGATTATTCCGACCTCTACGCCCCCGTCGATCTCGACATCGGGCACTGCCACCTGTCCATCGCGGAGCCGGTGGACGGGGCCGAAGAAGACGGGCGCAGCGCCAGCCACATGCGCGTCGCGACCAAATATCCCAACATCACCCGCCGCTGGTTCGAGGCGAAGGGCGTGCAGGCCGAATGCGTGAAGCTGAACGGCGCGATGGAACTTGCGCCCTCGCTCGGCCTTGCCAGCCGGATCGTCGATCTCGTGTCGACGGGCCGTACGCTGAAACAGAACGGGCTCGTCGAAACGGCGAAAATACTGCCCGTGTCGGCCAGGCTCATCGTCAATCGCGCCGCGCTCAAAACCGACAGCGCCCGGCTCGGCCCCATGATCGAGGCGTTTCGCGCGCTGGCCGAACACAACCCGGGCCATGAGGCGGCGGGCCTTCCGGCGGGTGCGGTGTAATGCGCAGGCTGGACGCATCGGACGCGGATTTCGACACCGCCTTTGCCGCCATCGTCGCCGACCGGCGCGAGGAGGACGCGGGCGTCGGGCGCGACGTCACCGCGATCCTGGCGCGGGTGAAAGAAGACGGCGACGACGCACTCATCGCCTATACCGAGAAATTCGATTCCCACACGCTGGCCGGGGACGGCGACGCGGGATGGACCATCGGGGCGGAGGAATGCCGCGCGGCCTATGACGGGCTGGCCCCGGCGCTGCGCGATGCCCTCGAAACCGCGGCGGCGCGCATTCGCGCCTATCACGCGGCGCAATTGCCCGAGGATCGCGATTACCGCGACGATGCGGGCGTGCGGCTCGGCGCGAAATGGCGGGCGGTGGATGCCGCCGGGCTTTACGTGCCGGGTGGGCGCGCGGCCTACCCGTCCTCGCTGCTGATGAATGCGATTCCGGCGAAGGTGGCGGGCGTCGAACGGCTCGCCGTCGCGACGCCGACGCCCGGTGGCGCGGTCAATCCGCTCGTGCTGGCCGCGGCGCATGTCGCCGGCGTGGACGAAATCTGGCGCGTGGGCGGGGCGCAGGCGATCGCCGCGCTTGCCTATGGCACCGGGCGGATTGCGCCGGTCGACGTCATCACCGGACCCGGCAATGCCTGGGTCGCGGAGGCGAAGCGGCAATTGTTCGGCGTGGTGGGCATCGACATGGTCGCGGGGCCGTCGGAAATCCTCGTCATTGCGGACGCGGACAACGACCCGGCGCATATCGCCGCCGATCTGTTGAGCCAGGCCGAGCACGATCCCGTCGCGCAGTCCATTCTCATCACCGACGATCCCGGTTTTGCCGCCCGTGTCGCGGACGCGGTGGAGGACGAGCTGGCCCGCCTCCCCGATCCGGGCGTCGCGCGGCAAAGCTGGACCGATCATGGCGTCATCATCACCGCTCCGATGGCGCGCGCGGCCGAGCTTGCCAATGCCTTGGCGGCCGAACATGTGGAACTCGCCGTGGCATCGCCCGAACCGCTGCTGGGCGCGATCCGGCACGCAGGGTCGGTCTTTATCGGTCGCCATGCGCCCGAAGCGGTCGGCGATTACGTGGCGGGGCCGAACCACGTCCTGCCCACCGGACGACGCGCCCGGTTCGCCAGCGGGCTGTCCGTGCTCGATTTCATGAAGCGGACGAGTTTCATCGAACTCGACCGCGCGGCGCTTGCCGCCATCGGTCCCGCCGCCGTCGCACTGGCCGAGGCGGAGGGGCTGCACGCCCATGCCCGATCGGTCGCCATCCGCCTCGAAGGAGAAAATTCATGAGCATTTCGCTGCACCACGCGCTCGTTCCCCAGTGGATCCAGATGATCGACGGGCTGGAGCGCGTGCTCGCCAAGGCGGACAGCCATTGCGGCGAAACCGAGCGCAGCGAGGACGAATTCGTCCAGATGAAGCTTGCCCCCGACATGCTGGATTTCGCGTATCAGGTGAAATCGGTGCGCACCCATTCCATCGGCGCGGTCGAAGGCGTGCGGGCTGGCGTGTTCAGCCCGGACATGTCCGAAAGCCCGCGCGATTTTGCCGCGATGCGCACGATGCTCTCGCAAACGCGCGACGCGATCAACGCGCTCGACCCGGCGGAGTTCGAGGGCTTTATCGGCAAGCCCGTGGAATTCCGTTTTCGCGATTTCGTCATGCCGTTCGACGGGGAGGAATTTCTCCTCTCCTTCTCGCAACCCAATTTCTATTTCCATGTGACGACGGCCTACGCGATCCTGCGGCAGGCCGGTGTCGCGGTCGGCAAGTTCGACTATCTGGGATCGGTCCGGAAGAAAGTTTCATGACTCAAAAAGCCCGTTCGCAATCGCGCTCCGCCGCGCGGCTGGCCGCGGTGCAGGCCCTGTATCAGCACGATATGGAAAAGACGCCGATCACGCGCCTGCTCGACGAATTTCATCAGCACCGCCTCGGCCGCGAGATCGAGGAGGCGCAATATGCCGATGCCGAGGTCGCGTTTTTCGACGATCTGGTAAAGGGCGTCGACGCCCGCCGCGAAGAGATCGACACCCGCATCACCGAGCGGCTGGCAACAGGGTGGTCACTGACCCGGCTCGACCGCACGATGTTGCAAATCCTGCGCTGCGGCACGTATGAGCTGATGGCCCGCGCCGACGTGCCCAAGGCCAGCGCGATCAGCGAATATGTCGACGTCGCCCATGCCTTTTTCGAAGCACGCGAGGCAAAATTCGTGAACGGCCTGCTCGACGCGATTGCGAAGGATGTCCGATCCTGAAACCTGCGCCGTGACCGGTCCCGGCGACGATAGCGGCGAGGCGCGTTTCATCGCGGCCATGCGCGCTCTCGCCACCGGGACGGGCGCGCGGGCGCTTTCCGACGATGCCGCGGTCCTCGACACGCATGGGCCGCTCGTCGTGACGCATGACATGATGGTGGAGGGCGTGCACTGGCTTCCTTCGCAGGACGCCGCCGACGTCGCTTGGAAACTGGTCGCCTCCAACCTGTCCGACCTTGCCGCCAAGGGCGCGCGCCCGGTGGCGCTGATCCTCGGCTACATGCTCGGCGATGCGGCGTGGGACGCGGCATTTGCGGCCGGTCTTCGCGCGGTGCTTGCCGCCCATCCCGCGCCGCTGCTCGGCGGCGATACGGTGGCTGGCCCCTCTCCTGCTGCCACGCGCACGCTCGGCCTCACGGCCATCGGCGCGCCGGTGCGCAACCCGCCGCCCGCCAGAGCCGACGCACAGGTGGGCGACCGCGTCTGGGTTACAGGCGTGCTCGGCGCGGCCCTTGCCGGGTTCGAGGCGTTGCAGCGCGGCGTCGACGATCCCGCGCTGACCGCCGCGTTCCGGCGGCCCGAACCGCAGCTGGCGACCGGCGCGGCGCTGGCGCCGGTGGTGCACGCGATGATGGACGTGTCCGATGGCCTGCTCATCGATGCGCGCCGGATGGCGGAGGCGAGCCGGACCACGATCGCGATCGACAGCTCGGCGGTGCCCGTCCACCCCGCCCTCGCGGATCGGCGGGACGAGGCGATGCGATGGGGTGACGATTACCAGTTGCTCTTCACCATGGCCGATGGGATCGCCCCGCCGGTCGGCGCCTGCTGCATCGGCGCGGTGCTTCCGGCCGGACGCGAGCCCTTGCTGATCGATCGCGGGCCGCCCGATGGATCGATCCCGCTCGGTTACGCACATGGGCGGGACACGGCGTCCAAGGATTGAGGCGCCGCACGACGATGTGCGATTGACCCGGACCACGCCCGGCGGCAGAGGATAGGTCATGACCGAACCGCTCAACCCGCTCGACGACGATATCACGCCTGACGAAAGCGTCGCTGGCCTGATCGCGCTGCTCTCCCCGGAACAGGTGGGCGAGGACCGTTTCGTCGGCCCCCGCAAGCCGGGCGGACGCGGACGCATATTCGGCGGGCAAGTCATCGGCCAGGCGATCGCCGCCGCGCAGATGACGGCCCCCGAAGGGCGCACCGCCCACTCGCTGCACGCCTATTTCCTGCGTGGCGGAGACGAGGACCATCCCATCGACCTCATGGTGGAGCGCGATTTCGACGGGGGAAGCTTTTCGAACCGCCGGGTGATCGCCGCGCAGAAGGGGCAACCGATCCTGAACCTGACGGCCAGCTTTCAGAAGCCGGAGAGCGGGCTTGAGCATCAATTCCCGATGCCGGACGTGAAAATGCCCGAAGATTTGCCCGATGAAGCCGCGCTCGTCCGCAAGCTGGCCGGGCCGGAACGCGGAGCCATCGCCTTGTTTCACAAAAGCCGCGGGTTCGAGGCGCGCGTACCGCCGGTGCGTTTTTCCCAAGATGCCGATCCGAAGGATGGCTATATCTGGTTGCGCACGCTGGCCCCCCTTCCCGACGACCCGGCGGTCCATCGCAACGTGCTCGCGCTCTACAGCGATTACGGCCTGCTCTCGGCCGCGTTGCTGCCGCATGACATGGTGTTCAACAATCGCAAGATCAAAGCGGCGAGCCTCGATCATGCGATATGGTTCCACGGCGATGCGCGGATGGATGAATGGGTGCTCTACAGCTTCGATTCGCCATGGGCTGCGAATGCGCGCGGCTTCACGCGGGGCGCGTTCTATACCCGCGATGGCCGGCTGATCGCCTCCACCACGCAGGAAGGCCTGATCCGCCCGATATCCGTCAAGAGCGCCTAGCCGCCGCGGGCCATTATCGCGCGCTCGCCATACGCGTGGGACGCAGCGGCGTGCCGAGTCGTTCGCGCGCGATGGGCAAACATCCGTGGCCGCCGGCCTTCACCGCCTGGCACATGCGGGCCGCGTCCTGCGCGTCGAAACCGGCGGCACCCACCCGGTAATAGGTGCGCCCCGCCACGCGCGCGGTCCCGATGGCAGGCATGACACCCCGCAAATTGGCATAGCGCGACTGGAACACCGCCCATCCGGCGCGGGCGTCAGCCATGGAAAGGAACGAGCCGAGCTGCGCGACATGGCTTCCCCCCGCGCCGGCCTGCGGCAGGGCGGCGGGCGCACGAACGGACACCACGGCTGCAGAGCGCGGCGCAGCTTTGGCCTCCACATTCGGCGCGGCGGAAAGCCCGATCGGCGCAGGCAGGGCCGCCATGGGAGCCGTCGCGATCGCCGGCGCCTCGAGACGCGGCATATCCGCCGCGCCGTCAGCGTTGAGCGCAATGGCATTCGGCGCAGGCGCATTCGCGAAGGCCGGCGCCTGCGGTTGTTTGAGAGCGAGTTGCATCGGTTGCCCGCGATCGTTCTCTGCAAGGGTGGTGCCCAGAAGCCCGGCAATCCGCTGCGCCGAAAGATCGGGGCGCGCCGTCATCGCCCAATGGGTGATGCGCTGATCGAGCCGGTCCGCCGGCACATCCTGCGCCGCCATGATCCGCGCGTCGCGCCAGCGTCCGTCGAGCGCGAACGCATAGGCGAGGTTCTGCCGCGCCCGCACGCTATTGTCCCCAGCGCGGATCGCATCGGTCAGGATCTGCACCCCGCGCGCCGTTTCCCCGGCGAGCGCGAGCGCCAGCCCCCGTTCGCTCGCCGGAATGGCCGTGCCCTGCGCCTCGATCGTGGCGACGGCAATGCGCGGATATCCCGTTCCGATCTGCGCCAGGGCCAGCATTAATGCCGTGCGCGCCGACCCGTCGCCGAGCGTGACCGCATCGCCCAATGCCTCGCGCGCGGACACCAGCCGTCCGGCGTCGAGATAGGCACGCCCCAGCATTGCACGCGTCGCCGCATCGTCCGGCCGGGCCAGCACCGCCCCCTCCGCAAGGGCGATCGCCGCGTCGCTCTGCCCCGCGGCGAGGGCGGAGGCGACCTGGCTTTCGGTGCTTTGCGATGCGGGATAGAATGACGAACACCCCGCCAGCACGGCGGACCCCAGCACCGCGAGGCCGAGTTTTCGCGCGCCGTTTCGAGTGCGGGCGAACGGGTCGATCATGAAAGCATCCTCGTGCAGGCGGGTGACTGGCTTGCCGCAGTCTCGCGGCCTATCGCTAATATTCGGTTAAGGGCTTTGAAAATCCGTGCGCAGCATGCAGTGCGGGCCTCATGGCAGACATTCCCGCTTCGCCGTGCACCACCCGTCCGGGCGCCGTCCCGCCCGAAACGGCCGCCTCTGCCTCCGGATCGATGCGCTCGATCTTGCGCGCGGGATCGCCGTGCTGGGCATCGTCGTCATCAATATGGAGGGCTTTGCCGGGCCTTTCGCGGCGGTCGGCAATCCCGACTGGAACGGCGAAGCGCGCGTCGCCGATTTCCTCAGCTTTTCGGTCGCCGCGCTTTTTTTCGAAGGGAAGATGCGCGCCCTCTTTACCCTGCTGTTCGGCGCGGGGATCGTTTTTTTCGCGGCGCGTCGTTCGCCCGGCGGCGATGCCGGTGACGGGGCGGCAATGGCCCCGCAACTGCGGCGGCTGGGCTGGCTCGCGGTGTTCGGCTATCTGCATTACCTGGTGTTGTGGCGGGGGGACATATTGTTCCTCTACGCGGTGGCGGGGACCTGTGCGCTGGCGTTTCTGCGGCTGTCGGCGTTGCGGCTGATCGTGGCGGGACTGCTCAGCACGCTGATCTTCGGTGCCTATTGCACGTGGGGGGTCGGCCCGATCATGATCGCCATCGACGCGGCGGCACACGGCCATGCCAGCGCCGAACAGATCGCCTCGCTCTCCGATTATACCGACGGGCTTTCGATCGAGAGCGCCGCCGATCGCGCGCTGTTTTCCAGCGGCATGGCGGCGCAGATCGGGCATCGGCTGACAAGCGATCCGTTCTATCCGCTGCTATCGCTGAAAATCTCGGTGTTCGAGACGCTTCCGCTCATGCTTCTCGGCATGGGGCTGGCCAAGGGCGGGTTTTTTACAGGGGCGGTGTCGCGCTCCGAACTGGCGCGGATCGGGTGGGCCGGGTGCCTGCTCGGGCTGGTATGGGCGGCATTGTCGCTGGCCTGGCTCTTCCATGTCGGGTTCTCGCGCGCGGCGACCCCGTGGCTGTTCTATTATACCGGTCTGCCCGGACGCATGGCGATGGCGCTCGGCTATCTCGCCATCGTGGTCCGCTATGCGCCGGCGTGGATGGAAACGGCGCTGGGGCGGCGCTTTGCCGCGGCGGGGCGCATGGCCTTTACCAACTATATCGCGACCAGCCTTGTCATGACATTCGTCTTCCACGGCTGGGGACTGGGCCTGATCGAGCGCGATTTCGGCCATGGGGGGCTGATGGTGTTCGCCGGCGCGATGGGGGTTGCGATGCTGACATGGTCGGCGCCGTGGTTGCGGCGATTCGGGTCTGGCCCGCTCGAACTGCTATGGCGCAGGCTGGCGCTACTCGGAGCATCGCGGCGTAAACGCGACTGATTATCAATAGTGCTTGCTCTTGCAAGAGATTCGCATTACCATCCTTTTCGAACAGCACGGAAAGGTCCTCGCTCCGATGATTGTCTGCATCTGTAATGCCATCCGCGAAAGCCAGATTCGCACCGCCGCCCGCCATTGCCCCGGCGATGCGGAGGCGGTTTACCGGTCGCTCGGCTGCGCGCCGCAGTGCCGCCAATGCCTCGACGATGCGACCGACATTCTCGATGCGGAGCGTTGCGCCGCCTGATCGGGATGGATGCGCGCGGTTTCGGCGCCGCATCCGGAAAAACTGCCCGATACGGCTTGCGCGACGGGGCGGTGGGCGCCATCACCCTGGCCTGCCTGATGCAACAAAGGACGCGCCATGAAGGGTGACACCAAGGTCATCGAATATCTGAACAAGGCCTTGTTCAACGAATTGACCGCCATCAACCAGTACTGGTTGCATTACCGCATGTTCGACCATTGGGGCATGGCGAAACTGGCGGAATATGAACGCCACGAATCCATCGACGAAATGAAGCATGCCGACTGGCTTGCCGACCGCATCTTCATGCTCGACGGACTGCCCAATTTTCAGAATATCGGCCGGTTGAAGGTCGGCGAAACGGTCGAGGAAATCCTCAAGGCCGACCTCGCCATGGAGGAGGAGGCCATCCCTCTCCTGCGCGAAGCGATCGAGCATTGCGAGAAGGTCAGCGATTTCGTCAGCCGCGAATTGCTCGTCCGCATCCTCGAGAACGAGGAAGAGCATGTCGACCACCTCGAAACGCAGTTCGAGATGATCGCGCGCATGGGCCTGCAAAACTACGTGCAGCTGCAATCCGCGCCGATCGGAAGCGAGAAGGACAGCGGCAATTTCTCGGGGCGCGACCTCGGCTGAGACCGCATGTTGCGCTGGCGGGGCCGAACGCGGCGCCCGCCAGCCGCGGCATCACGCCTGCGTCATTCCTTGGTGTGATAGGGATTCTTCGGGCTGCGCAAGGTAAGCCGCACCGGGACCGAGCCAAAGCCCAGCTCCCGCCGCAATCCGTTGACGAGATAGCGCCGGTAACTTTCGGGCAGCTGATCCAGCCGCGTCCCGAACAGCACGAAGCCCGGCGGGCGCGTGCGAACCTGCGTGATATAGCGCAGCTTGATCCGCTTGCCGCCGGGCGCGGGCGGCGGATTTTGCGCCAGCGCATCGTCGAACCAGCGGTTGAGCGCCGCGGTCGGCACGCGCCGGTTCCAGATGTCGCGCAATTCATGGGCGGCGGACAGCATGGCATCGGTCCCCTTCCCCGTGCGCGCCGACACCGCGATGAGCGGAATGCCGCGCGCCTGCGCCAACCCTTCGTCGAGCGCGGCGCGGATGCCATTGAACAGGCCCGACGGATCCTCGGCAATGTCCCATTTGTTGATGGCCACCATCAGGGCGCGGCCTTCCTCGATCACATGGCTCGCGATCTTGAGATCCTGATGCTCCAGCCCCTGTGTCGCGTCGAGGAGCAGCACGACCACCTCGGCAAAGTCCACCGCGTGTTTCGCATCGGCAACGGCCATCCGCTCCAGCTTTTCCGTCACGCGCGCACGCTTGCGCATGCCTGCCGTGTCGATCAGCTTGATCGGCATCGTCTCGCCCGATTTCGGGTCCAGCCATTGCCAGTCGACCGCGATCGAATCGCGCGTGATCCCCGCCTCCGGTCCGGTGAGCAGGCGATCTTCCTGTAGCAGCCGGTTGATCAGCGTGGATTTGCCCGCATTGGGGCGCCCGACGATGGCGAGCTGCAACGGGCCGAGCGGCCTGTCCTCCCCCTCGTCCAGCGGCGGCGCCTCTTCGGGTTGCAGCGGGTCGAGATGCGGCAGCAGAACCTCGAACAGATCGGCGACGCCCTCGCCATGTTCGGCGGACAATGCGACCGGATCGCCAAGGCCCAGCGAATAGGCGTCGAAAATGCCCGAATCGCCGGCCTTGCCCTCGGCCTTGTTGGCGACGACGACCACCGGCACATCCGCCCCGCGCAGCCAGCGGGCGATTTCCTCGTCCAGCGGGGTCAGCCCCGCGCGCGAATCGAACACGAAGAGCGCCAGCGTCGCGCCCGCAAGCGCCGCCTCCGTCTGCTTGCGCATGCGGCCGGGAAGCGAATGGGGGTCATCGTCCTCCCACCCGGCGGTGTCGACGATGGTGAATTTCAGGCCGAGAAGATCCGCCTCGCCAAATCGCCGGTCGCGGGTCACGCCGGGCTGGTCATCGACCAGCGCGAGTTTCTTGCCCACGAGACGATTGAAAAGCGTGGATTTGCCCACGTTGGGGCGGCCGATGATGACGACTTCGGGAAGCATGCGCGTCAGTTGGCCCGCCTGCGCCGCGAGCGCAAGCGAATTGCGGATTCAAAGGCGATTGCGCAGGCTGCGGCGCTCAGCCCTTTTTCGCGACCGGAGCGTCGTCGCCGAGATCCTCGTACCATGCCTCGACCGGGCCGTTCAGCTTGATGGTCAGCGGGTTACCCTTGCGATCCATCGTCTTGCCGGCCTGCACCCGGACCCAGCCTTCGGAGATGCAATATTCCTCGATATCGCGGCGCTGCGTGCCCTTGAATCGGATCGCGATCCCGCGACGCAGGCGGTCCGCGTCGAAAAATTCGCTGCGCGGATTGATCGCCACGTGGTCGGGCGGCAGCTTTTCCGCATTGGCTTCGGTTTCGGGGGCTTCGGTTTCGGGCGTGCTGTTGTCATCGGTCATGCAGCGCGCATGTAATCGCGCGGCGGTGCATGTCAACGAAATGCGCTTTTCACCGACACGGCTTGTCAATCGCGGTTCGGTCTGGCAAAGGCGCGCGACACGTTGACGGCACCGTCGGATGATATCCGGCCCGAAGCCGCGACGGGCGCGTAGCTCAGTGGTAGAGCACACCCTTCACACGGGTGGGGTCGCAAGTTCAATCCTTGCCGCGCCCACCATCTTTTCAATGACTTAGAAAAGACGGTCCGCGTTTCCATGAAAAAAACATGAAAAACTTGGGTGGACGTCCGCGAACATCGGCGGGGATCTCGGCGCGATGAGTCTTCAAGCAATCGCCAACTCGATCGACCTGCATAGCCGCAGCGAACCAGAGGGTTACCGCATTTTCACGTTTGGCTGACAAAGATGCCCCGTCAAATTCGAGAGAAAGCATGTCAGCCCATCAACCAGTCCTTCCGGCCAAGGCCATTGAGCTCGTTAAGTCCAGAAATCTCGAAAAAGCTGATGATTTGTTAGCCGATTTCGCCGCGGCTGGTCTGATCAAAACCTATGCTCTCGTGCGAGAAATAAGACCCGTTGGGGGTCCGACCAAGGTAGTGCGCGATGCTCAGATTCCGACCCAAGATTGGGAAAGGATTGTAGCAACAGAAAAAATTCATGCCGCCCTAAACGGTGGAACAGTTCGGCTAGAAGGATCGCCTCTACAGGGAGGTTTGCCGTCAGTCCTCATAACCGGAATTAGCTTTTCCGAAGCTGCGCTCATCAAGGTCCTCGATAGATATTGCGCGGATTCACCTGTTCGCGTCTCTAGGCTTCGTGGACAAAGGGTATCCAGAGCTTGATTGAAGCGAGAGCGACGAAGCCGAGATAGGATTCCTTGGTTTTGTCGTAGCGGGTGGCGACCCTGCGCCAGTTCTTCAGTTTGTTGAACAGGCGCTCGACCAGGTTGCGCCAGCGGTATTTAGTCGGGTCATGCGGGACCGGATTGCGGCGATTGCTCTTGGCCGGGATCACCGCTTCAACGCCAGCGGCCGCGATTTGCTCGCGGATGGCGTCGGCATCGTAGCCGCGATCGGCCAGGAATGCCTCGACCCGCTCGCCGATCATTCGGAACAGGGGCCCAAAGCCCTGCACATCATGCGTCTGGCCGGGCGTCAGCACGAAGCCGAGCGGGAGGCCCCTCGCGTCGCATCTGGCGTGCAGCTTGGTGGTGAAGCCTCCGCGCGATCGGTAGAGCCTCGGTTTGCTGAGTCCCCTTTTTATGCCGACTGCACAATGATGTGCCCGGACCACGGTGCTATCGATCATGTCGGCAGCGATATCGCGCCCTGCCAGTTCGGCCAGCGTCTCGAGCATGGCATCGAACACGCCGGTCGTGACCCATCGTCGATACCGCCTGAAGACGCTGTTCCACTTGCCATACTCGTCCGGCAAATGCCGCCATTGCGCACCGGTCCGGGCAATCCACATCATGCCCTCGAAATAGCGGCGATTATCCTGTGCAGGGCGGCAGCCACGGCCGCGCTCAGCAGGCAGCAGCGGCCCGATCAGCGCCCACTCCTCATCCGCTACACCGATCCGCTCGCCCAACGCTGCCTCCAAAAGGTAGCCTTGAATCAAGCGCTCAGTCTCAGGTCAAGCTTTGTCCACGAAGCCTAGCGCGGCCGCGTTGCCTTCGAAAAGCGATAAAGGGGATGAGATCTTCGCGTACGGAGAGCGTCATGATTCTAGCCCGGTTTATTCATGAGGCCGCAGCAGCGAAGTGGATGGGCCTTGATCTGACGTTGGCGGCGTAGTCCGGGCGAGCGTCTTCGACGGCATTTTTCACCGCGTCAGGATCAATGGGCTTTTCGAGGTTGATGGAATGGAGCTCGGAGTTCGGCGGCACAGCCGCACCGCCTAAGTAGGTGCAGGCCTGAGATTGGTGGCGATGGCTTTCAAAACGGAGGCATCGGGACAGGCTGACGCGAAGGCGACACGGATGCGAGTGGCGCTCTCAATGACGCGGGCAGCGACCTTGAGCAGCCTGAGGCGCAACGTTGCGAACTCGGCGGTCGCGAGCGAGGCTGCCTTGGGGATTTCCTGCTGAATGCGCCACAGGAGCCAGTATGCGGCGGTGTGCAGGATGAGGCGCATCTGATTGGCGTTGGGAGAGCGGCACGAGGTGCGATCGCTGGCCAGCTGGGTCTTGTGCAGCTTGATCAGGTTTTCGGCCTGACCGCGCGCGCAGTAGAGCGTATCATAGATGTGCTCGAGCCTTCGGTCAGCGAAGTGACGACATAGCGGATGTCCATGCCCATCGTACTGGCCTCGATCCGGGCGACGACGCGGCGCTGGCACTTCCAGCTTTTGGCCCCGTAGCGGGTCTCGGCATAGGTGCGCAGGACCGGGTACTGGCGCTGAGCGCGTTTGACCGCACAGGCATCGGCGGCAACGACGATTTCGGGATCGGCGCGTAGCACGGCGTTGGTCGGCAGGCCGAACACGTAGTCGACGCCGCAACCCTCGCAGACGGCCATGACCTCGGGCCGCCCATAGTGCCCGTCGCCGCGGATGGTGATGTGCGTTTCGGGCCATTGCCGCGGATGTGGCGCACGAGGCGCCGGATGTGACCGGCAGCTTCAACACCAGACGGTGTCTTGCCGGTGCGCAGCAGCATCGCCACCGGCCTACCAGTGGCGGTGTCGTAGACATGGATCGGCAGGAAGCAACGCTCGCCATGATGACCATTCCAGAACGACAACTGCTGATAGCCATGGACGACATCGCAGGTATCATCGATATCCAGCGTCACCGCCGCCGGCGGGGCCGGATAGCTGGCGCAGTAGATGTCGATCATCGCGGCCAGCATCTTCGCCAACTCGCGCGTGATCGGTGCATTCTCCCACCGGCTCATCGTCGGTTGGCTGGCCAGCCCCGCGCCCGATCCCGGCAGCTTGCCCAGGGCCAGGCGGAAGCCCGGATCGTCGCGCAGGGCATCGAGATCGTCGGCATCCTCATAGCCGCAGGCGATCGCGAACACGCGGGCACGCAGGATGTCGTCGAGGCGATGGATCACCCGCGCAGGATCGCGCGGATCGGCAATGCAAGTCGCAAGCCGCTGGCAGATACCCATCGCGCGCTCGGCCTGCGACAGCAACAGAACGCCGCCGTCCGAAGTGAGCCGACCACCGTCGAACGCGGCTGTGACTTTCTTGCGGTCGACCGCTGGGAATCGGAAGGGGCTTGCGATATCGTCGTTCATGGCGGGTGTGGCCTGTGGCATTTTCTGCCCTGCAGCAGGGCCGGTGTAGACACCCAGTTCCTAATTCAGATCAGAGGCTTATGCCACTCCCGCCAACCCTTCGTAGCCAACCCCGTGAATAAGACGGGCTAGACCTCCGTGCGCAGGTCCGACGCTCCTACTTCTTACCAACAGCGCGATCGTCGATAAGATACTGCTTGCTGCGCGCGGGCGTTCCGGGCGAAGAAGCTAGCTTCCGAAATCATTAGCAAGGGCTATGTCGGTTAGGGGGCCGCTAGCGGTCGGTCTGCTTTCGGATAGAGGTAGCCCTAAGCGGACCTAGAATCGCCCGTAGGCCAATCAGAACTAACCCGGAGTGCGGGTACGATCACTTGCCGACCAATCCGGATTTCTCCGCGTGAGTATCTACCGGCTGGTCCTTGTCTTTCCGCTCGGAATAGCGATCAACCAGTTGCGCGGCGTGCGGACGCAGCAGCACCGTGAACCGAACCAATTCCTCCATCACGTCGACAATGCGGTCGTAATAGCTTGAGGGCTTCATCCGCCCTGCTTCGTCGAATTCCTCGTAGGCTTTCGCAACCGACGATTGGTTCGGAATGGTGAGCATGCGCATCCAGCGGCCCAGCACTCGCATTGTATTGATCGAGTTGAAGCTCTGCGATCCGGCACTGACCTGCATCACCGCAAGCGTGCGCCCTGCGTCGGCCGAAGCCCCTTGTAAGCGAGTGGGAGGTGATCGATCTGCGCCTTCATGATCCCGGTCATCTGACCGTGGCGTTCGGGGCTGCACCACACCTGTCCTTCCGACCATAGGGAGTGCTCGCGCAGTTCATGGACCGCCGGATGATCATCGTCCTTCACCTGATCGGGCAATGGGAGGTCGGACGGGTCGAATATGCGCGTCTCGCAGCCGAACAACTGCAGCAGGCGCGCGGCTTCCTCTAATGCCAGTCTCGAATAGGAGCGTTCGCGAAGCGAGCCATATAGCAGGAGGATACGCGGCGGGGGATCCATTTCGCCAAGCCCGAGTGCAGGGCTGCGGTGGATATACTCCGGCCGCAGTGCAGGAAGATAGGCGGGATCTGACAGGGTGCGGAGACGGGTCATAAACTCACTTGATTTCACGAAGTAGGGAAATGGCCGCGTGTGCGGTTCGCGAAGGCCACCAGCGACAGCATCACTGGCACTTCGACCAACACACCGACAACGGTCGCCAGCGCGGCTCCGCTAGTCAGACCGAACAGGCCGATGGCGACTGCAACTGCAAGTTCGAAGAAATTGGAAGTACCGATCATCGCGCAGGGGGCGGCGATATCGTGCGGCACCTTCCACGCCTTTGCGGCACCATAGGCGACAGCGAAAATACCATAGGACTGGATGATGATCGGTATGGCGATCATTACAATCAGCAGCGGATTGGAAATGATGGTTTCGGCCTGAAACGCAAACAGCAGAACCACGGTGGCGAGTAGGCCAATGATAGACCACGGCTTGAGCCAAGCCGTAAACGCATCGACCGCGGTTTCATCGCCCTCGTGCGAAGCGATGACCTGGCGCCGGGTCATAGCACCTGCCGCCAGCGGGATGACGACATAGAGCACGACCGACAGCAGCAACGTCTCCCAAGGCACCACGATATCAGTTACGCCCAGCAGCAGCGCCACGATCTGGGCGAAGGCGACGATCATGATCAGATCGTTCACTGACACCTGCACCAGCGTGTAGGCCGGATCGCCCTTGGTCAGCTGCGACCATACGAACACCATGGCGGTGCAAGGGGCTGCGCCAAGGATGATTAGTCCGGCAATATATTGGTCGGCGTCGCCCTCCGACATCAGCCCGGCATAGAGATAGTCAAAGAACAATACTGCCAGCGCAGCCATGGTGAAAGGCTTGATCAGCCAGTTGACGACCAGCGTGATGATCAGCCCCTTGGGCTTGCGACCCACGTCCTTGATGCTCGAAAAATCGACGCCGACCATCATGGGAAAGATCATCGCCCAGATCAGAACCGCGACCACCAGGTTCACCGAGGCGTACTCGAGATCGGCCATGACGCCGACGGCGCCCGGTGCGACCATGCCGAGTGCCAGACCGGCGAGGATGGCCCCCAGCACCCATAATGACAGGAAGCGTTCGAAAGTGCCGAGCGGCGAGGCCGCCGGCGCGGGTTGTGCAATGGTCCGGGTCATTTTGCGTGTCCTGTTGTTCGCTCAGCGCACGCGCTTTCCTGCTGCGTCCACTACCTGCTCACCATCTTCCTTGGCGAATGCAGCTTGTTGATCAGCCGGAAGGAGATCGAGCACCTCTTCTGACGGGCGGCACAATTTCACGCCAAGCGGCGAAACCACCAGCGGGCGGTTGATGAGGATGGGATGCTCCATCATTGCGTCGATCAGCCGATCATCGGAGAGCTCAGGATTGCTCAGACCCAACTTGGCAAGGGGTGTGCCCTTTTCTCGCAGCAGCTCCCGCGGCGAAATTCCAGCCCGCGCAATCAGGCTTTCCAGCATGGCGCGCGAAGGCGGCGTCTTTAAATATTCGATGACATGCGGCTCGATCCCCGCGTTGCGGATCATGGCAAGCGCGTTACGAGACGTCCCGCATTCCGGGTTGTGATAGATTACGATGTCGGAGGTCATTCAGCTTCTTTCGCTTTGGAACTGGCGCCTTCTTCCCGCCCGATCGCTGCCAGTTTTCCGCGCATGGCCATATCGTCGATACTGGCGTGGGGGAGCATCAGGAACAATTCGATCCGGCGCCTCAGATAGCCAAGTGCGTCGACGAATGCCTTTCGCTGTCCTTCACCTTCGACTGCAGCAGGATCTTCGACACCCCAATGAGCAGTGAGCGGCTTTCCTGGCCAGACCGGGCAGCTTTCGCCCGCGGCGCTGTCGCACACGGTGAAGATGAAATCGAACTCAGGCGCGTCCGGCCCGGTAAACTCGTTCCAGTTCTTTGAGCGCAGATCCTCGGTCGGATAGCCGAAGCTTTTCAGAACCTCGATCGTCATCGGGTGCACGTCACACTTCGGCTGACTTCCGGCGCTATAAGCGCGAAAGCGTCCTTCTCCAATCCGGTTTAGCACAGCTTCGCCGAGGATCGAGCGAGCCGAGTTCCCGGTGCAGAGAAACAAGACTTTGTAGACCGCAGTCATGCAGCAGCCTCTCCACAGCAGGAGTCGTTCTCGGCAACAGCAGATAGATCGACGCTATTTCCGTAAACCGTTGAGCCTCCAGTTGTATGAAATGCCTCCCACAACACCCCGTCGGGATCAGACACCCAGCTTTTCTCCGATTTGGCGTAACAGCAGGTCGTGCAGCCCTCTTCTACCAAGGGCCGGTCCGCAGCCTTGAGCCTCCTATAGACTTCGGCCAGCTCAGCCTCCTCATCCACCTGGATGCCCAGATGCTCCACGCCCTTGTGCGTATTGGCTTCCGAGATCGCGAAGTTCACGCGCGGGTCCTCGAGCATCCACTTGGCATAATCGGGCTTGATTACGGTGGGCTTTGCGCCGAGCAAAGTTGAGTAAAAGCCGATCGACTGGTCGAGATCGGCAACGCCGACGTGCACATGTAAGCGTTTCATGCAGACTTCCTTTCCGATTGAATAGGTTTGGATTCTCCGGCTTCTGACGAGGTGCAGTCCTCGCCGCCGCAGCAATTCTCCATCAGAAAGCCGACCAAGGCATTCATCGCCTTATAGTCGGCAGTATAGATCAGCGATCGTCCTTCCCGGCGTTGCTGAATAAGCTCCGCACGCGTGAGATGGGTAAGGTGAAACGAAAGCGAAGAGTTCGGGATCTTAAGTGCTTCGGCGATTGCGCCTGCAGGCAGGCCATCTTCGCCTGCCTGGACGAGCAATCGGAACACGGCGAGGCGATGTTCTTGCGCAAGGGCTCCAAGAGCCTCGATGGCTTGGGGTGACTTCATTTCCATGAAAATCGAAATATAGGGCTGCGAAGGCTTGGTCAAGCCATATTTCGATAATCATAGAAATTTTCGGTGTGACTTCCCGGTATATTGCGGTTTGGTGCTCAACTTATGGTTTGGTGGCCTGGCGTTCGTAATTAGCTCCCCGCTTTACCGCTTCCGCCGCCCCCCACAGACGGGCGATCGCCCGCTTCTATCTCCTTTTTAGAAGGTGCTGCCTCTCAGCCTGAGAGACGTTCTTCGTGAGGTTGCAAAACTAACGCTAGCGCTCCACCGTCGCTGCAATGAACCGCCCAGAACCTCGTCGACTTCAGCGTGAGCTCAGGCTTGGCGGCGCGACGATGATGGGGCTCGGCTCCATGGTGGGCACAGGTGTTTTCGTCGGCATTGGAATCGCAGCCGCCGTTGCAGGTCCCTCTGTCATACTCGCTATTTTTCTCGCCGCAGGCGTCGCAACCTGCAACGCTCTTTCAAGTGCCCAACTTGCTGCCAGCCATGCTGTCAGTGGCGGCACCTATGAATATGGCTACCGATATTTGAATCCTTCGCTGGGCTTCACCGCAGGTTGGATGTTCCTGTGCGCCAAGAGTGCTTCTGCGGCTACCGCGGCTCTCGGCTTCGCGGGCTATCTTTTACGGCTCGTCGGCGGCAACTTAGAGCTTACGACATGGGTCGCCTTGGCTGCGATCGCATTGTTCACACTGCTGGTCCTCACTGGGATAAAACGCTCAAGCTGGGCGAATATTGCCATCGTTTCCGTCACACTGCTCGCCCTTGGCTCATTTGTAGTTCTTGGAATTCCAACCGCGGTGGTCGAGGCTGACGAAAATCTTTCGCCCTTCTTCACGAGCAGCAACGGGAGCCTGCTGGAGGCATTTTTCTATGCCACCGCTTTGATGTTCGTTGCCTTCACTGGCTACGGGCGGATCGCGACCTTGGGGGAGGAAGTGATGGAGCCCAGACGCAATATCCCGAGGGCCATTATCATAACGCTAATACTCACTGCCTTCCTTTATGTCTCCGTCGCGGCTGTCGCGATCAGCAGTATTGGCGCCAATACTTTCGCCAATGCGCCTGGTGCGCAAACAACCCCCCTCGAACATGCAGCTCGCGCGATGGACGCCCAGCTGCTGGCCCGCCTGATCGCAGTTGGAGCGATCACGGCCATGCTCGGCGTTCTGCTGAATCTCATTCTGGGTCTCTCTCGAGTGTTTCTTGCGATGGGAAGGCAAGGTGACATGCCTCCCGCATTTGGCCGCCTTTCGGCAGCAGGTGCTGCTCCCGCCGTTGCTGTTATCGCAACGGGCGCCGTGATTGCAGTGATTGCCTCGTTCGGCAGCATTACAACGGCTTGGGCATTCAGCGCATTTACGGTCTTGGTATACTACGCCATCACCAATCTCGCCGCTTTGCGACTGCCGGCGAGAGAGCGCCTCTATCCACGGTGGATTACTGTCACGGGTCTCGGCGCTTGTCTCTTTCTGGCTTTTTGGGTTCCAGTCCCAATCTGGCTAGCCGGATTGGGCGTGATTGCTATCGGGCTCTTTTGGAGACGGGTCTTGTCTCCCGTGTGGAGCTAGAACTTGGTACCTCGCGGGTGGCGCCGCGACGGTTTTCCACTGTGGGAAGTATGCTGGACATATCGGCGACGCCCAAACGCGGAATGGCTCTATCGGGGCCGGTTCCAGACATTCTGCTTCTGGGAGATCTTGTCACAAAGCGGATACGGGAATTAGTTTTCGGGGCTACCGTCGGCGGGGACAAAGTTTCACTAAATTACCTTTTGCACGCAGCGACCGACAGGGACGGCGCTGCAACATGGATTGCAGGGTTAGCGTGCGACACTTGAGAGCTTCTGGAAGGTCGAGGCCAAAGGCATGGCAAAAATGCTCGCACCGAGATTCTAATTTGTAACCGAATCCGCTTTCCCAACGAACATGAGTTGATCCTTGGCAGGTGAACTGCCGGGAATAGGCGTGCTTCAAGGCGGAGATAGGGACACTATGGCGGCAACGGCGATATATGATTCGGTCGTAAAGACTGCGTCGAGCAAGGCCATAGAGGCTCTAGTACTCTTGTTCCTCCGCGTAGCTGTAGCCGGTATATTCTGGCGCTCTGGGCGGACTAAAATCGAGGAAGGCAGCGCACTACAGATCAGCGATACAACCTACTTCCTGTTCGAGAATGAGTATGCCGGGGTACCCCTACCAAGCGAGTTCGCGGCAATAGCGGCGACAGCCGCAGAACACGTTTTTCCCATTCTACTGATCGTGGGTCTCGCCACGCGGGTCTCGGCATTGGCGCTGCTGGGAATGACCATGGTGATCCAGCTTTTCGTCTATCCGGAAGCCTGGTGGACCACACATATGCTATGGGCAGCCATGTTGCTCGTACTCATTGTCCGCGGCGGGGGTATGTTTTCGGTCGATCACCTCCTTGCGAAGGACCGCAGCGAATGAGGTCCGATGAACGAACGATGGCGAACCTCACGGCGAGGGCACAGGCTGGAGACCGCGAAGCCTACCGCGCTCTGCTGGTGGAATGCCGGAATTGGCTGGGCGCATATTTTGCGGGTAAGGTCCCGCAGCAACTGCGGGACGACCTCATTCAGGACACATTGCTTTCGCTCCATCGGAAACTCGCGACTTATGATTCAAGGCGCGCCTTTCTACCCTGGTTGGCGGCCATTGCCCGGTAC
Organism: Croceicoccus sp. YJ47; assembly: GCF_016745095.1. Lineage (NCBI taxonomy): Bacteria > Pseudomonadati > Pseudomonadota > Alphaproteobacteria > Sphingomonadales > Erythrobacteraceae > Croceicoccus > Croceicoccus sp. YJ47. The sequence continues at coordinate 843,434 of NZ_CP067087.1, forward strand.
CGATGGGTCGATCAGTTACGCAGTCTCTATCGCAAACCCGAAACCCTCCTCGATGAGAACCACGCGGCCTGGAACGACGAGCCGGCCATCGCGGCCCGGATAAGTCTGGAGCGCTTGCTCGCGCGCCTTCCCGCCGGGCAAGCGGAGGCCATCGAGCTAGTCAAGATCGAGGGCCTTTCCATTTCCGAGGCGGCGAGCGCATCGGGCCAGAGCGAATCCCTCGTGAAAGTAAATATCCATCGCGGACTAAAGCGTCTCGCGGCTTCGATTGAAAGTGAATGACAATGTCGCAGTATAAGTCCGATACATTGATCGATGAGCTTGTGGGAGATCTTCAGCCGGTCCGTCCCATCAGCGTCACGCGCGGTCTGATCGTCGCAGGGGCATCGCTCTTTATCACCTTCTTAGCGGCAATCCTGATTACTGGCCTGCGCTGGAATCTTGCGATGCTTGCAGAAAGTCCGGTCTATGTCATCGCGACGGGCTCGTTTCTGCTTCTCGGATTGATAGCGTCGCTCTCGGTCGTTCTGCAGAGCAAGCCGCGGGTCGGAGCCGATCATTCCGGTTGGAAATGGGCGGCGTTGATGCTGGCCATCCTTCCCTTGGCTGCCTTGGTGAGCTCTCTCGACAGCTGGCGCACCGATTTCGTTGCGGCTTCCTCTCTCGACGGGTTGGGCTGCGTGATGGCAGGGACGCTTTTCGGCCTGCTTACCTTCGCTGCGCTGACCATGTGGCAGCGGAAGGGCGCACCAACGAATCCGGAAAGAGCGGGTCTCTTGACGGGCATTGCTTCGGGATGTTTCGGGATTGCTGGCTTTTCGCTCAGCTGCGCCCACGCGGACATAATCCATATCGGCATCTGGCATACCGGCGCGGTGCTGGCGTGCGCGCTTCTCGGCCGAGTGGTCGTCCCGCCTCTTCTTCGCTGGTGATCGACGAGCTCACCAAGCGCCGCGGGTCCGGAGCCGACCCGTCGCGGCCTTTGCGCGTGATCCTCGCTGGCGGGGGTCATTCGCATTTGGCCGTCCTGAAAGATTGGCAGCGCGATCCCCTGACGGGAACCGAGCGTATATTGGTGACGCCTTCGTCCCGCATGACGTATTCCGGGATGCTGCCCGGGTGGATCGAACGCTTGTACCGCCGAAGCGAACTCGAGATCGACATCCGGTCCCTGGCAGCGGCGACTGGCACTTTGGTGATGGAGGACGAGGTTGCCGCACTGGATGCCGATGCGAAACTGCTCACGCTCTCTTCGGGCAAGATCCTCGAATACGATGTACTTTCGCTTGGGGTCGGAGGACATCTCGAGCTCTCGGCCTTCTCTGGCGTCAAGTCCTTGCTTCCGGTTCGCCCGATTGATCGGTTCATGGAGCGATGGGAGAAATTCGAGAGATCAGTCGCACAATCCGGTCCTTCGCAGATTGCGGTGGTCGGTGGGGGGGCGGCAGGAACAGAACTGGCATTCGCCGTCGCGTCTCGGTTTCAAGAGAACCCTGTCCCCGCCCGGATTGTTCTGATTACCGGACAGGATGGGCTGCTTGCCGGGCACGCATCCGGCGTCCGGAAACGTGTGCGCGCGGCGCTTGAAGGACGCGGCGTGGACATTCAGCTGGCCGACCTCGCGGTGGGAGAAGGCGGACAGCTTGTGCACAATGGCGGTTCCGCCAGGTTCGACCTGGTGATTGCTGCGACCGGGAGCAACCCTCCTCGCTGGCTCGCCGGCAGCAGCCTGGCGCTCGGCCCCGACGGAGGCGTGTCCATCGGAGCCGATCTGGAGAGCCGGTCGCATCGCGGGGTCTTTGCCGCAGGCGATGTATCGGAGAGAGCCGACCGTAGACTGGCGCGCTCTGGAGCCCATGCCGTCAAGGCAGGCCCGATCCTTGCCGCAAACCTGCGTTCGTTCGTCCGGGGGGATAAGCTGCAATCCTATAGTCCGCGAAAGCGGACGCTATATCTACTCTCGATCGGTCAACGGAATGCGATCCTGTCGTGGGGAAGTCTGTCGGCGCAGGGCTCGTGGGTGTGGCACTTCAAGGACTGGATCGATCGCCGGTTCGTGACACATTTTCAACGTCTTGCTTTTCTCGGGCCTGCTGAATCGAGGCGAACGACGCTCGCACGTGCGATGCTCTCGCCATCTGTTTTACGCACGGCCTTGCAGGTGTCGCTTGTCGTCGGCACCTGCCTCAACGCTATCAACCAAGGCGACGAGTTGCTTTCCGGGGAGGCAGTTTCCTGGGGTCGCATCACGCTCAATTACTTTGTGCCGTTTCTCGTAGCCAGCTTCAGCGGTGCGCGCGCGCGCCAAGCGATGGAGAACGCGTCACCTTCTCGCAGGTCAAAGGCGACAGCAACAAGCCGCTCCGACCCACTCGATCAGGAAACCACCTAGTGAAACGCCTTGTCCTCCTGACGGTCCTCTCCCTCGCGCTGTTTTTTTGGTTCGTTTTCGATCTGGGACAATATGTGAGCCTAGAGGCGATCAAGCAGCATCAGAGCACGATCGCACACTTTTACGAGGACCACCCGGTCCTTGTCCTCGGCGCCTTCTTCCTTGGCTATGTCTTGCTCACCGCCTTGTCATTTCCCGGAGCGGCGCTGCTGACTCTTCTGGCAGGTGCACTCTTCGGCCTGGTCGTGGGCACCATTGTAGTGTCATTCGCCTCGACAATCGGTGCAACTCTGGCGTTTCTGGCAGCGCGATATCTGTTTCGCGACATGGTTCAGTCCCGCTTCGCGCAGCGTCTCAAAGCCATCAATGCAGGTGTCGAACGCGATGGTGCCTTCTACCTGTTTTCGCTGCGGCTCGTGCCGGTGTTCCCTTTCTTTGCCGTCAATCTCGTGATGGGTCTGACCCCCGTCCGCATCTGGACCTATTTTTGGGTCAGCCAGCTCGGCATGCTGCTAGGTACCATCGTGTACGTCAACGCCGGCACCCAGCTCGCCGGTATCGAGAACGTTCGCGATATCGCGACAACTGAATTGCTGCTTTCCTTTGCCGCGCTTGGTTTGCTGCCGTGGATTGGAAAGTTCGTCATGCGCTGGATCAAACGCGGCCAAGTCTATCGCAAGTGGCAGAGACCTCGCTCGTTCGACCGTAACCTCGTAGTTCTCGGTGCAGGCTCCGCAGGTCTCGTCTCGTCCTACATCGCCGCGACAGTCAAGGCCAAGGTAACGTTGGTCGAAGCCTCAAAGATGGGCGGCGACTGTCTCAATTACGGCTGCGTCCCTTCCAAGGCGCTCATCAAGAGTGCCAAGGTCGCGCACCATATGCGTGAGGCGCAAGAGTATGGCCTTTCAGCGGTGGAGCCGCAGTTCAGTTTTTCCGCGGTGATGGACCGCATTCACCGGATCATTGCCGAAATCGAGCCCCATGACAGCGTCGAGCGCTATACCGGCCTCGGTGTGGATGTGTTGCAGGGTTATGCCCGGCTAGTCGATCCCTGGACCGTCGAAATAACCGCCAGCAATGGCAGCACGCATCGGCTTACCACGCGCGCGGTCGTCATAGCGGCAGGGGCCGAACCATTCGTGCCCGACCTGCCCGGCCTTTCTGATACGGGCTATCTTACCAGCGATACGCTTTGGGATGAGTTCGCTCGGCTCGAAGAGATACCCCGGCGCATTGTCGTGCTCGGCGGCGGACCGATCGGCTGCGAGTTGTCTCAGGCTTTCGCGCGGCTCGGAGCGACCGTGACGCAGGTCGAGCGCGGTGATCGGATACTGGCCCGTGAAGATGGCGATGTGTCCGAACTCGCCAAAGCCAGTCTCGAGGCGTCGGGTGCAACCGTTCTGACCGGTCACGAGGCAATCGGGTTCGAGACCGAACAAGGTGAGAAGATCGCTATCCTGCGCAGCGAGGATGGCGAATGCCGCATCGGGTTCGATGCCCTGATTGTCGCGATTGGCCGCAAGGCCCGCCTTTCAGGCTACGGGCTGGAAGAACTGGGCATCGGTACTGACAAGACGGTCGTCACCGATGATTACCTCGCCACGCTCTATCCCAACATCTACGCGGCCGGAGACGTGGCCGGCCCCTATCAGTTTACCCACACCGCCGCCCATCAGGCCTGGTTCGCGAGCGTCAACGCCCTGTTCGGGCAGCTCTGGCGCTTCAAGGCCGATTACCGGGTAATTCCTTGGACGACGTTTCTCGATCCGGAAATCGCCCGGGTCGGTCTCAACGAGAAGGAAGCGAAAGAGAAGGGTATCGACTACGAGGTAACCATCTACCCTATGGATGACCTCGACCGGGCAATCGCCGAAAGCGAGACGGGCGGCTTCGTCAAGGTGCTGACGCCTCCGGGCAAGGATCGGATCCTGGGAGTTACCATCGTTTCGGCTCACGCTGGCGAGCTGCTTGCCGAATATGTGCTCGCAATGAAACATGGCCTTGGTCTCAATAAGATCCTCGGCACGATCCACACCTACCCCACGCTTGCCGAGGCGAACAAGTTTGCTGCCGGTGAATGGAAAAAGAAACATGTGCCCGAAAGGCTGCTTGCCATCGTCGAGCGATATCATCGCTGGCGGCGCGGCTAGTGAGCTCATTCGGCACCAGCCAAATGATCTGAAAGGAATACCGATGAAACAATTCGCACTGGTAAGCCTGCGTGTCGCAACCGCTCTGCTTCTCGTTGTCTGGGGACTCATTCGCGTGACGGCACCCGAAAAAGGCGCCGGGGTGAGCGCGAAATACTATTCCGGACTGGGATCGGCTAAAGTGATTCAGGTCGTCTGGGGCGCGGCACTGCTGATTATCGGCATGCTCGTCATCATTGGCCTGTTCCGGCGGTTTGCCCTTGTCGCGCAGGCCGTCGTGCTGGTGTTCGGCGCGCTGACCATCTGGAAATATCTGCTCGATCCGCTGGGCCTTTATCTGCTGACGCCCGAGACCAGCAATGTCCTCTTCTTCCCCTCGCTCGCACTCGCTTTCGCCAGCCTGCTTCTTGTCGCCATGCGTGACGAGGACCGCTGGTCGCTCGATTGCTTACTCGAGGCGCGTCGGGCCGGAAAATGACCCGTCCTTGCCCTTCTTTTGCGACCTGCGATCCGACTGGAACATCTCAATGCGAATGACTGCTCTCCATCTGGGCGGTGCGGCCTGCGTGGTCGCCCTCTGCACTGCATCGCCCGCTCATGCCCAGCAGGCGGGGATCGCCATTGCGGTCGTCGATGCGGAGAGCGGTGAGGCAGTTCCCGATGCCGAAATCCGGATAGTCAACGGCAGTATCGGATATGACCGGATCCTCCTCACCGATGCCAACGGCCAGGTCCGGATCGAAGGCCTCACCACAGCGGGAAGCTACCGGGTCGTTGTGAAGGGCGATGCCGAGGGAAGCGACGGGGCAGCGTCGCGCGAGGTCGCGTTGCGGGCAAATTTCACAAGCAGTGTCACGCTTCGCATCAATCGCGCTGACAATACGATCGTCGTGACGGGCCTTCGAGCGGTAACCGGCTTGAATGCGGTCAATGCGGAAGTGGCGGCCTCCCTCGGCGAGAAGGAGCTTGTGGCTCTCCCGATCGAGGGCCGCGATGTCATTGGAGCGTTGGTGCGCCTCCCGAACGTGGTTCCCTCGACCGGCTTCTTTCCCGAGGCGCCTTCGATCTCCATTAACGGCTCGAACAGCCTGAACACCAACTATCTGATCGATGGCCTCGATAATAACGAGAACTTTCTCGGCGGACTCAAATTTCCGGTGCCGCTTGGTTTCACGCGGGAAGTCACGGTGCTCGCAAATTCCTATTCGGTCGAATACGGGCGCACGGCGAATGGCATCGTCAATTATACCACGCCATCGGGATCGAACGAGTTCCATGGCGAAATCTACGGGCTGGTCCGCCCGGGCCGGCCGTTGGACGCTCGATCTGCCTTCCCGAGGCGCGATCTGACCGGCAATCCGGTCGGAGACAGTTTCGAACGCTATCAGGCCGGTGCCAGCCTCGGTGGCCCGATCGCACGCGACCAAACTTTTTTCTACGCCAATTACGAATTTACGCGCGATCGCAACGTGCAGACAGTCGACGCCCCGCTGCTCGGCGTCGTCGAGAACGTCACGGGAAACAATGAATTTCATCTCGGCTCTTTCAGGATCGACCACAGGCTTACCGATGACTGGACGCTTTCGCTGCGCGCCAATATCGGTCGTGTTTCGGTCGATCGTCCAGGCGGCGCGTTGGGGGGCGGGAATGTTACCTTTCCCTCGGCCGGGTCGCGGCAAGACCGCTTCTCGACTCTGGTTGCAGCGACTGCGACCTTTTCGGGCAATGTGTGGAGCTACGACGGGGCACTCCAGTATAGTCGCTTTAGATGGGGTTACGGAAAGCCTATTTCTGGCGCTGGACCGCAGGTTACGATTCAGGGCCCGAGCGGACTGTCCGCCGGCGTGGTTGGGCATCCCGGCTTCGTTTTCGACAGTCTCGAGGAGACGTGGCAGACGAGCCACCGGGTGCAGCGGTCCATTGGCGAACATACGCTGACCGTGGGGGTCGATGGGATCAATTCGAATATCGGTCTGCTCGGCGGCGGAAATCCCGATGGAAACTATACCGTACGGCTCACCGATGCGCAGCTTGGAGCACTTGCTCAGGGCGGTTCGGGTCTTGACCTCGGTGCCAGCGCGGTTCTCGCGCTCGATCCGGCGGTCGTCAACTACGCGGTAGAGCTGCGCCCGCAGAGCTTCGGCACTGACCAGACGCAGCTCGCCTTCTATGTCGAGGACGAGTGGCAGCTTACGTCACGGCTGACAGCCACGCTGGGCCTGCGGTATGATTACGACAGTCTCTCCGAAGAAGGCGGCAGCGGCGGCGACTACGATAACATCGCGCCGCGCTTTGCCCTGAATTACCGTCCCGATGCGCGGTCCACCCTGCGGTTCGGTGCGGGTCTCTTCTACGGCAAACTGTCCTACGCCGTCGTGTCAGACGCACTCCAGCGCAACACGCGATCGCCGGGGTTCCTGAACCAGCTCGCGCAATTGCAGTCGCTGGGTCTGCTCCCTGCGCAAGCCGACCTTGCCGAGGTGACCTTCGATGGCAACCTTGCCGTATCGCCTGACTGCGCGACGGTCTCGCAATGCCCCGCGCCCGATGAGGTACTGCAATTGCGGGATACGTCCGTGATAAACGAAGCCCGTATCCTCAGTCCCGAAGGCTACGACAATCCCTATTCGGTGCAGCTGAGCGCTGGCTACCAGTTCCAGGCGACCGACACGATCACCCTAGGCGCCGACCTCGTCTATAGCCGTTCGCACAATCTGGTGCGTCTACGCGATCTCAATGCGCCAGCATCGTTCAGTACCGATCTCGCCAATCTGACAGCGGACAATATCGCCCTCTTGCAAGCCGCGCCCGACAATGCCTCGCGCCTCACCCTTGCGCAGCAACTGGGGCTGGTGCGTTCGCAGGCAGATGCCGATGCGTCGCGGCCAGTCTCGCTGCAGCCCGGCGGCGCGCGGCAGATCACCGTGTCCGAGACTTCCGGAGAGGCCGAATACACGGCGCTCATCCTGCAGGCAAACAAGGCGAGGGGTGATGATTTCTACGGCTTCCGGCTCGCCTACACGCTGTCCAGCCTCGAGAACGACACCGACGACATCAACTTTCGAGCTTCCGATGGCAACGACTTCGCTTCCGAATGGGGGCCGTCCGCGAACGACCGGCGCCACGTCATTTCCGCAGTGGGCTTTCTCTATCCGACTGACGGTCTAACCCTAACCCTTGCGGGCCTCTTCCAGTCCGGCCAGCCCGTGAACTTCGTGCCCGACGCGCGGATTTTCGGCACGCAGGACCTCAACGGCGACGGAGCAAGCTTCGGCGAGAACTTTGTCGGAAATTCGGATCGCTATCCCGGGGCGCAAAGGAATTCAGGGCGTTTACCGTGGTCGGCCACTGTCGATCTTGGCGTACGCTATGCATTGCCGGTTCTTGGCGGGCGGCTCGAGGCAAGTGCCGATGTATTCAACCTGTTCAATGCCAACAACGAGTCCGGCTTTGCAAACGCCGCCACCACCTCGAACCAGGTGCAGTTTGGCGGCGGTGCATCCTTCGTGCAGCGCAATGCCGGTCCGCCCCGCCAGTTCCAGTTCGGCCTGGCCTACAAGTTCTGAAAGTGGCAAGCATGATCCCGGACGCATTACTGAATTTGCAGGGCCTGATCGGGCTTGCCATCGTGCTCCTCGTCGCTTGGGCGATTTCCGAAGACCGCGCGGCTCGGCCGGGATGGCGCTGGATTGGAGGTGCGCTGGCGCTGCAGTTCGTCATCGCTCTGGTCGTGACTCGGGTTCCCTTCGTTTGGACACTGGTCGGTTATGCCAACAGCGCGGTCTCGGCGATCGAACGCGCGACGCTGGTCGGGTCGAGCTATATGTTCGGCTATACCGGCGGCGCACCCATTCCCTTCGTGCTCAAACCGGGCGCTGATGAGCCGGTCATCGTTGCCTTCCAAATCCTTCCGCTGATCATCGTTTTCTCCGCTATCGCGGCTCTGCTCTGGCACTGGGGCATCCTGCGCGCTGCAGTCCGCGGATTGTCGTGGGCCCTGCGCAAGACCCTGGGTGTCAGCGGCGTAGTCGGATTGGGAGCTGGCTCCACGATCTTCCTCGGCGTGGTAGAATCGCCGCTCGTTCTTAAAGCCTGGTTTGCCAGGATGACCCGCCCGGATCTGTTCGCTATCATGGTGCTGATCATGGCCACGATCTCGGGGGCCATACTGGTGCTCTATGCGACCACCCTGTCGCAGACCGTGCCGAACGCCGTGGGCCACATGATCGTGGCCTCGCTGATATCGCTGCCCGCCGCCGTGCTCGTTGCCCGGCTAATGGTCCCCGCCGCAGTGGGCACGACGCCGGACGAGGAAACCGCTGATGAACCCGAGGCGGGCCTCAAATACGAAAGCAGCATGGATGCTCTGATCAGGGGCACCGCGGATGGCGTGACGCTGGTACTCGCGGTGCTCGGGATCATTATCGTTATCTTTGCGCTGGTGAATATCGCAGACCAGATCCTGTTCCTGTTTCCCGGGGTCGACGGCACGCCGCTCACCTTGCAGCGCATCTTCGGCTGGCTGTTCGCGCCCGCCATGTGGGCTATTGGAGTGCCATGGGACCAGGCTCCCGCAGCGGGTGGTCTCATGGGCACCAAGGCGATCCTCAACGAATATGTCGCCTACCTGGAACTCGCCGCACTTCCACCCGGGACGCTCGATCCGCGCACCTTGCTGATCGTGACCTACTCGCTCTGCGGTGTCGCCAACCTCGCCAGTGTCGGACTGATCGTCTCGACGGTTGGGACCCTGTGCCCCGAGCGTCGCGGCGATGTCGCGGCTCTTGGCATGAAAAGCTGGCTTGCCGGCAATATGGTTTCGCTCATGACAGGCGCGGTCATCGGCATCGTCACCTGGAATTGAGGACCGCGCAATGTTGGATGCCAAACTGCGACCGCTCATAGATCCTCCGCTCGATGCAGCCGGGAGCTGGATCGCAAGACGAGGGATCGGACCCAACGCGGTCACCCTCATCGGTCTTGTACCGGGCCTGGCTGCCGCAGTGGCGATCGCGCAAGGCGCGTTCGCCCTCGGGCTCGTCCTGGTTCTACTCAACCGGCTTCTCGATGGTCTCGATGGCGCGGTAGCACGGGCGACCCGACAGACAGATTTTGGCGGCTATCTCGATATCGTCGCCGACTTTGCTTTCTACGTCGCGGTGCCGCTGGGCTTCGGCTTCGCGGCTCCAGCCAACACGCTTCCCGCGATGGTGCTTGTGGCCGCCTTCACGCTGACCGGCATCAGCTTCCTTGCTTTCGCGACGCTTGCCGCGAAACGCGGGGTCGCAACCGAGGCGCACGGGCGCAAGAGCTTCTTTTACAATACCGGCCTCGCGGAGGGCACCGAGACGATCCTCGTTTTTGTGCTCATGTGCCTATGGCCCGAGCAGTTTGCGCTGTTTGCCTGGATATATGCGGGCCTGTGCCTGCTGACAGTGATCCAGCGCAGCGCTCTTGCCCACGCGATGTTCCGATCGGATACGACTGAATAGAAAGGGTTTCATAATGGGAGTTTTTCCATCGATCGAAGGCGAGCCCGGGCTCGACAAGGTCTTCAAGCGCTTTCCTCACAGCGTCGCCCCCTTGCTGGAATATCACGACCGGCTCCTGCGCGACCCGTCGCCGCTGACCGTCGCCGAGCGCGAGCTTATCGCAGCCTATGTTTCGGGATTGAATTCCTGCACCTACTGCCACGGTGCGCACGTTGTCGCGGCACGCGCTTTTGGGATCGACGAGGCCTTGTTCGAGACGTTGCTGACCGATCTGGATAACAGCGCGATCGAGGAGAAGTTAAAACCGCTCCTCGCCTATGTCGGCAAGCTGACCCGCACGCCTGCGATGATGGTCGAGGCGGATGCCGACCGGGTCTATGCGGCGGGATGGGATGAACGCGCGCTGTTCGACGCAGTCAGCATTTGCGGCTTGTTCAACCTGATGAACCGGATCGTCGAGGGCTCGGGAATAAAATCTAATCCGCTGGAGGCGGACAAGGCGGAGATGGATGCTCGCCTCGCGCGAATGGGCGGCAGCACCGACGATCCCCATCGGGGCGAACGAAGCTACACGCGTCTGCTCGGCCTTTGGGATATTTCGCACGACGCCAGCTAGCGCTCGCCCCACCGGGACGGGGAACGTTGGCTCAGAGCGTCGCGTTCAAACCGGTAATGTGTGCATTGGAGAAGGAACGTGATGGCTCGGCCGGTGCTGGTATTCGACGTCAATGAAACCCTGCTCGATATCCGGACGCTCGAGCCGCTGTTCGCGCGATGGTTCGACGATGCAGGAGCAATGCGCCGGTGGTTTGCGCAAATGGTGCTCTATTCGCAATCGCTGACCCTTGCCGGGCGCTATTTGCCTTTCGGAAGCATCGCCAGCGATGTGCTCGGCATGCTGGCAGCAATCGAAGATCGCGCCTTGCCGCAAGGCGCGGCGAGCGATCTCAAGGCTGCCTCGACACAGCTTCCCGCGCACGGCGACGTCGAAGAGGGGCTGGCATCACTGCTAGAGCAGGGTTTCCGTCTGGTGACGCTGACCAACAGCGATTCCGACACGCAGGCGGAGCAGCTTTCCAATGCCGGAATTGCCCGCTTTTTCGAAGCCCAGTTCAGCGTCGATTCCGTGGAGCAATTCAAGCCTGCCACGGCAACCTATCGCCATGTCGCCACGTCGCTGCAGGTCGATATCTCCCGTCTGGCCATGATCGCCTGCCATTCGTGGGACCTGCTCGGGGCTGCTGCTGCGGGGATGCAGCCCGTCTTCATCAGGAGAGAGGGAAACAGCCAGCCCGGCTTCGCTTCAGCCGGGGTCCGGGAAGTAGACCGCATCGGCGAACTTGCGGCGCTCGACTGGTAGATTTTTTGTCGATTTTGCGCCCCGCGGTGAAGGGTGCGCCGGAAAGAAGTCCGCATCATGCGGAACAACGCCAGTCCAGCCACGTCGTCTCGATATACTGATACAAGAAGTGGAGACGACCACGTGAGAAAGATACTGGCACTGGGAGCGCTAGCGATCGCTACGTCGCTTGCCGCCAAAAAATGGGTGAAATCCTCCCATCGAGAAGTCCGGGAAGGTTTCATTTCTGGTGAGCGCCACTTTGTCGACGTCGGCGGTATCGACATGTCGTGGGCGGAACATGGGGAAGGTGTACCCGTAATCCTGCTTCACGGCATACCCACGTCACCGGCGCTCTGGAGACACGTGGTTCCGCGCTTGTCGGGAGTACGCGCCCTTGCCTGGGAGATGGTCGGCTATGGCGATTCCATGGAGCAAGGCAAGGGCCGGGACATTTCGGTCGCTGCACAGGCCGACCACCTCAAGGCTTGGATGAACGAGATCGGTCTAGAGAAGGCCGTAATCGTCGGCCATGACCTCGGCGGCGGCGTCGCCCAGATTTTCGCGGTCCGAAACCCGCACATGTGCAGCGGGCTATTCCTCACGAACGCGATCGGATATGATTCCTGGCCAATTCCGAGTGTGAAAGCGATGCGCGAGACCGGCGGGCTCGTCAAGCATCTCCCAGATTCCGCGTTCACCATGCTGTTACTGACGCTTCTCTTGCGCGGCCACGACCGGCTCGATGCGGCCCTCGAAGCCTGGCGGCATCATGCCAGAAAATATCTTGATCATGGCGGGGCAGAGGCGATGGTTCGGCAGATCGACGCACTTGACGTGAATGATACCTTGGCTGTCTCCGACCAACTTTCATCACTCGGCATCCCGGCCAGGCTGGCCTGGGGCGAGGCTGACGGTTTTCAGAAGATCGAATATGGTGAGCGTTTCGCACGTGACCTTGGCGCGCCGCTCAAGAGAATCCCCGGGGGCAAGCACTTTACCCCCGAGGATCATCCTGATGTCATCGCCGAGGAGATCATGGCACTTGTCAGGACCGCTCACCCGGAGGCCTAGTTCCTGGCTCTCGTGCTTCACGAGCTCCCACAGCGAACATTCCCACGCTTCAGTCTATTGGGGCGCGCTCCATTCGCGTGCCGCAAAGGCCTCGTCGACTTCCGTATGGAAAAGGTGATTGCTGTAATTGGAGATGACCTTCACGCTGATGGCGAGGATTATCCCGAGGATGTGGGTCTCGGAGTATCCCGCCTCCAGAAACGCCTTGGCCTGAGCAGGTGAGGGATTACCACGCGTTTCCGACATCACGCGGGTGAACTCGGCGAGCGCGCGCAGCTTGGGTTCGGGGATTTCCTGGTCGCTGCGGATCGCGTCGGTCACTTCTGCCGGAACGCCGGACATGGTGTCGGCGAGCGTGCTGTGGGCAGCGACGCAATAATGGCACTCATTTGCGCGGCTGACCGCGAGAAGGATGACCTCCTGCTCGACGGAAGAAAAACCAGCGTCTTCGCGAAACTTGTCGTATCCGAAGCTGTAGGTCGCCAGCAGAGCCGGAAGATTGGCCATGCCGGCATACATGTTGGGGACCATGCCCATGGTCTTCTGCGCCTGTTTGAGCGGAGCGCTAACGGCTTCATCCGTATCGTCCGGAGTGCGTAGCGAAAGTTCGATCTGGTAAGTGTCTGACATTGTCAGCTCCCGTGATATTGAAGGAAATGCGAAAAGGCTTGGCGCGTGGCCGCTAGCGGTATTCCGGATTGGGATGATCGAAATGGATGCCGGCTTCCCAAGCGTCCTTCTGGTTGCCCGGAGTGGGGTATCCACCCGCCTGCTTGAGCATCGCGGCCATATGCATCAGGTTCCACGCCATGAACGTCGTGTTCCGGCGGGTGAAATCGTTGTCGAGCCCGACTTTCCCATCGTCGCCGTAGGAAGGGCCGGGTCCCGCTTCGCCGATCCATCCGGCATCGGCCTGAGGGGGAACCACGTACCCCAGATGCTGGAGCGAATAGAGCATGTTCATCGCGCAGTGCTTGATGCCATCCTCGTTGCCCGTGATGATACAGCCCGCTGTCCGTCCGTAATAGACGTATTGCCCCCTCGCATTGGTTTCACCGCTGTATCCGTAGAGCCGTTCTATCGCACGGGTGCATATGGATGACTTGTCACCTAACCAGATCGGCGTTCCGAGAACGAGTATGTCGGCGGCCAGGACCTTTTCCTGGATGGCGGGCCAGTCGTCGGCGTCCCACCCATGGTCACGCATATCGGGCTGAACTCCCGGCGCGATGTCGTAGTCGGCGAGGCGCAAGGATTGCGCGGCGACACCGTTCGCCTCCATGATCGTGATGGCATTATCCATCAGGAGCTGGGTGTGCGATTGCTGGTCGGATCGCTTGAGGCTGCAGTTGAGAAAGAGGGCTGAAAGCCCCTGTCCGCTGAATTGGGTTTCGCCTGTCATGGTAATCCTTGCTTATGATGTGTCCTGGGCGGGTTCGTTCGCCCCGTCCGGTAAGTTACATCCGACGACATTTTTTGCGCCGTACCATTGTAACCACGCGCCTCTTTTGCACGAATACCCCTGAATGAGCCCGCCTCGCCGAACGATCAGATACTGCGGTTGTGAAGGGCCATTTTGACAACAGGGGAGAACGATAATGCGATCGCAATTTCATCTCGGCGGAGCGCTCAAGGCCTGTGTCATCGCGGCTGTGGTCTTCCTCATGGCCGAAATGGCCATGGTTGCCCTCATCGAGGGTCAGAGTCCGTTCGGCCCACCCCGCATGATGGCTGCGATCGTGATGGGCCGCGACGTGCTACCGCCACCTGCAACATTCGACCTGGGCATCATGATGGTGGCTATGATGGTGCATCTTGCTCTGTCCGTCGTCCTGGGGATCATCTGGGGCCTGATCCATTCGACCCTCGGACTTTCGAGATGGGTCGCCGTCGGCGTTGCGGCGGTGTTCGGCTTGCTTGTCTATGCCGTCAACTTCTACGGATTTACCGCCCTCTTTCCCTGGTTCGAGATGGCGCGCGGCACAGTAAGTGCAGTTGGCCATGCGATCTTCGGAATTGCACTCGGGTGGGCCTACGGTGCCTATGTCTGCGAAAGCGATCAAGCACTCGCCTGATGCCCGAGGACAGGGTTGAATTTGCTTGGTATTAGCAGCCCAACGAACGCGTGAGTGCGCTTAGACCGCGCGCGGATACTCTGCCCAGTTCACGTGTGATTTGCGGAAGTATGGGATAGCGGATCGATTGGAACGCGCGGGCGACCAGCGTCGAGCAGATCGCCATAAAAGGCTCCCCGCTCCCGAGCGCCAGCATCCGTCTGCGCCATCCTGCCGGAACCGGAGGGGTAGGAAAGAGATAGCGAGCCAGATCGACCACATCGGCCAGATCGTCGGAATCGCCCACCCGTCCTAGCGCGAAATCCGTAACCGCCTTTATATCGTTTTCGTTCAATCCGACCGGACGGCAGATACGTGTCTGAAAATTGCTAAACTGCGAAGGGCTGACAACGCGAACCCCTGCGATAGCATCGGCCTCGACGAAGCTGACCTCGCGTTCGGCGCTGGTATTCTCTGAGGCAACACACAGCGCAGCATGCGACCAAATCGACTGGGGTGAGGTATTTGATGGCCGTGCTGATTCGCTGCTGACCATCGACGAGAAGCACGTCGCTTGGTCTCAGTTCTCGCGCAAGAGCCATTTCGTCTGTCGGAACGCTAGCAAAGGGCGAGCGCGAGGGACCGGTAAGATAGCGTGCCAGCAGGCGCCCGATCATGCGCGAGAAGCGGGCCATCGTCAGCTCGTCAGTGACAACATGCGCCCGCGGGCGATATTGCGCAGTACGCCGGCCTCGAGTCTGGCTTCCTCCAGCAGGGCCGCAACCAGATCGCCCAGGGAAACCAGGCCGGCGATCGCAAGGTCAGAACTGCGCACCACGCAGTGTCGGAACCGCTGACGCGTCATGGAGAGCATTACATCGCAAGCCTCCGCATCGCAGCTGCAGAACAGGACCTGACGCCGCATGAATATCAGAGCAGGAAGCTGCAAGGCGTGCGGTCCGCGCTGGGCAAGCCCCGCCATTAGTTCCTGCTGCGAGACGATTCCTTGTATGTCTGCCGGATTGCTTCCGACAATCCCGACCGATCCGATGCCTTCGTGGTGCATTGTCGATACAGCCTCGGAGAGAGTTGCTTTCCCGCACAGTCCGAAAGTCGGTACCCTTGCGGTTCATGATTGCCGCGATTTTCATGCCATTTCTCCTGGCGATGTCCCCTGCCTTTCAATTCGCGCCTCGGCGCCGCGGGGTTACAAACAACAGGTTCCTGGCTCCGGCCCATGAGCGGTGAGGAGCGCTTTTGCGTAACTGTTTTTGGAAAAGGGGTGCGGGCACGGCGGTCGGGACCGCGTGCAATGGATTCCAATTTCTTGCTGGGGGTCGCTGAGGAACGAATAAGCCGGTGCCGACGCATGCATCGACACCGGTCCAGGCTGGGAGGAAGATCTTGTTATGGTCCGCCCAGCCTCAAACTTCGCGGGCGGGAAATGCGAGTCGGTGCTTAGCGCTTGATGGGAGTGAGGGATCCCTTGCCCTTGGGGGTTTCGATCTTTACGCACGTACCCTTGGGAACGAGCTTCCAAGCGTTCCCCTGGTAGTCGCGGGTCGAGGTTCCGGCGCAGCTTGTACCAGGACCGGCGGCGCAGTCGTTCTCGCCAGCCTTGGCGACGCCGTAGCACTTTTCCATTTCCTGCTTCTGGGCGGCTGCTGGCGTCGCAGCCAGTCCGGCAGCCGCACTCGCTGCGAATGCGAGTCCGGCAATGCGGGCGATCGAGGTCTTGTTCATTGTAATTCTCCACTCTCGGATGGGTCTCACGCACCGCACGGTAGCTCGTGGATGCTGTTTCCGGGTTCGGCGCGGCCGCTGCGAAGGTTACACAAAAATGTCTTTCGGGCTGCTGTAACCTGGAGCAGCCTGGCAGCGAACTGGGGATGTGCGCCGCATCGAGCGCTGCGTGCATCAGGGAGAATTCTCATGCGACACAATGGTCTCAAGACAGCATCAATCGCGGCAGCAGCCGCAGCATTTGCGATTTCCGCCGTTCCCGCATTCGCCGTCGACCCGCCGGCCTACAGCCAGGGCCGGGCACTGAACGCCGAAGACACGGTGCATTGTTATGGCATCAACAGCTGCAGGGGTACTGCGGACTGCGCGACCGCCCTTCACGAATGCAAGGGTCAGAACGCTTGCAAGGGGCAGGGTTTCAAGGCCCTCAATGCTGGCGAATGCCTTTCTAAGGGCGGAACTATCGGCGATCTTGGCTGATCAATTCCCTGTCTCGTGCGGAATGTTTCGCGCGGGCTGCGGTCCGGGACCCGGATTACCTCGTCCCCCCAACCCCAACGGGTGCCGGACCGCTTCTTTTGTCGAGAGATCGGATGTGAGCAAAATCGAACCATTTGCAGGATATGGTCTCGGGTTGAGGTCGACGCACTATCGCGATTTTCTCGAACGGGAGGTGCCGGTCGATTTTGTCGAGGTCATCTCCGAAAATTACATGGTCGATGGCGGCAAGCCCTTGCGGATCTTGCGCCAGATGCGTGAGCGATATCCTGTCGCTCTGCACGGCGTTTCGCTGTCGGTCGGCTCTGCGGACGGCATCGACCCCGAATATCTGGCCAGGCTGGCCCAGCTTGCCGAGATGATCGAGCCGTTGTGGGTGTCCGACCACCTGTGCTGGACTCGTACAAGCGCACATAACAGCCACGACCTCCTGCCGCTGCCGCTTACCCGGGAAGCGATGCAGGTGGTGTGCGACAACATCGACCAGGCGCAGCAAACGCTCGACCGGCCGATGCTGTTCGAAAATCCTTCCAGCTATCTCTCGTTTCCCGAAGACGAGATGCCCGAATGGGTCTTTCTGTCCGAAATGAGCCGCAGGACCGGCTGTTACCTGCTGCTCGACATCAACAATGTCTATGTCAGTGCCCGCAACCACGGGTTCGATCCTGCGGACTATCTCGATGGAATTCCTGCCGACCGAGTACGCCAGATCCATCTGGCGGGACATACCCCGGGCGAAATCCTGATCGATACCCATGACCGCCCCGTCTGCGATGCCGTCTGGGAACTATACGAACGGGCTATGCGAGACCTTGGATCGGTTGCCGTGATGATTGAGCGGGACGATGCGATTCCGGAGCTGGACGATCTTCTCGGCGAGCTGGACCGAGCCCGGCATTGTGTCGCACCTGTCGTGTCCCGAGCCTGCGGATGATGTCTCTGCGCGAAAGGCAATCCCGGTTCCTGCTCGAGCTGACAGAGCAGGCCGCAACGTCTGAGCCGGGAGACCGGCAGCGTGATATGCGCATGGATATCTACCGCAACAACTATCGTTCGGCCGTGATCGAGGCGCTGGAGAGCGCGTTCGAACGCACGGCGCGGCTGGCCGGACGCAATGCTTTCCGGCAGGCCGCAATTCACCACGTCATCGAACATCCTCCTACGAGCTGGACTCTCGATCTAGTGGGCGAGCATTTTCCCCGAACCTGCCGCAGTCTTTTCGCCGCCGATCCAGACGTTGCGGAGATCGCGTGGCTCGAATGGGCGATGGCGCGGGCCTTCACCTCGCGCGATGCAAGCGTGATGACTTTCGAACGGTTTGCCGCCGGAACAGCTTTGTACGACGAGGACGGCTGGGCCAATCTCGGCCTGAAGTTCCTTCCCGGAACCGAGATCGCGACAACTAACTTCGATTTGCCGCAGCTATGGCGTTCGCTCCAACCCGATGAGCAGGGTGCCGCATTGCATCGGCTAGTCGAGGCTGCGTCCATCGTGGTCTGGCGTGAAGCGGAAACACCCGTGTTCAAAAGCCTGTCTGGTGAAGAAGGGCGCTGCCTGGAGAAAATGATCGCAGGCAAAAGGTTCGAGAAGATATGCGCCTGGCTGGGTCGCCGGCATGACAAGGACGAGGCGGCGCATCGGGCCGGGTCCATGTTGCGGCACTGGCTCGACCTTGGCCTCGTGGAGGGTATTGTAAGAGAAGGCTGACAGCTCCTTTGCCTGGGGAACGTTCCGATTGGAATCATTTGCGGTGGCCCTGCTTCAGGAACAATCGGAACTGCGTCCCGTAGCTTCCTCAAGACACGTATTTGAGGAAAATCCCATGAGCAAGATCAAGGCTGGCGCTTCCTTTCCTTCTTTTTCCTGGCCCAAGACAACTGGCGAGACCGTCACTCCGGCAGATCACGGAGGGTGGCGCTTCCTGACGATATACCGCGGCAAGCACTGTCCCTTGTGCAAGCAATATCTCACCGAACTTAACGGTATGCAGGAAGACTTCAAAGCGGCGGACATCTCAGTCTGGGCCCTCT
This sequence comes from Croceicoccus sp. YJ47, assembly GCF_016745095.1. Classification (NCBI taxonomy): domain Bacteria; kingdom Pseudomonadati; phylum Pseudomonadota; class Alphaproteobacteria; order Sphingomonadales; family Erythrobacteraceae; genus Croceicoccus; species Croceicoccus sp. YJ47. Next base: position 862,206 of record NZ_CP067087.1, read on the forward strand.
CCGCCGATCCGCTGGAACGAGCGCGGTCGCAAGCCGAAGAGGAGGGCTGGACCATTCCCATACTGGCTGAATTGACCGAGGATCAGATGCGGGCCATGAGACTGTATATTTCTTCCCCGCGTTCAGCCGACGAGACTGACCGCAACTTCGCCGAACCGGCAACCTTCGTGATCAATCCGCAAGGTGAAATACAGATAGTCGATATCTCCAACGCACCTTTTTCACGGCCGGATCTCACTGGCATTCTTAAGGGCATTCGCTTCGTTGCTGCAAAGGATTATCCGATCCGGGGCATTGTTGAATGACAGCTGCGCGCGGTTGCATTCCTGATCCCGGAGCTTGGGGTTGTTAATCGTCTCGTTCAATCAAAAGGATTGAACCGCAGGCTGCCGGTTCGATATTCGCAATTGCTCGGCCCGTGCATCTGGCAGGGGTTCTGCGGTGTGAATTTACTGCATTCCTTCTTCCCCATGTGGGGGGCTCGGACTTTTCGTACAGGTGGAGGATCACTTAGCCGTCAACGTCTCACGCGATGATCGCCAAAGCCAGACGTCTTCAAGAGGCGCATGTGAACTCCTCCAGCTCTTCAAGGCTCGAACGATTGGTCGACAGACGTTAGCGCTTCGAAATGGGCCACGGTGATCGCCATGGCCGTGGGCTGAACTGCGAGGACGCCCCCTGGGGAGCTGGCCGAATCTTTTTAACCCGACCTTGCCGTTTCCGCTTTGCATCGCTGGTGACTGAAGCGGACCGCCACTTGTGGACGTTGACGTTGGCAGACTGTCTTGAAATAGCGTTTTTAAGCACCTTTCTGACATAGCAAGCGCGGTGCTTTCTGCGGAAGTTAGGTGCTTTCGGCAGCGCACTCTAAGCATTTCACGACCGTTGGACTGTTGCGAAGACGGCCTTCGGCGATCTCGTCGCCGCATCCGATGCAATAGCCGAACTCCCCCTCCTCAATCCGCTGTAGTGCGGCGGCAATGGCAGCCCGTTCAGACTTCCGACGCCGTTCCTGCGCAAGTGCCATGGCCTGCACCTGCATCGCATCGATCCGCGAAAGACGGCCAACACTTTCCTGGTCGAGTGCAACTGGGTCGCGATCGGAAGCTGTGATGCGATCCTGCTCATCTAGATCGCTCAGACGTTGCAGCAACAGGTCGCGGAAGGTGGCTGGATCGATAGACATACTATCGCACCATCAGCACAGGAGCCTTAACCGTGCGAACCATCTCGGTCGTTGTGCTCCCCACGATCATGCGGCGAATTGGCGAATGGCCATAGGCACCCATGAGTAGCAAGGCCCGGTCGGTAGAGGCAACCACTCCCGGGATGACCTTTTCGGCCTTTCCGGGTTCCATGACGGCGGTGACCGGGTGGTCTGATGCAAAGGCAGTTTCGGCCTTCTTCAATTGTTCGCGCTTCGTGTCTCCCTCCGCTTCTGCCATCACGATAGTCACGGGCAGCCCCTCGAATAGCGGAGAATTCGCGAGCTGCTCCAGCGCACGCTCGGCGGCCGGACTAGCGTCGTAGGCAAAGACGATATGCTTCGGTTCGGAGAACTCCCGCGAGGCTACCAACACAGGTTTGGCACTGGCCCTGACCACGCGCTCGATGGTCGACCCGATATGGTCTGAAGCATATTCATGCCCCACGCCTCGTTTGCCCATCACGACGACACGAGCATGAGCTTCGCGATCGAGGATCGTCTCGATCACACCGCCATGGCGGTGCAGCGTCGAGACATCGGTAATGCCCGCCTCCCGCAGCAGCTGTTCTCCTGCAGCCAGAAGAATGCGGCCTTTCTCGATCTCGGTGCGGCTTCCTTCTTCCGACAGGCGGACAAGCTCTTCCATCAAGTCGCTTTTGACGCCCAGACCGATGGCACCCGACAGGTCCTTGCGTGCCGTGATCGGATCCTGCCTTTGAACGATATGAAGCAGTTCGACCGGCAGTGACAGCCGCCTGGCTGCCCATCCGGCATAGCCGCAAACGCTGGTGGCATACGCCGAGGCGTCGATCGCCGCGAGGACGTACTCCATTGCTGTCTCTCCCATCAGTGTCCTCCCAGCTGCGCTTCGGCGCCGGGTTTGTCATGAATAGCATACCGCTCGATCATCACGGCGCTTTCCTCGTTCAAGCCGAGGACCTCGACCATCGTGCCTTCGCGGCGGAACTTGAGGATGGCCTTGTCCAGCGTGCCCACCGCCGAGATATCCCAGAAGTGCGCCCGGCTCACGTCGATCACTACACGGTCGAGCACTTCCTTGTAATCGAAAGCTTCCACGAACCGGTCGGAGGAGGCGAAGAAAACTTGCCCCTCGATGCGATAGGTGCGGGTTGTCCCGTCCGCTGAGAGCTCGGTATTAACCGTGAAGAGCCGCTTCACCTTGCTGGCAAAGAACAGGCCCGAGAGTATCACGCCAGCGAGAACGCCTTGCGCAAGGTCATGCGTCCATACCACCACGACGACGGTCACGATCATCACGACCGAAGACTGCCACGGATTGTAGCGGATGTCCTTGATCGAACGCCATGAGAACGTTCCGATCGAGACCATGATCATGACCGCGACCAGCGATGCCATAGGGATGATTGCCACCAGCGGCCCGAGCACCAAGAGCAGGAACAGCAGGAAGACACCGGAAACGAAGGTCGACAGCCGCGTCTCGCCGCCCGATTTCACGTTGATGACCGATTGGCCGATCATAGCGCAGCCACCCATGCCTCCGAGGAAGCCGGTGCAGAAGTTGGCGATGCCCTGACCCTTCATTTCCTGCTGCTTGTCAGAGCCCGTATCAGTAAGATCGTCGACGATCTGCGCAGTTAGCATTGACTCGAGCAAGCCCACTGCCGCCATCGTTGCCGAATATGGCAGGATGATCTGCAGCGTCTCGAGAGTGAATGGAACGTCGGGGATTAGCCAAGACGGCAGCGAAGAGGGCAGTTCGCCCATGTCGCCCACCGTGCGCACGTCCATGCCCATATAGTAAACGACCGCCGTCAGGATCACGATCGCCACCAGCGGCGAAGGGACAGCCTTGGTCAGGCGCGGCAGGAGGTAGATCACTGCCAGACCCGCTGCGACCAGCACATAGGTCAGCATCGGCACGCCTGTGAGTTCGGGCAATTGTGCGATGAAGATCAGGATCGCCAATGCATTGACGAATCCGGTTATAACCGAGCGCGAGACATACTGCATCAGCAGGTGTAAACGGAGGAACCCCGCGATGACCTGGATAACGCCCATCAGGATCGTGGCCGCGAATAGATACTCGACGCCATACTGCTGAATGAGCGGGAGAACGAGCACGGCAATGGCCGCGGTCGCGGCCGAGATCATGCCTGCGCGCCCACCAACAAGCGAGATGATGACGGCGATCGAGAATGATGCGTAGAGACCGACGCGCGGATCGACCCCCGCGATGATCGAGAAGCCAATCGCTTCAGGAATGAGCGCAAGCGCGACGACGATACCGGCGAGAATGTCGCGCCGGGGATTAGAAAGCCATTCGCGCTTCAGCGCGGAAATTTCGAACATGTGAACCCTAACACGACTCACACGACCGGCACGGCGCTTAGCAAGCGCCGCTCAGCCGCGAACACGATGTGCGGCAATGAAAAGCCGGTCTGGAAGGTTGTCCCGGGGATAGGCGCCGGGCCGAGCCACCCGGCGCGGCCGGGTCCGATGGATGCGCCGCGAGTAGCCGCAACTTAAAAATGTTGCAAGTGCGAAGTCACGAACTCTGGTCAGGCCTGGGATGTCATCGTAATCATGCCGTGAGAGCGAGAGACTAAGCTCTCCGACGTTCAGTCGCGATACGCGAAGCCATATAGAGGCCGAAGCTCGCTAGAATTGTCCATCCTGCCATCCAGTAAAGCTGGGTCGGCAGATTTACTTCTTGATCAATGAGTGCTCCGGTCAATCCGGGACCCATCGCGGTCGAGAAGACCATGGCTGCAACGATAACGGCCCGGATCGCGCCAAGGTGGCGGGTCCCGTAAATTTCCGGCCAAAGCGCGCCGAACATGGTCGAAGTCAGACCGTAGCTCACACCGAACATCACCATGAACACGAAAATTCCCCACGACGCGTCTATGCTGGCCGCAATCAGTGTCGCAATCGTCAGAGGCACAAGAAAGAACGGTAGCAATCGGACAGCGCCATACCGGTCGATCAATTGTCCTGCCGCAAGACCGCAAATGACGGTGGTCCCTGCCATGAGTGGGAATGCACTAGCGAAGGCCAGAGCAGGATAATTACGCAAATCAATTAGGTGAGCCTGATGGAAGAAAATGGTCGTGCCGATGAATGCTGGCGCGAGGACACCGATAAGCATGAGGTAGAATACGGAATCCCGTAGCACGTCAGCCCTCGTCCATTGCCGGATCGCTGCTGGTTCATAGTCGACTGGATCGTGATCAGACGGGACCCGGTCGACGCGAATAAGAAGGTAGATCGCGGGCAAGGCAACGAACAACACCAGCGCGGCTAAAGCGAACCAGGCTGAGCGCCAACCGCTGGCTATAACGATCACAGCGAACAGGATTGGGAGAACGGCTTCGCCCAGTTGGTGGCCCGGCACAACAAGAGAGATCGCGCGGCCACGATTGGCTTCGAACCATCGGCTTACCTCGGTCAGGGCAATATGGGTCATCATGCCCTGACCCATCAAACGAAGCAGATAAATCGCCAAGGCGAGTATTGGCACGATGGGTGATATAGCCATCAACATGCACGCGAACGCCAAGACAGGCATCACAACAAGGACCATGCGCGCACCGCTCAGGCGGTCCACCATTTGGCCCAGCCAAGGCAAGGTCGCTGCACTCGCCAACGTGCAACCCATGTAGAGCAGTCCGAACTCGCCATCCGTAAGTGCGAATTCTTCGAGTATGTATCGGCCCGAGAGACCGATGAAGAAGGTCTGCCCGAACGAGGAAAAGAGTGTGAGGAACAACCCGCCGATAAGCCAGCGCGCGTTTCGGGTCAGGAATGACAGCATTCGGTTCCGGTAGGGCCGGCGGTAATCTCCGCAAACCAATTAATGCAAACGGCGCTTTAACCTTGGGGTGCTAAAACTCGACGCCATGTTTTTGGGCAATCATCCTGAAACCCCCGCGCTTGAGACCGGGCGTGGCAACGGTCAGCGATTCGATGGCCGCCGGTTTCTGAAGATGTCGAGATACAGCTTGGTGGCCGGACTATTGCTGCTGACGTTTTTGCTGTTCGCGTCGGTTCCTACAGTTGCCATGCAGTGCGGATACGTTCTGCTCACAGCCGTCTCATGCTGGCATTTTGGCAGCGGGGTATCGCGAGGAGTGACACTAGCAGCCAGCTTGGTTCTGGCTTTATCGGCTTGGTTGCATGGTATGCCTTGGGAAGCCTACTTGCTTGCCCCAATGGTCGTCATTTCGGGCGAGGGCATGATAAGGTTGAGGGCCCGCTACGATGACGCAGAGTTAGCGGCGAATGTTGATCGGTTGACGGGTGCGCTTACTCCGCGTGGCTTTGCAAAGATGCTCGGAAGAGAGCTACGGAGCGCTCAAAAACAGAACCGGACGACGGCCCTGATTTTCCTCGATCTGGATCACTTCAAGCAGGTAAATGATCGGTATGGTCACGCAGAAGGCGATCGAGTGCTGAGCCAAGTGGCGGGGGCTCTGCGTGAAGTCCTTCTGGAAGACGACCACATCGCTCGCATAGGAGGCGACGAGTTTCTTGTTTTCCTCCGCTTTGCTGACGACCCCGAGCGGCTTGATGATTGCCAGCGTTTGCTTATCCGAGCGATTGACACTCTGCCATGGCAAGTCACTGCCAGTGCAGGTGGGATAGTGGTTCCGCCTGGCCAGTATCCTGAGCCCAGCACGCTAATTCGACTGGCCGATAACCTGATGTATGACGTGAAGCGATCAGGCCGAGGTCGACTGGACTTGCAACACCTATCAGACCTGGATGGGTCTCGCGGTCATTCAACGGCGCTTGAGAGGGCATCGAATGCTGAAATTGACGGATTTAAGCCGCGTTGAATCTCATGTCTGCTCTCGGGGCGGATAATCAGTTCGGTGAATGACCGGAATGAGGGCGCAAAGCGGACTTGGGAACCATCGCATTTACTAGCTCTCAGGCTACCTTTGTACCGACCAAACGCTCGATGCTTTCGACAGTGATCAGAGTTCGTCTGCCGACCTTTTTCCGGACCAGCGTGCCATCTCGCATAAGCTTGTCGATTGTTGTCCGGCCCAACCCAGTGGCCTGTTCGGTTTGAGCGACCGACGCGGTAAGATCGCCTGGCCTGATCGGTTGCACGTCATCCTTCTTTGCCTCGGAAGTTTCGCTGCCTAAAGAGGTGCCTTTCGTCGTAGCATGCGCATCGCAGCCGCTAGACTGTTTAGGCTTCGTGGACAAAGCTTGACCTGAGACTGAGCGCTTGATTCAAGGCTACCTTTTGGAGGCAGCGTTGGGCGAGCGGATCGGTGTAGCGGATGAGGAGTGGGCGCTGATCGGGCCGCTGCTGCCTGCTGAGCGCGGCCGTGGCTGCCGCCCTGCACAGGATAATCGCCGCTATTTCGAGGGCATGATGTGGATTGCCCGGACCGGTGCGCAATGGCGGCATTTGCCGGACGAGTATGGCAAGTGGAACAGCGTCTTCAGGCGGTATCGACGATGGGTCACGACCGGCGTGTTCGATGCCATGCTCGAGACGCTGGCCGAACTGGCAGGGCGCGATATCGCTGCCGACATGATCGATAGCACCGTGGTCCGGGCACATCATTGTGCAGTCGGCATAAAAGGGGACTCAGCAAACCGAGGCTCTCCGATCGCGCGGAGGCTTCACCACCAAGCTGCACGCCAGATGCGACGCGAGGGGCCTCCCGCTCGGCTTCGTGCTGACGCCCGGCCAGACGCATGATGTGCAGGGCTTTGGGCCCCTGTTCCGAATGATCGGCGAGCGGGTCGAGGCATTCCTGGCCGATCGCGGCTACGATGCCGACGCCATCCGCGAGCAAATCGCGGCCGCTGGCGTTGAAGCGGTGATCCCGGCCAAGAGCAATCGCCGCAATCCGGTCCCGCATGACCCGACTAAATACCGCTGGCGCAACCTGGTCGAGCGCCTGTTCAACAAACTGAAGAACTGGCGCAGGGTCGCCACCCGCTACGACAAAACCAAGGAATCCTATCTCGGCTTCGTCGCTCTCGCTTCAATCAAGCTCTGGATACCCTTTGTCCACGAAGCCTAGAGTGCGCGCGTCCTGAAGTGTCTTTTTCCGAAGAAAGTGACATTCCATCTTCCGAAGTCTGCCCGGTCATTCGAAGATAGTTGGTAAGCGCATCTCTATAGTTGTCGGGATAAACGAAATCCGATCCTGTGTTGTATGGTGGGTCGATGTAAATCAGCTTCACCTTCCCCGCATACGAGCGCCGCAAGAGCTTCAGCACCTCAAGGTTGTCACCCTCGATCATAATATTCTGCGTCGTATCCCAGTCCACGCTGTCCTCGGGCGCAGGGCGCAGGGTGCCGAGGCTCGGCGTCATGGCAAAGGCACGAGCGCGGCGTTTGCCCTTCCAGTTCAGGCCATAACGCTCCTCGCCTTCTTCCACCTCGTCGCCCAGCAGCTGGCGCAGCACATCGAAATCGACCTTCCCGTCCGCAACGATCTGCGGGAACAGCGCCTTCAGCCGCTCGATATTCTCGCGCGCCAGATCGCCGCTCCCCGCCTCATCATCGTCGCGGGTAATCTGCGGGATGGCGGAATTTGATTTTTCGGTGATCATTTCTTCTTCTTTCCTGGCCGCGCTGCAATTGCGCACACCTTGTCGTTATTCGGATTGGGTCGCCCATTGGGGAGCAGCACCCCTTCGGCGACCAGCTTCTTGAGAATGGGTCCGCGTTTATGCGGTTTCGGCGGCAACGGTAACAGGCCGAGACCGGCCAGGACATCCTGCTGTGACAGATTGGACTTCGGGAGTTTATTCCGGGCCCACGCCGGCGTCGGTTCACCGCAGCTGCTTTCGCGCGAGCACGTCGCGCCGAACGCTTCGATCCCTTCTTCGATGGAACCGATCGCTCTTCCGGTGTGCCGAGGGCGTAGCGCCGCTCCCAATAGCTGCCCCATCCGATGACGGTTCCGCCACCGTAGTAACTCCCCCTGCTCATCAGCCTAGCCCAGCTCCCCCAGTATTCGATCGCGCTCTTCTTTCAGCTTTCGCGTGCGATTGCCAAGCGTAACCTGTTGCGCCAGCGACTTTTCCTTCTTCGCCGCCGCGCGGGCAGATATCCATTCTGCGTCTGCTTCCCTGTATCGCCCCAGCGCGTCGCGTCGCGCTTCCGGATCGTCCACGAGGCGATATGGCGAACCCGTCAGCGCGGCAACCTCCAGCGCCTCCAGCCTTTCGACGAGGCCAGCATACAAGGCCGAAAGGCTCACCTGCGGAAGGTGTGGAAGCGCCAAGCCGACAATGAACGCCTTGGTCGCCTCCGATCCAGTATCAGTCAGGTCGGGGGATACTACTAGGCGCTCCACCACCATCTTGTCGCCGACCCTTTCCGCCCTACGGAGCGGCGCGACCGAAACACGGGTGCCCGCATTGGCGGGAAGCTGCGTCAGCAATATGATCGGCACCGGGATCGAGCGGTGGACCATTGCCAGCAGGCGCTGGGTCGGCTGCTCCCGCGCTGTGAGGGCAAGCAGCTGGATTGCGGGAACGGGCCGCTCGCGATCTGTGTCGGCTGCCACGCCGATGGTGGCAGGCGACAGGGTCGCCCACCAGTCCAGCCGCTCGATGACCTTGTCGATTGCCTTGCGATCCGCCGCATTCGCCGCCCCATGCTCCGCGAGCACGCCCTTCGGCAACCGCCGAGCAGCCGCTCCGCCGGGAGGCAGCGCGAGAGCGTCACGAATATTCTGCGGCGTAACAGTCATGCCGGAGGCAGGACGGCGAGCCAGGTGATCACCTCCCAGTCGTCCAGCCCGCTATCCCCGCCAGCGCCTTCTACGCCGCCGGTGGTGAAGAGGCTTTCGACCGCGCGCTCTTCCGCTTTACCGGTTACGCCGCGAATCGCGGCCGCCAGCAGGCCTTGGTATTTCTCCATCTTGCTGCCGTCGCGCGTCGCGGCGTTGAGCTGCACCCACGCCTGTTCTTGTTCCTCCGCTGGAGTGGCTGCTGCCAGACGAAGAAGGTCGAGCATTCGCTTCGGCTGGCTGGGCGGAAGGATCACCCGCTCATCCTCACCGACATAAATCAGCGCATGCGGGAAAATCGGATCGCCCTTTGCCAGCGCGCGTTCGGCATTCGGCGTGGCAGCCTTCAGCAGAAACAACGCGCCAGGCGGGAAATCATCATTAGCGGGAATAGGCGAATAGGTGCCGATCATCCGCTGGGCGACCGCCTCGCGTTCGTCGGCTGACAGACGGGCGAGATCCAGCCGGAGGTCATTCAGGGTCATGTCCGTGATGGATACGCCGGAAGACAGGTCTTCCAGATCAATGACCCGATCCTGAAGCGATTCCAGCTGGCGGCGGCGGTATTCCAGATCGTTCATCCGATCGCCCGCCTGTGCTTCGATCAGGTTCTCCTCGCCCGTCGCGGAGACGTCGAGCAGCATCATCTTGCCCGATACGCTGCGCTCAAGGCCGATGTAGCTGTCGAGGTCCATGTTGGGCCAGAAGTTGACGAGCTGGATGACATCGTTTGGCGAACCGAGCCGGTCTACGCGCCCAAAGCGCTGCACGATCCGGACCGGGTTCCAGTGAATGTCGTAATTCACCACGCAGTCGCAATCCTGGAGGTTCTGGCCCTCCGAAATACAGTCCGTGGCAATGATCAATTCGACTTCCGGTTCGTCCGCCAGATTCTCCGGTCGTGCGCGCGATTGCGGTGAGAACGCTGTAAGTATGGAGCCCAGATCGGGACGGAGACGCGGGTGCGTCGTGCGGTTTCGACCGGAACCCGTCACCAGGGCCATCGGTCGCGGATATTCATCGGCCAGCTGCTCGTAGAGATACTGCGCCGTATCCGCGAAGGCCGTGAAGACCAGCAGCTTCGTATTGCCCGCGTTGTATGGCGCGCGAAGTTTTTCAGAGATTAGCGCCTTGAGATCCGCAAGCTTGGCGTCACGCTCTGGGGTGACCTGCCTTGCCTGCCGGAGAAGGCTGGCAAGCCTGTCGCGATCCTCCGCCAGGTCCTGCCGCCAGCGAACGAGATCCGCGTCGCTGAGCAACACGCGGATGTTCTTGCCGACACCAAGCTGCTCGAATTCGGGATCGTCGTCTTCCAGATCGTCGATCGACGGAGCGTCAATGCTGTCGTCATGCGCATCGATACGCCCGATCAGCTCTTCCACCGCGGCAAGCTGCCGCTCGATGGTGAGTGCAAGGGCATGCACCGAGCTTTCCATCCGCTTGAGCAGGTTCACCCGCATGAGCGCAACGAGGCTTTCTTCGCGGTCGAGCTGCCGAAATACGCTCGCGCCCGAACCCGTCTGCTGGCTGTAACGGCGATCGTATGCCTCGCGGCGATCCTCCATCACGTAACGCAATGGAGCGAATGCGGCGAGTTTGAGTAAGCGGATTTCGGTGTTGACCTCGCCTATGGGCGGGAAGCCGTCGGACAGGTCAACATCCGAATAGATGTTTTTTGGCGCGAGACGTTCGGGGAAGGTCCCGGTTTCTTCGGTGCCGTAGTATTTCTCGATGTGCTTCCGGCTACGCGCGATAGTGAGCAGATCCAACAGTCGAAAATAGTCGAAGCCAAGCATCTCCAGCAGCCTGGCCGGTGATCGCCGATCGTCGGGCAAATCCTGCCAGCGGTTAAACTGGCCCTGCGCGATACGCACCGTGCCCGCTATGCTGGGGACGCCGTGGCCAGCCAGTGCACGATCATCGCCTTCGGTTGCGAAGGCGATCTGGTTCTTGAGGTCGTTCAGCCGGTTATTGACCGGGGTTGCGGACAGCATCAGCACCTTGGTGTCGACGCCAGCCTTCACGACCGCGTTCAGCAGCTTGTCGTATCGGCTTTCACGCTCACCCTTGCCAGCGGGACGATTTCGAAAGTTGTGGCTCTCGTCGATCACGACGAGGTTGTAATTACCCCAGTTGATGTGGCTGAGGTCTATCTCCCCGGATTGGCCCTGTTCCCGCGACAGGTCCGTGTGGTTGAGCACATCGAAAGCGAAGCGATCGCCTGCCAACATATTGCGCACGTCGTTCTGGGTCCACAGCGTCCAGTTCTCGCGAAGGCGCTTGGGCGCCAGCACGAGCACACGGGCATTGCGGAGCTCGTAATACTTGATGACCGCTAAAGCCTCGAAAGTTTTTCCCAAGCCAACGCTGTCGGCAAGGATGCACCCGCCGAAACGCTGGAGTTTGTCGATGGCCCCTATGACCCCATCCTTCTGAAACCGGTAAAGTTTCGACCAGACTGTCGTATCCCGGATGCCCGTTGCGGCATCCACGATCTTACTCTCGTCAGTTGCTTCCTCCATTTCGGCAAAGAGGTGGAACAGCCCTTGGAGATAGACGCTCTGCGCCGGATGAGGCTCTGCTCCATCGCCGACTGCTTTCAATAGCGACTGTACAGCATCGCCCTCGGCATCGGCATGTATCCATTGGGCGCGAAACCATTGGCGAAGGTGCTCGAGCTCTTCCTCAGTCTCAGTTTCCTGGACGAACCCGAGGGATGCTTGCGGCGCGATCCCCAGACCAGGGGTCGTCAGCTCGCAGTTTCCAAGGAGCGCAGTCGAAGGCCCTAATACAACCGATTGTGCCGGCGGCAGCGCAGCCTGCCTAACCTGCGCTCCTTCGAGAATCGAACAGAGTTGGCGGCAAAGCGCGCGTGTTTCGAGGGCATTGCGACGCTGCCGATCGTTCTGGGCTCCCGACAGTTCCTGATGCGATGTCCCAGCGCCAAGAAGGAGACGCTGCAGACGGTTACCTGCATCCGGGGGGAACGCCGCGGACGCTCCGAATACGGAGACGCCGCCCGTGAGGATATCGAATTCACCCTTCGCCGTGCAAAGCCGATCAATGACCCGCTCGCCTCCTGAATTCGAAATGATCCGCAACCCAACCCCCAGTTTCTATCCGCAAGCTTGCTAGCCGGACCAATCTATGAGGACAACGAATGGTTTGCGGTCAACAAAGGAGGCAAATTGCGTCAATTGAGACCTAGTTAACTAAACGAAGTTGAGGTTTTGCGCGTGGCACAGGATAGAGAGCCTCTACGTCATTCGACAAAAGTCCAAATATTTCTCCAAGATCATCGACCGAGTAATCTAGTTCTGTCAGGTGAGCTTGTATAATTGAACGAAGTGTAGCGGGCTCTTCCCGCAAGTGGGTAGCCTCCACCGGCTCCCTTTTCTTGAATCCCCGCTTCGACATTTCGATAAAATAGTATTTTTTCATTCGGTCTGACAGACAACCGACCTGCCAAGCCTTGTATATCAGGGCTTGCATAGAGGTGCCCCAATACAATTTCAGATCCATAAATTTCGAAAGCGAAACGGGTTCAAAGTCGTTTCGAATTTCCCGCGTTGGCATGAGAAACTCAGACGCGAAACGGTTGGCCTCAATCTCCTGTTCGGGGTGAGGCGTTTGGTGGCAAATCAAATGTCCGATCTCATGTGCCAGGCTGAACCTATAGCGGTCCTTCGGCTGGTTCGAGTTTATATAGATTATTGCCGGCAGCCCGTCACAGGAGTGTTGACAGAAGCCGTCAATCAGCTCGCTCCCGAAATCGAAAGCCATAACAACGATCCCAGCCCGTTCAGCGAGCTTGGTCAGATCTTCGATAGGTCCTTTCGGCAACTGCCATCTCTGCCGTAGCAGACGCGCAATTTCCTCGATGTCTCGCCCGTATTCATCAGGGTCCACCGCAGGAAGCGGCGGAAGCGTCGGATCTAATTCCACCGAATCTAGCAGCGATTTCAAATTGAGACGGAACACCTCTGCCAGACCGTGGACAGCATCCTGATCTTTAGCTGCGAGCTTCGCGCGTTTCCTATGGTAGCTGACCATAGGCTCGCGAACATATGCGCTCCGGTAGAAAAAGCTCTCACGGAGTTGCAAGGCTTCCGCCAGCTTCGCGACAATTTCCGGCTGCGGCTGGATGCGTCCATGCTCTAGCTTGGACAGCGTCCCTTGCGTCAGGGCACCGTCAAGCAGCTTCACAAGCTCCGCCTGGCTCTTGCGACGAATTTGCCGCCCAAGAGCCAACAGGCTCCCGTTGAATGGCTTATCCATGATCTCGCTTCTTGTCGCGCTTCACCCGGACGCGAATGCCAGAGTCGTCGCCGTTGTCGTTTTCGACAGGAAGCGGAGCCTGGATGCCACGGCCTTCGTCATTCTCACTGAGCGGAATGACCCAGAGCACTTCGCGGTTGGAGTCATTGCAGACCAAGTAAAGATTGATCTGGCCTGGGGCATTCTCAGGCACGCTCCACCCCAAATAGAGCAGCGTCACTTCGGGCGCGTCGGGAAAGAGGTCACTCGCATAGGCGGGCATTTCATTGCTGTCATACAGTTCAGAGGCGCGCGTGGGACTGACACCCACTGAAAAACCTGATGCAAGCTGCTTGACGCGCATCGCATACCTGCTTTCCAGACCGACTAGAACGAGCTGGTTCTTGCGGTGAAGATGCGCCCCGTTCGTCGGCAGGTCGCAATAATCGCGGAGCTTACGGATAAAGGCATCACGGTAAATGCAGGCCTTCGTCCGAGGCTCAATGAACGTGGCAATGGCACGGCAGTTCGCCCGGAACTCGTTGTGGACGTCTGCCGCGATCTGGATGAGTGTCGGGAAGTGATGCCCGATTTCCGCCTGCGCATCTTCTGCCGTTCGAACTGCCGCCAATGTCTGAGCTCCGTGGTTAGATATCGACGCCTAACACCGCACCCTGTCCAATTCAAGATATTTTATTCCGGAATCATTCCTTGAGCGGTTAGCCCGCTAGCCCGGTTTATTCATGAGGCCGCAGCAGCGAAGTGGATGGGCCTTGATCTGACGTTGGCGGCGTAGTCCGGGCGAGCGTCTTCGACGGCATTTTTCACCGCGTCAGGATCAATGGGCTTTTCGAGGTTGATGGAATGGAGCTCGGAGTTCGGCGGCACAGCCGCACCGCCTAAGTAGGTGCAGGCCTGAGATTGGTGGCGATGGCTTTCAAAACGGAGGCATCGGGACAGGCTGACGCGAAGGCGACACGGATGCGAGTGGCGCTCTCAATGACGCGGGCAGCGACCTTGAGCAGCCTGAGGCGCAACGTTGCGAACTCGGCGGTCGCGAGCGAGGCTGCCTTGGGGATTTCCTGCTGAATGCGCCACAGGAGCCAGTATGCGGCGGTGTGCAGGATGAGGCGCATCTGATTGGCGTTGGGAGAGCGGCACGAGGTGCGATCGCTGGCCAGCTGGGTCTTGTGCAGCTTGATCAGGTTTTCGGCCTGACCGCGCGCGCAGTAGAGCGTATCATAGATGTGCTCGAGCCTTCGGTCAGCGAAGTGACGACATAGCGGATGTCCATGCCCATCGTACTGGCCTCGATCCGGGCGACGACGCGGCGCTGGCACTTCCAGCTTTTGGCCCCGTAGCGGGTCTCGGCATAGGTGCGCAGGACCGGGTACTGGCGCTGAGCGCGTTTGACCGCACAGGCATCGGCGGCAACGACGATTTCGGGATCGGCGCGTAGCACGGCGTTGGTCGGCAGGCCGAACACGTAGTCGACGCCGCAACCCTCGCAGACGGCCATGACCTCGGGCCGCCCATAGTGCCCGTCGCCGCGGATGGTGATGTGCGTTTCGGGCCATTGCCGGATGTGGCGCACGAGGCGCCGGATGTGACCGGCAGCTTCAACACCAGACGGTGTCTTGCCGGTGCGCAGCAGCATCGCCACCGGTACCAGTGGCGGTGTCGTAGACATGGATCGGCAGGAAGCAACGCTCGCCATGATGACCATTCCAGAACGACAACTGCTGATAGCCATGGACGACATCGCAGGTATCATCGATATCCAGCGTCACCGCCGCCGCGGGGCCGGATAGCTGGCGCAGTAGATGTCGATCATCGCGGCCAGCATCTTCGCCAACTCGCGCGTGATCGGTGCATTCTCCCACCGGCTCATCGTCGGTTGGCTGGCCAGCCCCGCGCCCGATCCCGGCAGCTTGCCCAGGGCCAGGCGGAAGCCCGGATCGTCGCGCAGGGCATCGAGATCGTCGGCATCCTCATAGCCGCAGGCGATCGCGAACACGCGGGCACGCAGGATGTCGTCGAGGCGATGGATCACCCGCGCAGGATCGCGCGGATCGGCAATGCAAGTCGCAAGCCGCTGGCAGATACCCATCGCGCGCTCGGCCTGCGACAGCAACAGAACGCCGCCGTCCGAAGTGAGCCGACCACCGTCGAACGCGGCTGTGACTTTCTTGCGGTCGACCGCTGGGAATCGGAAGGGGCTTGCGATATCGTCGTTCATGGCGGGTGTGGCCTGTGGCATTTTCTGCCCTGCAGCAGGGCCGGTGTAGACACCCAGTTCCTAATTCAGATCAGAGGCTTATGCCACTCCCGCCAACCCTTCGTAGCCAACCCCGTGAATAAGACGGGCTAGGTGCACGGAGGATTCTTAGCCCATCGGCGTATGCGGAATTCCAACGGAAATGGCCATGCTTCTCGATCAGCAATAAGGTGACGGTCAAACCGAGTTGTTACGGGGCAAGCGCGAAAGGTGAGGCTGCTTGGGGACAATCGATGGGCATCCACTGGACACCCACACACGAGCCCTGCACAAGAGGCAGGCAATTCCGCAAGAACCGCGGAAATCTGCGGTTGTGGCTGAGAGCTATTCTGGGTTCGAATCCTCTCTCCCAGACCAGTTTACTGATGCTGCCTAAAATCTCATCGGCTGATCTCATTCTAGAGCATTAAGGTCGCCAGCGCGTCTTCGGCATCGTCGCGCACAAGATGGCCATAGTGCTTCTCGATCATCGCGACACTTGTCCCGGACAATTGGGCAACTGTCAGGATCGGCAAGCGCACGCGTACAAGGTCCGTGATTACGCTATGGCGTAATGTGTAAGCGGACACGGTATCTGGTAAGCTGGCTTCCCGTACAGCACCCTTGATTGGGTGTTTCCAAGTATCCTTGTTCCAAGCGTCCCCCGAGTGCCGAGCAAAGACCGGCGCGGTTGGCAATTTACCCTTCGCCTGAGCGGCAAGGAAATCGGCGATCATTTGTGGTAACGAAATTTGCCGCGGGCTGCCGTTCTTGTCCTTGCCTATTGTTAGTGTCCGGGTGCGCTTGTCAAAATCACGCGCGACAAGGCCTGCAAGCGAGCCGGGACGCAATGGCAGGAGACATAGCGCCCTTAGAAACGGCCGTACTTCCGCGCAGGCGGTATCGATCAGTCTCTTGCGCTCAGCCTTGTCCAAATAAAGTTCTCGGCGCTTGTCGGCACCCTTGAAGGGCTTGAGCGCCTCCTGCCACGCTGCATCGGTATTGGGGGCACCGGGCGTGAGGACGCGACCCAGCGCCGCGCGCAATGGCACCATGTCGCGGTTCACTGTCGACTTGGCTCGTTCCTTACAGCGCTTCTCTCCTTCCTTGGTCCGGGACAACAGGGCGGGCGCCTTTTCCAGCCGTTTGCGCCAGCTGCGCAAGTTGTGCCGTCGAAGCTTGTCGAGCTTCACCTTGGCGATGGGATCATCGTAGACATGTCTCCGGAACACACCTTCAGCGATGGAATTGGGCTTCTCCTCCAGATAGGCGAGACAAGCATCCTTCACCGTCACCATATCGCGGGCGCGTTCGCCGCCGGACTCTACAGTTGCCGCCCACGCCTCAGCGTCGGTCTTGGCCTGCTTGAAGACATCATGACCGGTAAGCGTGCCGTAATCGCCGAGCCGCTTGCGCTTGTTGCGATTGGTGTCAGCGTCGTAAAATCTGGCGAACCACGTGCCGCCGTCGGCCTTCTTCGATGGCCGATAGCCGAGATAGACCCCTTGGCGCAGACGATGCCAGTGCGGCTCGTCACCTGATTTCGGCTTCAATCTTTCACGATCCCCGATGCGGCTTAAGTCTGGCATCAGCATGCGCTATCCTAAAATCCATGAAAAAAACATGAAAAACTTGAGTGGACAGCGGCGAACATCGACGGGCATCAAACATTGATTTTATTAGATTTTATGGACCGCAGAAACCGCAGATTTGCGTTATTCCCATCCTTCACACGGGTGGGGTCGCAGGTTCAATCCCTGCCGCGCCCACCATCTTTCCAATTGCGAACAGATGCGTCGACTTCCGCGAAGACCACGCGACCTTTGCTGTTCGGCTGACCGCGATGACCGATGGCGGTCCGCTGCGCTGTGTTCGCCGTTTGCCTTATTCTGATGCGATGCGTGCGGCACTGACTCTTCGGTCCACGGCGGCCGGAAGGCGTTTCGCAAAAAACCTGTTCACATCCGGGGCCGCCTTTGCGTGTCGCGTTGCCATGCGATTTGCGAGCGCGGATCCTTACTTATTCCGCAGACCCTTCCCGCACGCCTTCGAGGGCGGGAATCGCGGATCGAACCGCGTTCCCATCCCGGGAAGAATAGACACAATCTTCCAATGAGACGGCTATATCGGCATCTTTCGCACGCATTCCATCCCACTTCGGCATGGAACCCCGCGCGAAAAGCAGACAGTCTATAGCTGCAATCTCGCTCACAGGAGGGTCCAGATGTTCCCGAAGACCAACGCCATTCCCCTTGCCCTGATCGGCCTTGCCGGTGCCGCGACCTTCGCGTCCAGCATCCCGGCATCCGCGCACAGCATCTGGTTCGCCCAACGCGCCAAGCAGACCGCTCTCATTTATGGCGTCGGTGCGGACGATCTCGATGCGGCGGGGCGGATCGACAAGATCACCTCGGTCTCCGGCTTCGACGCCGAAGGGCAGCCGGTCGAAACCAGCCTGGTCGTCTCGGGCCCGATCCCCATCGTCAACAGTGACGAGCCGCTGGCCGTGGTATCCGCGGCGATGGACTACGGCATGTGGACCAAGGACAAGAACGGCAAGTGGTACAACACCGGCAAGGATGAGGTGGACGAGGAGATCGAACTCTCCGAGCGGAATTTCAAATATGCGGTGCACATGTATTCGCTCGACGCGAATGTACCGATGATCCCGGGCCACGCGTTGCAGATCGTTCCGGTCGGCGCCGTTCCCGAAGATGCCGGCGCCCCGCTCATGGTCAAGGCGCTCTACAACGGCAAGCCGGCCGAAGGCGTGGGCATCCTCACCGATTATGTCACCGACCCTGATCAGATCCCGGCGGTGACCGGCTCCGACGGGACGACGACGATCCGCGTGCGCAACCAGGGCCTCAACGTCGTGACCGGCATCCTCCTCACCGGAAGCGACAATCCGCAGAAGTACGATCGCATGGAGCAGCGCGCGACCCTGTCGTTCGTTCTGCCTCACATTCCTGAATAAATCGGCCCGAACAATTCGGCATATGATTTCGTGCGAAAGGTCAAGATGATGAAAAACATGTTTTTTGCCGGCACCGCCGCCGCCATGCTCGTCCTCGCCGCGCCTGTGGCAGCGCATGGCACGATGGCGGCCATGCACGGCGGGCTCGTCGAAATGGCGGGTGAAACCGGGGTCGAGGTTGTGAAGACGGACGCTGGCGTCGATGTCTATTTCAACGATGGTCACGAAGAGCTTCCGGCAGCTTCGTTCGATGCGAATCTCATCGTGACGCCCGCCGCTGGCGAGAAGTTCACGACCGATCTCGAACCTGCTTCGGGCAATCGCCTGACCGCGGCCGGCGTGACGCCCGCCGCCGGAGCCAAGCTCGTGGTCGCGGTGGTCGACAAGAGCACCGGCGCGAAATCCTTCGCGACGTTCCACTACGAATAAAAACGAGCGGATGACCGCTCGAACCGTGCACCCCCCTGCCCGGATCGCCCAGCCCCGGCGATCCGGGCTTTCTTTGTTCGCGACGCGTGAGAACCAACCGGCAAGGCCATCACCCCGGTATCGCGGCGCCGGATGCAAGCGAGGCGAAGGCGGTAAAATGGCGACGCCTTCCGATCCGAGCCGCCGCCTTTGCGACCCATCGGTTTTGAGGTCGCTATTACCCGCGCTTTCACCGATTCAATACCATGACAAATGTTATTGTTCGGTATCGGTAGAAAGAGCGGATTCCGTCACCGATTCGTCATATTAAACCGCGGATGGACTGTGTTTCGGCGATTTGTTCGTCCCGACCTCCATAGTCTGAGTATCACTCAGCCACTGGTAGATAATAACAACACCGGACCGGATGGCAGGCTTTCCAAGACCACGCAAAGTGGCGGAAAGAGACGGGCAAGTAGCAGGAGCGACTGAAGTTCAATTGCAACCATTCACTTGAGGGGTCTCTTGTATGACGAATTGGAAATTTGCAGCCCTTGCGGCGCTTGCCACCGGGACGGCAGCCCTCGCATATCCGATCACCGCGTCGGCCCAGGACGCCGAAGCAACCAGCAGCGGCGAGATCGTCGTCACCGGCATTCGCCAGCAATATCGCGGCGACGTCCCGCTTGCGGAAGTTCCGCAGACGATTCAGACCATCGATGGCGACCTGCTGGAAAATCTCAACATCACGCGCCTCGACAATGCGCTCGACCTCGCCAGCGGCATTTCGCGCCAGAACAATTTCGGCGGTCTGTGGGACGCGTTCGCAATCCGCGGTTTTTCGGGAGACGAGAACTTTCCCTCGGGCTTCCTCGTCAACGGGTTCAACGGCGGCCGCGGCTATGGCGGTCCGCGCGATGCGTCCAACATCGAACGCGTCGAAATCCTGAAGGGGCCCAATGGCGCGGTCTTCGGACGCGGCGAACCGGGCGGCACGGTGAACATCATCACCAAGAAAGCCGAACTTTCCGATAATTTCGGCAGTTTCAATGTTTCGGCCTACAGTTTCGATACCTATCGCGTCGCGGGCGATTACAACCTCGTGGTCAGCGATACGCTGGCCTTGCGCGTGAACGGCGCGGCGCAGGACGCGGGATCGTTCCGCGACAATCTGGAATCCAAGAAGATCGTGGCTTCGCCCTCGTTCCTGTTCGCGCCGACCAGCACGACCAAGATCAGCTACGAAATGGAATATGTCGACAACCAGGTTCCGTTCGACCGCGGCGTCCTCGCGGTGGATGGCGTGCTGGGCCGCATTCCCGAATCGCGTTTTCTTGGCGAGCCGCGTGACGGCCCGATCCAGGTCGACGTGCTCGGCCACCAGGTGCAGTTCCAGCAGCAATTGTCGCGCGACTGGTTCCTGCTCGTGGGGGCAGGCTATCGCGATACCGGCTTCGAAGGCTTTTCGAGCGATCCCGAACTGTCCGGGCGGCGTCAATCGCTCGACGAGACCGGAAATATCCTCGTGCGCCAGCGCCGCTACCGCGATTACGACACGACCAATACGGTCTTCCGCGGGGAAATTTCGGGCAAGTTCTATACCGGGCCGCTAACGCACCATGTCCTGTTCGGTGCCGACTGGGACCGCTTCAAGATCAACCTGCTGCAGCAGCGCTATCGCTGGAACGGGAATTATCAGCCCGGCGACCCCATCATTCCTGAAATGTATGCGATCGACATCTTCAATCCGCAATACGGCCAGGTCGTGATCCCGAACGCCACGATCACCGACTCGCTTGAAAAGCAGACGTCGTACGGCCTCTATTTTCAGGATCAGATCGACATTACCGAGCGCCTGAAGCTGCGGATCGGCGGGCGATACGACCGCTTCAAGCAGGACATCAACTCGTTCGGCGAGAATCTGCCCGTCGTGGTCGAAAAGCAATTCAGCCCGACCGCCGGCGTGCTTTACGAAGTGACCGACAGCCTTGCGGTCTATGCCGCCTATGGCACCGGTTTCCGGCCCAATAGCGGCCTCGATGCGCAGAACGATCCGTTCCCGTCCGAAACCAGCGAATCGTACGAGGCGGGCCTGCGCTTCAACTCGTACGACGAAACGATCATGGCGACGCTGGCCGCGTTCACCATGACGAAGGACAACATCCTCACCAACGACCCGCTGAACGGAAACTTCTCCATCGCGGCGGGTTCGGCGCGCAGCCGCGGGATCGAGGCGGACATCACGGCCAATCTGGCCGAGGGGCTGCTGCTGATCGCGAACTATGCCTACACCGACGCCGAATGGCGCACGAGTTCGCTGGACAAGGATTTCGCGCTTCAGATCGACCGCGGCGATCAGCTCATCAACGTGCCCAAGCATCAGGCGAACCTGCTGCTGACCAAGGATTTCGATCTTGCGGGCGGCACGTTCACCCTCGGCGGGGGCGTGAACTATGTGGGCGAGCGCGTGGGCGAAACGGGCTTCGATTTCTACCTGCCCGACTACACGCTTGTCCGGGCGCTTGCGGCATTCCAGCCGACCGAAAGCATCCGGTTGAGCATCGACGCCACCAACCTGCTGGACGAGGATTACTACGCCGCGTCGTATCACCGTTACTGGGTCACGCCCGGCCAGCCGCGGGCGATCACGGGCCGGATCGACTTCGCCTTCTAAGGTCGGTCCCGATCGAGGCCGCCGACCCCGCCGAAGGGCGGTTCGGCGGCCTCACCCCTTGTCCACCAGGTTCACCGGCGCCATGAAACCTCACAGCCTTCTTGTGCTTCATCGCCGGCTGGCCCTTGTCTTCGCACCGTTTCTCGTCCTGCAGGCACTCACGGGGTCGATGCTGCTCTACCGGGACGATCTGGCCTCGCTGCTGCAACCGGCTACTTCGTCGGCGCAGGAGGAACCTGCGCCCGTATCCGCGCTCTATGCCGCTGCGCGCCGCGCGGCGCCGGACAGCGCGCCGCAGCGCCTCTATCTCCCGCCAGCGCCCGGAAGCGCCGTCGTCGCGCAAATGCGGCACGGCGACGGGACGCTCGATTACGCGCTGATCGACCCGGCGAGCGGCATGGTCCTGTCGCGGGGGTCGATCTGGCGCTATCCGCTTCATGCCGCGCAGGAATTGCATCTGCGGCTGAATGCCGGGAATTTCGGGCTCCTGCTGGTCTGTATCTACGGTGCCGCGCTGGCAATGCTGGCGGTGACGGGGCTGTGGCACTGGTGGCCCGGCAAAAGGCGCGTCCTGAAGGCGCTCAAAATCCCGGACCGCACGCCGCAACGGATGAAACTGCGCATGTGGCACCGGTCGAGCGGCGCGCTGATGTCCGCGGCGCTCGTGATCCTCAGCGTGTCCGGCGTCCTCACCGCGCTTCCCAATTTCGCGGCGGCCGGCCCGGCGCCGGTGGACGGCCTCGTCCCGACCGCGGCCACGATCGACGCCGCGGTTGCGCTCGCCGGCGCCCGCTTTTCCGATGGCCCGATGCGCGACATCCGGTTTCGTCCCGACGGCACCATCGCCGTCAATTTCCGCGCACCGCGTGCGGGGCCGTGGGCGGTCGACACCGCCGTCGTGGATCCGTCCGCACCCGGCACGTTGCGCGCGATCCCGCACGAAGCGGATGACGCATTGTGGACCGTCACCTATCCGATCCATACCGGCTCGATCATCGGGCCGGGGGGCCGCTGGATCATGCTCCTGCTCGCAGCCGGCCTTCTCTTTCTCTCCCTCTCCGGCCCGCTGCAATGGTGGCGCGCCCGGGCCAACAGGAAACCCCGATCATGACCGCGATCCTTCACACCGGCGACCCCGAGCGCGGCGCGCTGTGGCAGCAGATCGTAACGCGCGAACTGCCCGACATCGATTTTCGCTGCTGGCCCGATGCCGGCGACCCGGCGGAGATCACCGGCCTCATCGCCTGGACGCTCGATGCCGAGCTTGTCGCAAGCCTGACGAACCTCGAAATCCTGTTCAGCATCGGCGCGGGGGTGGACCAGCTCGACCTCTCGCTCCTGCCGCCGCATGTGCGGGTGGTGCGGATGATCGAAACGGGGATCACCAATACCATGGCGGAATATGTCGCCATGGCGGCGCTGGCGCTGCACCGCGACCTGCCGTCCTATGTCGACAGCCAGCGCAGCGGCATGTGGGCGCCGCGCGATGTCCTGCTCACCGCCGAACGCACGGTCGGCGTCATGGGGCTCGGCCAGCTGGGCCGGGCGGCGATCCGCATGCTGGCGCCGCTGGGCTTTCGCGTCGCCGGGTGGAGCAGGAGCAGCACCGACGTTCCGGGGGCATTGTGCTTTGCCGACGATGCCGAACGCGACGAATTCCTGGCGCAGTGCGACATTCTCGTCTGCCTGCTTCCGCTCACCGACGACACGCGCGGCATTCTCGACCGCTCTCTGTTCGCGCGGATGAAGGCGGGCGCGTCGCTGATCAATGTCGCGCGCGGTGGCCATCTGGTTCAGGACGACCTGATCGAGGCCCTCGATTCAGGACAGCTGCGTTATGCGTTTCTCGATGTCGCGCAGCCGGAGCCGCTGCCCGAGGGGCATCCCTTCTATTCGCACCCTTCCATCATGCTGACGCCGCATATTGCCGGGGTCACGCGCAAGGAAACCGCGGTGCACGCGCTGATCGACAA
Organism: Croceicoccus sp. YJ47; assembly: GCF_016745095.1. Taxonomy (NCBI): domain Bacteria; kingdom Pseudomonadati; phylum Pseudomonadota; class Alphaproteobacteria; order Sphingomonadales; family Erythrobacteraceae; genus Croceicoccus; species Croceicoccus sp. YJ47. Next base: position 885,713 of record NZ_CP067087.1, read on the forward strand.
TCTGCGCCGGGCACGAACGGGCGAGCCGCTGGAAGGCGAGATCGATCGGGCGCGGGGCTATTGAGCGGACATGTCGGGACCGAACGCCGGCCATGGCTGTTCAGCGCAGGCGCGAATAACGCCATAATCTTTCGTTTGCCCGGCGAAACCGGCAGCCTCTGCCATGGAGGCGGGCCTAGCCAATGAAACGAGGCCGATCGTTCGGCAATGGCTGCAAGGATGGAGTGGTCGCAGTGGACAGAGTGATCGAAGGGCCGGTCGTTCTCAAGGACCTGATGCCTGAACATCTCGAGGCTGCGAACGCCTTGTCCGAGGAAGAATCCTGGCCGCACCGGCTCGAAGACTGGCAATTGTTCGAGGAGCTGGGCGAGGGTATCGTCGCGACCGTCGACGAGCGCGTCGTGGGCACCATCATGGCCTTCCGCTACGGCGACCGCCACGCGACGCTGGGCATGCTGCTCGAAGCGGGCGAGGTGCGCGAACGCGACATTGCCCGCATGCTCATGCTCGCCATGCTGGACCGGCTGGGCGAGGACATGAACGTCATGCTCAGCGCCACGCCGAAGCGTCAATCACTGTTCACGTCGCTCGGCTTCGTGCCCGCCGGCCTCGTCCATCAGCATCAGGGCATCGCGCCCAGCATGCCGCTCACCGCTCCGCGCGAGGACGAGCGCGTGCGCCCGATGGGCGAAGGCGAGCGCGACTTGCCGGGCCTTTACTGCAGCGCGACGGGCGTCGACCGTTCGGTCCTGTTCTATGCGATGGCGCGCGACAGCAGCGGCATCGTCCTGACGCGCGATCACGAACCGGTCGGCTTTGCGTTGCTGCGGCGGTTCGGTCGCGGCCGCGTCATCGCACCCATCGTCGCGCCCGATTTCGAAGGGGCCAAATTGCTGGCCACGCAAATGCTCGGTGCACAGGCCGGCCATTATTGCCGGATCGACACCGTCGGCGGCTTCGGCATGTCCGAATGGCTGGAATCGATCGGCCTGCCGCGGGCGACGACCGTGCGCACCATGGTGCGCGGAACATTGCCGGTCGTAGGCGACGGTCCGCGCGTCTACGGCATCGCCGGCCAAGCTTATGGATAACGAGACAACACCATGACCCTTGAACTTTCCGATTCCGCCCTTCTGCGCCAGGCTGCCCTTGTGGATGGCGAATGGCTGTCCTCTGCCGGTGACGAGATTGCGGTGATCGACCCCGCGACCGGTTCGCCCGTGGGATCGGTGCCGGGCTGCGGCACGGCGGAGACCGAACGTGCCATCGCCGCCGCGGTCGCCGCATGGCCGGCGTGGCGCGCGATGACGGCTAGCGAACGCTGCGCCCTGCTCGATCGGTGGCATGCGCTCGTCCTCGAAAATGTCGACGACCTTGCCCGCATCATGACCGCGGAACAGGGCAAGCCGCTTGCCGAGGCCGCGGGCGAGATCCGCTATGCCGCCAGCTTCATCAAATGGTTCGCCGAGGAAGGCCGCCGGGTCGGCGCGCGCAATGTGCCCTCCCCCGAACGCGACCGCCGTATCATCGTGATGGTCGAGCCGGTCGGCGTGTCCGCCGCGATCACGCCGTGGAATTTCCCCTCCGCGATGATCACGCGCAAATGTGCGCCTGCGCTTGCCGCCGGGTGCCCGGTCATCGTGAAGCCTTCGGAAATGACGCCGTTCTCCGCGCTGGCGCTGGCGGAGCTGGCGCTGCGTGCGGGCATCCCGGCGGGTGTGTTTCACATCCTCACGGGCATGCCGCAGGACATCGGCGCCGCCATCACCGCCAGCACCGACGTGCGCAAGCTGTCCTTCACCGGATCGACACGTGTCGGTTCCCTGCTCATGCGGCAGAGCGCGGACACCATCAAGCGACTCAGCCTCGAACTGGGCGGCAATGCGCCGCTGCTCGTGTTCGACGACGCCGATCTCGACGTGGCGGTCGCGGCCACGATGGCGAGCAAGTTCCGCAACGCAGGCCAGACCTGCGTATGTGCAAACCGCATCTTGGTGCAGTCGGGCATCCATGACGCCTTCGTCGAACGGCTCGGCGCCGCGGTGGCCGCGCTCCATGTCGGACCCGGGATCGAGGACGGCGCAACGACCGGCCCGCTCATCAACGACAGCGCCGTCGAAAAAGTGTCGAGCCATCTCGCCGACGCGCTGGACAAGGGCGCGCGTGTCGTCGCCAGCGGCACCGGACGGGAGGGCGACCGTTTCGTCCGCCCCGTGCTGGTGACCGGCGCCAATCCCGACATGCGGCTCGCGAGCGAGGAAACCTTCGGGCCGCTCGCGCCCGTGTTCCGTTTCGACAGCGAGGAGGAGGGCCTCCGCCTCGCCAATGACACGCAATACGGCCTCGCCAGCTATTTCTACACGCGCGACATTTCCCGCGCGTTCCGCGTTGCCGAAGGGCTCGAGGCGGGCATGATCGCGCTCAACACCGGGTCGATTGCCATGGAAATGGCGCCGTTTGGCGGCATCAAGCAATCGGGCCTCGGGCGCGAAGGCGGGCTTGAGGGGATCGACGAATATCTCGAAACCAAGGCCTTCCACATCGGCGCGATAGGCGCCTGAAACCGCACGACCCTTCATTTTTCAGAACAAGAGAACCGGACCAGCATGACCACGAACCGCAGCTATCGCATCGCCGTCATCCCCGGCGACGGCATCGGCAAGGAAGTCATGCCCGAGGGCATTCGCGCGCTCGAGGCGGCCTCGGCGCGCCACGGCTTCTCACTCGACCTCGAATGGCATGATTTCTCCAGCGCGGACTATTATGCCAGGCATGGACAGATGATGCCGGACGACTGGAAGGACCGGATCGGCGGCGTCGACGCCATTTTCTTCGGCGCGGTCGGCTGGCCCGAAACCGTGCCCGACCATATCTCGCTGTGGCAATCGATCCTTCAGTTCCGCCGCGAATATGACCAGTACGTCAATCTTCGCCCGGTCCGGTTGATGCCGGGCGTGCCCTGCCCGCTGGCGGGACGCGAACCGGGCGACATCGATTTCTGGGTCGTGCGTGAAAATACCGAGGGCGAGTACAGCTCGGTCGGCGGCACCATGTTCCCCGGCACCGATCGCGAGATCGTGATTCAGGAAACGGTGATGACGCGCCACGGGGTCGACCGCGTGCTGCGCTACGCCTTCGACCTCGCGTTGAAACGCGAACGCCGCCACGTCACCAGCGCCACGAAATCGAACGGCATCGCGATCACCATGCCCTACTGGGACAGCCGGGTGGAGGCGATCGGCGCCGAATATCCGGACGTCACCCATGACAAGTATCACATCGACATTCTCACCGCGCAATTCGTGATGAACCCGCAACGTTTCGACGTGGTCGTCGCATCGAACCTGTTCGGCGACATCCTGTCCGATCTCGGCCCGGCCTGCGCCGGGACCATTGGCGTGGCGCCTTCCGCGAACATCAATCCCGACGGCATCCACCCCTCGCTGTTCGAACCGGTCCACGGATCCGCGCCCGACATCGCAGGAAAGGGCATCGCCAATCCGGTCGGCCAGATCTGGTCGGCGGTCATGATGCTGGAACATCTGGGCGAACATGCGGCGGCGGCATCGATCATGGCCTCGATCGAGGATGTGCTGTCGACCGAAACCGGGCGCACCGCCGATTTGAAGGGGAAGGCCGATACCGTGACCTGCGGCAAGGCCATCGCGGCGGGTATCTAGACGGGACCTTTCCGCATGGACTTCACCGGTGCGGCAGATTATGCCGCGGAGATGGCTGAACCGGCGCAGGTCCTGAAATCACGGGGCGAATTTCGATATTCCGGGCCGCGGACGTCTGCCTAAGATGGCTTCATGAACAGTGCATCCATGCTCTCCGCCGGTCATCGCTCCAACCGCTCGCTCGTCGAGATCGACCGTGATCACCTGATCCACCCCGTCACCGCCCTGCGCGGCCACGAACAGAACGGCGTCCGCATGTTGACCGGCGGTCACGGCATGTGGCTGAAGGATGCAGACGGCCGCGAAATCCTCGACGCGTTCGCGGGGCTGTGGTGCGTCAACGCGGGCTATGGCCAGGATAGCATCGTCGAGGCGGCCTCGCGGCAGATGCGCGAGCTGCCCTACGCCACCGGCTATTTCTCGTTCGGCGCGGAGGCGCCGATCAGGCTCGCCGGAAAGCTGGCCGAGCTTGCGCCCGATGGGCTCGACCACGTGTTCTTCACGCTCGGCGGGTCCGACGCGGTCGACAGCGCGCTGCGCTATATCACGCATTATTTCAACGCCATCGGCAAGCCGGACAAGAAGCATTGCATCGCGCTGGAATGGGGGTACCACGGGTCCAGCTCGACCGGCGCGGGCATGACCGGCCTGCCGGCGTTTCACCGCGGTTTCGACCTGCCCCGGCCCTGGCAGCATCACATCGCCTCCCCCTACCCCTACCGCCACCCTAACGGCGACGACGATGCCGCGGTCATCGACAGCACGGTCAAGGCGCTCGAGGCCAAGGTCGCCGAGCTTGGTGCCGACAATGTCGCGGCCTTTTTCTGCGAACCGATCCAGGGGTCGGGCGGGGTCATCGTGCCGCCGGTGGGCTGGCTGAAAGCGATCCGCGAAACCTGTACGCGGCTCGGCATATTGATGCTGGTGGACGAGGTGATCACCGGGTTCGGCCGCACCGGCCCGATGTTCGCGTGCGAAGCAGAGGGCGTGTCGCCGGATTTCATGACGCTCGCGAAGGGGCTGACCTCCGGCTACGTGCCGATGGGCGCGATGATGATGGCGGACCATGTCTATCAGGCGATCGCCGACAGCACGGCAAGCGACGTGATGGTCGGCCACGGCCTCACCTATTCCGGCCACCCGGTCAGCGCGGCCGCAGCACTCGAAGTCATCCGGCTGTATGAAGACGGCCTGCTCGCCAATGGACAGCGCATGGGCGAACGGTTCATGCAGCATCTGTCCCGCATCGCCGATCACCCTCTGGTCGGCGATACGAGAGGGCGCGGCATGCTGGGCGCGATCGAGCTTGTCACCGACAAGAAGACGCGGTCTGCCTTCGATCCGGCGGCGGGGATTGCACCCACGCTTGGGCGCCTGACATGGGAGAACGGGGTCGTCGTGCGCTGTTTCCCGCAGGGCGTGATCGGTTTTGCGCCCGCGCTATGTTGTTCAGAGGATGAGATGGACAGCATTTTCGACCGCGTCGAACGATCGCTGGACCAGCTTCTTGAAATGCCGGATATTCGTGCGGCCATGAAATGAGGAGAATGCGATGTCGTTCGGCCTGAAACTCGACCGGATCGACCTGAAGATCCTCGCACGGCTTCAGGAATCGGGCCGCATCACGAATGTCGAACTCTCCGATGCGGTCGGTCTTTCGCCCAGCCCGTGCCTGACGCGGGTGAAGCGGCTGGAAAAGGCGGGCTACATCTCCGGCTATGGCGCGCAGATCGACCTCAAGAAATTCGGCGAATTCCTGACCGTCTTTACCGAGGTCACGCTGAGCGAACATCGCCGCGGCGACTTCAACCGGTTCGAGAACCGCATCGTCAAGCTCGACGAGATCGTGGAATGCCATCTCGTCTCGGGCGGCTACGACTATCTGCTCAAATTCGTGACGCGGGGCGTTTCGCATTACCACTCGATCATCGAGGGCATGCTCGAAAACGATTACGGCATCGGCAAATATTTCAGCTATGTCGTGATCAAGAGCCCGTTCATCAAGCACCAGTTCCCGATCGAAAGCCTGTTCGGCGAATAGCGTTCAGCCCGCCCCCGGCGCGAGGTTTTGCCGCACGAGATTGGTGAACCAGGCCACCCCCGTCCCCGTGACCGCATCGTTGAAATCATAGTGCGGGTTGTGCAGCGCGGGCGAACCCTCGCCCGTACCCTGGCCGAGCCAGCAATAGGCGCCCGGCACGGCCTGCAGCATGAAAGAGAAATCTTCCGAGGTAAAAGCCGGTTCGGGCGCGGCCGATGCCGTGATGCCGGGGATCTGTGCTGCGGCATTTAGCGCCTTTTCCGCGCAAGCCTCGTCATTCACCGTCGCGGGATAGTACCGGTCGTAATCGAGATCGACGGTCACGCCGTGGCTCTTCGCAATGCCCGCCGCCATGTCGGCGACCGCCTGCTCGATCCTGTCGCGGATCTCGGGCGAAAAGGTCCGGGCGGTCCCCATGAGCCGCACCTCTGCCGGCAGGATATTGTGCGAAGTCCCGCCCTGCACCATGGTCACCGAAACGACCGCTGCGTCAAAGGCGGGAACGCGGCGCGACACGATGGTATTGAGTTGCAGCACGAGATCGGCCGCCGCCACGAGCGCATCCGGCGTCTGATGCGGGAGAGCGGCGTGCCCGCCCTTGCCCCTGACGCCAATCGCGAACTTGTCCGCCGCCGCCATGATGGGGCCGGCCCGCGTCTGAAACTGTCCAGCGGGGAGGTCGGGCCAGTTGTGCAAGGCATAGACCGCATCACAGGGGAACCGTTGGAACAGGCCGTCCTCGATCATGCGCCGGGCGCCGGCCATGCCTTCCTCCGCGGGCTGAAAGATGAAATGGACGGTTCCATCGAAATCGACGGCATCGGCGATATGCCGCGCAGCACCCAGCAGCATCGCGGTATGGCCATCGTGGCCGCAGCCGTGGAACTTGCCGGGATGGATGCTGGCATGGTCCAGGCCCGTCTCTTCGTCAAAGCCCAGCGCGTCCATGTCCGCGCGCAGCCCGATGGTGCGGCCCGACGTGCCGCGGCGCAGCGTGCCCACCACGCCCGTGCCGCCGACATGTTCGGTGACGTCGATGCCGTATTCGCGCAACGCATCCGCGACGATCGCCGCGGTGCGATGCTCTTCATAGGCGAGTTCGGGATGCCGGTGCAGATCCCGGCGGATCGCGGTAAGCTCGGGAACGATCCGGGCGATCGCATCGATTTCGTCGAGATCCTGCATGGCATTTCCTTAAAGACAACGGGCCCTGACCATAGCGGCCCTTCAACGCGGCGGACAACCGCTCAGAGCGAGCCCACCTCGATCTTCGATCCATCCGCAAAGCGATTGACCCTGAACGCGACAGGATCGACGCAAGGGTCGGCATCGGTCGCAAGGTCGACCGCCAGCGTCGCGATCCCCGGACCGAGGCCGAAGCCATGGCCCGAACTGCCCGCCGCCACCACGAGCCCGCCAATATCGGTTTTCGAGATCACCGGCACGGCATCGGGCGTGGAATCGATATAGGCGCCCCAGGCGTGATCGACGTCCACCCCGCCGATGTCGGGATAAGTCTGCTGCACGTTGCGGATCATCTCGTCGATCAGCTTTTGCTTCGGCGCCGGGTCGAGGACGCGGCATTTTTCGAAGATCGTCGGATCGTTGCTCACCATCGCCTGCAGCGAATCCGGCCCCTTGAAGAACGATCCGCTCACCGACAGGTTCACCGCTTTCAACCGTTCGATGAATTGCGGCATGAACTCGCGGGCATAGCGTATGCCCCTGGGTGTCACCTCGAGCGTGGCCTTCCCGCTGATCGCGATGGTGTAGCTCCCATCGAGGCGGCGGGTCATGGCGAAATCCGGGCAGTAAAGCACCTCGCCAAGGTTCGCCATCGGCTTCGTGCGCAGCGCGGTCTGCCGCACGCACGCCTGCGGAAAACGCACGCCCACCGGCCGGACGAAGCGCGAGGCCCACGCTCCGCCGGCGCACACGACGGCCTGCGTCCGGATCCGGCCCTTCTCCGTGACGACCGCGGCGACGCGTCCGTTTTCCAGCTCCAGCGAACGGGCCGCGCAATCCTGGTGAATGGTTGCGCCAAACTTGCGCGCGCCTTCGCCGATCACCGGCACGGACAGTTCGGGCGAGCCCCTGCCATCGGCGACGGAGTGCACCCCGCCTATCCATTTGCGCTTGTTTTCCGGGATCAGCGCGGCGGCCTCGGCACCGGTGAGCATGTGGGTATCGACGTTGAATTCTTCGGCGACCGGGCGCCACGCGGCCCAGCCGGCGAGCTGTTTCTCGTCATCGGTGGCATAGACGAGGCCCGTGCGGCGAAAGCCGACATCCGACCCGATCTCGCCATTGAACGCATCCCAGAGGCGGAGCGAAAGAATCGCCAGCGGCATTTCGCGCCGGTCGCGGTTCTGCTGTCGGCACCAGCCCCATGTGCGGCTCGACTGTTCGCAGCCCAGATAGCCTTTTTCGACCAGGGCAACCGAATGGCCGCGCTGCGCCAGGTAATAGGCGGCGCAGGTGCCGATGATGCCGCCCCCGACGACGACGACGTCCACAGCCTCGGGAAGGGTTTCATCGCTGTCGATGCGCTTGATCGCAGGGTTCATCGGATATTCTGATCCTCGCTGGTCCGGGGGGTCTGTCGATGGGGCGATGCCTGATGGGTTGGCAGGTTCGTCGCGACATATTCCACCGTTTCGAATGCGAAATCGGCATGTTTGCCAAGCTGGCCCGCGACACGGATCAAAAGAAGAACCCTCCCCCGACGAGAAAGCGGGTCGCATCGGGCCGATCGCCCGCAGTCTGCGCAATGTCGCGCGACCTGCCGAGCAGGCGTTCATGGACGCCGCCGACATACACGTTGAAGACCGGCCCGACCGACTGCCGCAAACGCACGGCAACCTGCACGTCGCTGAACCCGCCCGCCGTATCCTCGCGCGCGATGTCCTGCGCCGCCCAGCCGAGCCCCACGCGCGGCTCCAGTGTGAGCGCGGCATTGACCGACACCGATGCCAGCACCTCACCCGCCCCGGTCACATCGCCGTCCTGCGAGATGAAGAGGAAATGCTCGCCCGCCAGAATCGCATTGAAGGTGTGGGTGACGGCAAAACTCGCATAGGAAAGGTCGCGGCCGGGCCGAAAATCATGCCGGGCCCCCGCCATCAGCGTCGTGCTGCCATTGGGCATATAGGCGAAGAGCGCCTGGCTCGTCACGGCATGCACGTTGAAATGGATCGAATCGTGCCCGCCTTCGGTCATCAGCACCCCGGCAAATTCATCCCCCGCGACGGTGATCGCGGAATCGAACAGGAAGGGATCGTCACCCTTTCCCTCCTGTACCTCGAACAGGTCGAGTTCCGTCGTCACGGTCTGGCCCATCGCCGGAACTGCCAACATGCAACTGACGCAAAGCGCAGCGATCAGGATCCTGTTCATCGCCCAAAGATGGCGGGTTTTTCAGGCAGATAATCCTGTTCTTAATGGTGCACCGACCCGGATTGTGCCGTCAAACCGCCGATCCGTGGCGCATTTTTTCAAGACCTGGAATCTGCCTCCGACCAAAGCCGCCGTCCGGTCATCTTGCCCCCATGCGCATGCACGGTTCGGACATGATGTATGAGGCGCACCCCGCCTCTCGCTTCGAATGCGGGAACGCGCTTCATGCGTCAGGCCCATGTCATGTGCGGCGGCGGCGCGGCGGCGCCCGTCACGCACAGCGCAAGGGACGCGCACGCGATCGCTGCAAAAATCGCGCGTCATTGGCGGGACCGTGCCGGACGGCTTCGACTGGCATTCGCATGAATGTGCCGACGCGTAGCAATGGGTTGCTACAGATGTGCCCGGACCCGCCGTCTCCACGGCAAGGACCCTTGCCGCCCGTCTCTGAGCATCGCGGACAGCCTCTTCAGCGTATTGAGCGCGGCGGGCCGGATACCCCGCCCTTCGCTCGGGAGGATGAGTGACGCAGGCCGCCGCGCCGCAGACACCGCCAGCGCGAAGGGCAGCCCACATGTCGCCGCCGCGGTCACGCGATGGGCGCGCCTTTGCACCCCGACCGGACGGGGCGACCGCGCTAGTGCGGAAGGGAACTTGCCGCACCCGCCGATCAAAACGGGAAGCAAGCAGCACGGCACATCGGGGCGATAACACCCCGCACCCGCTGCGCCGTCATCCCTCGTGCAGCTGTTCGGAAAGCTTCGCGCGGGCACGATAGATCCAGGTTTCGACCGCCTTGCGATTGATGCCCAGCACGTCGGCCGCATCGGCCTGGCTCATCCCCTCCAGCGTGCAGAGAAGCAGCGGCTCGCGCAGCTTTGCAGGGAGGGCCGCCAAGGCCGTGCGGATCCTCTCGACCTGCTGTGCCGAGGAGGTGGCGGCCTCCGGATCGGGCGCATCGTCGGCGAGCGGCAATGCATCGTCCAGCGGCGCGGCAAAGGTGAAGAAGCGGCGCACCGCCCGCTTGCGCGCCCAGTCACGGCACTTGTTGACCGCGATGGCGAGCAGCCATGTGCGGAAATTGCGCGCCGGGTCGAAGCGGTGCAGCGCGGCAAAGGCCGACACGAAGCATTCCTGCGTGATGTCGAGCGCCTCGCCCTCGTCACGCACATGACCCCGGACATAGCGGAATACCGCGTCGCGGTGCTCCTGCATCAACCAGCCGAAGCCTGCCTGCCGTCCGCGCAGCGCCGCCGCCACGGCCTCTGTGTCGTCTGCGAATGGGGGCGTCGCGGGCACGACCGGCTAGTCTTGTGCCGGTTCGATCAGCACCTCGGCGACCGCCTTGTCGAAGACCGTCGCCTGCTCGGGCCGGAGGACTGCCCGCATGGCGAAGACATGGCTCAGCGTCGCCTTTTGCAGGTCGCCCATCGCCATGTGCGAACGATCCACCGCCCGCTCTACCGCGGGACCATACTGATGTTCGCGCACCATCGCCTGTGCAAGCTCGCGATTGGCGGCGGAAAGCTCGGCCTCCAGCGCTTCGCGCTCCGCCGCGAATTTCGTCTCCAGACGGTCGATCGCGCGGTCCTGTTCGGGATCGAGGCGCAGTTCCTCGTGCATGATCGCGTGGAGCCGCCCGCCCCCGCCGCCGTCGCGCGTCGGCAAACCCTGCGCGATCCACAGCGCGGCCAGTGCGGCGACCACCGCGACCACGGCCACCAGCGCATAGCGCATCGCCGCGCGCATCAGCCGTACAGAAGGTGCGACGGCGCCGTCATCGGCACGCCGAGAAGCGGCTCGTCGGAAACCGGCGCCCCCCTGTCGAGCCCCAGCGCCAGCCCCGCCGACGCCGCGATGCACGCGGCCAGCATCATCCCGCGGCGCGTGAAGTCGCGTTCCCGCCGTGCGGACAGCCCGTCCATGACCGCGGCGTCGATGCCGGCCAGCCCGGCGGGGACATCGTCATCCCGCAGCGATTCCAGCATGATGTCGATCCGGTCCATATCTCGTGCCCTTCAATTTTCGCTCACTGTCCATACGCGAAGCGCGCAAGATTCCCTCACCCCCGATGCCGAAAAATTATTGCGCCGCATGTTTTTCGCCGCATTTTTTTCGAGGGATCGGCCGCCCGCCCGCGTATCATATCATGTGCCCGGCCACGAAAGCCGCTGTCGGCACGGCCTGCAACCCGTGTTTTTCAAGAAGGACGTCCCATGAAATTCCTCATCGCCCCCCTCGCGCTTGTCGCCGCTCTTGCCGCGCCGATGACCGCCATGGCCCATCCCCGTCTGGTTTCGGCCACCCCGGCTGCCGAGGCGACGGTGTCCAAGCCCACGACGCTGAGCCTGACATTCTCCGAAGATCTCGTCGCGCCGCTGTCGGGGGTCGAACTGACCATGACCGGAATGCCGCGCATGGCCAATCACAAGCCGATGCCGGTGAAGGGCTTCGAAACGAAGATCTCGGGCAAGACCATGATGGTTTCGCTTCCGCGCGCTTTGCCCGCGGGCACCTATCTGTTGAGCTGGCACGTCGTGGCGGCGGATCAGCACCGCATCGAAGGCAAGCATAGCTTCACCGTCAAGTAAGCCGCAGGGGAGCGCGCCACATGGACGATACGAACGTGATCCTGGCGCGCTCCGCGCTCTATATCATCGGGCTTTGCCTTGCCGGCGTGCCCCTTTACCTGCGCATTTCGGGCCGGACACGGGTCGGCGGTACGGCGCGTCTGGGCCTTGGCCTTGGCGCCGTTGCCGCCGCCGCCGCCGCGGCGTGGTGGGCCGCGTCCAGCATCGCGGCCATGGCCGCAACGCCGCTTGGCGATCTCGATTATGCGACCTTTTCCGTCGTCGCCGATGCGACGCCCATCGGCCCGGTGCTCAAGGCGCGGCTCGCGGCCTGTTTGGGCGTGTTGCTGCTCGCCGCGCTCTATCCGCGGACATTGTGGCTGGGGCTGATGGCCAGCGTCATCTCGATCGCGGGGGCGTGGACCGGGCATGCCGGCGCCGCCGAAGGCACGGCCGGCGACATTCAGCGCGCGTTTGACGCCGTCCATCTGGTCGCCGCGTCGGTCTGGGTCGGGGCGCTTCTCGTGTTTCTAGGCTCGGTGGCGCGGCCCGGCATCGGATCGGCGCCGCGCACGAAGGCCGTCGCGCGGCTCGAGGCATTTGCGACGACCGGCACGATCGTCGTTGCGGCCCTGGCCATCACCGGCGCGATCAATGGCTGGCTGATCGCGCGGCACGGTTTCGCCCTCGACAGCCGGTGGTCGCTTTTGCTGATCGCGAAGCTGGTGCTTTTTGGTGCAATGCTCGGTCTCGCCAGTCTCAACCGCTGGAAGCTGACGCCCGCCTACCGATCGGGCGAAGCGGGTGCGGAGCGCAGGCTGGCGGTGTCGCTGAGTTTCGAGACGGCGTGCGCCTTTGCGATCTTCATCCTCGTTGCGATCATCGGGCTGAGCGATCCCGGCATCGTTTCCTGAGCGTCGGCCAAGAAAACGGGGCCGGATCATCGCGATCCGGCCCCGTCCTTCATGCACAGCGGCGGTTTGCTCTAGAGCGGCGGGCCGACGCTAGCCGTTCGAACTTTCCAGCGCCTGATCCAGCACGTCGACGAACAGGTCCACGTTCTCCCGCGTGAAGACGAGCGGCGGGCGGATCTTCAGGATATTGTGGTACATGCCCGCGATGCTGATCAGCACGCCGTTTTCGCGCATCGCGTTCACCACCTGCGTCGCGCGCTTCGGATCGTAGCCGCCCGTCTCCCGGTCGGTGACGATGTCGGCACCGACGAACAGGCCCGCGCCGCGCACGTTGCCCAGGTTCTCGTGCTTGTCGCGCAGGGCTTCCACCTTGCTCAGCAGGTAGGCCCCGGTGTCGCGCGCATTGTCCATGATGGCATCGCGCTTAATGACTTTCAGCACCGCCGCCGCCGCCGCACACGACACCGCGTTACCGGCGAAGGTGTTGAAATAGCGTGAGCTTTTGCCGAATTGTTCGACAACGTCGTGACGCGTCAGCAGCCCGGCGATGGGCTGGCCGTTGCCCATGGGCTTGCCCACGGTGACGATGTCGGGATCGACGCCGTGGCGCTGAAAACCCCACATCGTGTCGCCGGTGCGGCCGAAACCGGGCTGCACCTCGTCGGCCACGAATAGGCCGCCGGCCTTGCGGATCGCCTCTGCCGCACCCTTCAGGAAACCGGCCTCTTCGGGCAGGATCCCGTCGCTCGTGAACAGCGTGTCGACGATCAGCATGCAGGGCTTGATCCCGTGGCGCTGCAGATCGGCGATCGCCGCCTCGACATCGGCCTGGAACCGTTCGGCGGTGTTGGGGCCATAGCGATAGCCAGCCGGGGCCCGCACGCAGCGGACATGCGCACCCAGCGGCACGCCCTGGCCCAGCGTGGCCGAGAACTTCGACACCGCGTCGGTGATGCCGTGATAGGCCATTTCGGTGATGATGACGCCGGTGCCGCCGGTGCGGACCTGCGCGATGCGATAGGCAAGATCGTTCGCCTCGCTGCCCGAACCGGTCAGCATCATGTGCGAAAGGTCGCTGCCCGGAACCGTCGCCAGCATGCTTTCGGCCAGTTCCAGGATCGTCTCGTGGATGTAGCGGGTGTTGGTGCACAGCGTCGCCACCTGCTGCTGGATCGCCTCCACCACGTCGGGCTGGCAATGGCCGAGCGAGACGACATTGTTGTAGGTGTCGAGATAGGCGCGCCCGTCGGGATCGTAGAGCCACACACCCTCGCCCCGCACGAAATGCAGCGGTTTTTGATACATCAGGCGATAGGCCGGGCCGAGCAGGCGGTTGCGCTCCTCGATCAGACGCAGCTTGTCGTCTTCAAGCTCGACCTCGCCCGGAACGAAAGCGTTGTGGGAAGATACGTCGATCACGTTCATCAGAACTCTCCAGTCGAACAGAATTGCAGCAGCCGGCCCCGCGCATCGTCGCGCGACATGCCGTCGAAAAGGTCCAGCCCGGCCCATGCCGGCCCGTTGTTGCGCAGGATATAGGTGCGATTTTCGGGATAGCGTTCGGCCCGCCAGCCGGTGATCAGCACCGTCACGAAAAGGCGTGCGATCACCAGGTCGGCCAGTACGTCCCGCTCTTCGCCGAGCAAGGGCAGCGTCGCATCGTAACCGCCGATCATCTCGGCGGCGTTGAGGAGCGGATCGTACGCATCGGTCAGCTGATAGGCCGCGGCGGTGGCGATATCGCCGACCAGCGGGCCGTGGACGACATCGCCAAAATCGATGATCGCGGCGACGCTGTCGGTATCGTCGGGTTCGACCAGGACGTTGCCGAGGTTGAAGTCATTGTGGATGACCTGCGCGCGAAGCCCGCCCAGACGCGGCAGGGTCTCCGCCTCGTAATGCGCCATGAAGCGGCGGACCATCGCCTGACGGCCGGGGTCGGCGATACTGTCGATCATGCCTTTGAGGCGATGCGCGGTCGATACGTTCCACAGCAGTTCATGGCTGGCGGCCGGATGCTCGAATCCCTGCAGCGCGATGTCGAGTTCGGCGAGGCACTGCCCCAGCGCGCGACGCTGCGCCGGGCTGCGCGGCGCCTTGCTGAGCGGCAGGCCGGGCAGGTAGGTCAGCATCCGGGCCAGCGTGGCCCGCCCGTCGGCCAGCGTGATCGAGGCGTGATAGGCGCCGTCGCCCGCCGCAACCGGGTGCGGCACGGGCAGAGCGGGGGCAAAATCGCGGATATGGTTCAGCGCGCCGTTCTGCAGGTGGACGATATCGGCCGGTTCGGCGGGGTTGACGACCTTGAACAGGAACTGCTCGCCGTTGTCGCCAACCATGTGAAAATTGCGGTCGCGCTCGCCCGTAAGCTCGTGCGCCGTCAACACCTTCCCGTAATGCTCGAGCGCAAGGGCCTCGGCATCCGGGGCCGCGGTCGTCGGCGGCTGCGTCGTGAGGGTTGGGTCCAGTAGCATGTCGTTGCCCGCTGTTTGTCGATTATCGGGACGCTGGCGCCGATGCCTCTTCCGGTCCCCGGATCGTTACCGGCTGAAGCGTGGCGGCAGGTTTACACCCATCGTCTGGACGCGCGGCGACCGAACAATATGCCGAACTTGCCGTTGTGGCAGATCGCTTTCACTTACCGCCGGGATATGGGGCAAAGACACGGGGCGGCCGGCACCGCGGTTATTCGCCGATCTGCGCACTGTTCAGAAAGCTGCGCTGTTCGAGTTCGAATTCGCGCACCACGAAATAGCTGAAGTACCGATCGACGAGCCCGCTTTCCTCGACCAGCTTCATCACCGTTTCGCGATAATGCGTCACCGATCGCGCCACGATCTTGAGGATATAGTCGCAATGGCCCGAAACCATCGCGCATTCGGCAATTTCCTCCATCGACTTCAGCTTCTGCTCGAACCGGGACACGGTGCCCATGCGCCGATCGTGGAGCGTGACCTCGACGAAGACGGTCACGAGCTCGCCAATCGCGTCCTTGTCGATGCGCGCGGCATAGCCCGTGATGATCCCGGCCTTTTCCAGCCGGTCCACACGGGTCAGGCACGGGCTGGGGGACAGGCCCACCGCCTCCGCAAGCGCGGAATTGGTGATCCTGCCCTGGGTTTCCAGCACGGTCATGATCCGAAGATCGGTGGCGTCCAGCTTCACGGGCCTCACCATGCGAAACCCCCGTTGCCTGCCATGGGCGACCCGGTCATGACATTCGGCTCCACCGCAATCTAGAGGCCCAGCAATCCGGGCAGTTCGCTGAAATCGCGAATCCGCTTGATGCCGAAATGATCGGTCGGCGGTTCGTGCCCGCGATCCACCATGATCTTCGCCCCGAACCCGAGGTCGCTCGCCGTCATCAGGTCGTAGCGCGGGCTGGACGAGACATGCATCATGTCCTCCGGCCCGCAGCCGAGCGTATCGAACATGTATTCAAAAGGACGCATCAGCGGCTTGTAGGCGCCCGCCTCCTCGGCCGTAAGCACCGAGTGGAAGGGAACGCCGATGTTCTGCGCGCTATAGGGGATGAGATCCTTCATCGAGTTCGAGAGGATCACCAGCGGATATTCGCCCGCGATCCTGCCCAGCGGCTCGGGAACGTCGGGGTGCGGCTGCCACGAGGGGATCGCGTCGTAGATCGCGTCCACGTCCGCCTTGGTGAAGGGGATCGAATGCTTCTTGCACGTCCGCTCGACCGAATTGGCGACGACATCGTAAAATGGCTTCCACGCACCGAGCACTTCGTCCAGCCGGTAGCCGCGGAAGGAATCGACGAAATCGTCCATCCTGTCCGCAGGGACACGATCCGCGAACCTGTCACGAGCGGTGGGGCCCATGATGAAGTTGATCATCGTGCCATAGCAATCGAAGCTGATGAATTTGGGCCTGAACATCGCCGTTTTTACCTTTGTTGATTGGAACCTTGGCAAGGCTAATCCCGCGAATGCGGCGATTTCACCCGTCTATGCCATGATCCAAGGAAGATTCTTGCTATTGATGTCGATTTTGCAGAACATCAGTCGCCCAGCGGCAAAGGCCGGTGGCTGATCGGCGTGGCCGAGACCACGAACACGGAATAGCTCTCGATATCCAGATCCGCCTGCCACAGCTCCTGGATCACGCGGGCAGGGCCATCATATCCCTCCGCCACGACCTTGATCAGATAATCGAACTTGCCATTGACCATGTAGAATTCGACCACCTCATCGACACGCGTGATATAGCGCTCGAAACGCATGGCGGTCTCCCGCCTGTGGTTCTTCATCGAGATCTGCACATAGGCCGCGACGAAATCGCCCAGCCGGGCAAGATCGAACTGCGCCTCGTAACGCACGATGACCCCGGCCGCCTCGAGCCGCTTCACCCGCGAAAGGCAGGGGCTCGCCGACAGGCCCACCACATCCGCGAGCTGCACATTGCTGATGCGGCCCTCGTTCTGCAGCGTGCGGATGATCTTCAAATCGATCCGGTCGAGATTCATTGCGTTTCAAACACTCCCGCTGCCAGGGTTCGCATGTATGGCGATATGCGCCCGCACGCCCTTGCCGTACAGCCTACGGCAGGTCGTGCGGCAGGATGTGCCGTTGGAGGGGCACAGGCACGGCGAATGCATGCATGTGCGCCGCATGTCACGGCATAATTGCGCGGCACAAGCGCCCTATGATGCACGACGCTCGGGGACGATCCCGAACGATTGGCCGCGAGGGATGCATTTGGAACGGTTGGACAGCCTCGATCTCAAGATCCTGACCTATCTTCAGGAGAACGGGCGCGCGACCAATGTCGCCCTCGCCGATGCGATCGGGCTCTCCGCCAGCCCGTGCCTCAACAGGCTCAAGAAGCTGGAGGGGCGCGGCTATATCAAGTCCTATGGCGCGCGGATTTCGCTCGAAAAGCTGGGCGATTTCCTGATGGTCTTTACCGAGGTCACGCTTTCCGATCACCGCAACGCCGATCTCGAGCGCTTCCTCGCGCAGGCGCGGACGGTGCCGGAAATCGTGGAATGCCATCACGTCAGCGGCGGCTACGACTATTTCCTGAAAGTGGTCGCGCGCAGCGTCAGCCATTATCAGCGCATCATCGAAGACCTGCTCGAAAGCGATGCAGGAATATCGAAATATTTCAGTTACATCATCCTCGATTCGCCGATCGTGCGCGAAACCTACCCGATTGACAGCCTGTTCAGCGGCTAGGCACCTGTCCCCGCGCGTTCAGCCGAGCGACTGATTGGCGAGCGCGAAGAGCGTGGCGGACGAATCCGGTTCGGGCGGCTTTCCGAGTGCCATGGTTACGACCCGCCCCGCGCGCGGCAGGCCCAGCGTTTCCAGCCACGGGGCAAGCCCGCAGCTTTCGGTGACGTCGATCCGTACGAAAGTCCCGACATGCCGCCCCGCCAGCGCCGCGATCAGCGCCCGGGCATCGTCCGCGTCCTGCGCAACGACCGGCCCGACCACCACGCCGCGCCCCCAGCGGCGCACCACGCCATAGCCGGTGGCGCCCTCGCCCCTGTCGACGACGAGCGTTTCGGCCCCCTCGCGCATCGCTTTGATCAGCGCCTCGCGGCCCATCCCGGCGCCGGCGCGGTCGATCGCCAGGATCGCATCGTCATCCTCCGCCTCCGCCTTGCGCAGCGGTACCGACGGATCGACCTCCGGCGCCCGGCTGAGCACGGCCTGATGCTGCAGCACGATGGAATAGGGTTCGAACCCCGTGCCGAGGTAGAGCTTCTGCCCCTCGACCGTCGAGTTGAGGACCACCCGGCGCTCACCCGCATCGGACAGAAGCGCCTCCATCAGCCGCGCGCCAATGCCGCGCCGCTGCACCTTTTCGGAGACGATGATCATCCCCGCCGTGGCGAAATCGGGCGCATACGGCCACCACAGCGCCGTACCGACCAGTTCGCCATCCATCTCCGCCGCAAAGCCGTGGCCGAGGCCGAATGCGACCTCCCAATCCTCGATCCGGTAGGGCCATTGCACATCCTGCGACAGGGACAGGGCCTGCGGCAGATGTTCGGACGTCATCGGCACGATCTCGATCATTCCGGCAGAGGACGATGCGGAAGAGGTCTTGGTCATGGATTGCCTGTTCTTCTGGTCTTAGTGCGGCGCACGGGTCTGCGCCCTTGAATGGGGATCAGCTCCGGTCGTCGCGCACGTCGAGCGCGTCGCGCAGGCCATCGCCGACGAAGTTGAAGCTGGTGACCGCGATGGTGATCGCGACGCCCGGAATGATCGCCAGCCAGGGCGCGGTCGCCAGATATTGCTGCGCCCCGCCCAGCATGTTGCCCCAGCTCGGCAACGGCGGCTGAATGCCGTAGCCCAGAAAGCTGATATAGGCCTCCAGCAGGATCGCGCGCGCGACCGTCAGCGTCGCGGCGACGATGATCGGCCCCATCGCGTTGGGCAGAATCTCGCGCAGCATGATATGCGTGCCGCCCAGCCCCAGCATGCGCCCGGCCTGCACGAATTCACGTTCGCGGAGCGACCGGACCTCGGCCTCGACGATGCGGGCAACCTCCATCCACCCGGTCACGGCGATGATGATCGTGACCATCGTGGGCGTCGGTTTGAGAGCGGCGGCGAGCGCGAGCAGCAGGAAGATGGAAGGAAAGGCGAGGAACCCGTCGACCGTCCGCATCAGCACCGCGCCGACCCAGCCGCCGCGATAGCCCGCGACCAGCCCCACCAGCGTCCCCAGCAAGGTCGACATCACCATGGCCGAAAACGCCACGATGAGCGAAACGCTGCCCGCCATCATCAACCGCGCCGCAATGTCCCGGCCCAGCGGATCGGTCCCGAAATAATAGTCGCCCGTCAGCGGCGGGGTGAACCGCACGCCGAGGTCGATGTAAAGCGGATCGTGCGGGAGAAAGAACGGCCCGATAAAGCATGCAAGCGTCAGGACCGTAATCATGGTGAAACCCAGCAGCGCCAGGCGATGGTTCGCGAAGCGGCGCACGGTGCGGTTCTTCCACCAGCTGGTCCGTCCCGGATTGGCTGAAACGGCGGTCATTCGGGATGCCTCCTTTGGGACATGGGGCGGGCTTTGCACAAGAGTTGCTCCGCGCGTTTCGGCGGTGGTTTCCGGTAGCGCATCGGTTCGGTTCGGACAGGCGCGCTCAACTCAGGCGTATCCTGGGATCGACGATGGCGACCGCGATATCGGCGAGCAGATTGCCGAAGATGACGAGGATGGCCGAGAACATCAGCAGCCCCATCACCACCGGATAATCGCCATAGCTGATGCTATCGAGGAAGAGGCGGCCCATGCCGGGCCATGTGAACACGGTCTCGGTGACCAGCGCACCGGTGAGCAGCGCGGGTAACTGCATCCCGGCGAGCGTGATCATCGGCAGCAACGCATTGCCGACCACATGCTTCATCAGGATGCGGCGCTCGCTCACCCCCTTGGCGCGGGCGGTTTTCACGAAATCCTGGTTGATCACGTCCAGCGTCGCGGTGCGCATGTAACGGCTCCAGATCGCGATATGTACCAGCGCCAGCACGACACTCGGCATTATGAGATGGAGCAGGTAGTCGCCCACCGATTCGTCGCCGACCGTGTACATGTTGCCCGCCGGCAGCCAGCCCAGTTGCAGCGAGAAAATGTAGATGCCGACCAGGCCGAACCAGAAGGTCGGGATCGACAGCGCAACCATCGCAGCGATCGTCGCCACGTGATCGAAGGTGGAATAGCGGTGGGTGGCACCGCGAATGCCGACCCAGGTGCCCACCGCGACCGCGATCACCGTGGAGGAGCCCATCAGCAGGAGCGTGGCGAACAGATGCCGGCCGATCACGCTGAGCACCGAGGTGCCGTCGCGGAAGGATTGTCCCCAATCCCCTTGCACCAGCCGCCACGCCCAGTCGAAATATTGCACGTAAAGCGGCCGGTTGAGGCCGAGCTGTTCCTTCAACCGCTCGATATCGGCCTGCGTCATGCCGGGGTCGAGCGCATATTGCGCTAGCGGCCCGCCGGGAATGAGGTTGAGGATAAAGAATCCGATCACGGACACGATCACCAGGAGGACGATGATCTGCGTGATGCGATTGAGCAGGAAACGCAGCATTCAGCCCTCCTTCTTTTGCGATGGCAGGCGCGAAACCGGCCCCGCACGTGACGAGGTCCGGACCGGATCACGCTCCCCGCCGGGCTGTTTGTCGCCATTGGCCAGATACCAGCTCGCCGCATTCCACGATTCGGTGCGCGTGTTGCTGTTCGGCTCGAACCCCTTGATGTCCGCGCTGCGGCCAAAGACGTTCTTGTACTGGAATATCGGAAGCAGCGGCAGATCGTGGCGCACGATCTCCTGCACCCGGAAATAGAGTTTCCGGCGTTCTTCCACGTCGAAGGTCCGCGCGGCCTTGTCGAGCAAGACATCGACTTCGCTGTTCTTGTACTGCGCGTTGTTCGATCCGCTGCCGCCCTGCGCGGTGATCGACTTGCTGTGCAGGCGGTTGGTCACGTCCGGGTCCGCGCCGATGAGATAGGTGCTGCCCACGATCACGCTGTCGAAGCGCGACTGCGTCCAGAAATCGCCCCACATCACGGCAGGCGGCAGGTTGGCGATGGTCATCTCGGCGCCGATCTCGCGGAAGGTCTGCTGCAGATATTGCTGCACCATTTCGCGCAGATGATCGCCCGATGTCGTCGAATTCTCGAACGCCAGGCGCACGCCGTTCTTTTCCCGGATGCCGTCGGCCCCCGGCCGCCAGCCCGCCGCATCGAGGATGGCTCTTGCTTTTTCCGGATTGTACTCCTGCGCCGGCAGGTCGGGATTATGGTAGAACGACTGCTGCGGCATGAAGGTTTCGGTGATCTGCGGCACGCCGTGATAGAGCGAACCGATGATCGCCTCCCGGTCGAGCGCCGCATAGAGCGCCTCCCGCACGGCCAGTTCGCGAAACTGCGGCCGGGCAAGATTGAGGTAGAAGGACTCCACCGAGGAGGCGAGCACCGGCTCGACCACCATGCCGGGCAGCTTGCGCGCCTCGTCGTAATTGTCGGGACTGATATAGACCTGCCCGACCAGATCGATGCCCCCGCTCTTGAACTGCGT
Source organism: Croceicoccus sp. YJ47 (assembly GCF_016745095.1). Taxonomy (NCBI): domain Bacteria; kingdom Pseudomonadati; phylum Pseudomonadota; class Alphaproteobacteria; order Sphingomonadales; family Erythrobacteraceae; genus Croceicoccus; species Croceicoccus sp. YJ47. The sequence continues at coordinate 907,378 of NZ_CP067087.1, forward strand.
GTAAAGCACGGTGATGTCGGGGATATATTTGAAGATCAGCAGGTCGAGATAGGGCCCCTCGCCGAAATAATCCGGGTTGGCGACCAGTTCGAGATGGTCGCCCGCCATCCGTGCGCCCCATTTGAACGGCCCGGTCCCGATCGGCGCCTGATTGAAGGCGGCATTATTGGGATCGGCCTCGTTCTCGAACATGTGGCGGGGCACGATGAACGTTTCAGTAAGGAAGGACAGATAGGGCGCAAACGGCTCCTCCATCCGCCAGGTCAGCTCGGTCGGCGAGACCACTTCGATGTCCCGCACCAGCGTATGGCCGGACGTGCGCCAGGCACGAAAATCGGGATCGGTGATCAGCTCGAGCGTGAACTTCACGTCCTCAGCGGTGAACGGCCTGCCATCGTGCCAGCGCACATCGTCGCGCAGGCGAACGCGCCAGCGCAGCCCGTCTTCGGAAATGCCACCGTTTTCGAGGCTGGGAACCTCGGCCGCCAGATGCGGCTGCACCAGCCCGTCGGGATCCATCCGGACCAAGGGATCGAACAGCGAGAACAACACGCCGTCGTCCACTTCGCCATGCACCATCAGCGGGTTGAAAACGGTCGGCTCCTGCGACAGCCCGACCACGACGCTGTCGACGCCGTCCGCGGTGGACATTGCCGTCGTCGACGACGCCGCCTGCGAACCGCTGTCGGGCCGGCTGACAAGGTTCCAGGCGATTACGCCGCCGCCCCCGACCGCCAGTGCCGCGAGGATCTTGCGCCGGTCGAAACCGCGCCGCGTGGTGCTGTCGCTCATCGGTTCATTCCTGTCTGCGGTGCCGCCGTCGTCCCGGCTGGCGGGCTTGCATCCCGGCCCGGAATGGCCGCGACCAGTTCGCGCGTGTAGTCCGACCGGGGCGACATGAAGATTTGCGAGGGTGCCCCATATTCCACGACGCGCCCCTTCTGCATCACCGCGATTTCGTCGCAGATCTGGCTCGCCACCCGAAGATCGTGGGTGATGAAGATCATCGCCACCCCGGTTTCGCGCTGGATCTCTTCCAGAAGTTGCAGGATCTGGGCCTGGATCGACACGTCGAGCGCCGACACCGCCTCGTCCGCGATCAGCAGCTTGGGCTTGAACATCAACGCGCGCGCGATGCCCACGCGCTGCCTCTGCCCGCCGGAAAATTCGTGCGGATAACGGTCATACGCGCCGGGATCGAGGCCGACATGCTCGAGCAGCGCCATCGCCTGCCGGCGCGCCTCGTCCTGCTCCATGCCATGCGCGACGGGGCCGACCGTCAGGCTGTACCCGATCGTCGCGCGCGGATTGAGCGAGGCGAACGGATCCTGGAAAATCATCTGGATCTTCGTGCGCAGCGGCTTGAATTCACGCTCCGAAAGGCCTGCGATGTCGCGCCCCTCGAACAGGATCCTGCCCCCGTCATTGTCGAGCAGCTTGATCAGCACCCGGCCGAGCGACGACTTGCCCGAACCGCTTTCCCCGACCACGCCCAGCGTGCGCCCCGGCGCCAGTTCGAACGAGATGTCGTTGACCGCGGTCACGATGCGCGGCGGCTGAAACAGGCCGCGCGCGCTGCGGTAGGTCTTCATCAAGCCTTCGACCTGCAGGAGCTGCGTTCCGCCTGTCGCCGCCGCATGGCTGTCGCGGTCGCCGCTGCGCAGCCTCGGCACGGCGGCGATCAGCTGCTTCGTATAAGGATGGCCCGGCGCATTCAGCACCTTGTCCGCCAGGCCGCGCTCCACGATGCGGCCTTTTTCCATCACCACCACCTCGTCGGCGATTTCGGCCACGACGCCGAAATCGTGCGTGATGAACATGACGCTCATGCCCTTGCGCTGCTGAATCTCGCGAATGAGCGCGAGAATCTGCGCCTGTGTCGTCACGTCGAGCGCGGTCGTCGGCTCGTCCGCGATCAAAATCGCGGGTTCGAGCGCCAGCGCCATCGCGATCATCACGCGCTGACGCTGGCCGCCCGACAGACGGAAGGGATATTGGTGAAACATGACCTCGGGATCGGGCAGCCCCACCTCGTCGAGGAGGGACAGGGCCTTCTCCGCGCGCGATCGGGGCGATCCGACGTCATGCGCGGCCATGACCTCCTCGATCTGTTCGCCCACCGTCATCAGCGGGTTGAGCGCGGAAAGCGGATCCTGAAAGATCATCGACACGACCCGGCCGCGCAAAGCGCGCAGGCGGTCCGGGCCGAGATCGGTGATGTCCTCGCCATTGAGGATAATGCGGCCCGACATGATGCGCAGCGCCCGCGGCAGCAGGCCCATGATCGCATTGGCCGACACCGACTTGCCGGAGCCCGATTCCCCGATGATGCACAGGATCTTGCCGCGCGGAAGATCGAAGGAGACGTCGTCGACCGCGTGCAGCCGGTCCATGCCCGCGGGCAGGGCCACCTGCAGATCGCGCACGGACAGCGCGACCGGACCGGGCGTTTCTGGCTCCACACTTCCAACCATTCGGTCCATTCCCCTTAGCGTAGCGGCGCGGGCGCCGGCGGTTGACGTTGGATTCCCGCAGCAGCCGGACAAATCCGGTTTCCGGTCATCACCGCCGCGTAAACGACCGGACGGTGCCGGTGCGTTTCTCCGGAAAAAGGGCAATTGCGTGCCCGTGTCCCCGGCGGCGTCGATCGACCTTTTGCCTTTTTCACCCCGTTCGCGGCGAATCCCGCCGTCCCGTCAGGCCGCCTTGACCCTGAGCATGAGTTTGAAGCGTCTGCCGCGCCATTTTGATCAAATGTTCGCGGCGTGGCAGCAGGAAATATTGTAATCCGATTGCAACTTGGCATTTCCTCGGCCCGCGGCCCCGTCAAGCACCCCGGCGAGCGAAAGAAACCCGGCTGCGCGCCGCATTCGAAACGGGTGCGGGTTCCGCGCCCGTGGGCCGGTCGCTGTCACCAAACGCCAAATCGGAGCCGGGATTCGCGCGAATCGGATGAAATTCGCGCGATATTCGACATCACCTGCCGCCCGCCGCAGGGGAATGTTCCGTCAGCATGTCATTATTCACGGGGGTCAAGATCCGATGTCACCGTTTGTCGAACGCATAGACAGCGACGAGACGCTGCCCGCATCCGCCGATGTCGTCATCGTGGGGGGCGGAATCGTCGGTGTTACCGCGGCCTATTTCCTCGCGCGGCGGGGCATTTCGGTCGCGCTCATCGAAAAGGGCCATGTCGCCTGCGAACAGTCGAGCCGCAACTGGGGCTGGTGCCGGCAGCAGAACCGCGACGCGCGCGAACTGCCGCTGTCGTCGGTGGCGATGCGGCTGTGGGACGAATTCAGCAACGATCTCGAACACGATGTCGGCTTTCGCCGCTGCGGCCTCGTCTATGCGACCGATAACGAGGCGCAGCTCGCGGGCTGGTCGGACTGGCAGCCCTATGGCCTCGATCATGGGGTCGATACCCGCCTGCTGAGTGCCGAGGAGGTGCGCAAGCTGATTCCCGAAGCGGGGCGCAAGTGGATCGGCGGCGTCGCCTCCCCCGACGATGGGAAGGCCGAACCCGCCATCGCCGGGCCCGCGATCGCCATGGGCGCGCGGGCACACGGTGCAACCATTCATCAGAACTGCGCCGCCCGTGCGCTCGACGTCGAGAATGGCCGGGTCGTCGGCGTGCATACGGAAAAAGGGCTGATCCGGGCGAACGCCGTGCTGTGTGCCGCGGGCGCGTGGGCCTCGCGTTTCCTGCGCCCCCACGGCATCAATTTCCCGCAGGCCGGCGTCCGGCAGACGGCGGTGCGCACCAAGCCGACCGCCGATGTCGGCGCGTGCCTCTATGCGCCCGATTTCGCGATGACGCGCCGCCTCGACGGCAGCTACACCCTCGCGATCAGCGGCAAGGCCACGATCGACCTGACGCCGCAGGGCATACGCTATGCCCGCGAGTTCGTGCCGCAGTTCATGCGCCGGCTGAAGAATGTCAGGCTGGCGGTCGGTCCGTCCTTCGTGACGGGGCCGGAATCGCTGCTCTCGGTGCTGAGGAACGACGAGACGATCTTCGAACGCACCCGTGTGCTCGACCCCGCGCCGCAGCAATGGCTGGTGCGCAAGATCATGGCCAATGTCGGCGCCGCCTTCCCGCAATTCGCGAACATGGAACTCGTCGGATCGTGGGGCGCGCTGGTCGATTGTTCGCCCGATGCGGTCCCGGTGATCTCGAAAACGGATGGACTGGACGGGCTCGTGCTGGCGGCGGGGTGTTCGGGCCATGGCTTCGGCATGGGGCCGGGGATCGGTCTGCTGGCATCGGAGCTGCTGACCGATGCCGACACCTGCGTCGATCCGCGGCCGTTCCGCCTCTCCCGCCTGGTGGACGGGTCGCCGCTCGACATCGGCGGGCTGTGATCGGCGCGCGGGCGGGGATGTTTCCCGGCCCGCGATGCATGCGCCCTGTGTGTAGGCCCGGCCAGCCCCTCGGGGTCAGCCGGGCCGGATCATATCAGGCCGCGGGACGGAACAGCGAATAGATCTTTGCCACATCGACCTGGCTGTCCCAGGTGCATTCGGCGCCCTTCTCGATGATGAAAATGTCACCTTTGGAGAAAGTCGCGCTGGTGCCCACCGCATCGGTGAAGGTCACCTCGCCTGCGAGCAGGTGCATCAGCTCGGTATGGTGGAAGAAGATCGCCCTTCGCGTATAGGGCGTGGAGTCCCACACGCCGCAGCTGTATTGCCCGTCCTCGGACAGGAAATGATTGTTGGACCGGCACGACGGCCTGTCGGAGAGCAGCACATCGTCCGCAGGCGGGTTGGACGCCGTCAGCGCAGCGCCATTGTCGATCTTCACGATCCGCGGCGGGCCGCCTTCCCCGCCGGGATAGGACATGCCGATGAGGGTCGCGTCGGCATCCGCGGTCCAGGCAAACGGCGTGCCGCGGGCGATCACCGCGCCTTCGCCTGTTGCAAGCGCGACCTCTCCGTCCGGCCCGGTCAGCGTCACCGCGCCCTCCGCGACCAGCACGAACAGGTCGCCGCCGGGCGCATCGGCATCGGCTCCGCCTGCGGAGAGCGCGATCCCCTTGACCGTGCAGGGACCGGCGTCGAGAGCGAACTCGGTCGCGCCCGTGCCGAACGGGTCGTCACGGTCGCGCGGTGCCGCCTTCGCCAGCGCCTTGAGGTCGATGAAGCTGGGGCAGGTGGTCATTGTCGTCATGCTTTGCTGTCCTTTCGAAGGGAATCGATACGTGCGCGAGGCACACGCCCACCCGCCCCGCTTTGACGCACGGGCACGGGCACGGGTGCGGCGCGATCGAAAAAAGATGCGCGCCCCCGTCGGGACGCGCGCATCGGTTGTCAGAAATATTTGAGCCAGGTGATGTCCCGCCGGCGACGCTTCAGCCGCGCGTACCAGACGGTCGGGAAATACAGCACCACGAGCATGATCGGATACCAGGCAAGCACCCAGTGGTAATTGTCGAACATGTAGGCGCCGCCGTTGTTCGGCCCCCAGATCCCGAGCGCGCTGTGATACAGGATGCGCAGCACGGTCAGGTGCAGAAGATAGAAGAACATCGGCGCCGCACCAAAGATCGCGATGGCACCCACCAGTCCGGTATCCTCGATCTTCTCGAACAGGACCAGCAGCAGGGCCCCGCCGCCCAGCGTGGGCAGGAGGAACAGCAGCGAGGGCGGATATTTCGTCATCGAGATGAAGCTGATCACGCTGCGCACCGAATTGCCTTCGGTCATGAACCACGGCTTGTCGCCGTAGATGTTGAGCGTGCGGAGCAGGATGAACGCTGCGATCATGCCGAAACCCAGGATCAGCAGATTGCGATTGCGCTGCTCGGCCGGGTATTCGGGCCGGAACCACGCCCCCGCGACATAGCCCAGCGAAATGACGCCCAGCCATGGCAGGATCGGATAGGTCGTCTTGGCGACGAAACCGAACGGCAGGTCGATCACGTCACGCTGATAAAGGATGGCCCACAGCGGGAATGCCGGGTTCTCGGCCGTCAGGCGCACGGGGTCGAGCAGGTTGTGGAAGCACAGCATGCCGATGCCGAACGCGATGAGCGCCGGCCGCGGGAGCCGCATCAGCCCGGCGAGCGCGATCATGGAAATGCCGATCGCCCAGATCACCTGCAGCCAGAACGTCGGCTGCGGCACGATGCCCCAGTAGAGCGGCGAGAGATAGACAAGCTCGATCACGATCAGCAGCGCGCCGCGCTTGAGGAGATAGGAGGTCGTTTCCTCGACCGTGTGGTTCAGGCTGTAGAGATAGACGCCAAGCCCGGTGAGAGCGACGAAGATGGGCGCGCAGAAGCTTACCGCAAAACGCGCGAAACCCAGCGCCGGGATAACCGTCGATGCATCGATCGGATCGGCCACGATGTAATTGACGAACCAGGTTTCTCGAAGATGGTCGAGCAACATGAGGATCATGACGAAACCGCGTAGCGCGTCGATATTGGCCAGACGCGCCTTCGCCTTGACGTTGGTTTGCCCTGCGGCCGGTGGCGCGCTTGCCGGCATTGATATGCTAGTTGCCATCATTCGCATCCGTTACAGTGATCGCTGATCCGATGCATGGTGACCGATGCCGGGCCAACAGGATATGTTAGTTTGCAAGGAATCTGGTCGATTGTTCCAAAATTCACCATGCCAATGGCAGTAAGTTCCGCGGACGGGAATGACCGCCGCGTTCAGCCGCCTTGCCCGAGCATCGCGACCGCGTCGACTTCCACGAGATAGCCGTAATGCAGCTCCGCCACCGGCACCACGGTGCGGGCCGGGCGCGCATCGCCCAGCATCGCGCCATACACATCGTTGAACGCGGGCCAGTTTTCGACCCCGCAGATATAGGCAGAGACCCGCACCAGATCCGCCGGCGAACCGCCTGCCGCGTCGAGCACGCCGAGCATGTTGGCGATGGCCTGCCGGGCCTGCGCGGCGAAACCCATGTCGTCGAGCGGCGCCCGGTCCGGCCGGATCGGAAGCTGTCCGGAGATATAGAGCGTCTGCCCCGCCCGAACGCCTTGCGAATAGGCGCCGGCGGGGGCGGGGGCCTTGTCGGTTTCGATGATTTTGCGCATGTCTTTCCTTACCATCCCGCGAACCGTTGCCATTCCGCCTCGACCGCGTGGCTTTCGCCGCGCACCACGTGATACGATCCATGCTGCGCGCCGGTTGCGCAGGCGTGGTTGGGAAGGATGCGCACCCTGTCGCCGATCTGCAGATCGGGCAGGACGGCATCCGATCCCTCGCGCACCGCGATGATCCCGTGTTCCTGGTTCGCGTCGACGAGGATCAGGTCGTCATAGGGAACGCCGTCGATGTCGCAGACCACGCCATAACCCTGATCGACCGCTTGCTTCGCGGTTCCCCGGTCGCGCGACATCGCCATCCACCCCGCATCCACCAGGATCCATCCCTTGCGCGGCTGATGGCCGATCACGGTTCCCAGCACCGAGAGCGCGATGTCCTCCATGCGGCAGATACCGATGCCCGCCATGACGAGATCGAAGAAGACGAAGACCCCGGCGCGAACCTCGGTCACGCCATCGAGATTGGCGGCATGATGCGCGGTCGGCGTGGAGCCGATGCTGACGACCGGGCAGGCATGGCCGAACTCGCGCAGGATCGTGGCGGCATCGACGACGGCCCGGCGCTCCTCTTCTGCACATTGCCTGAGCGCATCGTCTCCGCGCGCGGCATAGCTTCCGCCCGCATGGGTCAATACGCCGCGCAACTCTCCCCCGTCGGTCAACGCCGCGGCGATCGCGCCAAGGGTCTCCCGGTCACGCGGCAGCACGCCAGAGCGGTGGCCGTCGCAGTCTATCTCTATGAAGACCGGGATCGGCATCTCCGCCTCGCGCGATGCGGCGGCCACCGCTTCGGCCTGCTCCACCGAATCCACCACGAGGGAAAGGTCGCAGCCCCCGCGGCGCACCGCCACGATCCTGTCGAGTTTGGATGGCGCGATGCCGACCGCATAGATGAGATCGGTAACGCCGGCCCCGGCAAAAAATTCCGCTTCGCGCAGGGTGGACACGGTCGCCGGCCCCTGCGGCGAGGACATCACCGCGTGCGCGACCGCGATCGACTTCGCCGTCTTGAGATGCGGGCGCAGCGTCACGCCGAACGGGTCGAGCCGCTCGCGCAGGCGGGCAACATTGCGCTCCATCCTGTCCGCGTCGAGGACGAGGCACGGCGTCTCGATCTGTGTCAGCGTCGTCTGGCCGGGCAGGTCCGTGTCGGCTGTGCGTACGGCTTCGCTCATTCGTGCTCTCCTGCTGCGTCCGGGCGCGCGGAGATGGCGCGGCTCATGACGGGAAATACCCCAGCATGGCCTTCGTCTCGAGATATTCCTCGAACCCGAACACGCCATATTCGCGCCCGTTGCCGGACTGCTTGTAGCCACCGAAGGCCGCATGCGCGTCCCACGCGGGCAGGTTGATATGAACCTGCCCCGCCCGGATTTGCCGCGCGACGCGCCGCGCACGGTCGAGATCGGCCGATTGCACATGCGCGCCGAGGCCGTAGCAGGTGTCGTTGGCGATGCGGATGGCATCCTCCTCGTCCCGGTAGGGCACGAGGCACAGGACAGGCCCGAAGATTTCCTCGCTCGCGATGCGCATGTCCATCGACACGCCGGAGAAAATCGTGGCCCTGGCATAAAACCCGCGGGTCAGCCCGTCGGGCCGCCCGGTCCCGCCGCACACGACCCTGGCGCCTTCGGCAATGCCCATTTCGATCATCGCCTGCACCTTGTCGAATTGCGGGCGATTGGCGAGCGGACCCATCAGCGTATTCTCGTCCGCAGGATCGCCGACGGTCATCGCCTCCGCCGCGGCGACGGCGAGCGCCTCGACCTCGGCGAGCCGGTCGCGGGGGACGAGCATGCGGGTCGGCGCGCTGCACGATTGGCCGGCATTGCGCATCGCGGACGCCACGCCGGGCGCGACGACATTCGCGAAATCGGCATCGTCGAGCAGGATATTCGGCGATTTGCCGCCCAGCTCCTGCGTGACGCGCTTGACCGTGGGCGCGGCGGCCATCGCGACCTCGACCCCCGCGCGGGTCGATCCGGTGATCGAGACCATGTCCACGTCCGCGTGGCGGGAGAGCGCCGCGCCCACATCGGGCCCAGCCCCCATGACCATGTTAAACACCCCAGCGGGCACGCCGGCATCGTCGAGCACCTGCGCGAAGATCTGCGCGCTGAGCGGGGAGAGTTCGCTGGGCTTGAGCACCATGGTGCACCCGGTCGCCAGCGCCGGGGCGACCTTTGCGGTCATCTGGTACAGCGGCCAGTTCCATGGCGTGATGAGGGTGCACACGCCGATGGGTTCGCGCGCGATCGCGGTGGTGCCTTGCCGGCGCAGGAAATCGAAACGGTCGAGCACCTCGATCGCGGCGCGGACATGCGCGATGCCGAACGGCACCTGCGCCGCGCGGGAAAACCCGATGGCGCAGCCCATCTCGCGCGTGATCGCCTGCGCGATGTCCTCCGCGCGCTCGTCCAGCAGTTCGGCAATCCTGCGCAGCAGCGCCGCCCGCTCACCGGGATCGGTGGCCGAAAACGCGGGAAAGGCCGCGCGCGCCGCCGCGACGGCCCGGTCGACATCGGCAATGCTGCCCAATGTGACCGTGCCGATCTGCGCTTCGCTGGCGGGGTCGATAATGGGAACGGCGCTGGATGCCCCGGCGGGCGCGACCCATTCGCCGCCGATATAGAACCTGTCGCAATCTGGCGTTTTCATCGGAATTCTGCCCTGTTCGGACGAGGGCGCCGGGTTCGGATACCCGATCATGGCCCGCGACATGGGTGGGAATGCCGATGAAAACTACGAAGCGTCGCGACACGCCTCAAGCCCGGTGTGGATGGCCCCACACCACGATCTGCTCTTTTTTGCGGGGCTGACGTCATATTGTTCGGCGGCGGCGTCCGCCGGAACGCTGCGCCGAACCGCCGCGGCCTGCCCTGTACCGGGGCAGGCCGCGGCGCGGTCTTTATCCCTTCACGATGGTCTTTTCGGTAAAGCGCATCGCGGGGAACGGCATGTAGCTGATCCGCAGCCGCTGCCGCAGGGACAGCTTATGCTCGCCCTTGGGAAAGCCGCCGGGATAGGTCACCGACAAAGTGGCTAGCGCGCCGAAATTCCAGCGCCGGTCATAGGTGGTTTCCATCTCCTCCAGCGTGATCGGCCCGTTGCCGTCGTCGAAGCTGACCGCCTCGCGGGGGAGTTCCTCGCCGTCGACCGCCACGGTCATTTCTTCCAGCATCGAAAGCGTCAGCCCGCGATAATATCCCAGCTTGGTGGTGAAGCTGAAACCGGTCGGGCTGTCCTGGGGGCCGATGTCGGTGACGCTGTCGGGATCGATAAGATATTTGTCGAACATCAGGCGTCCTCCTGCCCATTTGCGGTTTCGCCCAAGAGGCGCTTGAACATCTCGTGCTGACGCCGGACCTGCTCGCGGCTGTCGACTTCCATGACGTCCTGCACCCAGCGGTTGCCTTCGTATTCGCTCGACAAGGTTCCTTCCCAACCGGCCTTCAAAAGCTCGGGAATGACCTCGTCATAGGCGTGCGCCGGATCGCGGCAATCCTCGGTCATGCCATAGAACTTGGCCTGGATATGGCGGAAATAAGGGGCAAAATCGCCGATCCGCTTGGGATTGGCATAGGGCGCGTGGCGCAGCGTTTCGGCCATGCGGATTTCGGACGGATTGCCCTTCATCTTCACCGCCACCTCGTAGATGGTGTATTCGCACATCACCTTTTCCTCGTGCTGGTCCACGATGAACTGGGTGATTTCGGGCCGCGCACCTTCGCGCTCGAACCGCCCGCGCAGTTCGGGCGGGTAATGCTTCATGAAAATGCCCATGTCGGGCAGGATGCCGAGATGTTTCGTGCCGAGCCGGTCCGCCACCTCGATCGTGCGCAGGATCCACGGATGGTCGAGATACCACGGCGCGTGGACTTCCACGCCCATGTGCACGTCCAGTTCCTCGGCATAGGGCACGCAACGTTCCAGAATGTCGGGCCGCACGAAGATCAGCACGCGCATGTTCTTGATGCCCATGCGATTGCACAGGACGAGGTCACGCCGGATGCTCTCGATCTGCTCCTCGTCGGTCAGCAGACGGTCATTGCGCAGCTTCGTGTCGAGAAACATGTCGTAGCAGGTGAAATGGCAACCATGCCGTTCGAGCATCTCGTGCCAGCCTGCGATCTCCGCATCGGTGACGTTGGGAAAGCTGGGCATGTTCTGTTCGGGCAGGACCTCGATACCCTTCGCGCCGATGGACGCGGCAAAGGACACGCAGTCCTCCACGTTCATCTGGCCGAGGAACATCTCCTCCTGAAAACTATAGAGGCTGACGCCCCTGCGGATCTTGGATGCCATGCAATGGGCTCCTTTATTATGCCGGAAGATCGGCGGGATTGGGAAAAACGAATGGGGTTGCAGGTGGCGGATCCGGGCCGGTCATGCCGGCATGAACGACCCGTGCCGCGCCCTCAAAAATGATTTCATCGGCGCCGATTTCGGACACGCAGAAAGGCCCGGTTACTGCATCATTGCCGCGAGAAAGGAAACCCGACCCCATGATCGCACCGATGGGCATGGTGGGCGCGGCCATATGTGACGCAGCCTCGCCCCCATGCAGGGCACGCGCGCCGCGGCGGGACAGCATGCCCCGCCCGGCGTCACCCCGGCAAAGCCTGCCGCCGACCGCAACGGAACGGCACCTGCATGACCGGCGCATGGGCGTCAGCCTTCCAGCTCCGCATTGAATTTGCCGTCGATGAGGACGAAGCAGATGCGGCAATTCTGGTTGGTGCGATTGGCCCATCCGTGATTGGTGCCGCGCTGCACGATGATGTCGCCGGCGCGCACGGTGGTCTCGCCCTCGTCCATGATGAGCACGAGTTCGCCTTCGATCACTATGCCGTAATCGATCGTCTCGGTGCGGTGCATGAGCGCGTGCTTCGCGCCGGCCTTTGCCGCATTGGACGCAGCGCCCGCGCCGATCTCGGCAAAATGGGCGGCGGCTTCCTCGGGCGTCATGTTGCGGATGCCGTCCCCCTCGGGCGGAATGTCGAGCACGCGGATGCGCGTGCCGTTCGCCGGCGGGGCGAGCACGATGCCCTCCTCGGCCGGTTCGCCGCTTGCCGCATCGATCGGTGCGGGCGTCGCGCGCGTGTTCCACACCTCGTGGAACATCGGGCCGATCGCGCCGCCGACCTGCTGCACCCGCGGCACCGCGCCGTCCTCCTGGATGATTGCGTTTCCGTCCTTGTCATGGCCGGTGACGACGCGCCTGACTGCCTTGCTTTCCATGAATCCTGTCCCTCGTTACGATGTTCCGGCCTCGATGCGGCGATGCGGCGTCCTTATCGCCGGGTCGCCGCGCCGCGCATCACCCCGCCTGTCCGCCCAGCGTCTCTGCAAACCAGTCGGAGAGGAGGTCGCGGCCATAGGCCATGTTGTCGGCGCCGACATGTTCGACCCCGCCTTCGCGTTCGGTGAAGATCACCTTTTCCCGCCGCGGCGAATTGACGAGCTGCTCGTACAGATCGTCGGCATAGGTCGGGCTGATCTGCCGGTCGTTCGCGCCGTGGGTCACGAGGAAGGGCACCGTGATCCGGTCCATGTGGCCGTTGAGGTTCATCCCGGACGATTTCTCGAGGAAATCCTCCTGGTCCTCGGCGCCGAAGGCCCAGTGCACATGCGCCCAGTAATGCGGCACGGGGTTCTCGCCCTCGCGCTGCATGCGCTTGTCCTGCACCTCGCGCCAGTTGTGGTTCGCGCCCCACACCGCGCCGCTGGCAAAGCGCGGTTCGTAGGCAACCGCGCGTGGCGCGAAATGACCGCCCAGCGAAATGCCGGTCATGCCGATGCGGTTGGCGTCGACCTCGTCGCGGCCCTCCAGCCAGTCCACCGCCTTCGAGGCCCAGCTTTCGCTATGCGGATCGACCGGCAGACCCTGCAACCGCAGCGCCTCGCCGCTGCCCGGCTGATCGACGCAGAGGGTCGAAATGCCGCGCCGCGCCAGCTCCTCGGGCAGGCGGGTCCAGTAGAGCAGCTCCTTGCAGCTATCGAGCCCGTTGCAGAACACGACCGCCGGCATGGCCCCATCGCCCGGCGCGCGGGTCCACAATGCGGGCATCGTGCCGGTGTCGAGCGGGATCTCCACCCGCTCGCGATTGATGCGGAGCCTGGTCGAACGGTCGAACGCCTCGCGCGCCTTCGCAAAGGTCTCCGTGCGGCCCGGGTGGCCGTGGCCCTGCATCCGCTCCGCCGTGAAGAGGTAGAGCGAGGCACGCTCCAGCTTGTTCGAGGCGGAAAAGGCGCGGCCCTTCGCCGCATCCTCGTCCGCGAGGGCGAGCAGCTTCTCGCCCATCTTCGCCCATTCGCGCATGAACGCGGGCGTGCCGGCATCCGCGCCCTCGTTCGCCGCGTCGAGGATCGGCTGACACATGTCGACGATCTCGCCGACCTGCCCGCCGCTTTCCATCGCGATGGCGACGCTGAGGTTCCAGATATAGTTCTTGAACGGGGAGTAGAGGGCCACGGCTCAGATCTCCGCCGGGGTGAACAGGCAGGGGTCCGCTTCGGGCTTGGGCATGGTCTGCGGACCGCCGACGCCGGTGCCCCACTGGTCCATGACCTGCGGGCCGGGTTCGTGGACCTTGTCCTCGTGGTTCTCGAAATCGACCTCGTCCAGTTCGGAGGTGTATTCCACCGCAAAGCCACCGGGCGTCGTGAAATAGCTGAACGTGTTGTTGCCCGCCGTATGCCGCCCCGGGCCCCAGCGGATGTCGGTCCCGCGCTTCTTCAGCCGCGAGGCGCCCCGCATCATGTCATCGACCGTCAGCATGTCATAGGCGACATGGTTGAGGCACGGCGGCCCCGGCAGCAGCGCGATGCGGTGATGCGCCGAATTGCAGCGCAGGAAGCACATGAAATCGCCGAGCCAGTCGCTCACCCTGAAGCCGAGCACATCGGTAAAGAACGCCACCATCGCCTGGTGATCGGGCGAGTGGAGCACGATATGGCTGATCTTGACCGGCGTGCCTTCCCAGCGTTCCATCGCGCGCTTGTCCGCCCGGGCGACATCGGCGCTGATCTCGAACGGCAGGCCGTCGGGCGAGAAGAAGCGAAAGCCATAGCCGCCGCCCGGCGCATCGAGATCGCGCGGTTCGTGCACGATCCTGCACCCGGCATCCACGACCCTGGCGTGGAGCGTGTCGACATCGGCGCGGCTGTCGGCCGCCAGCGCGATCACCTCGACGCAATTGCTCTCCCGCTTGTGCAGGCGCACCACGTGATGTTCGTCATGGCCATGCGTCTTGAACCAGGCGGTATCCTCGCTCGCCCCCACCTCGACCAGACCCCAGTCGTCGGTGTAAAACGCGCGCTCCGCGTCAAAATCGCTGGTGCCGTATCCGACATAGCGGATCTCGGTAACACGGGCGGTCATGGGCAATTCCTCTCTGCGGGGGGGATGGAAAGACAGGTTCGGCCTGAACCGAAACGGTGTCTCTTCCGAGTTTCGTTCGCTATTTTAGAATTACGCTTCTAATTTGGTCGAGGAGGCAGGTCAATCCCGCGCATTCCGGCGCTGCCCGAAAATGTCCCGAGGCAGACGCAGCACGCACAGAATCGCCAGACCGAGCGCAAGCGCCATCACCGCATTGGCCGGATCCAGCCCCGCCAGCCGCGCCGCCGCGTCCTCGCCCGAAACCGAAAAATAGGCGCCGCCTACAAGCGCAATGCCCAAAGCCCCGCCGATCTGCTGCGCCGTGCGCAGTGTCGCGCTGGCGGTGCCGGCGTTGTGCCGCTCGACCTCTGCGACCACGATCGGGCCGAGGGGACCGGACAAGGTGCCCATCCCGATTCCGGCCAGCAACAGCACCACATAGAGAATGGGGTCGCCACTGTTGCCGCCCTCGATCGCCTGAAGCGTAAGCGTCGTGCCGGCGATCATCGCGAGACCGCCCGCAACCGGCAGTGCCTTGCCCAGTCGCGGCAGCAAGCGCGGCACGAGGAACCCGACGCCGATCATAACGCCTGCGCCGAACGGGATATGCACCAGCGCGGTTTGCAGCGGGCTCAATCCCAGCCCCTGCTGCAACGAGACGGCAAGCACCAGCAGGAAACCGATGGCCGCGCTGGAAAAGCAGAACGCGGACAACACGCCCCATTTAAAAGTCCCGATGCCGAACAGGCCCGGCTCGATAATGGCGGGCGATCCGGCACGCCGGCGACGGCGCGCGCGGAACCAGCCATACAGGACAAGGCCAAAGGACACCGCGAACAGCGCGACCAGAGCCGGGCTCGCGCCCACCTCGGCGCCCTGGATCAAGGCATAGAGCAGCCCGCCGAAACCTGCGGCGAAGATCAAGGCGCCGACCGGATCGATGCGCAGGTCCTTTTCCGCCTGCCGCGGCGGCAGCGCGGCCCAGCCCACCAGGACGGCGAGCGCGCCGATCGGCAAATTGATGAGAAACACGAGCCGCCAGCCGAGGCCCAGCAGGTCGAGTTCGATCAGCACGCCGCCCACGATCGGCCCGATGATCGCGGCAAGGCCCACGATCACACCGAAATAGGCGAGCTTCGACACACGTTCGAGCGGGGTGTAAAGCAATTGCACGATCGCCATCGTCTGCGGCGCCATCACCGCGCCGGTCGCGCCTTGCAGCATGCGCGCCCAGACGAGTTGCTCCGGGCTCTGTGCCAGACCGCACAGCACGGATGCGAGGACGAACGCGCTGACCCCGATCAGGAACACCCGCGAATGGCCGAACGCATCGCCCAGCCTCCCGCCCAGCAGCAGCAGCGACCCCAGCGTCAGCAGATAGCCCGCGACGATCCATTGCATCGCGGCGGGCGACGCGGACAGCGCGTCGCGAATCGCCGGAAGCGCGGTGTTGACGATCGTCGAATCCGCCACCTCGAGCACGACCGCGGTAAGAACCGTGAAAAACGCGACGGTCTTGCGCCTTTCCGAAACCGCGGAATGGTCACCCGCCCGTGCCGCGGCACTGTTCAAATCCGACATCGCCCCTCCCCGCCGGCAGCCGTTTCATAGCTGCTTTCGACAAATTAAAATCATCCTTCTATTATCGCCTGAAATTGGTAAGGGGTCAATCGTTCCCGATGACGATGTCCGCGATTGCGGGCGTGGCCGGGAAACCGGAAAAACGGATGGGAGGGACCGAATGACCAACAACGGCGAAGCCGGACGCAAGGCGGGAATACCGCAGGGGATAACGGTAATTCTTGCCGGTTTCCTGCCGATATTGGCGATCGTTTCGATGTTTCCCGCGGTCGGGGCCATGATCGGCCATTTCGCGCCGACCGACCCGAACGCGGCAACCAAGGTCCCCTCGATGGTGACCGCGCCGGGCCTCGCGATCGCCGTCACGGCGCTGTTCATGGGCTTGCTCGTCGACCGTTTTGGTAAGCGCAAGCTGCTGCTGATCTCGACCTTCTCCTACGGTTTTATCGGGGTCATTCCCTTTTTCCTCGAAGATCTCGACTGGATCTACGCCTCGCGGCTGCTGCTGGGCTTCAGCGAGGCGGCGATCCTGACGACGGTCAACACGCTCCTCGCGGATTACTGGGCCGAGGACGGTCGCCGCCGCTGGCTCACGCTACAGGGGATGGTCGGTCCGGCGCTATCGTCGGTCATGATCTTCTTTGCCGGCACGCTCACCGCGTGGCGCTGGAACGGGATCTTCCTGCTTTACCTGTTCGCCATTTTCATCGCGATCGCGATGTGGCGCTACATGTTCGAACCCGAAAGCGATGCCACCGTGCGCCGCAACCTCGGCATGGACGAGGACCGCACGGCGGGCGATGCGTTCCCGTGGGGCACGATGCTGGGCATTGCGGTGCTGACCTTGTTCAGCTCGGCAATCTATTACGTGTTCATCGTGAACGGTTCGGTCGTGTGGGAAGAGCTGGGCATCGCCGATCCCGAAAGCATCGGCCGCATCACCGCATTGCCGAGCCTCTTCATCCTCGCCGGCGCGGGCCTGTTCTGGCTCCTAGGACGGCAAGGCTGCAGCTTCCGCATCCAGGTCGCGGTGTTCCTGCTGCTCTTGGCGAGCGGGCTGGCACTCATGGGGCTGACCTCCAACTGGCAAGGGATGGTCGCGGGCATGGCATTGCAGCAGACGGGCGCTGGCATGACCATCCCCACGCTCATCGTCTGGGCACAGAGCCGCCTGCCATTCGCGCATCGCGGACGCGGCATGGGCGTGTGGACGGCGACCTTCTTCTTCGGTCAGTTCTCCTCGCCGCTGATGGTCAGCCTCCTGCGCGAGCAACTGGGCTCAATGCAGCAGGCGTTCCTTGCGATGGGCATCCTGTCGGCGGTCGGCGCGCTGGTGTTCTTCCTGATCCTGGGGCGAACCCGCACCGCGCCGAAGGAGGCGCTGATCGCTGCGGCGGCAAAACAGGGCAACGTTCCCTGATCGCGGCCCCGGCCCGGCCGGTGGGTCCATACGACATGCCGCCTTCGGGCTCGCGCTGGGGTCGCCTGTCCCTCTGGGGAGGGGACCATCGATGAGAAGGGCCGGTCACATGGCACGCGGCAAGACCATCGCCTCGCCGCTCGCGATATGGGCGGGGCGTCCGGTCATGGCGGGATGCGCGACCGGCCTGTTCGCGCCCATCAGCGCGACGACGCGTGTCGCCACGCTCTTCGCGGTGCGATTGGTAGAGGCCGGACGGGATGGAGCGATCCGGGTCATGCCGGGCGCCATCGTCATCGCCAATTCCACATCATCTTCGCGGAGCGGACACGCTTCCGCAAGGCGCCGTCGTGGTCACGCTATGCCTGATCATGGTCCTGCTGCCCGCCTGCCCGGCGCGCGGCATTGCAACTCAGGGGAGAGAGAAACGAAGAAATACCTGTCTGGACGCATCATTCCCGCCGCCGTGCTGGCCGCAACGTCGCTTGTCGTGCCCGCCCATGCGCAGACCGACACCAGCCTGGCGCAGCTTGCGCAGAAGGTCGCGCAACTCGAAGACGATGCCGCGGCGGCGCGCGACCATCAGGCGGTCGAGAACCTGTTTTCCCGGTACATGTATCTGCACAATGCGTTCGAGGACGAACAGATCATTCCGCTCTGGGCGAAGGAAGGCACGCCCGGGATGAGCGCGCAATATTCCAATCTCGGCAAATACACGAAATATGAAAAGATCATGGAATATCACAGTGGCCGTCCCTCGCCGATCGGCAAGCTGCTGTTCCATTATATCACCACGCCGGTGATCGAGGTGGCCGGCGACGGCAAGACCGCAAAGGGCCTGTGGATCGTCAACGGCCTGGAAAGCGGTCTGACCGCGCCGGAATACGCCAAGAACATGCCCGAATGGATGTTCGAGCCGGATGTCGAGGTCGACGGCAAGAAAGTGTGGATGCACAATGTCTATCTGAAATACGGCATCGACTTCATCAAGCAGGACGGCGAGTGGAAAATCTGGCACTTCCATTGCTTCGAGGTGGCGCGTGCGCCCTATTCGATGGGCTGGATCCCGTTTGCGGACGCCGCGCAGGATGACGCCTTTAATTTGGACCTCATGTATATTGGCGAAAACGGGGCCCCGATCTTCATGCCCGAGCCGGACGAGCCCGCCACGGTGATGAACAACACCTATCGCACCGACAGCGCGCAAAAGCTGGAAGCGCGCATTCCGGTGCCTTACGAGACATTCTCGGAAACCTTTTCCTACTGAAGCGCGACACGAAAAGGGGGGCCAGGCGGCCCCTTTTTTCTATCCCGACGGGATCGGATGCGAGTTCCTCGTCGCCGTGCCGTCCCACGCCGGGCCGCGCAGCCAGACGTCGCGCGGATTCAGCCGCCGACATGCGCGCGACAATGCTTAGCGTGGCCGCCCGGATCGAGCGGCAGGCAAGTCGCCGACGAAGTGCTTCTGACGAACCCTGTCGCGCCGCGTGGCGGAACAGGCCGGAAAATTGGCATGGGAATGGGTAGACCTCACCCCGATGCCGCCAACGCATCGCAGTGCGGCGCCCGGTAATCGCGCGCGCCGAAGCAGAACAGATCGGCAGAGCCGGGATCGTCCGCCATGATGAAGGCGATGCTGGACCGCCTTGCCTTTCGTCCGATCACGCGCACGCCGTCGGAGGCGCGGGCCACGCCGCCCATGGGATGAGCCGGCGCCTTTTGACCTTCATGATCCGGTGGCTGCCTGCCCCTGCGGACAGGCAGCCTTTCGAATCAGAATTCCACGCCCACGCGCACGCCGTAGGTCCGCGGCGCCTGGAACGTGAAGTCGAAATTATCGTCCGGACCGGCCGACACGAAGTTCGCATAGGACAGCGGTTGCTCATCCTCGAGATTGCGGACGAACGCCTGGATGCTCCACACCTCGCTGAGCGGCTGATACTTCAGGCTCAGGTCGGTCTGGGTATAGGCTTCCTGCTCGCCCGACCGATAGTTGAAGATGGTCGTGAAATATTCGCTCTTGAACCGCGAATAGGCGCTGGCCGTGAGCGTGCCCGCATTGCCCAGTTCGAACACGTGGTCATAGCCCAGCGTGATGGTGAACTTGGGCGATTGGGGAAGCGTGTTGCCAGCGAGGTTCGGCTGCACCAGATCTGGCCCGGGATCCAGGTCGGGAAGCCCGTTGTTGTTCGGGTTGACGGTGTCGAAGATCGCATAGGACGCGAACAGCTCGTCATATTCCGCGTTCAGATAGTTGAACGAGGCGGTGAATGTGTCGAGCGGGCTAAGCTTGAAATTGCCCTCGACCTCGAAACCCCAGATGGTGGCGGCACCGGCGTTGAACACCTGCTGGCCAATACCCGGATTAAGCAGAACCGCGGTCTGCAGATCCGTGTAATCGTAATAGAACCCGGCAGCGTTCAGGACATGCTCTCCGGTCGGTCCAAGATTCAGCTTCACGCCGCCTTCATATGCCGTGTTCGTTTCGGGATCGTACGGACCGACGCTGTCGAAACCGCCCGACTTGTACCCGGTCGATACCTTGGCATAGATCAGCGTGTCGATGTTGGGCTGATAGTTGACGCCCGCAAGCCAGGTCAGCTGCTCGTTGTCCTGCTTCTGGGGAATGATCGACGGCGGCGGTCCCTCGGGAGCGACGGGAGGCGTGTTGAAGCGGAAGCCGTAGTTCCCGAACACGCCGTCGCGGCGATCGATCGTATAGCGCAGACCGCCGACCACGGTGAACGTATCGCTGAGCGCCAGTTCCACCTGCCCGAAACCGGCATAGCTCTTGGAATCGGTGTCGCGCGTGAAGGTGTTGAGGAAGCTGCCGTTGGGCCCGATGAACGGGCTGTAGAGACCGCGCAGATTGCTCAGCTGCTCACGATAATAGAATACGCCGCCCTGATAGGTCAGCGCGCCGGCGGTGCCGTTCACGCGAAGCTCGTGGCTCTGCGTCTCGACCGTGTTGGCGAATTCGTAGAACGTGTAGCGCGGCAGGGCGAGATCGGTGTCCTGATCCGTGCGGCGATATCCGCCGAGGTAGGTCAGCGTTGCACCCCCAAGGTCGTACTGGACCTTGCCGCGCACCGCGTAGCTGTCCTGCTTGTTAGGGTTGAGCGGGATCTGCGGCACCGGGCCGTCATATGTCGAACGATCGGGGAAAGCGTCCGCGATATCGGTGTTGACCGGAATGCACTGCCCACCCGGAATCAACGGGGCGGCGTCGACAAAGCCGTTCTGCGAGCAGTCGGGACCAGGCCCCTGGCCCGGCGCATTGAAATTGTACGATGCGAAGGCACCGACGATACTCTCGTTATGCACATATTCGCCCGACAGATCGACGGTCAGCGCATCGCTTGGCATCAGGCTGATCGTGGCGCGTGCACCCACATTGTCGGCGGTGCCGCTGCGAACCTTGTCGCTGCCCGCAGCCGCGCGGTTGGGGTGGAAGAAATAGCCGTCGCGCTTGTTGTACACGCCCGCGAGGCGAAGGCCGCCGATCGGGCCGATCGGAATGTCGACGCCCCCTTCCAGCTTCCGATGGTCGTAATTGCCATAGGTTGCATTGATGTCAGCGCCGAACGTCGTGCCGGGTTTGCGCGTGATGAAGTTGATCGCGCCGCCGGTCGCGTTGCGGCCGTAAAGCGTGCCCTGCGGCCCGCGCAGCACCTCGATCCGGTCGATGTCGAACAGCGCGAGGTTCAGCACGTTGGGGCGGTTGATATATTCGCCGTCGATATTGACCGCGACGGACTGGTCCTGCCCCTCGTCGTTTGAATTGGTACCCACGCCGCGCACGGCGACACGGGTATAGTTACCGTCCTGCGTGATGTTGAGCGCCGGCGCGATGCGGCTCAGATCCTGGAAGTCGGTGACGCCCGCATCCTCGATTGCTTCGTCGCCGATGACGTCGATCGCGATCGGAACGTCCTGCACGTTCTGAGACCGGTTCTGCGCCGTGACGATGATCTCGTTTTCGTTGTATTGCGCCAGCGCAGGCGATGCCGTCACGCCGAGGGCGCAGCTCGCGAACAGGACATGCCTGTAGCGGTGTATTCTCATCAAACCTCTCCCTTTTCCGCCGGATTTTTAATCCAGATCTTTAAATAGAATTCATGTTCTATTTATAAGAGCCAGTCCTTGTCAATGGGGATTGACGCGCCGCCATCTCTCTCTTGCAATTCGAGGGGGATTGGCATGGTCCGCCTTAACCATATCCAACCCCTGCTGCGCTGCGAACGCGGCACCGGCCAGGCGGCATTCCGGATTGGAAACAAATGAAAATCGCATCGGGTTTTCGTTCCATCCGAAATTAAAATCGCGCGCACGATCAGAATTAGAATTGACGTCATTAATCTCTTGATGATTCTGTGAGAGATGCGAACTGAACCATCCGGCTCCACACCGAGTCTCGAAAAACTGTCGCAGGCGGCGATCAGCCGCCGGCCACGACAGGGGCGCAGCCTTGCCTCGTTCGAACGGATGCTGATCGCGACGCGTGCGCTGATGCTCGAACGCGGAAGCGAGGAATTCACGCTGCAGGATGTGAGCGAGCGTGGAAGCGTCTCGATCGGCTCGATCTATCTCCGGTTCGAGAGCAAGGATCGCCTCCTCTATGCCGTCATCTCGCGGGAACTGGAAACGGTGATCGAGGAAGAGGCCGCGATGGTCCGCTCTGTTGCCAGAAAATGCAGCAATCTCAAAGATTTTCTGGCCATATACATCGGCGAATATACCGCCTTCATGGGCAAGCACGCGGGCATGTTGCGGGTCATCATGCAGCGCGCCGCGATCGATCCGCTGGTGTCCGCGCCCGGCAAGGAAACGGCCTACACGGCGTTGGCACAAACGACCGAGGTGATGATGTCCTACCGGGATGAAATCCGGTCGAAGAACGCGAGGTTAAAGGCGGAAATGACGCTCCACCTCATCTATGCCGCCGTCGCCCGGCAGCTCGGTCTGGGCGCCTCGCCGGAGGCCGAGGATCCGGACGTGTGGGCCACCTTGCGTCCCGAACTGGCCGAAATGGCCTATGCCTATCTGAAGCATTCGGGCTGATTCTGCGCCGGGCATCCGGGCGAATCGCCAATAACCCGGGTTATAGCAGGCCATTACCGGGATAATTTCCGGAACGTGCGCGGCGATCCTTTGGCGAGAATTCCGGCGCTCGCGACGCGAGGTCGATGGCGCGAACGCGTCCGAACCATGCCGTTCCTCGGCCAGACGAGGAGACTACACAGCGCCCCGCCCCAAAGAACGCACCCGCTTTGCGAACTGCCGTGGACACCCATGCGAGCGCCCACAGCCGGCGTCGCCCCGGTGCGGCAGACGCGGCAGCGTGCCAGTCAAACCCCCTCGCGCCAACTCCGAGAACGACCCGGCGCGATGTCACCACGCGAGCTGCCATAGTCCTCGGCACCGGTCCGACCACGTCCGGTTTTCAGCGGCTGTTTTCGGATCCCGTCACGCGCACCCAATCGACATACATGGCCACTTCATCGCGCCGAATCCGGTCCACCGTCGCTTGCGGCATGCCCTCATACGGCGTTTGGATGCCATTGGTTTTGTACGGATAGGCGCCGCCCAGCGCAAAGTTCAGGATCATGTATTGCGGCCTGTCGTAGACCCATTCGCCGTAATGCTCGACCATCGCGCGCGTCACGCGGTAGATCGCGCGCCCGTCGACGCGAAAGACCAGCGCGGTCGGGGACCAGTCCACCGAATAGACATGCCAGTCGGTGACATCGGTGCCATCGTCGAAGAAATATTTGTTCACGAGCGGCGTTTCGCCCGAATAGCCCGGGCCATGCATGGCGACCCCGGTCCAGTCCTTTTCGCCGACATATTCCATGATGTCGGTTTCGCCCGCACCCGGCCATTCGCCATAGCCCAGCATCCAGAAGGCCGGCCACACCCCGGTCGCATCGGGCATCTTGATCCGCGCGGCGGCGGTTCCGTAGGTGAAATCGAACTTGCCCTGCGTGTTGATTCGGCCAGAAACGAAGTCCGCCACCCGCCCCGACGGGGTCACGAAACCTTCGCGAAACACAGGGCGCAGGGCGAGCACGCCATCATCGGCACCGGGCACCGATCCGGCGGGCAGGATCGCGATCGTCTCGGGCGAATCGATATAGGCCTGCTGCTCGTTATTGACCCAGAAATCCGGCCCTTCGACATTCCATCGGGTTCGGTCGAGCGTGGCATCGTTGAATTCGTCGGCGAATATCGCGTCCGCCGGCGGCGCCGCCCCGGCGACCGGCTCCATGCGCTGGCACGCGGTCGTCGTCCATAGGGCGAGCGAGATCGCGGCAATGCTGGTCAGCTTCGACATCATGAATTTCCCCCTCACATTCCGTCTCCTCGCGCGGGACAGCCCAGATCCTCGCCCACCGCCTCGGCGCGCGCCGCGCCCAGCGTCATGGCGAAACCGCGGTCTGCCGTGATGCGCAGCGCATTGCCGACATTGGCGAGATCCGCGCCCGCATCGGCAAAGCACCGCAGCGGTATTTTCATCGTGAATGGCTGACCGGGGGTAAAGCCGCGCACACGATCGGTGATGTCGAACGTCCGGTCGCCGAGCGCGAGCAGAACCGGCCCGATGCCGAGGCTGTCGATCCGCCCGTCGAGGCGCAGCGCAAACGCGTTGTTGAGCTGCCGGGACAGGTCGGCGGCGGGGCCGTCGATGCTGAAACTGCCCGGCCCGGTCCATGCGATCGCCTTGGCGTCCTCCTGCGCGTTGAGATCCACCGGGCGCACCTCGATCATGCGGCTCGCGCTCGTCGTGAGGCCCGGCCCGACCGCGCGTTTGCCGCCGTCATCGGTCACGCTCATGGTCCAGGGAGCCTGCGCCCGCCCCGCCTCGTAGAAATTCGCGACGTTGAGCGCAGCCTTCACATCGATGCCGGGATCCTCGGAAAGCTGTGCGACCGTCCGGCCATCCGTATAATCGAGCCCGTAACCGAGCGCGAACAGCGGATTCTCGACCGGCGCGCGGGCGTCGGCGGGCCAGGCGAACGGCAGCCGTCCGGTGAAATCGCGCGCCGGTGCGCCATTGGCCCGCGCGACCAGCACATCGGCAACCCCCGCCCCTTGCGAGCCGGGAAGCCATGCCGCGACGAAGGCGTCCGATGCGTTGATTTCGGGGCTGACAAACATCGGCCGACCCGAAAGGAACACGGAGACAACGGGAATGCCGCGGGCCTTCAGCTGCTTGAGTAGGGCAAGATCGGTCCTGTCGCCCGGCTGATAGGCGAGCGTGGGCACGTCGCCCTGAAACTCCGCATAGGGCTTTTCACCGAAGACGACGATCGCCACGTCGGGCGTATCGGCAAAGCTGCCGTCGGCGGACAGGTGCGCGGTGCCGCCGGCCTCGCGCACGGCGGCGTCGATACCCTCCCAGATGGTCTGCCCATTGGTGAAATCGGAGCGGGTCACGTCGGTGCCCTGCCAGCTGATGGTCCAGCCGCCCGATTGCATCGCCATGCTATCGGCGCCATCGCCCGTGACCAGCACGTTCGCACCGGAGCGGATGGGCAGGAGAGAGCCATTGTTCTTCAGCAGAACCAGCGATTTGGCGACCGCCTCACGCGCGAGCGCAAGATGCTCCGGCGCGCCGATCGCGGCATAATCGCGGCGCACGGTGGGCGCCTTGTCGAGCAGGCCGACCTTCGCCTTCACGCGCAGGATGCGGCGGACCGCGTCGTCGATCCGGTCCATCGGGATCTGCCCGGCCTCGACCTGCCGCAAGGTGGTGTCGAACAGCCCTCTCCAGCTGTCGGGCGCCATGAACAGGTCCAGTCCCGTCTCGATCGCGATGGGGCAGTCGGTTACGGTGCAACCCTCGATCTGCCCATGCGCGTTCCAGTCGCCGACGACCAAACCGTCGAAGCCCATGCGTTCTTTCAGCACATCGGTCAGCAGGCTGCGGTTGCCGTGGTTCTTCACGCCGTTCCAGCTTGAAAAGCTGACCATGACGGTGAGCGCGCCGGCGTCGATCGCCGCGGGATAGCCCTGCGCATGGAGCGCGACGAGTTCCGCCTCCGACATGCGGGCGTCGCCCTGATCCTGCCCGCCCTCGGTGCCCCCGTCGGCGAGGAAATGCTTCGCTGTCGCAGCCACGCGGTCGGCGTTCAGCACCGCCTGCGGACGCAATGCCCCCTGAAGCCCGAGGACCATTTCCTTCGCATAGGATGCAACAAGCGCCGGGTTCGAGGAATAGCCTTCGTAGCTACGGCCCCATCGCAGATCCTGCGGCACGGCGAGCGTGGGTGCGAAAGTCCACTCGATGCCGCTGCCGGCGATTTCGGCGGCGGTAACTTCGCCGATGCGCCGGATCATCTGCGGATCATGCGCGGCGCCGAGCCCGATATTATGCGGGAAAAGCGTCGCATTCGGGATGTTGTTATGGCCGTGAACCGCGTCGACACCGAAGATGATCGGCACGGCGACGCCCTGCTCCCGCGGCGCGAGCGATGCGTCCCGAAACGCCTGCACCAGCCGGTCCCAATCCGCCGCGCCCGACCGCTCGTTCTCATAAGGGCCGCTATTCCCGCCCGCCAGGATCGAGCCGAGCGGATACGCCGCCAGATCGGCCGGCGTGATCGTGCTGATGTCCGCCTGGATGAGCTGGCCGACTTTCTGACGCACGGTCATGGCCGCGATCAACCGGTCGATCTTCGCCTCGGTCGCCGTGTCGGTGATGGCCGCCGGGCTATGCGCCTCGGGCCAGAGAGCGGGATTTGCCTGCGCCGCCGCAGGAATGCCCGCCATCGGCGCGGTGCCCGAAACCGGGGGAAGCTGCGTGCACGCGGTCGTGGCCAGCGCGAGCAACGCCGTGCTCAAATATCGTTTCATGGTCTTCCTCTCCCCCCGCGCGTTTTCAGGCACGGATTTGCGGCGCGCGGATATTTGCGTCCGTCGCGAATGCCAAACCCTCGCCCGGCACCGTGAACGTTATCAAAACGGGATTTCGCACGGCTCGCCCCAAACTTCAAGCGGGTTTGCGATGGCCGCCCCG
Organism: Croceicoccus sp. YJ47; assembly: GCF_016745095.1. Classification (NCBI taxonomy): domain Bacteria; kingdom Pseudomonadati; phylum Pseudomonadota; class Alphaproteobacteria; order Sphingomonadales; family Erythrobacteraceae; genus Croceicoccus; species Croceicoccus sp. YJ47. The sequence goes on from NZ_CP067087.1 coordinate 933,849, forward strand.
CCCGGCGACGGGAGCTCGCCTCAGCGTCGGTCCGGGGCCGGAGCGCCTGTCGAATCGCGCTCCACCAGCGAACCGGAGATCACCACCGGCATCGCGGGCAGCGGCTCGCCCGATTGCGCCGCGATGATGAGTTCGACGGCATGCGCCACCGTCTGCGCGATCGGCTGATCGATCGCGGTGAGTGGCGGATGCACGAAGCGCGCCACGGGCGTATTGTCGAAGCTGATGAGCGAAAGATCGCCCGGTATGTCGAGACCCAGCGCGCGCGCCGTTTCCATCGCGGCCAGCGTCATCTTGTCGCTGCTGGCGATGATGGCACTGGGCCGGGGATCGCTGCGCAACAATTTGCGCGCCGCGACCGCCCCTGTCTCGAACCCGAAATCGCCTGCCTCCAGAAGACCGCTCAACGGCAGGCCCGCATCGTTCATCGCGTCGCGCCACCCCTGCACGCGCCTTTCGCTCAGCCCGTATTCGGGCGAGCCGGCGATGAAGCCGATGCGCCGATGGCCCAGCGCGATGAGATGTTCGGTCGCGAGCCGGGCCGAGCCTGTGTCGTCCATTGTCATGGCAAAGCCGCCGTCGCTGCCGAGCGAACCGATCCGCGCGAACGGAATTTTCGCATGGGTCAGCAATTTCACGATCAGCGGATTGTCGGAATGCGGCGGCGTCAAGATCACGCCATCGGGCTGCAGCGCGGCGAGCGCGGCGTCGATCTCGCGCTCGACATGATCGCTATGCGTGTCGACCAGCTCGAAGATCAGCCGGTAACCGTGCTCTGCGCATTTGAGCATCCCGCCCAGCAGCATCTGATCGACCCAGTCGGCGCCCTCCCGGTCCTGCCAGTCGGAAATGGTGCGGTCCCGATCGTTGAGCGCGAGGATGATGTAGGAACGGTGCCCGCGCATGCGCTGCGCCGCGATGGAGGGGACGTAGCCCAGCCGGTCGATCGATTCCTGCACCCGGCGCGAGGTCGCGGGGCGCACGTTCGGTTCCTTGTTGATGACGCGGCTGACGGTTTGCAGGGAAACACCCGCATCCGCCGCGACATGCCTGATGGTGACCGCCTGCCGACGACGCGCCATGATGCCTGATCCTTCGTTAACTGCCCCGTGCCCCTAGCGGCTTAGCCCTGCAAATGCCAAACCTGCATGGGATCACTCGGCCTCGGCTTCACGCGCGCCGCAGTAGCGCGCGACATACGCCTCGTGGCTGGGGAGCGAGCCCACCGTCTTCGCCACGTTTTCGCGCAGCGTGCGCAGCAGCTTGTCGATTTCCTCGTCGGTCAGCTTTGCCGCGATGGGGTGGTGGCTTTTCGGGACGATGCCTTGCCCCATCATCACCTGGACCCAGCTGTTTTCGCCGAACAGCTCCTCGTTCTTGCGGAACACGCGGCCCGTTTCGCGGAACAGCGCGATCCGGTGCGCAAGGCTGTCGGGCACCTCCATCGCCGCGCAATAGCGCCAGAACGGGCTGTCCTGCCTTTCGGTGGCCTTGTAATGCAGGATCAGGAAATCACGGATCTGCACCATGTCGGTCAATTGCTGCTCGTTGAATTCGTCGATGTCGCGCGCGCTGATCGCACCGGCCGGAAGCATCCGGATGAGCCGCAGCACGGCCCGCTGAATGAGGTGGATGCTCGTCGATTCGAGCGGCTCCATGAAGCCTGCGGAAAGTCCGACCGCGATACAATTGCGATACCATTGCCGCCGCCGCGCACCCGTGACGAAGCGCAGCATGTTCGGCGCGCTGATCGTCTCGCCCTCCACCGTGGTGAGGAGGCGGTCGAGCGCGGCATCCTGTTTCAGATAGCGGCTGCAGTAAACGATGCCGTTTCCGCGCCGGTGCTGTAGCGGGATGCGCCATTGCCAGCCGGAATCATGCGCGATCGCGCGGGTGAACGGCGGCGGGGATCCGACCGAGCGGGTCTGCACCGCGATCGCCGCATCGCACGGCAGGTAATGCGACCAGTCGTCGTAGCCGGCATGGAGCGCCCCCTCGATCAGCAGCGCGCGGAAGCCGGTGCAGTCGAGGAAAAGATCACCCTCGATCCGCTCGCCAGACTCGAGCCGGAGCGCCGCGATCTCGCCGCTTTGCGCGTGGAGCTCGACCTCGGCGATCCGGCCCTCGCGGCGGATCGCGCCGTCGGCCTCTGCCATCGTGCGCAGGAACCGGGCATAGCGCGCGCTGTCGAGCTGATAGGCGTAGTTCATCCGGTCGTCGGGCAGATGCGCGAATTTGCCGGCGTAGGCGGCCTTCAGCTCGAGGCAGTAATCGTCGTAGGAGACATTGTGCCCGCGGGCCTGCCCCTCCATCCAGTAATGCTGAAACCCTGCGGCCCAATGGTCGCGCCCGGTGAGGCCAAAGGAGTGGAAATAGCCTGCGCCCACCTCGCGCCAATTGTCGAACTGAATGCCCAGCTTGAACGTGGCGCGGGTCTCGCGCATGAAATCGGCCTCGTTAATGCCGAGCAACCGGTTGAAGGTGACGAGCGGCGGGATGGTGCTCTCCCCGACCCCGACCGTGCCGATCGCGTCGGATTCGACAAGCGTGACCGCCACCGATCGGCCCAGCGTGCGCGCGATCGCGGCCGCCGCCATCCAGCCCGCCGTGCCGCCACCCGCGACGACGATTCGCCGCGGCGCATGATCCGGCCCGCTCATCGGCTGAGCGCGCGCAGGAGAAACGCGCGGAGGCGTCCGGCGCTTTCCACGGTGAGTGGGGCAAGAACGCTGCGTGCGTTTTCGGGGATATGGTCGGTCACGTCAGGCCCGTTCTCAAAGACATAATGATCGAACAATTGCCGCCACATCTGCTTTTGTTCGTCGGGAAGATCCCGGATGGAAAGAATGGCATGGTTGAGCGCGTTCTGCGGCTGCCCCATCCAGCGCGGCGTGTCCCGCCACCAGAAATTCACCAGCGCGTTGAACGTACTCAACGCCTCGACATGATGCCACCACATCGACGGAATATAGAGCGCATCGCCCGGCTCCAGCTCCGCCACGACCGCGTGGCGCAAGGCGTCGGCAAAACGGGGATGGGCGTCGAGATCGGGAGCGTGGAAATCCACCATGCTGACCGCCCGGCCCGCCGGCGTGTTGTCGATCGGTCCGAGGTAGAGATTGGCGAACTGATCCGGTGGGAACAGGGTGAAGCGCCGCCGCCCGACCGCGCAGCAGGCGAGATTGTCGGGAAAATCGTTATGCGCGGCAATGCGCGTCGCGGTGCCGATCCATATGCTGGAGATCAGCGAACGATCGCCGAGGTCGATATGATTATCCTCGTACAATCCGTCGAAGAATTCGTGCATGTCGGTGGAGGCGAGATAGACCGTCGCGGCGTCCTCCTTCCCCTCCGCCGCGTCCATCCCGCCGAAAATCTCGGGCAGCATGGCGCGCCCGCTGCGAAAATTCATGCCCATCTGCGCGTCGTAGAACAAGCGCCCGCCATCGTCCGGCGCTCCGACCGACACGGCGAAGGGGCGGTCCTTTGCCTTGCCGAGCAGATAGTCGCGGGCGGCGCGGCTGGACCTTCGCCCGGCCGCCACAAGCGGCCAGTCGGCGGCCAGCCCGCGTATGACGAAGGGTTCACTCGCATCGCGGAGCGCCGCATCGAGACCGCCTTCGCCCCCGATCGCGCGTTCCGGTACCGACGGCAGCCGGGCCAGGGGACCGGGATCGGCCTCAGCCATAACGCAGCGTTCGGTTCTTGCGATCGACCAGCCCGCCGATCTGCGCGAGCGAGCCGAGCGCCATGAAGATCGGCAGCAGATGATCCCCAGCGTGAAGATCGCCAAGGGCCGCGGGGTCGAGCGCGCGCAGGCGGTCCTCGTCAATGATGTGGAAGCCCACCAGCCGGTTCTTCGACCCGTCGTCGAGCGGAATTTCGAGCGAGAACGGTTCGAGCAGATCGTACCGTCGCAATGCGTCGAAGAATGCGCCGCTCGCCCGGTATCCCTGGTCCAGCGTGCCGAGCAGCTGCGACATCTCCTCCAGAAAAGGCGTGGGCCGTCCATCCTCGTCGAACAGGCGCACGCCATCGGCATGACCGACGCGGGGATGCGCCATGTCGATATGGACCTGCGCGTCGCCGCCGTCCCTGCTCCGCCCGATCAGAAACGGCTGCACCGCCATCGCCAGCGGACGATACCGCGCATCCCATTCCCCGTCGTTCAGGAACAGGTTCTCCCCCGTATCGAAGCCGAACAGCGCATGCGCGGTGAACGCCTGCCCTTCGGCATCGAGGCGGAACAGGATCGGGTAATGCGCCTGCACCTGGCGAAATTCGTTCGGCATGACCGGACAGGCCATGATCCCGTCACCGAATTGCACCGCGGCGCCGGTCGCCACGCGCAATTCGCCGTGGGTAGCGTTGTCGAGGACGGCATGGTCGGTGGCGATCTGCTGGGTCATGGTGCGGCGACTTCGTGGATTGCGGGGGAAAGCGCGCCGAGATAGGCGCGATTGCTCGGCAGCGCCGAGGCGAGCGCCCGGCTTCGCTGTTGAACCTGGTTCATCTGCTCCCTCACGATTGGGTCGATATCCGGATCGGCCGTGCGACGATGGTCGGGCAGACCGCCCATACCATACAGCACGTATTGATGGCTCGCCGCCGGAAAGATTTCATCGCGGTGCGGGAAATCGTAACCCGATGGCGGCTGATGACGCCAGAGCGAAAGCAGGCCCGCCAGCGAATCGGGAATGCTCGCGTCGTCGCGGTGATCGCGCCAGTATGGCTCCTCCCGACGGCTCAACACGTAATGCAGTTTCAGGAAATCGACCACCCGGTCCCAGCGATAGCGGAACAGCCGGTTGAACCTGTCGGCATGGACATCCATGCTCTCGCGGTTGGCGGGAAAATTGTCGAGCAGCATGTCGAGCGACAGTTCGATCATCACGATCGCCGACGCTTCGAGCGGCTCCATGAAGCCCGCCGACTGACCGATGGCGAGGCAATTGTTCTGCCAGAAGCGCGCGCGGTGGCCGCTCTTGAAGGCAAGCTTGCGCACCTTGCCCTCGTCGAGCGCCGCGCCGGGAATCGCGCGCGCGACATAGTCGGACAGCACCGCCATCGCATCGCCATCGCCCATATGCGCGGAGGAGAAGACGCAGCCCACCCCGCGGCGCGACGGGAGGCCGATATCCCAGAGCCAGCCGGCACGATGCGCGGTCGCATTGGTCTGCGATGCGATCGGGCTGTCGGCGGCGACCGGAACCTGCACGGCCAGCGCGCTGTCGTTGAACAGCACATCGGTGCGCGAACGCCACGCGACGCCCAGCGTGTCGCCGATGAGAGTCGCCGCGCGCCCCGTGCAATCGATGAAGAGGTCGCCCGATACCGGACCGCTCGCCTGCGTGTGAAGCACCTCGATATCGCCATTTTCAGCGCGCACGACATCGGTCACCCGGTCCGCGACATGCGCCACGCCCAGCCCGCCGCACGCCCGTTCGCGCAGCAGCACGGCAAGCTTTCCCGCGTCGAGATGATAGGCGTAATTCAATGCCCCGGCATAATCGGGCATGGCTTTTTGCCGCGGTGCGTAGCCGAGTTCGCAAATCCGCGCCTGCGGCGTCATCGCATGGGCAAAGGGGCGGTCCGGCGCGAGGCTCCACGCGGCGAGCACATCATGGGCCGCGGCCTCCGGCGGGGCGGTGAACGGGTGGAGGTAGGTATCCCCCGCCTCTCCCGAGACCCAGCCATCGAAGCGCGAGCCTTGCTTGAACGAACCATCGCATTCGCGCAGGAAGTCGGTTTCCGCGATCCCGATCCGCGAAAGCGTGCGCCGCATCGTCGGCCAGGTGCCCTCCCCCACGCCGAGCGGCGCAATATCGGGCGCTTCGATAAGCGTGACCTGCACAGATTTCCGGTCCGCGAGCCGCGCCGCGATCATGCAGGCGGACAGCCAGCCGGCCGTGCCGCCGCCCACGATCACGATCTGCTTCACCGGTTCGTGCAACGTCCATCCCCATCGCCGCCGGCGCCCCGCATGGAAGCGATTCCCATACGAGGCGCCGCGCCGTTGTCACCGATATGCAAGGCCCGGTTCAAGCCCGATCTTCAGAAGGTGAACCGCGCACCCGCCGCATAGCGGGCATAGCCCGGTTGTGCGAAGGTCACGAATTCGTCCGACCGCCGATGCCCGCGCCGGTTGGACCCGGTGAGGTTGATCGCTTCGGCAAAGATGGAGAACCCGTTCGGGAACTCGTAGCTCGTGCTCGCATCGACCTGTCCATATGCCTCGACGAAGACCGGATCGACAGAACCGCCGGCATAGAATTCGTCGCGCCAGTTATACGCGACACGCGCCTGGAACCCGTTCTTGTCATAGAACGCCACCGCATTCGCACTGTCGCTCAGCCCGGTGAGCGCGAACTGCCCGACATAGGGGCTCAGCGTCTTGTCGAACGTCGCATCGCCATTGACGATGGTATAGTTCAGGATCGCGCCGAAACCCGTGTCCCAGAAGCTGTGCTGTATCGCGAATTCCCAGCCGTGGATGTTGGCCGTCTGGTCGCTGTTGAACGGTTGCGTGATCTCGAAATTGAAAAGCTCGTCCTCGGGCAGGCCGAAGATATTGCCGGTGAGATACGTATTGCCGCCGGCCTCGGTTTGCCCTGTGACCTGCGACGAGCCGGGGAAGTTGCGCAGGATGTAATCGCGCACCAGCACCGCATCCGACGTGCCCAGCGCGGCGACCGCTTCGCGGTAACGCGGACCGGCACCCGGATTGCGAAGGCCGAACGCGGTCTGGTTCAGCTGATTCGTGGAGATGAAGTTCGACACGTCCTTGTTGAAGAAGCCGACCGACATGTAGCTGATCGGGCTGTAATACCACTCCGCCGAAACGTCGATATTCTTCGATTTGTAGGGGACGAGGTTGGGGTTGCCGAGCGAGCCGGTGCCCCCGCCGATCCGCGGGTTCGAATTGAGGATCAGCCCGCCCTGAAGGCTGGCATAATCGGCGCGCGTGATCGTGTGGCTGTAGGATGCGCGCAGCTTCACATTGTCGATCGGCTCCATGTCGAAGTCGATCGCGGGGAGCCAGTTGTCGTAATCGCCCTTGAACCGGGTGAACGACGCATCGCCGAACGTAATCGCGAATTCGTTCGCGCCGGTCCAGCGGGTGCCGGTCGGGATCGGCACCAGGGCCGAGGAATTGACCTGCGTATGATCGTAGCGGATGCCGGCAATGACATGCGCCGGACCGTCGAGGATGTCGAAGCTCAGATTGGCCTGAATGAACGGCGAGATCGTCCGCTCCTTGATCCGGCGGTCGGTCGTGAAATCGGCAAGGCAGGTGCCCGGCTCCACGGTGCCGGTCTGCGGATTGCTGCAGATATTATATTGCGAGCGCAACAATTCGGCCATCTGCACGAAATCGAACGTATAGATCGCCGGCGGCAGGTTGTCCGAACCTGCGAACCCTTCGAATGCGCTCGGCAGCGGCACGAGGTTGAAGAAATCGTCGGGAACCGCACCCGCGCCGAACGACTGCCCGCGCGGATCGACACCGCCCCACGTCTCGTTCTGAATGAAGCCGTAGGCGGACTGCACGCTATTGTCGACGAAGGAGAACCCGGCATCGATGCTGTCGAGGATATCGCCTTCATGCTCGTAATGGCCCGAAAGCTGAACCTGGTTGATCTCATCGCGGAAATAGGCGTTGCGGAAGGCATTGCCCGTCGGCGTGATCAGCGACGCATCGAGCGGGTCGATACCCGGATACATCGTGTAGCTGATGATGGGCAGGTCGCCGGTGAAATCGACGGTCTGCGACTGCACGCCGAAAATGGCGCCGCCGATCGACGTGCTCGACCCGTATTCGTTGGTCGGGCGCGATTCCGCGGTCGAATGGTGCGCGTCGAGCGTGACGATCACGCCGCCGGGCGCCTCCCAGGTGAGATTGCCGCCGAGCGACTTGTTTTCGCTGACATTCGCGGTGAGCGCACTCGAATAGGACAGATCCTTGCCCGGGCCGAAATTCTCGGAATAGAACACGGGGCCGGCGTTCGGGCCATCGGTCCATTCGCTCGACGTGTCGCCGAAATTGAACCAGATGCCGACGCTGGAATCGCGCGCCTCGACCTTGTTGCGCGAATAGGTGTAGTCGACCGTCGCGATCAGGGTGTCGGTGGGCTGGAATTGCAGAACGGCCTGACCGTTGATGCGCTCGCGGTCGATGTCGATCAGGTTGTAGGCCGCGCTCTGCGGGATTTCGTAAACGTCGTCGCCCATGGGACGGTTGACGATGTTCGCGCCCGACGGATTGAGCTCGCCCCAGGTGTTGCCGTTCGCCGCATTGACCGCGGGATCGCCGACATAGCCGTCGCGAAAACCGACGCTGGCGGAATTCACGCTGGCCTTGCGCCGCTGATACGCGCCGGACAGCAGGATGCCGAAGCGTTCGTCGGCGAACGTGTCCGAAATGATGCCGGAAATTTCAGGCGTGATGACGGTATCGCCATTGCGCGAGCTGTCGAGCACGCCCTTGGCCGCGATGCTGCCGCGCAGACCGTAGCGGTCGAGCGGGCGCGGCGTCTTGATATTGATGGTCGAGCCGATCCCGCCCGACGGAACGGCGGCGCGCCCGGTTTTGTAGACCTCGACACCGGCGACGCCTTCGGATGCGAGATTGGCAAAATCGAACGAGCGCGAGGCCGGCGCGCTTGCCCCGTCGCCGAGCGTGCTGGTCGGCATCTGACGACCGTTCAGGAGGACGAGGTTGTACTCGGGACCAAAGCCGCGAACCGTCACGGTCGAGCCTTCGCCGTTCGCCCGGTCGATCGAAACGCCGGTGATACGCTGCAACGATTCGGCGAGGTTGGTGTCGGGGAACTTGCCGATGTCCTCTGCCGAGATCGCATCGACGACGCCCTGCGCATCGCGCTTGATCCGCTGCGCATCGGCGAGGCTGGCGCGGATGCCGGTGACGACGATCACGTTTTCCTCGGCGACGACGTCGGTCGGGTCGGCGGCATCCACCGCGTCCTGGGCATGGACGATCTGGGAAGCGCCGAGCAGCGCTATCAACGACCCTCCGCAAAGGAAGCGGACGCTCGCGCGGTGTGTCTTGCCAATCATGTATACCTCCCCGATTTTTGCCGCCAGTTTGCCAGCGCGCATCTAAATGTGAACGTTCGCTTCGCTCTTCATTCTGCTTTTGTCAAGATCATTTGCGTGCGGGCACGGCGCGCCTGTGCCGGGTTCCGACCGAAAATTCGGGCTGCGGGTGCAGCGTGCAACAAAAGCGATGGCCCCGTCGCGACGTGCGCCGGCGGAGGTCATGGCGCGATGGCGGCGCCAGCCTCGCCCTCGCATGCGACGGGAAAAACGCGGCAAGCGTCGCGTGATGCGCGGAATGCACGCAGCGATGGTCGCCGAACCATGAACGATAATGTGGGGGGTAGGATGGTGAGCCCTGCTGGGTTCGAACCAGCGACCTACTGATTAAAAGTCAGTTGCTCTACCGACTGAGCTAAGGGCCCGACCATGCGGCGCAGTTACGCAGGCGCGGCGCGTGGGTCAAGACGCTTGCTTCAAAACTCTTGCGCAAAGATGGCCGACCGATAATCCCGACACCGGATCGCGCCAGTCCCGCGCAATGTCGCAGGCGGGCCGCAGCACGAAGTCGCGGCCCCGGAATTGCGCATGCGGAATGGTCAGCCGCCGATCGCTCCAGCGCCCCCCGGACCACAGCACGATATCGAGGTCGAGCGTACGCGCGCGCCATTTTTGCCCGACCCTGCGCCGTCCGAAATCCCGTTCGATTCCATGCAACAGGCTCAGCAATGCCGGCGGGTCGAGCGCGGTTTCCACCACCACCGCCGCATTGGCATAGCGGCGGAGCGACGGGCCGACCGGATCGCTTGGCATGATACGGGACCGCGCGATCACCCGCGTCTCACCCGTGTTCAGCCGCGCCATCGCGGCCGCGACGACGCGCGGCGGTGCGCCCGTGGCGGCATGCCTCACATTGCTGCCCAGCGCCACGAGATAGCGCCAGGGCGGTTCAGACATCCTCGGCAAGCCGCCGGTAAAGATCGGGCCGGCGGTCGCGGAAAAACCCCATCCCGGCCCGGTGCCGCGCCGCCCGCGAAAGGTCGAGCGCGGCGGTCAGCACACCGCTTTCCTCGCGCCCGAAATCGGCGAGCATGTCGCCCCATTCGTCGCAGATGAAGCTGTGGCCGTAGAAGGTCTGCTGCTCGCCTTCGCGGCCGATGCGGTTGGCGGCGATGACCGGCATGCAATTGGACACCGCATGGCCGATCATCGCGCGGCGCCACATGCGGCTGGTGTCGAGATCGGCGTCATAGGGTTCGGACCCGATGGCGGTCGGGTAGAACAGGATTTCGGCGCCCATCAACGCCATCGCCCGCGCGGTTTCGGGATACCATTGGTCCCAGCATATGCCGACGCCGATGCGCGTGCCGAACAGGTCCCACACCTTGAACCCGGTATTGCCGGGGCGGAAATAGTATTTTTCCTCGTACCCCGGTCCGTCGGGAATATGGCTCTTGCGATAGGTCCCCATGATGTCGCCATCGGCATCGATCATGGCCAGCGTGTTGTAATAATGGTGGCCATCGCGCTCGAAAAAGCTGGTCGGGATCGCGATTTTGAGCGTCCGGGCCAGCGCGCGCATGGCAATGACCGAGGGATGCTCGATCGTGGGTCGGGCGAGCGCGAACAGCGCCTCGTCCTCCTCCCGGCAAAAGTAAGGCCCGGAAAACAGTTCGGGCGGGAGGACGATCTGCGCACCTCTGGCGGCGGCATCCTCCACCAGCGCGGAAATCTGTCCGATATTGTCCTGCTCGTCATGCGAGGCGAGCGTGCATTGCAATGCGGCGACGGTGATCTGTGTCATGCGCCCTCAGATATGAACCCGCGCGGGCGAAGTCCACCGCCGCCGCGATTGCATCACGGACGCTTGCGGAACAGCAAGGTCATCCGGTCACTCTCGCCAATGGGGCCGAGCTCGGCCTGACGCTCCGATGCAAAGCTGGGGGCGAGTTCCCACACGCCCTTGGCATGATCGGCCGTGTCGCGCGGATTGGCGTTGATCTCGCTCGTCCCGACAAGATCGAAACCATGCGCCTCGACGAGCGCGATCACATCCTGCTGCCGCAGATAGCCCATGTTGCCGTCGGTGTAGGACGCAGGCGCCCACGGCTTTGCCCGGTGCTGCACGATACCGAGCATGCCATCGTCGGCGAGCAATTCGCGGATCCGGGCCAGCTCGCCGTGAAGGACGCCCGAACGGTGCAGATTGTGCATTTCGCGGAAGATCAGCGCGCGGTCCACCGTGCCTTCATAGGCATCGAGCGCCTCGTCATCCGATGCCATGGCCGTCATCGGCGCGCCCGAAAGATTCCATCCCGGCGCGCTCTCGGCGAACTTGCCCGGCAGGCCGGCGAAATATTCGGCAAAGCGTTCGTTATCGGAATTCGACGCATCGGGGGTGAGGCCGATGTAGCGCCCCTCCGCTCCCAGATACGGGGCCAGCACCCGCGTGTACCAGCCACCCGCGGGCATGTAGTCGATCACCGTCATCCCCGGCTTCACGTCAAAGAACGCCAGCGTTTCGGCGGGATGGCGATAGGGGTCTCGCGCGCTGTCCTCTGCCCGGACGGGGGCGGACAAGGCCGCCTGCATCGCGGGGTCGGCGGCGGCGGCCATGGCTCCCTCCCCATGATGGTCCGCCATCGCGGGCGCGGCCAGGAGCGCGAGCGGGGCGGCGGCAATCAGCATTTTCATGGACAGGATCGTCATCGGGTTTCCCTTCCCTCAATGGTTCGGCAATCGTTGCAAGGGCGCAGACTAGGCCCGCCCTGCGGCAAGGCAAGCGCCATCTCGGCGCGCGTGCTGGCATTCATGCGCCAGCGTTCCTATCTCTGCGGCCAAAGGAGACTGACGATATGGCAGAACAACAGGCAATCATCGCGGGCGGGTGCTTCTGGTGCACAGAGGCGGTGTTCAACGATGTCATCGGCGTGAGCGAAGTGGAAAGCGGCTATATCGGGGGCGACACCGCCGACCCGACCTATCGCGAAGTGTGTTCGGGCAAGACCGGCCATGCCGAGGCGATCCGCGTGACATTCGACACCGACACGATCGGCCTTGCGCAGATTTACGACATCTTCCTCGGCACCCACGACCCGACGCAGCTCAACCGGCAGGGCAACGATGTCGGCACGCAATATCGCTCCGCCATATTCCCGCTCGACGAGGAGCAGGAAACCGAGGCGCGCGCCGCCATCGAACGCGCGCAGGCCGACCATTCGGAAAAGATCGTGACCACGATCGAGGAACCGACCAAATGGTACCCGGCGGAAGATTACCACCAGGAATATTGGGAAGGCGAAGGCCAGCGCAATCCCTATTGCATGGCGACCATCCCGCCCAAGCTCGCCAAGCTGCGCAAGAGCTACGCGAATAGCGTGAAGGCGAAGAACCCGGCCTGAGCGACCGAGTTCAGGAGCGGGCGATCAGGGGGCGGCGAACCGGGCAATGAAAAACCCGTCCATGCCGCCCCCCATCGCGCCGGTTCCCGCCATCATGCCCGGATCGGTGCGGAGCCAGCCTTCTGCGGTCGGCTCCAGTCCCGCCGGCAATTCGCCGGGCGCGATGGCATCGGTCGCAAGGGTGGAGGCGCGGGCCTGTGCCTCGCCCTCCTCCGGTTCGAGCGAACAGACCGCGTAGATCATCCGGCCCGCAGGTTTGAGCCAGCCGGCCGCGCGGACAAGAAGAGCCGCCTGCAATTCGGTGAGTTCCGCGATCTGGTTCGCGCCCACGCGGTGCAGCACGTCGGGATGACGGCGGCAGGTGCCCGTCGCACTGCACGGCGCGTCGAGCAGGATCGCATCGAAGCGGGCATCGGGCTCCCAGTCGAGCGCATTCGCCTTCACCACATCGGCGCCAAGCCCCGTACGCGCCAGATTGCGCTCCAGCCGTTTCAAGCGCCGGTCCGAAATGTCGAGCGCCGTCACCTCCCAGCCATTGGCGGCGAGCTGCATGGTCTTGCCCCCCGGCGCCGCACACAGGTCGAGCACGCGCCGCCCCTCGCCAACTCCAAGCAGATGCGCGGGCAGCGATGCGGCGAAATCCTGCACCCACCACGCGCCATCGCCGTAGCCCGACAACGCCTCGACCGCGTGCCCCCGGGCAAGTTGCAGCCGCCCCGGCGCCAGTACGGTGGCATCCAGACGCTCCGCCCATATTTGCGTATCGTCGGCCACCGCAAGGGTGAGATCGAGCGGCGGCGGCTCTGCCAGTGCGGCACCGATCGCCTCCACCCGCTCCGGCCACGCTGCGGTCCAGCGCGCCCGCACGCGTTCGGGCAATGTCGGCGAGTCGGGGAGGCGCCCCTCGCCCTTCAACAGGGCCGAGAACACGCCGTGCGCCAGCCGCCGCGGCCCGCCCTCGAGCAGGGGCAGGCCTGTCGCAATGATGGCATGGGGCGCGCTCTCCAGCCGCCACGCCTGCGCCAGCATCATGCGCAGCACCATGCGCGCCTTCGCATCCTCGGGAAGGGGCTGCCGCGTGGCGCCGTCGATGGCGGCGTCGAGATCGGCAGTCCAGCGCAGCACCTCTGCCGCGATGGCAAGCGCGAGCCCCGCATCGGCATTGCGCAGGTTGCGCGTGGCCGAAAACGCGGCATTGTCGAGCGTCTCCCCACGGCGGAACACGGCATCGAGCATGCGCAGCGCGGCGCGGCGGGCGGGCAATCCGGTGGTATCGGTCATGGCCTCGCCTATCGCCCCGCATGGCGAGGCTGGCAATGATCTTTCGCCGCGGCCCTGCATTGCGCGCGCGCGCGTCGGCACCCATATTGCAGGCATGACCGATCGCAAGACAGCAGCGGCCAGGCCGCCCGAGCCATTTCGCAAGCCCGATTACTGGACCGACGATCCTGCGCCGGAACCCGGCCCCGGTTCGCGGCACGAGGATGCGGAGCGCCCCGACCCAACGCGTTTCGGCGACTGGGAAAAGGATGGCGTCGCGATCGATTTCTGATCGCGGCGCGCGCCTTCCTCAACCGTCGATCGTCTTCAGCTCGGGATGATGCTTTTCGAGGTGGCGGCGAATGATGCGCAGGTTCTTCGTGTTCGAACGGAAGAAGAAATCGAACGCATCGCCGACCAGCGGCACCGCGCCCAGCGCCGTATCGATGCCGATATTGCCCGCCATGCGCCATATCTTCCATTTCGGAATACCGAGATTGCGCGCCTCCCAAAGGATATAGCTGCCCATCGCGGCCGCCATGAGATCGCCGAACACCGGGATCAGCCCGAGAATCGCATCCAGTCCGACCGGACGGTTCATCCCCGGCACGGTAAAGCCGCGCTCGAGCATGCGCTCCAACGCCTCCACGCGTTTCAGGACCGACGCCGCATCGGTGCCGAGCCCCGGCATCTCCATACGCATGCGCTCCGCCCGTCCGGGCCGATCCGCGCCCGCGCCCTCTTCATAAGGCGTGGGCCTCCCGACGACGGGCGGACCATGGGGCGGAACGGGGCGATCTTCGGTCATGGGTGTTAACTGGGGCCGCGCGACAGCGCCGACAAGGGGTGCACCCCCAGCGATTGACGGCAAACCCCTCAAGCCCGCCGCGCACCAGCGAAAAACGCACCGGCGGACCGAACGGCACGAAAACGTTCTGCGCGCTCAGCAACGCCTCCGCATTGGCGAGCAGGAGCGCGCGGATGGCAGGGTCCGGCTCCGTCCGGGCCGAGGCGACGAGCGCATCGGCCTCTTCGGAGCAGAGCGCGTCGGTCACCGTGCAGTTGAAGCGGTTGAGATACCAGTCCGCGCGGTCGTAATCGGCGACCTCGTCGATCAGGCGGAGGTCGGCATCCGCATCATCCGCCATGCGCAGGGCGATCCCCACATTGGCAAGATCGCTTCGCAACCTTTCGAACAAAATCTCGCCGCCCCGCCCCGGCGGCAGCGCCACACTCACCGCCGGTCGCGGCTGTCCCGATGCGCGCCAGCGGGCAACCTGGCCTGCGGCAACGGCCTGCCTTTCCTCGAACGCGAGCCCGTCCCACCGCTCGGTCACCATGCCGGTGTCGCCGGGCAGACCGGGCGCGACGAGCCGCGTGGTCGGCACCCAGCCGCCCGCTATTCCGAAGGGAAGAATCAACCCGTTGCGATCGATCGCCATGGCGAGAGCCTCGCGATTGGCGGATAGCGAGAGAAACCCGTCCTCCCGCCGCGCCATGGACAGCCCGAACAGGCCGTCCACCGGATCGAGCCGGATCGCACCCTGAAGCAGACCGCCAAGCTCGACATGCGGCAAGGCATCGATGGCCCCGCCGAGCATGACATTGGCGCGTCCCGCCTGAAATATGGCAACCGCCCGCTCCGGCTCGGCGATGAGGAGATTGAGCGGGCGCGCCTGCTCTTCGGTGCCGTCCTCTGCAAGGCGGCGCGCCCCGTCGAGCACGAGCATGTCCCGCTTTTCGTCCAGCGACAGCCCCTTGTCCGTGGCGGAAATATCGGCGAGCGACAATTGCGGCTGCGCCATGAGGTTCAGGAATTCCGGGTTGGGCGCGGTCAGGCGAATCTCGATCACGCGGCAGGTGCGCGCGACGACCTCGTCGATGATGGCAAGGTCGAGACCGAAGGCCGTGCCGTCCTGTGCGGCGATCGCCTTGCGCAGCGCATCGGCCACCGCTTCGGCATCGCGGGCGCGTTCGGTATCGGTTCCCCGCGGACCGGGCCGTTCCCCCAGCCGGAAAATATAGCTGAGGCCGTCATCCGTCACGATCCAGCGTTCGGCAAGGCCCGGCTGTATCAACCCCTCTGCGTCAAAGCTGACAAGGCCGTCGTGCGTGGCGGCGCGGATCATGCCGCCCGCCGCCGTGAGGCCGCGCGTATCGGACAATGTCGCATCGCGCCCGCCCACGATGGCGATTTCGAGCACGCCGTCCCGGTCGGCCCCGCACGCGGCCAGCGCAGTGCAAAGAACGATTGCGGGCGCAGCATGGAAAAGAAACGCGAGATTGCGTGCGGAGGGAAGATTCATCGCGCCATCGTAACAGCACGCCCCCCACCGGTCAGCAGCCAAATGCACGCATGCGATGCACGCGCCGAGTGGAAAGGGTCAGCTTGGCGAAACGTTGCCGAGCGCGCCTTCGCGCGGGGCGGGTTCGCTTTCGTCGATGGGAAATTGCACCAGCGACGAATCGATTTCCGTGTCGAACGCGATGCCGCAGCGATCTCCGGCGGACCACGCAACCTGTCCCGCGACCCAGCCGATCCGCGGCAGCGTCACCCAGATCGCCTGTCCGCGCGTCACGCGCATCGCCCCTTCGGCAAGGGTGCCCGCATCGGAGATATTGCGCAGCTTCACCCGATAGGGCGCACCGTCGCGTTCCAGCCGTACCTCTGTGACGAGGAACAGCGATTCGCGTTCATGACGCCGGGAATTGACGCCCTTGGCGGTCATCTGGGTCCTGTCGCCCATCTGGGCCCTGTCGCCTTGTGTCATGTGCCTATCCCGAATGCAGCCGCCGTTGCCCGCGGTTTGAAAAGAAGTGCCGCACACACTCCCGCCAAAAGGTTAAGGTAAATTTAACGAAGCGGGAAACCAGTGTGCAGCGCGTTCTGCCTTTCCAGTGTCTCAAACAGGCACAGTCCCCGCCGCACCCGGCTGCCCCCGCCGGTTCAGTCGTCGCGAGAGATTTTTTCGCGACGCTCGTGTGCTTCCTGCGCCTCCACCGTCATGGTCGCGACCGGGCGCGCGATCAGCCGGCCTATGCCGATGGGATCGCCCGTCACTTCGCAATAACCGTATTCGCCTTCGTCGATGCGGCGCAGGGCCGAATCGATCTTCGCGATGAGCTTGCGCTGCCGGTCGCGGGTGCGCAATTCGATGCCCCAATCGGTCTCGCTCGACGCGCGATCGTTGAGATCGGGTTCGCGCAACGGACCATCCTGCAATTGCTGCAACGTGCCGGCCGATGCGTTGAAAATCGAATTCTTCCATTCGGTCAGCAGGCTGCGAAAGAATTCCTGCTGATCCTCGTTCATGTATGGCTCGTCCGCGCTCGGGACGTAATCGCCCTCCACCTTGCGGCGCGCCTTGGCCAATACGTCCAGTTCCGATCCAACCCCGTCCATTTCACATTCCTCGCCATCGCGACACCGGCCGGGCGCGTGGCCCCGGCCTTCCCCATGGCGCGGCGCTATAGTTACAAGCCATACCGCGCACAAGCATGCTGATGCCCGATCGCCTAGCCCAGCCTCCCTTAAGCTTTCCCGAACACCGGGAAATCCGTCCATTTCGGTCGCGAAAGTGAAATACCGTCACGCTGCGGCAACGCGAGCCGCGTAATCTGTGGGTCATAACAAAGCGTTTTGTCGGAGTAGAGCCCATGCAACGAGCCCGCGTTAACCTGTTCTTGATCCACATGCGCAAGCTTGTCCCTACCGCGACCCACGGGGTGGCGGGAAAGTTTGGCACTGTTTTACAAGGGGCTGACGACATGGGCTATTGCAACCAATTCGAACCGGACGACACGGCTATCGTTTCGCACATCGGCGGGCGCGGTCCGGGTGCCGCCGTGGTGGTCGATCAATGCCTGACCGCCTATGCGGCGGGCGATCACAATGCGTTGTTCGACCTCGGCGTGGTGTTTTCGACAGGTTCCAACGGTGCACCCCGCGATCTGATCGAGGCGCACAAATGGTTCAACATCGCCGCGGCGGCAGGCCATGAAGAAGCGGCGCTCAGCCGTTCCGAAATCGCCGAGGAGATGAGCAGCCGCGAAATCGGCGAAGCACAGCGCCGGGCCCGCGCCCACATGGCCACGATGATGAAACGCGCCGCCTGAGGCTCCGATCCGCTAGCTGCGCTTGAACGGGGCCATGCCTTGCAAGGCGGATTTGCTCGCGTCGATGCCCTCGCTTTCCTCACGCAGGAAATCCGCGACGGCGCGGCGAAAATCGGGGTGGGGTATGAAATGCGCCGACGTGGTGCGCACCGGTTCGTACCCCCGCGCCAGCTTGTGCGAGCCTTGCGCGCCGGCCTCGACCCGCGAAAGCCCGCGTGCGATGGCGGCATCGATCGCCCGGTAATAGCAAAGCTCGAAATGCAGGAAGGGCTTGTCGACGAGCGCGCCCCAGTAGCGCCCGTACAACGCGTCCGGCCCGATGAAATTGAGCGCGCCTGCCACCGGCGTTCCATCCTCGAATGCCAGCATCAGGAGCACATCCTCCCCCATGCGTGCGCCGATCAGATCGAACGCCTCCCGCGTGAGGTAGGGCGTGCCCCATTTCCGCGCGCCCGTATCCTGATAGAATTGCCAGAACGCGTCCCAGTGTTCCGGGCGGATGTCATCGCCGACGAGGTCGCGAATTTCGAGTCCTTCGACCGCGCGCGCGCGTTCCTTGCGGATGGCCTTGCGCTTTCGCGAGGCGAGCGAATCGAGAAACGCCTCGAAATCGGTGTAGCCGCGATTGGTCCAGTGAAACTGAATATCGTGACGCAGCAGCCAGCCGGCCCGTTCGAACAATGCCTGCTGTTCCGGCGCGACGAAGGTGGCATGCGCGGAGGACAGCCCTTCGCTTTCACAAAACCGTTCAACCGCGGCGAGCAGCGTGAGGGCGACGTCCTCGTCCGCGGCAAGGACGCGCGGCCCGGTGGCGGGCGTGAACGGGACGGCGATCTGCAATTTGGGATAGTAGGATCCGCCGGCCCGTTCCCACGCATCGGCCCAGCCGTGATCGAACACATATTCGCCTTGGCTATGCGCCTTCAGATAGGCGGGCACCACGCCCAGCATCGGCGCATCGGCCGATTCCCCTGCGTGAAGCGTCATCGGCAAGGGGGTCCAGCCGCTGTGCCCGCCGACGCTGCCCGATTGTTCGAGCAGGGCCAGGAAACGATGGCTGGTGAACGGATTGCCATCGTGGTTCAGCGCATCCCACGCCGCCGCATCGAGCGCACCGACCGAACCGTTCAAGCGTATGGTCGCGCTCTCGCTCACGCGATACCCTTGCCTTCCGCGATGGGCGCATCGCAGCTGCGTTGCGCAAGCTTTCGCTGCTTGCTGGTGCGCACGGTCCAGGTCAGCGCGATCATGCCGCGCGCCCTTTGCCGGGCGATGAAGGGATCGGGAAGGTCGCGAATGTCACAGGCAAGGAAGTCGGGTCGCGACCGCGTAATTGCAAGCGATCGCGCGGTTCGAAAGGCGAATACGCCGCCGGATTCGCGATATTCGCGCCGCCCCGTCACGAGCCCGCGCGGACGGTTCGGCACGACATCCGCGAACCAGCGGACGATGTCCCGGTCAAAGCTCATGATCGCCGCTTTTCCGCGATAATGGCGCAGCGCCCGCGCCACCGAGCGGCACAAGCCCTGCGACGGCATGGTCCTGTGAGACTTGATCTCGATCAGCACCGGAACCCGCCCCGCGACCCGGCGCAGCAAGGTTTCCAGCCGCCACAGCGTGCCGCCGCCACGCAGGCCGATCGGCTCCAGCCCCGCGGCGTCGAAATCGCGCAAGGCACCGCTTCGTTCGGTCAGCCGCTCCAGCGTCCAGTCGTGGAACACCATCGCATGGCCGTCGCGGCTCGCCTGCACATCGCACTCGATCCCGTAGCCGCGTGCGACGGCCGCCTCGATCGCGGCGCGGGAATTTTCCGGGCAGCCATCGCCGTGCAGACCGCGATGGGCATAGCGCCACTCGCCGAGCCAGCGAAAATCCGCCCGCGTCGCCACGGGTTCAGCCGGCGCGGATCTGCAGGATAGCGTCGATCTCCACCCCGGCGCCGAGCGGCAGGACCGGGACGCCCACCGCGCTGCGCGCGTGGCGCCCCGCCTCGTCCAGAACGTCGAACATCAATTCGGAAGCCCCGTTGGCGACCTTCGGCTGGTCCGTGAAATCGGGCGTCGAATTGACGAAAGCGCCAAGTTTGACGACGCGCTCGATCCGGTCGAGAGTGCCCAGCGCCTTCTTCGCCTGCGCCAGGATCATGATGCCGCACGCACGCGCCGCGGCCACCCCTTCGTCGAGCGAAAGCGATTCGCCGAGCCGCCCCTTCACGATTTCGCCGTTCACGAACGGAAGCTGCCCCGAAATATGCAGCATGCCATTCGCCTCGACCGCCGGAACATAGCTTGCGACGGCGGCGGCGGCTTCGGGAAGGACGATGCCGAGCTTGGCCAGCCGTGCCTCGATTTCGGTTTCGGTCATGCGTTTTCCTTTTCCATACGGTCGAGTAGCCAGGGCAGCGCCGCGTCCCAATCATCGATCCGCGCATGGGCGTCGCCCGCCTCGAACGCGCAATCGACATGGGCGGCGACACCCGGTTCTCCCACGAAATGCAGGCGCGTCACATGCGGCGCAAGTGTGGCGACCGAATTGTGGTGGACCGACAGATCGTCGATAAAGAATGCGCGCCTGTGCTCGCCGCGCTCGGCCAGGATCTTCGCGAGGGCCGGCCCCTTCGGCCCCTGATTGGTGTAGACCGGCACGTCGAGGCCGAGAGCGCGCAATTGTTTCGTCCGGGCGTCGGCGCGAAAATCGTTGAGATTGGTCAGCACGACGACCTCCGCCTGCTCGGCCAGGGCATGCATGGCGGCGATGGCGCCGGGCACCTCGTCCTGCCGGTGCATCTCGGTGTCGAAAAACCCGTTCAGCAAGCGCCACATCTCTTCCTGCTCGAGCGCAGCGTCGCTGCCCCGCCGCCGCATTCCGTCGAGGAACCCGCGCGACAGGTCGAACTCGACATCGTGCGCCTCGTCCAGCCAGTCGCGAAAATGCACGACCATGCGCAGCAGCACCTCGTCACAATCGGTGATGACCAGCGGCTTGCTCATTCGTAATTCCTTCCACCCAGGGCGTGGCGTGCCGCGATGATGCGCCCCGGTTCGCATTGCAACGCATCCGCGGCGGCCAGAAGATCGCTTTCGTGATTGGCGAGAAAATCGAGAACGGCGAGTTGCACGCCGCGTTCCCGCAATCCTTCGCGCAGGAAATCCGGCGTCAGACCGGTGAGCGAAAGCAGGCGGTCGGCTCGCGCATCGTCGCCAAGAACCCATGAAAGCGCCAGCAAAGCCGTCGTTTCGGCATCTTCACGGTCTAAAGTCGGATCAATCATTGCCAAAGGTTCATCTGTGGTTCATTTTCGGAGCGAACGATCTTCGCGATCGGCACATACCACCGATAGGGGACCGATGTGACGAATAGGGTGTTCGTTGTCGAGGACAACGATCTTAATCGCAAGCTTTTCTGCGATCTTCTGGTCGCGCATGGCTATGTCGTCGAAGCCAATGCGGACGGCACCGATTTTGTCGAACGGGCCGCCGCCTTCGCACCCGATCTGGTGATCATGGACATACAGCTTCCCGAACTCTCGGGCATATCGCTGATCGAGGCGATGCGCAGCGACGCCAGGCTCAAGGCCGTGCCGGTCCTCGCGGTGACCGCCTATGCCGGAAAGGGGGACGAGGAGCGGATCCGTATCGCGGGCGCAGAAGGCTATCTGGCAAAGCCCGTTTCGATCGCGGCGTTCATGGCGGCCGTCACGCGGCTTTTGCAGGGGTGCGTCGCGGCCTGAACCTGCGGGTTGCCCGCGGCCCGCAACCCATCGCGGGGCCTGTCTGCGCGTGCTCCGGATCGCCGCGAAGCTTGACAGCGGCGCCGCTCCCGGCTTTGCCCATCGGCCAGACGCAGTTTGCCGGAGATTGTCCACGCCATGGACCGCGAAGATACCAAGGCCCGCATCGATACGCTCATCGAGCCGTTCAACAAGAAGAACGTCGAGATCACCGAAAGCACCAGCTTTGCCAACGATCTGGAGTGGGACAGCCTGACCGTCATGGATTTCGTCGCCGCGGTGGAGGATGAATTCGACATCATCATCAGCATGAACCAGCAGGCCGAGATCGAGAATTACGGCCAGCTGGTCGATGCCGTGGCCAAGCTGCGCGAAGGGTAATCCCATGACCGAAGCGAGCGCACAGCCGCACAAGCCCGAGCCCATCGCGGAGCCGGACGGCGCGGTCGCCGATCTGTTCAGCAAGTTCGATCCGTTGATAAAACAGCGCCGCGAATTGCTCGACACCGGGGTCACCGATCCGTTCAGCCTGGTGATGGAGCGCGTGCTTTCGCCGGTGACGGCGGTCTGCAACGGGCGGGAGACGATCCTGCTCGGCACCTATAATTACATGGGCATGACCTTCGATCCCGACGTGATCGAGGCGGGCAAGACCGCGCTCGACGATTTCGGGTCGGGCACCACCGGCAGCCGCGTTTTGAACGGCACCTATAGCGGGCATCGCGAATGCGAGGATGCGCTGCGCGAATTCTACGCCATGGATCATGCCATGGTCTTCTCCACCGGGTATCAGGCCAATCTCGGCATCATTTCGACCATTGCGGGCAAAGGCGATTACATCGTGCTCGACATCGATTCGCATGCGTCGATCTGGGACGGATGCGCGATGGGTCAGGCCGAGGTCGTGCCGTTCAAGCACAATGACATCGACGCCATGGAAAAGCGGCTGAAGCGCATTCCCGAAGGCGCGGGCAAGCTCGTCATTCTCGAAGGCGTGTATTCCATGCTGGGCGATGTCGCGCCGTTGCAGGAGATGGTTGCCGTCGCCAAGAAACACGGCGCGATGGTGCTCGTCGACGAAGCGCATTCGATGGGGTTCATCGGTCCGAACGGGCGCGGCGTCGCCGAAGCGGCGGGCGTCATGGACGACGTCGATTTCATCATCGGCACGTTTTCGAAAAGCGTCGGCACCGTCGGTGGTTTCTGCGTGTCCAATCATTCCAAGTTCGAGATCATGCGGCTCGTGTGCCGGCCCTATGTCTTCACCGCGAGCCTGCCCCCGTCGGTGGTTGCGACGGCCACGACCTCGATCCGCAAGCTCATGCATGCGGGCGAGAAGCGCGAGCATCTGTGGACCAATTCGCGGCGCCTGCATCTCGGCCTGCAAAAGCTGGGCTTCACGCTCGGCACCGATGCGCCGCAGAGTGCGATCATCGCGGTGATCATGCCCGATCTGGAGCAGGGCGCGGCCATGTGGGAAGCGCTTTTGCGCGAGGGGCTCTACGTCAATCTCGCCCGGCCGCTAGCGACACCTGCGAACATGACATTGCTGCGCTGCTCGCTTTGTGCGGAACATTCCGAAGAACAGGTTGGGCAGATCCTCACCATGTTCGAAGCGGCGGGCAAGGCGGTCGGGATCATCTGATCCCGGCCTGCCCGGCGTTCATGGTGCGTCGCTGCGCTGCACGCTGGTCGCCGCTTCGCAGGCGCTGGCCGGACCTTCCCCGTCCCCGCCGATGAAGGACAGCGCGACGAAGCCGCCGACCAGAAGCACGATGAATACGGTGGTGAGAAGCCCCAGATATTTGTCGATGAACCGCTTGATCGGCGCGCCGAAGACCCGGAACAGAATACCCACCGTCATGAAGATCAGCGCCCTGCCGGCGATGCTGGCGAGCACGAAGGGGATGAGCGCCATCTCGATGAAGCCGGCGGTGATCGTCAGCAGCTTGAAGGGCACCGGCGTCGATCCGGCGACCAGAATGATCTCCCAGTCCTTTTCCCGGAGATAGCACGCCGCGATCGGGAACTTGTCGGCGAGACCCAGCGCGCCGAGCAGCGCCTGCCCGATCAACTCATATAGAAAATACCCGATCGCATATCCGAACAGTGCCCCGACGACCGAGGCGGCCGTGGTGATCGCGGCATAGCGGATCGCCCGCTCCGGCCGGGCGAGGCACATCAGGCCGAGCAAGGGATGCGGCGGTATCGGAAAAAAGCTCGATTCCATGAAGGAGATCAGGGCGAGCCAGCGTTCGGCATGCCGATGCCGGGCCTTTTCAACCGTCCATTCGTAAAGATCGCGAAGCAGGCGCATCGTTCGTCAATTTCCCCAGTGAAGCGTCGCCTTAGGCAATATCCCGGCCAAGTGACAGGGCGAAAACCGGTTTTTATAACCTATTTGGCACTTTTATATTGACATCGTCACGCTCTTTGGTTAGAGAAGAAGAACATCGCGATAGACCGAGTCGGCGGCCTAGGGGACGGCGCCGATGTTCACGCGGTGTCAGCAACATCGGAGAACGCCATGCCCAAGGCAAACCAGGACAACACGTCGGTTCCGGCAAAGGACTGGCGCCCGGCTTTTCTCGAAAAGCTGTCGCAATCGTCGAATGTGGCTTTGTCTGCCCGCGCCGCGGGCGTCGATGTCAGCACCGTCTATCGCGTTCGCCGCACCGAGGCCGCCTTTGCACGGCAATGGTTCGATGCGCTGTGCGATGGATACGATGCCATGGAAATGGATCTGCTGCACCGGCTCCGGGCGGGCGAGCTCGACGGGGGCGACGCCAAGACACGCAAGAAACGCCGGTTCGACAATGCCAACGCCCTGCGCCTGCTCGCGGCACATCGCCAGTCGGTCGGCAAGGCCCGCGCCCTTCGCGATCAGAAGGACGAGGAAGCGACGCTGGCCTCGATCAATGCCAAGCTCGACCGGATGCGCGAACGCATGCGAGCCGCCGACGAATTGCTGGGAAGTGATGGCGAACAAAATGGCAACATTTCGCCGTCCGATCACGGATGAGGCTCGCCGACAGGCTTAACTGGCTGCTCACGCTTCCGGCCAAGGACCGCCTTACCGTCCTCGACCTGTTTGACGATGCGGAGCGGGAGGAGCTGCGCTGGCACTGGGAACTATGGGCGAGGCCCGAACAATTGCCGCCGCCGGGAGACTGGCGAACGTGGCTCATCTGTGCCGGGCGCGGCTTCGGAAAGACCCGCGCCGGCGCAGAGTGGGTCCGCATGGTCGTCCGCCGCAACCCGGAGGCGCGTATTGCGCTCGTGGGGGCGTCGCTGGCGGAGACGCGGGCGGTGATGGTGGAAGGGGAAAGTGGAATACTGGCCACATCCCCTCCCCATCGCCGCCCCGTTTTCGAACCCTCGCTGCGCCGGCTGACCTGGCCGACGGGGGCGCAGGCGTGGCTTTATTCCGCCGCCGAGCCCGAAGGCCTGCGCGGTCCGCAGCATAGCCATGCATGGTGCGACGAGATCGCGAAATGGGAGATCGCCGGCGAGCGGGCGACGCGGGCGTGGGACAACCTGATGCTGGGCCTTCGCCTTGGCGAGTGCCCGCAGGTTCTGGCGACGACGACGCCGAAGTCCGTCGAATTGCTCAAACGGTTGATGGTAAGCGAGACGACGGGCGAGACCATCGTCACGCGGGGCACGAGCTATGAGAACGCGGCCAATCTGCCGGCCCGCTTTTTGAAGGATATTCGCGCCGATTTCGGGCGCAGCGCCATCGGGCGGCAAGAGCTCGAAGGCGTGTTGCTCGAAGATGTCGAGGGCGCCTTGTGGACTCGCGACATGCTTGAAAACTGCCGCGAGACGGCGGGAGTCGCCATGGAGCGGGTGGTCGTCGGGGTCGATCCGCCGGCCAGCGCGAAAGGGGATGCGTGCGGTATTGTCGTGGCCGGATTGGGCACCGACGGCATCGCACGCGTCCTGGCCGATTGTTCCGTCGTCAAGCCCACGCCCGAACAATGGGCGCGGGCGGCGGCGGGGGCGGCGCGCATGTGGAACGCCGACCGCGTCGTCGCCGAGGCCAATCAGGGCGGCGCGATGGTGGAAAGCGTCATGCGCGCCGCCGATGTGAATCTGCCGATCAAGCTGGTCCATGCCAGCCGAGGCAAGGTCGCGCGCGCCGAACCGGTTGCCGCGCTCTACGAAGCGGGGCGCGTCCGCCACCAGGGCGTGTTCGCCGAAGTCGAAGACGAAATGTGCGCGCTGGTGTCCGGAGGCGAATATCACGGCCCGGGCCGGTCGCCCGACCGGGCGGATGCGCTTGTCTGGGCGCTGACCGAATTGATGCTGAGTCCATCCGGACGCCCGCGAATTTGGGTGCAATAGGAGCCTTTTATGTCATTTCTCGAAACGCTGGGCGCGGCCTTCAAGGCCGCCCCGGCCGCGCGTCCGCCCCTGGCGCCGCCCTTCGCTTCGCCTTGGCTGTTCGCCGACGCGGGGCCGGGGGCTGCGCCTTACGAATACCGCAACTCGGTAAGCTCTGCGTTCCTGGACAATCCGGTGGCGCAGCGCGCCGTGCGCATGGTGGCCGAAGGGGTGGCAAGCACCCCGCTGGCGCAGACCGACGAGACGGTGATGAAACTTGTCGCTGCGACGAGTGCGGGGCAATCGCTGCTCGAAACGCTGGCTGCGCAGGTTCTGCTCCATGGCAATGGCTATGTGCAGATCATCAAGGATGCCACCGGCACACCTTGCGAACTGTTCGCGCTGCGGCCTGAACGCATGACTGTGGATCCCGGCCCGGATGGCTGGCCCCGGTCGTGGCGTTATCGCGTGGGGGAAAATCTCGTGACGCTCCCGGTGGAGGATGACACGCAGCATCCCAATGTCGTGCATATCCGCACGTTCCACCCCGGCGACGATCATTACGGCGCAGGCAGCCTTTCGGCGGCGCATCAATCGGTCGCCATTCACAATGCGGCGGCGCGGTGGAACCGGATGCTGCTCGAAAACGCGGCGCGTCCCTCCGGCGCGATGGTTTACGATGCGGGGGACGGGTCGACGCTCACCTCCGAACAGTTCGAGCGGTTGAAGGCGGAACTCGCCAGTGCATTTCAGGGCAGCGGCAATGCCGGGCGGCCCATGCTGCTCGAAGGTGGGCTGAAATGGCAGAGCCTGTCGATGTCGCCGGCCTATATGGATTTCGCCACGCTGAAATCGTCGGCTGCGCGCGATATTGCACTGGCATTCGGCGTGCCTCCTATGCTGCTCGGGCTTCCGGGGGACAACACCTACTCCAACTATCGCGAGGCCAATCGCGCGCTGTGGCGGCTGACCCTGTTGCCGTTGGCCAAGAAGATCCTCGATGCGTTGAACGAGGCGCTCGTCGCCTGGTGGCCGGAGGTTACGCTGCGGGTCGATCTCGACCGCGTGCCGGCGCTTTCCGAAGACCGGGAGAAGCTGTGGAGCCAGGTCAACGACGCCGATTTCCTGAGCGAGGATGAGAAGCGCGCGATGCTGGGCCTGCCGCCGCGCGAACCGGCGGGAGAGAGCGGCAAGCCCGGAAAGGACGACACCAAATGAACCGTGAAGACATGCTTGCCCGGCTCATCGCGCAGGCAGAGGACACAGGCGGCGACTTGGTGACGATGCGCGCCGTCGTGGAAGAGGCGAGCGAGCTTGGCGCGGCGCGCGTGTTGACCCGCATGGGTCTCGACGATGCGACCGCGCATGGCGACCTCGCCGAATTGCGCGAATTGCTGCGGGCCTGGCGCGATGCAAAGCGCAGCGCGTGGAAGGCCGTGATCGAATGGACGGTGCGCGGGATTCTTGCCCTGCTGCTGTTCGCCATTGCCATGCGTCTCGGCGCGGGGGAGATTTTTCGATGAGACTGGAAACCGCAATTGATGCCTCAGCGCTCCCGCCGGCGCTGACCCGCATGCCGACGGACGATTTCGGCGCAATCCGCTTTGCAGGCTATGCCGCGCTCTTCGATACGCCCGATGCCGGACGCGATGTCATCCGCAGGGGGGCCTTTTCGCGCAGCCTCGCGCAACGCAGGCTGAGCGGCGAGGCCGTGCCGCTTCTGTGGCAGCATCGGCCCGACCAGCGCATCGGATGGGTCGAGAGAATTACCGAGGACGATCGCGGTCTGCGGGTCGTGGCGCGGATCGACAATGCCGACAGCATGGCCGCGAAACTGCTTCGCAAAGGATCCCTCTCCGGCTTGTCATTCGGCTATCGGACCGGCGCATCGTCGACCACCCGGCTCGACGATGGCGGCGAAGGACGCGAGTTGCAGGCCGTCGATCTTTTCGAGGTCAGCCTCGTGACCCGGCCCATGCAGCACGGCGCCCGTGTGCATTTCGTGACCTGACCGACCGCTGCGACCGCAGCCCGATTTTTCCCATTCGCTTCGCCAAGCAAGCGATGCCCATGCCGCCCGCCCGCTCGCGAGCGGCACCCCGAACGGCCGCCCTCAAAGGCGGCCTTTTTCACGTGCGAAAGGTTATTTGCCCCATGGATATGGAATACAAGACGGAAAGCCTCGACGCTTCCTTCGACATCGTCGCCCGTCAGGACGCCGCCGATGACAAGATCAAGACGCTGCGCACCGATGTCGACGAAATCCGCAACCGGCTCGACAAGGTGAGCCGGGCCGCCGCGCGCCCCGTGCTTGACGGAGGGCAGCCCGCCCGGACCGCAGAGGTCGAAGGGTTCGTGGACGGCTATCTGCGCAGCGGCCGTGAAACCGAGCTGAAGAGCATGTCGGGCATGGTGCCGGGTGATGGCGGCTATGCCGTGCCGCGCGAAATCGACGCCATGATCGCCCGGACGCTTTCCAATATCAGCCCGATCCGCCAGATCGCGCAGGTCGTGCAGACCGGCACGGCCGGCTATCGCAAGCTGATCACGGCGGGGGGCACCGCCTCCGGCTGGGTCAGCGAAACCGCGGCACGGCCCGAAACCTCGACGCCGGCGTTCCATGAAATCGCTCCGCCGACCGGCGAGCTTTTCGCCAACCCTGCTGCGAGTCAGGCCATGCTGGACGATGCCGGTTTCGATCTCGAAATGTGGCTCGCCGGAGAGATCGCGGCGGAGTTTGCACGGGCCGAGGGCAGCGCCTTCGTTTCGGGCACCGGCGTCGATCAGCCTTCGGGCTTCCTCAATTCGCCTCTGTCCACGCTCGACGATGCGGCGCGCGGCTTCGGCGCGCTGCAATATATCGGATCGGGTGACGATATCGGTTTCGATTCGGAACCCGAAGCACGACTCATCGATCTCGTGCATACGCTCAAGGCTTCGCATCGCCAGGGGGCGAGCTGGGTCATGAATTCGTCCACGATGGCGGCTGTGCGCAAGCTGAAGACGACCGACGGCGCCTTCCTGTGGCAGCCCGGCATGGTCGAGGGTCAGCCGGACCGGCTGCTCGGCTATCCGATCGTGGAGGCGGAGGACATGCCCGATATTGCGGCTGGCGAATGCCCGATCGCGTTCGGCAATTTCCGCGCGGGATACCTGATCGCCGAACGCTCGGCGACCGCGATCCTGCGTGATCCGTTCACGCACAAGCCCTTCGTCCACTTCTACGCGACGAAGCGGATCGGCGGGCAGGTGCTCGATTCCGAAGCGATCAAGCTGCTTCGCATCGAGGCGTAATCCGGACCCTGTCGGAAGCTCTCGCTTCTGCCGGGATGCGTGTGTGTCCCCTTCGCGCATTCCGAACTGATGCGCCCGTGCCTGGCCCGAACGCCAAGGCACGGGCGCATTTTTTTGCCCCACCCGACACGAAAGGCTGCCCATCATGAAGCGCGCCATCATCGCGCCCGTGCCATTGCCGGCCTCGGCCCTTGCCGAACTGAAGCAATGGCTGGGCATCAACACCACGCGCGAGGATGCGCTGCTGACCGCCCTGCTCCACGCTGCGCTCGATATTTGCGAAAGCTATACCGGCCTGCGCCCGATCGAGGCCTATTGCGAAGAGATCTGGCCCACCCGGACAGAAACCGCGCCCGGACAGTGGCAGACATTGTCCACACGGCCGGTGCAGCGCATCGCATCCATCGAAACCGTTTCTCCGGACGGGGTTCGCGCCCTGCTTCCATCCGATTCCTGCGCCATGGAACTGGATGCCGATGGAACGGGACGGTTCCGTATCATGGACGCCCATGGCGCGCGCCGCGTGGCTGTGCATTTCACCGCCGG
This sequence comes from Croceicoccus sp. YJ47, assembly GCF_016745095.1. NCBI lineage: Bacteria > Pseudomonadati > Pseudomonadota > Alphaproteobacteria > Sphingomonadales > Erythrobacteraceae > Croceicoccus > Croceicoccus sp. YJ47. Next base: position 963,579 of record NZ_CP067087.1, read on the forward strand.
GATGGCCCCGGGATGGAACGCGCTGCCGGATGCGTTGCGCCAGGGTGTCCTGCGGCTTGCAGCGCATCACCATCGCGCCCGGGATACAGGCGACGGCACGCCCGCTCCGCCGATGGCCGTGACCGCTTTGTGGCACCCGTGGCGCCGGATGCGTCTCATATGATCCGCGCCGACATCATCTTCGATACGGCGCGCCTTGTTTCGGCGGGCCTGAACCGGGCGCGTGTGCGCCGCAAGACTGGCCGCCGCGTGCCGCCAGAGGAACGCTGGCGCCGCGCTGACTGGCTGTGGCCGGACCTTGCCTTCCAAGATCGGGAGAGTTCCGATGGAAATTGAATTGCGCAGCGTGATGCTCAACGCTTTTGCCGACAATCCGGTCCTGTCCAGCGAGCTGAACTCGATCACGGAGGAGGCGCCCGCACGGGCGAGCCTTCCCTGGCTCGCCATCACCACGAGCGCCAGCACCGACTGGAGCCACAAGACCGGGCGCGGGCGCGAAATTCGCGTCGCGGTGGAACTGCAATGCCGCGGCGACGATCCCGCGACAGCGGCGCTGCTCGTCCGGCGCATCGAAAAAGCGATCGAGGATATTTCGGAAGAGCAGGACGGCTTCACCATCGTGAGCGCGCATTTCCTCCGCGCCCGTACGGAGCAGCGCCGCCCCGCCGTCCGCGCCATTCTTTTCGAATATCGTTTCCGCCTTCTGGCGCACTGACCCTTTCCAAATGGAGAACACCCCATGACTGCACAAAAAGGCAGCGCATTCCTGCTGAAGATTCGCAATGCCGAAAGTCCGGGAAGCTATCGCACCGTCGCCGGCCTGCGCACGACGCAGATGTCGATCACCAGCGACGCAGTTGTCATCACCAGCAAGCTGTCGGGCGGCTGGCGCGAATTGCTTTCGGGTGCAGGCGTGCGACAGGTTTCGGTCAGCGCCGCCGGCATTTTCCTGGGAAGCGAGGCAGAAAACGCCATGCGGGACCACGTTCTCGCCGGCACCATCGACGATTACGAACTGAGCTTCGAGGATGGCGCGCGCATGCAGGGCCGGTTCCTGGTTCAGCGGCTCGATTACGCCGGCGATTTCAACGGCGAGCGTAATTATACCGTCTCGCTCGAAAGCAGCGGACCTGTCGTCGCGGTGCCGGCATGACGCCCGGCGAGACGGCCAATGCCGCGCGCGGCGAGGCAGCGATCGAGATTGCCGGTCGCAAGCGTCGCCTGCGTCCGAGCTTCAACGCTCTCGTCGCAGCCGAGGACGAGCTCGGCCCGCTGTTCGAGCTTGTCGAGCGTGCGGGCGATGGCCGGCTGAAGCTGGCCGAGATGACGGCGCTGTTCTGGCATTGCCTCGCCGATCGCGGCGATATCGGGCGCGAGGACGTCGGCGAGGCCATCGCCGCGCAGGGGCTTGCCGCAAGTGCCGCCCCGCTTCGCGCGATCCTCGCACAGATTCTCCAGGGCAGCGGATGAGCAGCGCGCGGGAGGGAACATTCGCCTCGGTCGCGGAACGGCTGTGTGGTCATTGCGCCATGTTGCTCGGCTGGCGACCGGCCGAATTCTGGGAAACGACGCCGGCCGAACTGGCCTGCATCCTGACCGCGATGCGCAGCCCCGAAACGGGCGCGGTAGAGCCGCTTGCGCGCGATGAGATGCAACGGATGATGGAGCGCGACAATGGATGAAGAACTCGATACCATGCTGATCGACGTGCGGGCCAGCACGCAAGGTTTCGCCAGCGACATCGCCAAGATGCGCGCCGATTTCGACACCACGCTGACCGCAGGTTTCGACCGGGCGGGAAGCGTGCTCGAACGCAGTCTTCTCGGTGCGATCCGGACCGGCAATCTCGGTTTCGAGGATCTGAAACGCACCGCGATGCGGGTTCTCGACGATATTGCCGGGCGTGCCCTTCGCACCGGTCTCGATCAGATTTCCGGCGGGGGCGGCGGCGGATTGCTCGGGATCGGAACGGGCCTTCTGGGCGCCGTGCTCGGCCTGCCGGGGCGGGCGACGGGGGGCAACGTGTCGCCCAACATGCCATATCTTGTGGGTGAGCGCGGTCCCGAACTCTTCGTGCCGACCAGCGCAGGCCGGGTCGAAACCGGCACAGCCTCCGCGCCGGCGCGCGATGTGCGCGTGTCGATCAATCTCGTGACCCCGCCGGGCGGCAATTCCGCACAAAGCCTGCAGCGCTCCAGCCGACAGGTGGCAAGCGCAGTGCGCCGGGCTTTGCTGACATAATGAAAGAAAGGGGGCCATTGTGGCTTATTGGCTCGCGAAGAACCGCAAGGGGCAGGAAACCGACTATATTCAGCGTTTCGATCCCCGTTTCTGGACGGTAAATTTTCCGCGCCCGATGATGGCGGCGGTGACGACGACCGCTGTCGATGCCCTGCGCGTCGATTGCACATTCTACCGGGCCGACGACCTCGCCGGCCTGATCTGGGACAGCGTGGATACGATCGATCATCCGCTGACCGCCTATATCACGAACCGGGATTACCGGCGGCTGAAACTTTCGTTTCGCTGGCGCTCGGCCGGGATCATGCCGCTGGACGCGATCAACGGGCCGACGCTGACGATCGAGGGGCGCGACGCCGGCGGCCAGCCTCGCGCGTGGTATGTGCGCCTCTGGAACTATGCGCAGGGCACGCCGCAGGACGCGCGCATCACGCTCGATTTTTCCGATCTCGACGGGGGATTTCTGCTTCCTGCGGAGGCCGATCCCGTACATTGCGCAGATATCGACCGGCTTTTTTTCTCGCTGGTTCCGCCCGGATACGATCCTGTGGGTGGTGATCTGCCGGGCGCGGTCGAAAGCTTTGTCGAGATCAGCGATATTACGGTGGATGGCGCAAACGCCGTTCTGGAAATCGGTGACGTGATGGTCCCGCCCCACGGCATCGGCATGTGCACCGCCTTCGACGATAGCGGCACCCAGACACCGGCGCGCCTGATCCGGAATATCCGGGCTCTCGGCTATCGCGGGGAAATCGTCCACTACATGGGAATGAGCCATTATTTCCGGCTCGTCGCAGCAGGAGATGCGCAATATCGGGTGGATGATCAGGCTGCGGCGTTCAACAATGCCGCCGCCGCCTGGCATCTGGCTTTTTTCGCCGAATGTCGGCGGACCGGATTCGAACCGATCGCATCGCTGTCTTACGAACTGCTGGCCATGCATTGTCCACCAGAATGGCAGCAGCGCGACGCGGATGGCAATCCGGCGCAGACCGGCTGGGAGCCGCCCTCATCGCTTTTGTCGCCGGCCAACGATGAGGCGATGAACTATCTTCAGCGGGTCGGCAGCGCGGCTGCCGACCTCATGAAACGGGCCAGAGTTCCCGTTCGGTTTCAGATCGGTGAACCGTGGTGGTGGATGTTTTCGGACGGGCGGATCTGTCTATATGACGATGCGGCGGTGGCTCGTTTCGGGGGGAATCCACCCCGCATCGACACGCTGACCGCTCCGCTGAATCAGGCCCAGAAACAGCTTCTCGACACGGCAGGCGCAGTGCTTTCCGCATCCACGAAAGCTTTGGGGGAGGCTGTGCGCGACGAGGCGGGGGGCGCAATCGATCTGCGGCTCCTGGCGTTCTTGCCGACCGTGCTGGACCCGGCGATGCCCGAGGCCCGGCGTGCGAACCTCCCCGTCGGGTGGGCCTACCCGGCTTTCGACCGGCTCCAGCTCGAGGATTATGACTGGCTCACTGCCGGGCGTGCCAATCTGCGGGAAGAAGCATACGCCGAAACGGATGCACGGCTTAAATATCCCAAATCCTTGCAGGATTACCTCTCGGGCTTCGTCCTCCTCGCACGCGATGCGTCGCGCATGTGGCCGCTCATCGACGAAGGGCTGGACGAAGCGGCCAAACGCGGCGTGCCCCGCCGCTTCGTATGGGCGTCGCCGCAGGTGATGCGCGATGGTTACGTTCGCCACACGGGTAGCGGGCCTGACGATGACGAAGGGAAAGATGACATGAAAGCCTTCGACGATATTCCTTACCCTCTCGCACTTGGCAACGGCACAGCCGTGATGCCGGAATTTTCGACCAGCATCGTCGTGACTGCTTCGGGCCACGAGCATCGCAATACCTTGTGGTCCGATGCGCGTCTGAAATTCGACGTGGGACCGGGCATTCGCTCGGAGCACGAACTCGGCGTCCTCCTGTCGTTCTTCCGGGCGCGGCGGGGTGCGGCGCGCGGATTTCGCCTGCGCGATCCCAACGACTTCAGTTCCATGGCAATGTCGGGTACGCCGACGCCGTATGATCAGCTTCTGGGTATCGGCGATGGGGTCCGCACGCGTTTCGAACTTGTAAAGCATTACGGCGTGGGAAGTGATGCTCAGATCCGCCGCATCACCCGGCCGGATCCGGGCACTGTCATGGTCAGCGTTGACGGGGTCGAAACCGATGCGTGGACGCTCGATCACCTTGGCGTCATACGCCTGGACAAGCCAGCACCGCGGAATGCCGATGTGCGCGCCGGATTTCTTTTCGACGTTCCGGTCCGGTTCGCCGAAGACCGGATCGAGGTCAATAGCGCGGTCTTTGCAGCCGGTGAAGCGCCCAGCGTGCCGCTCATCGAATTGCGGGAGGCGGTATGACGCGTCACTGGTTTTCCGGCGAGCTGGAAACGGTCGCGAGCTATTGGCGTGTCTATCGTCGTGACGGGGTGACGCTGGGCTTCACCTCGCATGACCGGGATCTTCTCATCGACGATATTCGACACCGTAGCGCGCCCGGTATGGTGCCATCGGCAATCCGCATGACCGCGCAACTCGACCCGGACAGTGCCGAAGTTCAGGGCGCACTCGATCACCGGGCGATCACTGGCAGCGATCTCGTCGCTGGCCGTTACGACGATGCCAGGGTCGAAATCGGGATCGTCGATTGGGAAAATCTGGAACACGAAATTCTCTTTTCCGGCATGATCGGGCGGGTTGCGCGCGATGGGGAAGCATTCGAGGCCGAACTGACATCGAGCAAGGCCCGTTTGGCGATCGATCCCATCCCGCGGACAAGTCCGACATGTCGGGCGCTTTTCTGCGGTCCTGGCTGCAATCTTTCGAGTGCACGTCATAGCCACGAAACAAAGATCGTGGCGGTCGATAGCAGCCAGAATTCCGTTTCCATATCCGGCCAGTTGACCGCCGCGGACTTTCTCGATGGCACACTGCGATGGCTGGATGGCAATGCGGTAAGAGTCGTTCATCGGGTCATCGCCGTCGATGGTGGCAGGCTTTTGCTTGACCCCGACATCCCGGACGACATCGGCCCGGGGGCACGCGCGCTTTTGCGCGAAGGCTGTGATCATCGGCTCGAAACCTGCGCCGAAAGATTTGGCAACGCCATCAATTTTCGGGGCGAGCCGTTTCTTCCAGGTAACGATCTGCTCACGCGCTATCCGGTCCCGGGATCGTGATCGGCGAACAGCTTGCGCATGCCGCGATGCAGTTTTTGGACGCCCCGTTTCGTATTCACGGGCGCGATCCGGCCACCGGGCTCGATTGCATCGGGCTGCTCCACGCCTCGCTTTCGGCGGTCGGAAGGGCGGCGCAACTGCCCGTGGGGTACAGGCTGCGAAACGACGATGTCGAATGCTATCTCGGCTATGCGGAGAAATGCGGATTAAGGCCCGCGGACGGAGACACGCCGGGCGACGTCGTTCTGGCCTGGGTTCATCGCATGCAGCCCCACGTGGCAATCCGCGGCTTTGGCCCTGATTTCATTCACGCGCACGCAGGTTTGCGCAGGATCGTTGCCGTCCCGATCGATCAGGGGTGGCGCATAGCCCATCGTTGGCGCCTTTCCCGATAACGAAGGAGAACGAAAGATGGCTACATTGGTACTGACGGCCGTCGGCACGGCTCTTGGCGGTCCGCTGGGTGGGGCGCTTGGGGCTTTGGCCGGGCGGTCCGTCGATCAGGCGATCATCGGCACGCCTTCGCGGGAGGGGCCGAGGCTCAAGGACCTTTCGGTCACGATGTCGAGCTATGGCCAGCCGCTGTCGCGCATTTTCGGCACGGTGCGCACTGCCGGAACGATCATCTGGGCGACCGACCTCGTCGAACGCAAGGAAAGCACCGGCGGCAGCAAGGGACAACCGGGAGTGACGAGCTATTCCTACTCGGTGTCGCTCGCCATCGCCCTGTCGAGCGCGCCGATCGAGGCGGTCGGGCGGATCTGGGCCGATGGCAATCTGCTGCGCGGCAGCGCGGGCGATCTGAAAGTCGGCGGGGGCATGCGGCTCTATCGCGGATATGGGGATCAGCCGCTCGACCCACTTATTGCGAGCGACCGGGGAAGCGGCCGCACGCCAGCCTTTCGCAACATTGCCTATGTCGTGTTCGAGGATCTCGATCTTTCCGAATTCGGAAACCGCATTCCAGCGCTCACGTTCGAAGTCATCGAACGTGGCGGCGATATCCGGCTGATTGATATGATCGGCGGTGCTTCGGTAGAGGTGAGTGTGAAATTGCCGGGACTGAGTGGATTCAGTCACGAAGCGGGTTCGTACGCCGCACTTCTCGAGGAACTATCGACTGCCTATCCCCTTGCCTGCGATACCCGTAATGAAACGCTCGCTCTCGTCGATACGACCCCCGATGGTTCGCGAACACCTGTTGTCCTGCCGCCGACCGCTATGGGCGCCGACGACGATTTCGGGCGGCGGACCGGCATCTCGCGTCAGCGGGCGGCAAAGTCGGACCGCACGCAAATCGCTCTTCGCTATTATGACAAGGACCGCGATTACCAGCCAGGCCTCCAACGCAGCGGAGGCCGAACGGTGGTCCAGGGGCCACAAACGATCGAATTTCCTGCCACGATGCGCGCAAACGATGCACGACGGCTTGCCGACCGAATTGCCGCGCGGAGCGATGCACGCCGCGAAACGATGGCCTATCGGATCGCAACGATACATCCCGATATTCGGCCAGGCGCGCATGTCATCGTGCCCGGTGAGCGAGGGCTCTGGCAGGTTCTTTCGTGGGAATGGCGGGAAAGCGGCATCGAACTGGAGCTTGAGGCCCTTCGCACGGTCGGTCAGATTGGAAACATGCCGACCGGCGCGACCGGACAGGGAAATCCGCCGGTTGACCGGATCGGCGGATCGACATCCCTGGCTGTGTTCGAGCTTCCCTGGGATGGCGTAGGGGCGTCCGACGTACCGACGGGATACGCTGCGACATCGTCCGATGCGGTGGGGTGGACCGGCGCTGCACTCTACAAAAAAACGGGTGTCGGCGCGCTCGCATACGTTCGGCCGGCGCTGCGCAGCCGCGCGGTGATCGGGACGCTGACAACGCGGCTACGCGCCGCCTCCCCCCACATCGTTGACCGGCATGGCGGCGTGGTCATCGAATTGCTGCCAAGCGACCAGGCACTTGTTGATTGTGACATGGCGTCGCTTGCCAACGGTGCCAATCGTGCCCGAATCGGATCGGAAATCGTCCAGTTCGCAAAAGCGACCGCCCTTGGTGATGGGCGTTGGCGGATCGACCAACTTCTCCGGGGCCGCGGCGGCACCGAAGCCGAAATTGCCGACCACGAACCGGGAACACAATTCGTTCTTCTGGATGAGCGGCTGACCCCGCTTCCACCATCCGCAATCGACAACCCGGTGCCAGATGCGATCGTGGCACTCGGCAATTCGGATCCGGAGCCGGTGGTGGCACCGATCGAAAATGCGGGCCTTTCGCTGCGGCCGCTTGTCCCCGTTCATGGCCGCGCCGAAACATTCGCCGATGGCTCGATCTTAGTGAACTGGGTTCGCCGGGCACGAGGCGGATGGCAATGGCTTAATCAGGTCGAAACACCCTTGAACGAGGTGAGCGAGGCATACGAAATCTCGGCGCGAACAGCACAGGGCGAAACTCTTTTCTGGGAAACCAAGACATCCAGCCTTCTGATTTCACCGCTCGACGCCAAGCGGCTTGCGCCCCTCAGGACGATCGAAATTCGACAGCGTGGACGCGTTTCGTTGTCGCTTCCCCTCGTGCTCGCATTGCCCGCCGTACTTTGAATTTGAAAGGAATATCCCATGACCGACCCGGTGACATTCGATGAAAGCACCCCGCGTTTTGCCTTTCCCATGCTCTATGCCGCGCAGGCGCAAAAGGAATATTTCGTCAATGAAGCGCTTTCGCGGGTCGATGCCCTGATCCAATGCGTGGTGGAGGGAATTGCCTCCAGCGAACCGGCAGCGCCGCAGAATGGGCAGAACTGGATCGTAGCCGATGCAGCGAGCGGAGCGTTTCAGGGGCAGGACGGAAAGATCGCGTGCCGTCAGCAAGGACAGTGGCTTTTCGCCGCGCCAAACCCGGCCATGCTCGTATTCGATCGCACCCTTGGCAAGCAGCGCCGGTTCGACGGAGAATGGATTTTTGCCCAGGAAGTCGAACTGCCTACCGGTGGCTCGATTATCGACAACGAAGCCCGGAGCGCCGTCGCCGCGCTTCGCGAAGCGATGGTCCGTGCGGGCATTCTGACCGGTGCGGAAGAAAATGTACCCTGACGGGAACGAAGCGCCAGATCGTTGGTTTTGCCCGATAACGTGAGGGTAGAATTTAAGCCTATTGTCGAAGTGACCGCCCTGAGAACTTGGTGATGCGCAAATGCAACGCATTACAATTCTTCGGCGCTTGCGTGCGTTTATAATGGACGATAGAAGCTGCATCGTGGCCTCTATCAATAGTTTGGATAATAAGGGGAAACGCTTATGCGTAAACTCGTAATAGGCATGGCAATGGCCTCGACAGTCATCGCCTCGCCGGCTTTTGCCCGCGACAATGCATGGTATGTCGAACTGAATGCCGGTCCGATGATCGTCGAAGACATGGACTTCGACATTGGTGCCGTTGATAACGCGGCCAGTGCCGATTTCGAATATGGCGGTGATTTCGGTGGCGCAGTCGGTTACGACTTCGGCATGTTCCGTCTCGAAGCGGAAGGCGCCTACAAGAAGGCCGACATTGACGAACTGGAATCGAATTCCTCGATCCCGAGCTTTGGCAATGACGACTTCGTGAATGGCGTTTTCGACGCCAACGGTTCGGTCGACGTGCTGTCGTTCATGCTGAACGGCATGGTCGATTTCGGCGATGACGATGGCCTTCAAGGCTTCGTCGGCGGCGGTGCTGGCGTTGGTCGTCTGGATGTGGACGGCACGCTTAACAACAACGGCCCCGGCTTCCTCGACGACTCCGACACGCGTTTCGCATGGCAGGCAATCGCCGGTGTGCGTGCCGCTCTGACTGAAACGATCGACGTCGGCCTGAAGTATCGTTACTTCAACCTTGACGGCGCCGATTTCATCGACAGCGTTGGTCGCGACACGTCGGGTGATTTCACCTCGCACTCGCTGCTTGGCACGCTGACCTTCAACTTCGGCATGGCGCCGCCGCCGGCTCCGGTCGCACCCCCGCCGCCCCCGCCGCCCCCGCCGCCGCCCCCGCCGCCCCCGCCGCCGGCTCCGGTCGCGGAATGCAACACCGGCCCCTATATCGTGTTCTTCGATTGGGATTCGGCCTAGGTTACGCCGGAAGCAGCGACCATTCTCGACAGCGCGATCAATGCCTATGGCAATTGCAACCGCGTTCCGATCATGCTGGCTGGCTACACCGACCGTTCGGGTACGGTGCAGTACAACCAGGGTCTTTCGGAGCGTCGTAACCAGTCGGTTCGCTCGTACCTCACGGCACGCAGCATTCCGGGTACCGCAATCACCAGCCAGGCGTTTGGTGAGGCCAACCCGCGTGTTCCTACTGCGGACGGTGTCCGTGAACTTCAGAACCGCCGGGTGGAAATCACCTACGGTCCGGGTTCGGGCATGTAAGCAGCCGATCACCATCGGTAAAAGAAAGGGGCCGGAGAAATCCGGCCCCTTTTTCGTTTTCTAATCAGGATAATCGAGAGGGTCTTCGGCTCCTATCTTTCGAAATCCATCTCTCCGCAAACGACAACTGTCGCATAGCCCACACGGCCTGCCATCGGAACGCGGGTCATAACACGACCAACTCATCGCCGGGTCGAGCCCAAGGCGCAATGCCTCCGCTGCGATCTCGTCCTTTCCCAAGTGCTGAAGGGGGGCCTGAATGCGAAAACGGCTCCCCTCTGCCCCCGCCTTTGTCGCAAGATTGGCGATGTCTTGAAACGCGGAGATAAATTCCGGTCGACAATCGGGATATCCGGAATAATCCAGAGCATTCACGCCTATAAAAATGTCCTCCGCTCCGATCGTCTCCGCCCAGGCAAGGGTGAGCGACAAAAAGACAAGGTTTCGAGCCTGCACATAGGTCACGGGGATCGTATCGCCGAGGCCGTCCTTTGGCACCGCGATGTCATCGGTAAGCGCAGAGCCCCCAAAAACACTCAGATCCAACGGTAGGATACAATGGCGGGTCGCGCCCAGTGACTGGGCGATCCGCGCAGCACTTTGCAGTTCCCGCCTGTGCCTCTGATTATAATCTATAGTGAGAGCATTGATGGCATAGCCACGCTCTTTCGCGATGCCCGCCGACACCATGGAATCTAGCCCGCCTGACAGCAGGACGACCGCAGGCTTTCGACTTCCGTTGTTTTCAGTCATTCCAAATCGCTACCGTTCGACACCATGCCATGCAAGCGGGGGCGTCAAACTTCGATCCGGAACACCTTCGAACAAAACGCGCAGTCGACGTGAACCAAGCCATCATCGGCGCGCATCTCGACCCGTTCTGCTTGTGGAAAGCGCGAAAGCACGTCGATGTAATGTTCGGCCGTGCATCGACATCCACGCATCAAAGCGGGCATGGGCTCGATGCGTATCTCGCTCTCTTCGTGGAACAGGCGCCACAAGATCTGCTCGATCGTCAGCGATGGATCGACCAGCTCGGAATGCCGGACGCTCCCACCCATGACCGCGATATGTTCCCAGTCCGGGTGATCCATCTTCACGTGGAGTCGCTCGCGGCCTTCTTCGCCCTGCGGCAAATGCTGAATCAGCAATCCGCCGGCGATGCAATGGGTGCCATCGAAACGGACCGCCACGCGCATGATCGTCGGGACTTGCTCCGACTGTCGGAAATAACTCTCGCACGCCTGAGCAAGGTCGGTCCCGTCCAGAGGCACGATACCTTGATAGCGCTGCTTCTTTTCGGCCAGATCGAACGTCATCGCCAGATGCGCATCTTTACCGAAAAGATCGCGGAGCGCCGTATTCGAACCATGCGCCGCGAGCCTTTCCGCGTCGTATTTGACGTAACCGCGCACGGCCCCATCACGGTAATCGCATACCAGCAGGTCGATCAGTCCCGACGCCGACTGTGCCTGCATGGTCAGCTGACCGCCTTCCCCTTTAAGAAGCGACCCCATGAGAGCGGTCAGGATCAGGGCTTCTGCAAGAAGGTGCCGAATCGGTAGCGGATAATCATGCGCCGAAAGGATTGTGTCCAGAACCGGCCCCATCCGGACACAACGGCCGCGAGCGTCCCGATCGGGAATCGAAAACGCGACGAGCGAATCGAAAACAGATTCCGGCATTTCGATTTCAGTCACAACTGCCCCAACGCCCACAGTAGGATCGACTTTTGTGCGTGCAGTCTGTTTTCAGCCTCGTCCCATACCCAGGACCGCTCGCTTTCGAAGACGTCCTGCGTCACCTCGTCGCCGACATGGGCTGGCAGACAGTGCAGAAATCCCGCATCGGTCTTTGCGTAGCCCATGAGTTCAGCGTTGACCTGATAGGGCTGCATCGCCGCGATCTTTTCATCGGCCATCGCCTGCCCCATGGATACCCAAGTATCGGTGACAAGAATATCTGCATCCCGAGCCGCGGCGCGTGCGTCGGTCATAACATCGATACGCGCACCCCTTTCCCTGGCGAAGGCGAGGAACTCGGCTGACGGGGCGAACCCGTCGGGAACGGCGCACCGCACATTGAAGCGCATAAGCCCCGCTGCTTCGAGGATTGAGTGCAGCACGTTATTGCCGTCACCAAACCAGGCTAGCTCCAATCCTTTGAGCGGCTTTCCATGCTCAACGATGGTCAGCAGATCCGCGACGATCTGACACGGGTGCGATCGATCGGTGAGCCCGTTGATCACCGGAACGGTCGCGTGACGCGCCATTTCCTCAACCTTTGCATGATCGTCGGTGCGGATCATGATCGCATCGACCATCCGCGACAGCACGCGCGCCGTATCGGCGATACTCTCGCCGCGGCCCAGTTGCATGCTTCCTGCTTCCATGATCAGCGACGTTCCGCCGAGCTGGCGCATTGCCATATCGAAGGAGACGCGCGTCCGGGTCGAGTTCTTCTCGAAAATCATGGCGAGCGTGTGCCCCGCCAAGGGCGCATCGGCATCGGGACGCCCCTTCGCCCAGGCGGTCCGGGCGGATTTCCTCGTTTTCGCATCGTCGATCATGCGCGTGATCGCGTCTGATCCTGCGTCGGACAGATCCAGGAAATGCCGAACACTCACGGCTTGTAATCCGAAGCGCCGGCAGACAGCTTATCCATGAATTCATCGATATGCGCGTCTTCGATGACCAGCGGAGGCAGAACCCGGACGACATTTTCACCCGCCGCCACGGTGAGCAGTCCATGATGGTCGCGCAGATGCGCCACGAACGGACGGCTTTCGACGGTCATCCGCACGCCGAGCATGAGACCCAGCCCCCGCACCTCGCAGAACAGTTCGGGGTAATTGCCGATGAACTGCTCCAGCCGTCCACGCAGCTTCTGCCCCATCTCGCGGACGTGAACAAGAAATGCATCGTCGGTGACGACATCCATCACCGCACTTCCGGCCGCCATGGCGAGCGGATTGCCGCCGTAGGTGCTCCCGTGCGTACCGAAGACCATGCCGCGCGCTGCCTTCTCGGTCGCGAGACATGCGCCGAGCGGGAAACCACCGCCGATGCCCTTTGCGGTCGCAAGAATGTCTGGCTCGATGCCGAATTGTTCGTAGGCATACATCGATCCCGTCCGCGCGACGCCGCACTGCACCTCGTCGAGGATGAGCATCAGGTCGTTCGCATCCGCAATGTCGCGAAGCCCCTTCAGGAAGGCATGATCCGCGACGCGAATACCGCCCTCCCCCTGCACTGGCTCGACAAGGAACCCGGCCGTATGTGGCCCGACCGCCGCCTTCGCAGCGTCGAGATCGTTGAATTCGACGTAGCGGAAGCCGGGCAAGAGCGGCTGGAATCCCTTGTGCATTTTTTCCTGATTCGACGCACTGATCGTGGCCATCGTCCGCCCGTGGAATGCCATATCGAAGGTGATGATCTCGAATTTTTCGGCGGAACCTTCCGACTGGTGGTAGGCGCGTGCCGTCTTCATGGCCGTTTCGACCGCCTCGGCACCGGAATTGGTGAAGAACACCGTATCCGCAAAGGTCGCGTCGACCAACTGCCTGGCGAGGCGTTCCCCTTGCGGGCTGCCGTACAGGTTTGACACGTGCATCAAGGTATCGGCCTGCTTCTGTATCGCGCCAATCAGTCCGGGATGGGAGTGGCCGAGGAGGTTCACCGCGATGCCGCTGGCAAAATCGAGGAAGCGCCGGCCATCCTCCGAAACCAGATGGCAATTGTCACCACGCACCGGACGCACGTCGCAGCGCGGATAGACGGGCATCAACGGGGTGATCGACATGACATGGCTTCCTTGTATGATACTGCTGGCTTGTATTCCGATGCCGGACCCGCATCGAGTCCGACAATTTCAGAAACGACAAATGGCGACACCTGCCGGTGCCGCCATCTGCAACTCTCTAGATTGTCGCAAGCGCGGGGTCAAACCCTGCACGCAAGCGCTTTCAATCAACCCTGCACGGGGACCAGATTGACGGCCGAATGCTTGCCCCGTCGGTCGACTTCGAGGTCGAATTCCACCCGGTCGCCTTCGTTCAGCTCACGCAGACCAGACCGTTCCACAGCGCTGATGTGTACGAACGCATCCGCCGCGCCATCGTCGCGGGTGATGAAGCCGAAGCCCTTCATCGAATTGAAGAACTTGACGGTGCCCGTCGCCTTTTCGCCGGTCAGCTCGCGCTGCGGCGCTTCGCGCTTGGCCGGACCGCCCGCGCTCGGCGGGACAATGTCGCCGACGACCTGGATATCAGCGGCCGAAACCTTGCCGCCGCGATCGACGAGATTGAATTCGAGCTCCTGTCCTTCGCCCAACCCTTCAAGGCCGGCACGCTCGACCGCGCTGATGTGGATGAACACATCTTCGCCGCCATCATCGCGCTGGATGAAGCCAAAACCTTTTTGCGAGTTGAAGAATTTTACCGTGCCCCGGCCCGTGCCGACCACCTGCGCCGGCATGCGGCCGCCACCGCCACCGCCACCAGCGCCGCCGCCGCGGAAACCGCCACCGCCGCCACCGGGGCCGCCGCGGTCGTTGCCGAACCCGCCGCGGTCATTGCCAAAGCCGCCGCGATCGCCATAGCCGCGATCCTGGCCGAAACCGCTCCCGCGATCATGGCCAAAGCCGCCGCGGTCTCCCCCGAAACCGCCGCCCTGCGAGAACGGGTCGTAGCTGTCTTCGCCAAAACCTTCGCGCTTGTCGCGACCCCTGCCGCGCCGACCTTTATCAAAACCCATAAACCGAAAACATTCCCAAATCGCGCCCTAAGCCTATTATCCCATGGCGAGCGGACGGGGCACGCCATGCGATCGGACCCCGCATCTTTAATGAGGGATTCCCACTGACATTCTTTTTCATAAATCATTTTGGAACCAATAGCGAATGATTTGCGCACGGGATCGGCAATCCTCGTGCAGCACGGCGCCGGCATGCGAAATTTTCGTTGCGCGCGTGCCATCACCGCCTTGCGGAAACCGTCGCATCTTGGCAGGGGCAAGCGGTGGATATCCTTTCTCTTCTCGCCGATCCGTCCGCGTGGGCGGCCCTGCTGACGCTGATCGTGCTCGAGGTCGTGCTCGGCATCGACAACCTCGTTTTTATCGCGATTTTGTCGAACAAGCTGCCGGCCGGGCAACAGCAGAAGGCCCGCCGCATCGGTCTTATCCTCGCGCTCGTCATGCGAATCGGCCTGCTCATGCTCATCGGCTGGCTGGTGACCTTGCAAACCCCGCTTTTCGATCTCGGCCTTCGCGGCGCGCCCGGCCCGCATGGACAGCCCACATTCGAAACCGCGTTTTCGGGCCGCGACCTCATCCTCCTGGCGGGCGGGCTGTTTCTCCTCTGGAAAGCGACCAAGGAAATTCACCACAGCATGGAGCCCGAGGACAATTCGGGGGACCTGCTGGACAAGACGAAGGGCGCGGCCGAGCTTACGTTCACCGCCGCCATCGTTCAGATCATCGCGCTCGATGTGGTGTTTTCCATTGATTCGATCCTGACCGCGGTCGGCATGACCGATGAAATTCCCATCATGGTGACGGCCGTGGTCATCACCGTCGGCATCATGCTCGTGGCGGCGGATCCGCTTGCGCGCTTTATCGAAAACAATCCGACACTCGTGATGCTCGCCTTGTCCTTCCTCGTGATGATCGGGCTGGTGCTCATCGCCGATGGTTTCGGGTTTCACGTGCCGAAGGGTTACATCTATGCGGCCATGGGTTTTTCAGTCGCGGTCGAGGTGCTGAACATGGCCCAGCGCAATCGCCGCCTCAAAAACAGCGCCGCCAAACAGGAAACCGCATGACCCAGTTTCGCAAGATCGACGACCGTTTTTACGCAAGCCCGCAGATTTCGGCAGACGATATCGCCGCAGCCGCCAAGCTTGGCATTACCGCCATCGTCAACAATCGCCCCGATGGCGAGGATGCGGATCAGCCCGAAGGCGACACCATCGCAGCCCAGGCCCGCGCCGCCGGCCTGAGCTATGTCGCGATCCCCGTCACCCACGCCGGTATCGGACAGGGACAGGTAGATGCCATGCTGGCCGCCGTACAGGATGCCAACGGGCCGGTGCTGGCCTATTGCCGGTCGGGCACGCGTTCGACGATGTTGTGGGCGCTTGCCGCCGCGAAACGGGGCGATCCGCCGGCGGTGATCGCATCGAAGGCCGCGCAGGCCGGATATGACGTGTCCCCCATCCGTCAGATGATCGACATGCTGTCGGCCGGTCGGGCGGAAAGCTGACGGACTTGAGCTAAAGGGCGTTGCTGCCCGTCTCGTTCGTGCGAATCCGAACCGCCTCGACGAGATCGAAGACGAAGATCTTGCCGTCGCCGATCGCCTGCGTGCTGGCGACGGACTGTATCGTTTCGACCGCCCGCTCGCCGAGCATGTCGTCGGTCGCGATCTCCAGCTTGACCTTCGGCACCATGTTGACCGCATATTCGGCGCCGCGATAGATTTCGGTCTGGCCCTTCTGCCGGCTAAAGCCCTTCACCTCGCTCACGGTCATGCCGGCAATGCCAAGGTCGGCAAGCGCGGACCGCACCTCTTCCAGCTTGTGCGGCTTTATGATGGCGATGATATATTTCATGGTCTGCGCCTTTTGCCTGGCCTTGGATGCGGGACACCGGTTCTGACGGCGCGGCGCCAATATCGCAACCCCTCCATGATATGCGAAAAAAGAGGCCGGAAGCGTGATGCTTCCGGCCCGAGTTGCGTTCGCAGGAGGAACGCGTGGAGGCGGAGAGGGGTGAGGAGAGGAGAAAGCCCCGCCCCGCCAAGAAGGATGTCAACGCGCCTCAGCGATTGACGAACTCCGGATAGGCATCGACACCCACCTCGACACGGTCGAGGCCGAGCATCTCTTCCTCTTCGGTCGGGCGCAGGCCGATGGTGAACTTCAGCGCGAACCAGACGATGGCGCTGGCGATCGAGACGAACACGCCGGTGGCGACCACGCCGATCAGCTGCGCCATGAACGGCACATCGCCATTGGTCAGAGGAACGATCAGCGTGCCCCAGATGCCCGCACAAAGGTGGACGGGGATGGCGCCGACGACATCGTCGATCTTCAATTTGTCGAGCAGCGGAACCACCGCCACCACGAGCGCGCCGCCGATGGCACCGATGAAGAGCGCGGCTGGCACGCTCGGCGTGAGCGGTTCGGCCGTGATCGACACCAGACCCGCCAGCGCACCGTTGAGCGCCATGGTCACATCGACTTTCTTGTAAAGGATCTGCGTCAGGACGATCGCGGTAACCACCCCGGCGCAGGCCGACATGTTGGTGTTCACGAAGATCTTCGACACGTCGGACACGTCGCCGACCGTTCCCATGGCGAGCTGCGATGCGCCGTTGAACCCGAACCAGCCGAGCCACAGGATGAAGGTGCCGAGCGTCGCCAGCGGAATGTTCGTGCCGGGGAAGACCATGACCTTGCCATCGGCGCCATATCGCCCAAGCCGCGCACCCAGGATCAACGCCCCGGTCAGTGCCGCCCAGCCCCCGGTGGAGTGCACCAGCGTCGAGCCGGCGAAATCGGAGAAGCCCATCTGGTCAAGGAAGCCTGCGCCCCATTCCCAGCTCACGACGGTGGGATAGATGATGCCGGTCAGGATCACGGTAAACAGCAGGAACGGCCACAGCTTGATCCGTTCGGCCAGCGTGCCCGAAACGATCGACGCGGTCGTGGCGCAGAATACCATCTGGAAGAACCAGTCCGATGCGACCGAATAGCCGGTTTCGACATCGGCCTCACCGACGCCCTGCATCGGGTAGATGATCCCCGAAAGACCGAAATAGCCGTTGAAATCGCCCGGATAGGCGATGTTGTAGCCGATGAACCAGAACATGATCCCGGCAATCGCATAGAGCGCGATGTTCTTGAGGCACTGCATCGACACGTTCTTCGTGCGGACGAGGCCGGCTTCGAGCATGGCGAAACCCGCCGCCATCCACATGACGAGGAACCCGCCGATCAGGAACAGCAAGGTGTTGAGGATATAGGCGGTGCCCCCGCCCACGGCGACGGCATCGACCGCCTCGGTGCTGCCCTGCTGGGCAAAGGCGACGAGCGGCGCGGCCACGGCGGCCGCAGCGATCCCGGCTGCGCCCAGTTTTGCATAGATGCGATACATGTTCGAAACCCCCTGTTTCAAAGCGCGGTGTCGCCGGATTCGCCCGTGCGGATGCGCGTGGCGGCGGCAAGGTCGAGGACGAAGAGCTTGCCATCGCCGATGGAATCGGTGCTTGCGACCTGCTGAATCGTTTCGACGATCTGCGGCGCGAGCGAATCGGCTGCCGCAATTTCCAGCTTCACCTTCGGAAGCATGTTGGTCGAATATTCCGCACCGCGGTAAATCTCGGTCTGCCCTTTCTGACGACCGAACCCCTTCACCTCCGACACGGTCATGCCGGCGACGCCGATGCCGCTCAGCGCTTCACGCACTTCGTCCAGCTTGAACGGCTTGATGATGGCAATGATGAATTTCACGCCTATCCCCCTCGATTGCTCGACCGGCCCGTCGCCGGCTGCCCAGCACATAGCAAGGCGCGTGCCAGTAACGGACTTTGCCGCGAAAACAGGGTGTTGCGTAAAATGGCGGTAAAGGAATGGTTAAACCGGGCGCCTCTCATTTGGGCAAGGCGCATCGGCTGCCCATTTTTTAGGCAGGTGAAGCGTCACCCCTGACAGTTGAGCCGCGCCCACACCGGCAGATGATCCGATGCGCGCGAGGCGAGCGCGGAGTGATGCACCCCCGTGTCCACGCAATCCCACTCGGACGATGCGATGATCCGGTCGAGCCGGGCAAGCGGGCGGCGCGCGGGAAAGCTGCGCCCGCTGTCGAGCACGGTCCAGTCGTCGTCGAACACGCGGAATACCCCGCCGCGCCCGGCCCACTCATTGGTGTCGCCCATCAACACGGTCGGGCATTCCTCACACCCGCCGAGATGGCTGAGCACGGCCTCGGCCTGATGCCTCCGGCGCAGGCCCGACAGGTCGAGATGCATGCCCACCACCCGAACGCGCTGCCCATCGATCACCGCATCGAGCCTGATCGCGCCGCGCGGCTCCAGCGTGGGCAGGGCGATCGTGGCGGCCTCGATCACCTCCACGCCTTTCCGCACGAGAAAGCCATTGCCGTGCCAGCCCATCGACAGCGGCCGGGTATCGAGCGGGACGGGGCGATAGGGCGAATCCTCGACCCGCGCGCGCGGCAGCACGCTTTCGCGCGTACCGAAACGCCGGTCGCATTCCTGAAGCGCGATGATATCCGCGTCGATCTCGTGCAGCACCGCCAGAATGCGATCCGGATCACGGCGCCGGTCCAGCCCGACCGCCTTGTGGATGTTGTAGCTGGCGAATTTCAACTGCACGGCTGGCCTAACGCTCCTTCGTAGCGGAAAAGGTCAGATCGGGATTGCGTTCCTGCTGATAGCCGACATCCCACGCCGATTTCGCCATGAACACGAAATCGCCATCGCGGTCCTTCGCCAGATTGGCGCGGTTGTATTTCTCGAACGCGTCCAGCGCCTTTTCATCGCCGCGGATCCAGCGCGCGGTGTCGAACGGCGCCGGCTCCAGCATCGCCTCGACCTTGTATTCCGCCTCCAGCCGGGACACGAGCACCTCGAGCTGCAATTGCCCGACCACGCCGATGATCCATTGCCCGCCCAGCTCGGGGTAGAACACCTGGATCACGCCTTCCTCCGAAAGATCGTCGAGCGCCTTTCGCAATTGCTTCGTCTTGGTCGGATCCTTCAGGATCACGCGGCGCAGGATTTCGGGCGCGAAATTGGGCAGGCCGGTGAAACGGATGTCGTTCTTCTCCGACAGCGTATCGCCCACGCGCAACGTGCCGTGATTGGGAATGCCGATGATGTCGCCCGGAAAGGCGGCGTCGGCAATCTCGCGATCCTGCGCGAAGAACATGATGGGCGAATGCACCGCGATCGGCTTGCCAAGCCCGCTCGGCGTCAGTTTCATGCCGCGCTTGAACGTGCCCGACACCATCCGCATGAACGCGATGCGGTCGCGGTGTTGCCGGTCCATGTTCGCCTGCACCTTGAAGATAAAGCCCGAAACCTCATCGCAGGTGGGGGCCACCTCGCCCGCCTCGGTCGGCTGGGGCCGGGGCGGCGGGGCGAATGCGCTGATCGCCTCGATCAGTTCGGTCACGCCGAAATTCTTGAGCGCCGACCCGAAATAGACCGGCGTCAGGTCGCCGCCGCGATAGGCGTCGATATCGAATTCGGGGTAGCCGATCTGCGCCAGCTCCGCCTGCTCCGCGAATTCCTCGGGCATTTCGGGATCGGCGTCCCGCTTGCCGAGGAATTCCTTCGACGGACCCTCGGGACGCGCGGCTTTCCCGCTCGCGAAATCGAGCACGCCTTCGAACCGGCCGCCGGTGCCGATAGGCCAGCTCATCGGACACACGTCGAGCGCGAGCATGTCGGCCACTTCATCGAGCAGTTCGAACGGTTCGCGCCCTTCGCGGTCCACCTTGTTGACGAAGGTGATGATCGGCACCGAGCGAAGCCGGCACACCTCGAACAGCTTGCGGGTCTGCGGCTCGATGCCTTTCGCGGCGTCGATCACCATGATGGCGGAATCGACGGCGGTCAGCGTGCGATAGGTGTCCTCGGAAAAATCTTCATGCCCCGGCGTGTCGAGCAGGTTGAAGGTGATGACATTGCCGTCCGCATCCGTCCGCTCGAACGTCATGACCGAGCTTGTGACCGAAATGCCGCGCTGCTGCTCGATCTTCATCCAGTCGGAGCGGGCACGCCGCGCCTGCCCGCGGGCCTTGACCTCGCTTACCAGGTGGATTGCGCCGCCTGTAAGCAGCAGCTTCTCGGTCAGCGTGGTCTTGCCCGCGTCGGGGTGGGAGATGATGGCGAATGTACGCCGCTGCGGAATGGCTGTCATGCCCCGCGCTTTAGGGGCGCGGGCGCATGGTAGCAATATCGCGTATCGCGCCCGCCGGTCTCAGCCCTCGTCGCGGGCCACGTTAAAACCGTTGAAGCTCTGCGTAACGGGCATCAGTTCGAGCCGGTTGATATTGAGATGCGGCGGCAGCTGCGCCACCCACAGCATGGTTTCGGCAATATCGCCGCCCGTCATCGGGTCCGCCCCGCGATAGAACGCATCGGCCGCCTCCCGGTCGCCGCCATTGCGCACGAAGGTGAACTCGGTATCCACCATGCCCGGCTCGATATTGGTGACGCGCACGCCGGTCCCATGCAGATCGGCGCGCAGGCCGAGCGAGAATTGCGTCACGAACGCCTTCGTCCCGCCATAGACGTTCCCGCCCGGATAGGGGTATGTGCCCGCCACGCTCGACAGGTTGATGATCGCGCCCTTGCGTTCGATCAGCAGCGGCAGCAGCCGGTGCGTCAACCCGACCAGCGCGGTCACGTTGGTCTCGATCATCGTGTGCCAGTCGGACAGATCCGCCTCGACCGCCGGACCCGAACCCAGCGCCAGCCCGGCATTGTTGATGAGCAGATCGATCCCTGCGAATCGCTCGGGCAAACCCTTGATGGCGGCATCGCGCGCCGCCGCATCGCGAATGTCGAAGGCCAGCGGCAGCACCGCCTCGCCCAGATCCTGCGCCAGCGCGTCGAGCCGTTCCTGCCGCCGCCCGGTCGCGATGACCTGCCAGCCTGCGCCTGCGAACGCGCGGGCCGCAGCCTCGCCAATGCCCGCCGTCGCGCCCGTGATCAGAACCGTTCTTGCCATCTCAGCCTCTCAATACCGCGCCGCGCTTTGCCGCCGCCGCAACGATGGCATCGCTGATCGCTTTCAGATCGTCTTCGGTGAAACTCGCCTGTTGCGGCTGAAGCACGACCTCGACCGCGATCGACTTGTGCCCCTCGGCGACGCCGGCCCCGCGGAATTCGTCGAAGATGCGTGCCTCGACGACATGCTTCTTGTCCGCGCCCTTCACCGCCTTGACCAGATCGCCGGCGGCGACATCGTCAGGCACGAGAAATGCGAAATCGCGCATCACCGATTGCAGCGCCGGCGGGGCGTAGGACGCACGCGTGAAGCTGCGCTCTCCCTTCTTCGCCGGAATCGCGTCGAGGAAGATTTCCACCGCCATGACCGCGCCATTGAGGTCGAACCCCTTCGCGATCCGCGGGTGCAGCGTGCCGAACCGGGCGAGCACGTTCTTCGGCCCGAGCCGCAGCGTCGCCGACTGCCCGGGATGGAACTGCTCGCCCGCCTCGCCCATCACCTGCAGGTTTTCGACCGGCGCGCCCGCCGCGTCGAGCAGCGCCATCGCCTCCGCCTTCGCATCGAAGGCATCGAACATTCGCGCCTTGCCCGCTTGCCAGCCGCGCGGCGATTTCTCTCCCGCCATGACGAGGCCGAGCGTCAGCCGTTCGTCACTCGCCCCGCCCTTGCCGCGCAGATAGCGGCGGCCGATCTCGAACAGGCGCACGCTGTCCGCGCCGCGCGCCATGTTGCGCTGCGCCGCCATCAGCAGTCCGGGGATGAGCGAGGGGCGCATCGCCTTCATGTCCTCGCTGATCGGGTTGGCGAGCACCCAGGGCTGCCCATCCGCGAAAGCCTCGGCCACCGGCATGGGCAGGAAAGACCAGGTCACCGCCTCGTGATGGCCCCTTGCGGCGGCGGCCCGCCGGACGCGCCGTTCGCGCGCCTGCTCCGCCGTGACGGTCGGCTGCGCGACGCCCTCGGCCCGGTCGAGGGCGACCGACGGGATCGCGTCCAGCCCGTGAATGCGAATGACCTCCTCGACCAGATCGGGGGCGCCATCGACATCCGGGCGCCACCCCGGCACCGCCACGATCCAGTGGTCCTGCGTCTGCGTCACGGTAAAGCCCAGCCGCTCCAGAATGTCCCGCTGCGTCGCGTGCGGGACATCCATACCGCCCAGCGAACGCGTCAACGCCGGATCGAAAGCGACCGTCTTTTCCGCGGCGGGCGGTGCCCCCACATGGCACACCTCGCTCGCCTCTCCCCCACAAATGTCGAGGATCAGACGGGTCAGAAGTTCCAGCCCGTTATTCACGAAACCGGGGTCGATACCGCGCTCGAACCGGCTGCGCGCATCGCTGGTGAGGTTCAGCTTCCGCCCGGTCAGCGCGATGCGCACCGGATCGAAATAGGCGACCTCCAGCAATATGTCCGTCGTCGCATCGGTGCAGGACGAATGCTCGCCCCCCATGATGCCCGCGATATCGTGCACGCCCGCCTCGTCCGCGATGACCAGCATCGTATCGTCGAGCGTGTATTCCTTTTCATTGAGCGCGGTGACGGTTTCCCCATCCCTCGCCCGCCGCGCCGTGACCGCGCCCGACAGCTTCGTCAGATCATAGGCGTGGCTGGGCCTCCCATAGGTCAGCATCACGTAATTGGTGATGTCGACCAGCGCCGAAATCGGCCGCTGGCCCGCGGATTTCAGCCGCGCCTGCATCCAGTCCGGGCTGACGCCATTGGCCACGCCGCGAATCGTCCGCCCGTAGAACGCGGGGCATCCGTCGCGATCCTCGATCCGGATGTCCACCGGACACGGCCCGTCGCCCGCAACCGGCGCGGCATCGACCGGTTTCAACGTGCCCAGCCCCGCCGCGGCCAGATCGCGCGCGATGCCGTAAACGCCCATGCAATCGGGCCGGTTGGGCGTGATCGCCACGTCGAACACCGGATCGTCGAGCCCGGCATAATCGGCATAGTCCGTGCCCACGGGCGCATCGGACGGCAATTCGATGATGCCGTCGTGATCCTGGCCCATGTCGAGTTCGCGCGCCGAACACATCATGCCGTTCGATTCGACGCCGCGGATCGCCGCCTTGCGCATTTCCATGCCGTTCGACGGCACCACCGCGCCGGGCAGGCCCAGCACGCCGACAAGCCCCGCCCGCGCATTGGGCGCGCCGCAGACCACGGTGAGCGGCTGGCCATCGCCGCTGTCGACGCAAAGCACCTGCAGCTTGTCCGCGTCGGGATGTTTTTCCGCCGTCAGCACCTTCGCCACGCGAAAGCCGGCCAGATCCTCGGCCGGGTTTTCCACGCCCTCGATCTCCAGCCCGATCGCGGTCAGCTTCGCCGCGATCTCGTCGACGGTCGCGTCGGTGTCGAGATGATCCTTCAACCAGGACAGCGAGAACTTCATGCCGCCACTCCCACGCCGCCGGAGAGTGTCGGCACGTCGAGCGCCGCGGATCCGTAATGCTTCAGCCAGCGCAGATCGCCATCGAAAAACGCGCGCAAATCATCCATCCCGTATTTCAGCATGGCCAGCCGGTCGATCCCGCAGCCGAATGCAAAGCCCTGCCATTCGTCGGGGTCCAGCCCGCAGGCCGCGATCACCCGGCGATTGACCATCCCGCTGCCCAGCACTTCCATCCAGCCATGGCCCGGCTCGTCGCCCGACCCGCCGATGACGCGGCGGCCCTTTTCATGGCTGTAGCCGACATCGACCTCCGCCGACGGTTCGGTAAAGGGAAAATAGCTCGGACGCAGGCGGAGCACGATATCGTCCCGCTCGAAAAACGCCTTGAGGAAGGTTTCCAGCGTCCATTTCAAATGGCCCATGTGGATGTGCCGGTCGATGACCAGCCCCTCGATCTGATGGAACATCGGCGTGTGGGTGGCATCGCTGTCCGACCGGTAGGTGCGGCCCGGCGCGATGATACGCACCGGTGCGCCTCCTTCGACCATGGACCGGATCTGCACCGGCGAGGTATGGGTGCGCAGCAGCATCGCGCGCCCCTCGTCATCCGTGTCCGGGAAGTAGAACGTGTCGTGCATCGCGCGGGCCGGATGGGTGTCCGGCATGTTGAGCGCGGTGAAATTGTGCCAGTCGTCCTCGATCTCCGGTCCCGTGGCCACGGCAAAGCCCAGATCCGCGAAGATTTCCGCCAGCTCGTCCATCGCCTGGCTGACCGGGTGGACCGAACCGGTAAGGGCATCGGCGGCTGGCAGCGACAGATCGACCGTCTCGCCCGCAAGCTTCGCGTCGAGCGCCGCCTGCTCCAAAGCGGCCTTGCGCGCCGCGACCGCGTCGGTCACCTCGGCGCGCAGGCCGTTGAGCTTCGGTCCTTCGACCTGCCGCTCCTCGGGCGTCATCCTGCCCAGCGTCTTCATCAAAAGCGAGATGCTGCCCTGCTTGCCCAGAAACGCAACCCGCACGCGGTCGAGCGTGTCGAGGGTCCGGGACGCGGCAATCTGCGCCATTGCATCGGCGCGCAGCTGATCAATATCGGCCATCGTATCTTTCATTGTCTTCGGCAAGAATGCGTTCCGCGCTGTCTAGCAGGGCCGAAGCAAAGGGCAACTATGGCCCGCCACGTCGCGAATCCCCGGAACGAGCCGCGCGTCATGGTGAATGAAATGAAAACTGGATGCCCCGCGAGGATTCGAACCTCGATTGACGGAGTCAGAGTCCGTAGTCTTGCCATTAGACGACGGGGCATCATTCATCGGGCCGTGCCGCGATGGAAGCGGTGCCTCTAATCAGCGGAGTTCTGCGGGTCAAGGGGAAATCTTCCGCGCTTTCGGACTTTGCAAAAGAGCGCCGTGCGACTTCATTCAAGTCGCACGTGCGACTTACATGAATGTCAGCAGTGCGAATCATCGTGCATCCTTCTTCGATTCGCGCAGCTTGAGCGTGCGCAAGGCGGTGGCCATGGCGGCGCAGGCTGCGCGCGTGTCGGGCGGCATATAGGTATCGAGGATCGAGCGCCGGCCAAGAATGGCATGGCCGCTGATCGTGGTGATCGCCGCGCCGTCGACGCCCAGGTCGCGCAGCATCGACATGCCGCTGCGGCGAAGGTCGCGGAACTGGTATTGGTCCAGCCCTGCTTTGTCGAAGATGGCCCGCACACGGCGCTGCAACAGATATTGCGGGGTCGCGCGGCTGCGGTCGGTGTCGTCGGACAACAGGAACTGGCTGCGCGTGAAGGCATCGGCGATTTGATCGTGCAGGAACGGCGGGATTGGGCAATCCACCCATGCGCCGGTCTTCTGCTGTTGCAGACGGAAACCCATCACGTCACCGCGGGGATTGGCAAGCACGGCGGCATCGGCGGGCGCGACGTTTTCGAGCGGGCGCCATGCCATCTTTGTGAGCGTGAGCAAGTCGCCCTGCCGCTGCAAGCTCCATAGTGCCAACGTCAGCGCGAGCGCGACCGAAGGCTGGTCCTCGTCCAGCGCGATGGCTTCGGCGACGGCGAGCTGTTCCGCATCGAGGCGCAGGCCGCGCGAGGCGACCGTAGGGATCTTCACCTTGTCGGTCGGATTGGTTTGCAAAGCCTCCTGTCCGATGGCCCAATTCATCAGCAGGCGCAGGACGCGCAGGATGGCGGCTGCTTTGTGCTTTTCACCGGCGCGAACGTGAACGTCGCGCAGGTCGCGGACCATCGTGCGGTCGATCTGGCCGATGGGCAACGCGCCATCCATGGCCCATATTTCCAGCTGGCGCAGGCGCACGTCATATTCGCGGCGGGTGGCGGGTTTCAGCCCGTCCCATTCGGTCGATGCACGATAGGCGTTCACCAGGTCGGTGAAGGTCCATTTGCGGGGCACGGCGCGGTTCATCATCGGGGCGACGGCGCCATGTTCCCATTCGGCAACCTGCCGGTTCAGCTCCATGGCGCGGGTGATGGCGGCGGTTTCGTCAGCGTCGGTGCCGATCGCCTGATTCTTCCAACCAAGGGCGCGCAGGCGAGGCGATGGCTTCCAATGGGCGCGTCGGGTGCCGTCGGTGAGTTTTGTCCAATGCAGGAACGGGATCTGGCGCTTATTGGCCATCGGGCACCTCCTTCCCGTTTGCCTCGGCATAGGCGGCGAGTGCGTCGGCGCGGTCCATCGCCTCTTGCGGTGCGATGCGGTCCTTGCGGATGCCCGCGGCGATTTCGGCGCAGAGCGAGGGCGGCAGGCTTTTACCCGACATGAGCCGCTGCGCGGTGCGGGGGGACAGCTCGTGCATGGCGGCGAAGGCGTCAACGCCGCCGAGGCTGTTGATGTGGCCGCGCATGGCCGAGACAGCCGGTTTGCGCGTAGGATCGTCGGGGGGGGGTGGTGGACGGTTTGGGCATTTGAATCGGCCTCCGTTGCCGTGGAAAGGGAATGCTGCGCCCGAAGGCGCGGGGTGGTCAAGGGTCGTGGATTTGCGGCGGCGCCGTGCAGCCTTTGGGGCAGATAGCGTGGCGCTGCATCAGCTCGGCCGCAAGGTCGAGCGGCATGGGGAGGAAGCAAACCGCCCAGACGTGATGGCAGGTGGGGCATTTCGCGTTGACCGGGTGCGTGCGCGTGGCGGCGGCGGCGCGATCCGCCAATTGCACCGTCAGGGCGGTGCCCTTCATCGGGATCGTTGCGCGGGTTATGAAATCGGTCATGCCCCCTCCCGCGCCGGTGCAGCGGCCACAAGATCGAGCATGGCATTCGTCGGGCGTTAGGACAGCGCGATATATTGGCTGTCGCTGTTAAGCTTGCTGCGCGCCGCGTCGTGTTCGAGCAGGCCCGCATCGATGGCACGCGTTACCTGGTCGCGCGCCTTGATGCCGGTCCATCCGTCGATCGTGATGTAATCGGCGCGCTTGGTGACGAATGCCTCGCGCCGGCGGGCAATGTCGTCGGGCGGAATGGGCGGCGTATCATCCATCACTCGATACCCAGCGCAGCTTTGTAGGTTTCGAGCACCGTGTCCATTTCGCGCCGATCGTCGGCCTTCAATTTGCGCAGCTTTACGACTTCGCGCATGATCTTCACATCGTAGCCCACGGCTTTTGCCTCGCCGTAAACCTCCTTGATATCGTCGGTGATGCCCTTCTTTTCTTCTTCGAGCCGTTCGATCAGCAGGCGCAGGCGGTCATCGGTGGTTTCAGCCATGGTGGTATTCTCCGGTTTCGTAGGTTTCGAGGAAGGTCGCGGGGTCGCCCTGGTCGACGGGTTCGCCATCGGAGTTCTGGGGGCCATTGCCGAACAGTTCATCGTCGCAAGCGTCGCAGATGGCGGACGGGCCGAGGGGCACGTCGTCGCGGTCGCAATGGCAGCAGCTGACGGAGAGCGTCATCGGCACACCGGACATGGGATCATTTCCAGCTCGGTCGGCACTTCGCCTTGGCCTTTGCAGGTGGAGCATGCGCTGCGCGGCGGTTTCTCGTGACGGGGCGTGCCGTCCTGCGGTGCGAGCGAGGCTTCGATGGCGTCAGCCGCCTGCCCCATCGCGGAGTATGCCCGCATCAGGTCGGCACCGTCATATTCGCCGCTCTTGAGCACGCAGCGCCCTTTGCGGAGGTTGGAAATCAGGGTTCGGAGAGTGTCCTCCTGGTTATCGGGCATCGGGGTGTTCTCCTTCAGTGAGGGCATCGATCAGGTCGATCAGGGCAAGGCAGGCGGCGGCGGCGCGGACGGCTTTCTGACGGGCGCGTTCGTGGTGGGCCGGGCCACGCTGCATCAGGTCGAGCGCATCATGCGCGTAAGTGCGTGCGGTGCGGGCAAGGTGCGTGCGCCCTCGCCCGTCGCGGTGGTATTCGGAGCGATCGGTTTCGGGGGTGTGGCCGAATTCGACGATCTGGCGATGGCGTTCGGCCATGGCGTCCTCCGCCGCGCGGACGGGAACGCCGGCGAAGGTTTGGTGAGGGGCGGTCATGGCCGATTCCTTTCAGCCGAACAGCGGCGTCAGCGCCCAAACAGCTGCGGCGACGAGCGCGGCGGTGATCGTGCCCACCGCAATTCGGGCGATGGTTTCACCGCGCCGCTGTGACTGGCGCACCTCGATTTCGCGTTGCAGCCATTCCGGCAGCTCGCGCGCGCGGTGTTCGTCGTTCGGGTTCATGGCAGGAAGGCTTCCATCAAACGGGGCCAGTCGGCGCAGATGAGGCCAGGGGCCAAGCTCGCGACGATCAGCAGCAGCGGCCAGGCCGGGCCGACAGCCGCGCGGATCACGCGCGGGCGGCGAGTTTCTGCGCACGGTCGGCCATGACCGCGCGCAGGTTCGAAGGGGCGGGCGGCGCCTTCGCCGCGCCTCCCGGCGGGCAGGTCGGACGATCGAGCCAATGCTCGACCGCGGCTGCGTCCCATTGGGATTTCGCGCCGATCGCCATCGCGCCGCGCTGAATCTTGCCGCGATAGATGCGCGGATTGCGCGGGAGGGGCAGTCCCATCTGTTCGGCGAGAAGACGCAGGCGTTCGATGATGGTGCGCGGGTGGTTGTCCTCCATCCCCAGCAGCCGCGCCATGTCGGACAGGCGATAGTTTCGCGGGCGGGAGCGGAACGCGCGGGCCGGTTCGGCGGGCGCGGGATCGTCGCCGGTGGCGCGGTATTGCGCCGTGTTTGACGAGTGGAACGGAACGATATCAGCGGACAATTTGACCTCCATGCAAGGGTTGCGATGGAGGCCAAGTTATCCTTTATGAATAATCATGCAAACGGATTTTTTATTCCTAGAGGATAATCAATTGAGCAGGCATGAAAAAACCCCGCGCAATGGATCATGCGCGGGGCGGCTTGTCGCCCGGATTTTCAAGAGTTTACCCGGCGTTGCGTGCGCCATTCGGGATGGTGTCGCCCTCACCTTCCGCGCTTTCATCCGGGTGGAGCGGCACGACTTCGGGTGTGCCCATGTAGGGGCGCGCACTTTCACGCAGGGCATCGAAACCGGCACGCAGGGCGGCGGGCACGGCACGGTAGGTGCGGATCAGGTCGCGCTCTTCCTCGGTCAGCCCGCCATCGCGGGGATGCAGCAGATCCGCCGGTTCCACATCGAGCGCGGCGCCGATCCGTTCCATCCATTGTTGGTTGAGGTCACGGTGCCCGCGCTCAATCTTGGCCAGGTGGCCGTGGGCCATGCCGATCTTTTCGGCCAGCTCCACCAGCGTCATCTCCCGCTGCTTGCGCAGGTCGCGCACGCGGTTGGGCATTTCATCTTCGCGGGACAGTCGGGTCGTTCGTGCCATAGTGGGGAATTGTAGAACGGTGGCAGCAGGCATCGAAAATCCTTTCATGGACAATAATCAAGAAAACAGGTTGCACTTGATTATTCATTAAGGATAAGCCAGCAGCCCTATGAAACACAAGGCCGGATCGAAGCTGCGCCAATGGCGTGAAGCGCAACGCCCCCCGATGACGCGGGAGCAGCTGGGCGAAAGGCTCGGCTGCAAGGGGTTGCAGATATATCGCTGGGAAGAAGGCGGACAAGTCGCGAGCGCGGCGAATATCCACCATCTGCAAACACTCGGTATCTGCACGCTCGAAGACTGGTTCCTGTCGGCGGAGCGGGCGGCGTGACCGACACTGGCGAGCTTTCCGCGCGCGATATTGCGCAGATGCTGAATGCGCAGGCCGAAGCGCTGGCGTGGTCGCTGTTTCCGGCGGGGCACAAGGCGGGCGGGTTCTTCTGTATCGGGTCGATCGACGGGGAAAAGGGGCAGAGCCTCAAAATCCGGTTGAAGGGATCGCGGCAAGGCACCTGGGCCGATTATTCGAAGGCGCGCGGGGAGCCTGGCGCGCAGGGCGACATGCTCAAGCTGTTGCAGGCGACGATTGCCGACGGGGATCTTGCCGCCGCCGTGCGCGAGGCCAAGAAATTCCTCAACCTCGAAAGCATGGACCCGCGCGCGTTGGAGCGGCAGCGCAAGCGGGCGCAGCTTTCCGCCGAGCGGGCCGCGCTGCGCGAAGCCAGCGACAAGGAAAAGACACGGATCAACGCGCGGCGGCTGTGGTGGGCGGCGAGCCCCCTCACCCCGTCTTCGCCGCCGGTGCTTTACCTGCAAGGGCGCGGGATCGATTTCGCGCATCTTGGCAAGCTGCCCGGTGCGATCCGGTTTCATCGCGGCGTGTGGCAACCCGAATTGCGGCGCGAGGTGCCGGCGATGGTCACCGCCTTTACCGACCTTTCCGGGCAGCATGCGGGCACGCATTGCACGTTCCTGCAACGCGAAGCCGATGGGCGGTGGGTCAAGCTGCGCGGGGTGGCGACGGTCAAGAAGATCGTCGGGCGGACCTATTGGGGGGCGCATATCCCGCTCTGGAAAGGGGTGCAGCGCGGCAAGCTGGCGGATATTCGGCCAGGCACGCCGGTCGATGTCGCCGAAGGCATCGAGGACGGTTTATCGTTTGCCATGGCGGACCCCGCCGCGCGGGTGATTGCGGCCGGCACGCTGGGCAATATCGCGGCGCTTCGCCTGCCCCCACAGGCGGGCACGATGAACATTCTGGCCCAGCGCGACCCCGATGGGTCGATGGCGGCGGCATCGTTGGAAAAGGCGATCGCCGACCAGCAGCGCATCGCGCGGAGCGACGGGAGCGGGCGGCAGGTTGCGTGCCGGTGGACGCCCGAAGGCATCAAGGATTGGAACGACTGGTTGCAGCAGCTGCGCCGCGATGACGCGGATGCGGATGCCGATGCCCAGGGCGAACCGGACGGGGAGCAGGACCGATGACGACATTCGACACGATTGCCATTCAACCGGCACTATCGCGCGATCCGTGTTTCCGGTGTGGCGTGCCCGGCGCGAAGGGATGCGCGCATCAATTGCCGTTCGAACCTGCACCCGCGCCTGCATTCCGCCCCGCGCAGGAGAAGTCCCCCGTTTCCCGGCGCACGGCGAAAGGCGGTGGATCATTAGAGACGCAGACCGAAGCGAGCGATTTGCGCGAAGAGGTCATGCGGTTCCTCGTGACCCATGACATGAGCAAGCTCCAATTCACGACCCGCGCCCGGCTGCCCAAACGGTTCGTGGTGGAGATGATGGATGGCACGTCGCCAAGCGCAAGCGCCACCGAGAAAGCCCGCAAGTTCATGGCCGCGCACGGCTGATGGCGGGGTTGGACGACATGAAGAATGCGGCGCCGATCGCGGCGCCGGACATGACGGCGGCGGAAGGCGCGCCCGAAGCCGACGGGCACGGGCCGCAATTGCCGCAGCCGTGCCCGGTGACGCCATTGGGCGTGCTGGGGTCCAAGATACAGTTTCTCGACCGGCTCAACCAGTTGCAGACGGTGGCGACCGAGTGCCGCAAGAACGACATGACGCTGTGGTTCGGCGATGGCTACCTGATCGGCCATTTCCCGCAATACAAGAAGGGGAAGGATGGCGAACCGGGCGACGTTGACGGGTTCAATCAGAAAACAGCCTCCGCAGCACTCGTCGAAGATTGCGCGACCAAGGGCATTTTCAATCCGGCGGGCCGGGTGTTCGGACGCGGGGCGCATGTGGCGCGGGGCGACGAGGACCAGATGGTGCTCCACCTGGGATCGAAGCTGCTCATTGCCAATGCCCCCGACAAGAAGGGGAAGCGGCGCAAGGACGTGATTACCGCGCGGGCGGGTGCGCTCGACGTGCCGGGGCATGGCACGTTGTATTTTCCCGCGCGCCCGTCCCTGCCCCCGATCGCCGACAAGGCCAGCGCGGCGGCGGATGGGCGCGAGCTGCTGTCGCTGCTCGGCAAGTGGTATTGGGTAGACCCGGATGCGTCGACGCTGCTGCTACTCGACGGGATTGCGCAGATGTTCATTTGCGGGGCACTCCCGTGGCGTTCGCATATCTGGCTCGCCGGGCCGACAGCGGCGGGCAAGTCGAGCCTGCAAACGCTGATCCGGTCGATCCACGACGGGGATTGGTGCCTTCACACAGAGGATTCGAGCGAGCGGCGGCTTCGTCAGACGCTGGACAACGATACGCTGCCCGTGTTGATCGACGAGGCCGAGGCGCACGATAACCCGGAGAAGCTGAAGAATATCCTCAACCTGATGAAGAAGGGGTCGAGCGGCGGCAAGATTCATCGCGGCGGCGCCGACGACAAGGGGCACGAATTCGTGGTGCGGTCGAGTTTCATCCTGTCCAGCGTGCTGCACGCCTCGATGCGCGGGGAGGATCGCAACCGCATTGCCATCCTCGAAATGCGGGAGGTGCCATTGGAAGTGCCGCCGCTCGAACTGGAAGAGGCGACCTGGCGCGTGATGGGGCGGCGGATGCACCGGCGCATGATCGACCAGTGGCCGCGATATCTGCACACGCTGAACCTCTATAAGCGGGCCATCGCGGCGCAGCGATACGAAGGGCGGTGGCAGGACACCTATGGCACGCTGCTCGCCTGTGCCGACCTGCTCCTTTACGATACGGCGCCCGATAGCGGGGCAATGCACGAGGAAGGGATGGAGCGCATCCATTCGGCGGTGGCGAAGATATTGCCGATGATGACGCGGGGCAAGTCGGAGGCACGGACCGACGTGGAGCGTGTGCAGATGCATCTCATGTCCCACATGCTGCCCGGTGCGCATGGCAAGCCGGGCGAGCCGGTGGGCGTGTGGCTGGACCGCGCGATGAAGACCAAGGTGGTGCCCGGGCAGTTCGAAACGTCTCCGGTGCAGGAAGGGCCGGATCACGATGCGCGCGAAAAGCTGAAAAGCCACGGGCTGCGCGTGATCGAGGTCGAACCGAACAAAAGCGGCGGATGGAAATTCGGCGGGGATGCCAAGCTTGACGATGCAGGCTGGGCGGAGGGGTATCTGGCCGTCGCCTATTCCACCAACAAGGCGCTGGCCGAGATATTCCGCGGCTCCGAATGGGCGGGCGATGGTTACCTGCAATCGCTGGGCAAGATTCCGGGGGCGAAGAAGGGGATCAAGATACGGTTCGCCGGGCGATCGGCGCCGGATAATGCGCTGGCGGTGCCTTTGGCGGCGTTGATGGGTGGGGATGAGTGATGGGGCTCGCGCGAAACTTATTTATCCTGATTGGGTTGCCGTGTTTCGTGTTTACCCTGAAAATAGAAACGCATGATAGGCGTAATAACCGCTGGACTTGCCAGCCCTATTGCTACAGCAGTATGTCCGGTAATAGCGAGATAAATAGCTCCAAGCAAAGCCACCATCATCGCTACAAAGCCCATCCATTGGCCTTGAGATACCGCACGAGAGCGGCCATTAAGTTGTGCCTGCATAAATTTGTGATAAGCGGCTTGTTCATCTTCAGCCATTTTTAGGATGCGCTCAGGCGCATCCGGCACAACTTCTCCATATCCCCTAAATTGTTCGACCGATGGCAACGGACCAGCATGCATTTGACGCTGGGATATATATATCTCACCTTCAACACCCTCGCCCTCACCCTCGTCCGAAGGAGAGAGGACTACGGGTACATAGTTTCCCTCGTCGTCCCGAGTGTAAAGCCCTACATCGCCAGAAAGATTATTCTGCTCATCGTCACCCGGATGGCCAGGATTCGGGTTATTCACTTTCCAACTCAGTCACACGTTCCATAGCAGCAGATATGTATTTACCTACCTTTTGAAAACAGCGAACGCGTTCAAACTCAACTTCACCCAACTCCCAAGTCGCCAAACTTTCAGGTGCAATGAAGCTGTCGAAAACCGAGAAGAAGCCCATCACTCGGGCATCGGAGTTACTCTTCCCCCAAGTTTCACAGGAAATTATGCGCCCACTTCGTCCGGCTACACGCTGGACGTGCGCAACGCGATGGGCGAGTTCGCTCGGTGTCAATCCGTGCTTTTTGATCATAACGTTCATGTGCCATCTCCGAGATGAATAACGAGCTAACGAACGATTAGGTCCAGACTACTCGCACCTCTCATCACGCTCTTACCTGTGCACAAATGCGCCCGAGTAAACTCAACGCTGCACCTCAAACGCTCTTGAGCACACTCTTGCGACTCTGGACAAGAGCTTTTCGAATTAGGGTCGCATGGAAAGGGCAGAGAAATGCAGCTCTTCAAGCAAATTTGCTCGACAAGATTTTGAATCGAGTAGCGCATTGACGATCTGAAATATCGATTTTTCGCAGCGCTCCTCACAATTGACTCAGGAGAGAATCGAGTCGCGCCGCATCCGTTCAAGAGCATCCATTCTGATATTACGTGAGCAAGTCGGAAATCATTTCCGACTGCTCCAAGACCGCCATGCCGTCGCAAAACGCATAACGTTCGTTCTTTTCCATATCGGCGAGGATAGCGCGCAAGAGGACCACGACGCGGTCACGTTCGGCGGATGGGTGGGCGCCGAGGATGGCAATTTGGCGGGTTAGCAATACGAGGGCGTGCAGGCTGGCGTCGAGCATAATGGGAACATCGGACGGCATTCACGATCCTTTCACGAGTGCGTTACCGGACCTTTGCGCTGTAGGAAAGTTCTTTATTTGTTCCGTTTTGGGTACGATAGTTTGTGTTGCCCCTTGCCATAAAGATCGCGCTGCTACAGCACGTTAGATCATGTCCCTGTTTCTCGCTGCCGCCCTCGTGATTCCCGCCAGTGAGGTATTTGCCTGCACGCCTGTTCGTGTGCGGGACGGCGATAGACCGCTGGGGTGCTAAGAGGGGTCGCGGATTCGGTTATCGGATATTGGGCGCGGGAGCGCGACCAGACGCGCCGGGTGAACCAGCCCTGCCCCGACGTCGGCGGGATCGAGGCGCGGGATGCTTTGGTGAAGCTCATTGGAATTCAGACAGGCATGTCCGCTTATGGTCATGTCATGGTCGAGGGGCCGGCGATGCGGTGCATGTCGGACGGTGGCGATATAAGCTGTGCGATGGTGAAGAGCGGCCATGCGGTGCGATGGAAACGATATTAGGGGGACCACACGTGTCGGTAGGGGAACTGGCTACCGGTTTGAAACGAGTTTTGCGTATCTGCTGACGATGGCCAAACCCATCCCGCATCGCGATCTGCATAAAAAGCTTGCGACGAAGCCCGAAGGCGGTGTTCCGTGCCCCGTCTGCCTGAAAGTGTTCGAGGATACGCCAGGATGGTGCCTGCATCACGATCATTTGATGAATTTCGCACGCGACGCGTTCAAACGGCTTTCGGTTAGCCTACGCCCTGGTGAGCGGTGGGACACTCTCTGGAATCGCCACGGGGAGGTGTTTCTTGACGCGGTACGTTTCGATCCGATCTATATTTGTGCGCCCTGCAATTCAGGGGATGCAGGCGGCAAGACAATTGGTTGGTGCGGCCTTCCCGGGCGTGTCTATCCCGCCAGCTTTTCAATGAACGTTGCCGAGCTGAATGGGATGCGCGGCTTGCCCAAGGGCGCAGCCAAGCGGGCAAAAGCGCAGAGAATATGGGAGTTATCGAACGGACGGCATATTCAAGATCGGAAGAAGATGGTCCGCCTTGCTGCAGGAATTTTGCGCTCTTAATGCATTCTCGCTCGGGTGGTAGCGGGGGGGGCACGCAAACGACAGGCTGGCTGAAATCTTCCCAAGCGCGCGAACTTTCGCTGAAATATGCTGTTTCGTTGCCGTTTGTGCTGATCACTTCGGGTTGCGGCGGCCTATCTCTAATCCAAAATAGGACTGAAAATGGCAGCGTTCGGTTGACACGCCAGACACCAAGTGTACCGTAATTTTGCTTACCAGATACACATGTGTTAGTTATCAAACTAATAAGGAAATCTGTATGCTCCGTAATGCGACATTCGCCATTGCATCTTTTGTTATGCTTTCTGCGCCAGCGCCGGTTATTGCTCAAGATAATACCGCAGCTTATCATGAATGTCTGGCGTCTTGCCAAGCTTATGGCAACGATTACGGTACGTGCTATACTTACTGCTACGATCTCTACATGAAAGACGGTGAAGAGCCAGGCGCACCGAAGCCTCCTGTCCCCGGAGTTTGCCATAGCAATCTAATTTGCGAGTATCAGTATTAGCATTTGATCCTCAAATGATATCGCAAATGTGGGTATTTTTCCCCTTTGAGCGCGCGGAAAAAGGTGAGATGCGTGTTACGGACAAAGCGCGCGCAATCCTTCATCCTGCCAGTCAGCAGGAGAAAAATGAAACCCTCAGATGGGCGGCACTAGAGCCAAATCTGTTTCGGGAATTGCAAGAACGTTTCCCTGATATGACTCCGCCCGAGGATGGCGTCGTAACATTCTTGAACCGACAGGGATTTAATCAAACTGCCATCGGTCCCGCTGCAAAGGCATATCTTGAAACCTTGCAGTTTTTAAAGGAAGCGGGAGCAAGCGAAAGTCATGGAGTGGGCGCGGACAAAGGCCCAGAATCGCCAATGTCGAAAGGTGATAACG
This sequence comes from Croceicoccus sp. YJ47, assembly GCF_016745095.1. NCBI lineage: Bacteria > Pseudomonadati > Pseudomonadota > Alphaproteobacteria > Sphingomonadales > Erythrobacteraceae > Croceicoccus > Croceicoccus sp. YJ47. The sequence continues at coordinate 1,000,460 of NZ_CP067087.1, forward strand.
GCATCACCTACGGCGGAGCCCGCGTTGGCGATCTAATTGACTACGATAGTAGCGGAACGATAGCCAATCCTGAGCCGATGAGGGTTCGCGCTCTCTCGGATTATGGAAAGTGGGTCTTTGTCGATGGTAGCGAGACAGGACTCGAAATCGACAGCGTAATTGTGAAGGATCGGTAGGAGGTGGAGTTTCCGCCGCGAGTCGCGACGGAGCAGGCTTTTGGCCAACGGCCTATTCCGCCAAAGCTTCCGCTTCCTAAAGAGGAACACGACGATCAGACCGGCATTGGGATGCGTAAGGCGATGTTCCCTCTCGACGAGGGTGACGTCACCTTGATCTTTCCTGAGGGGATAAGCGCCGATGGCCTTGGCGATCTGGCGGATTATCTCGAAATCTTTCTTAAGAAGGAACGGCGCAACAGGGAGCAATCAAACTGAAGATCGCTCGGCCATCGCGCCGGGCTTTCTCATGGAGGGGTCTATGTCGGAAATCGCAGATGAACTGCGCAATGCGTGCCGGTCCGCCAAGAAGGGCGACACCGTTGTTACCATCCACCTCTTTGGCATTGAACATGCCGAACGGCTGAAGGGGATGGATTTGAAAGCGCTCGCCGCACGAGCGGGAATCAGTGAAACCTACGGGACAGAATTACGAAAGGGCGTCCGTCTTGCAGATTACGTAAAGATCACTGAAAGACCCTAGCGTGGGTCACGCACGTATATAGGTCCCATATAAAATGGGCCTGGGACCTCTGCAGCGATGCCCGGTTCGATAGCTGAATACCTTGAACGATACGAGCACTGTGAAAGCAGCAATTTTTCTATCGCTGACTTTTACGCGACGAGATGGCTTTTTAAGTCGCGAATGCGCTCTCTTACCCACGCCTTTGCCAAGCTCGCCCGTTCTAATGAATCTTCGGAAATCTCCTCGTAATTTGTAAAGGTGAGAAATTCTTCATCATCGCGATGCCACCCATCCGGGCAACCCTCGGTTGCCGCCAGTAGCTGGTTATTTTCTATCGAAACGAAGATTTTTGGTGTGACGGACACAGATATTTGCATGCTTTCTTCGACCAGCAGCCGGTAAGAGCCGGTTTCCGGAAACCAAAGACCGGCATAAATTGTTCCGCCAACATCGGATGCAATGTTTTTTGCCCAGCGACATGCGTAATATAGGCCGGTATGCACCTCCGGCTTCGCGTCTGAGGTTTTCTGATGAGAAAAATCTCCAATATCAGTAACATCATCAAGAAGACTATTGACCAGATGGTCGATCTCTATTCCAAAAATCATGAACAACTGCGCTGCTGCCAATGATTTAGACGAAGGGAATTCGTTCGACATATTATGGTCCTCCAATTGGTGAAAGAACGACGTGCATAGTGCTTTCGCCAGTGTATGTTCCTCTAGCGTCCCGGCGGCATCCAAAAACGCACGGCCTACACCGCTCCACTTTCGCGTTGCGAGGTTAACGCCGCGAAAATTGAGATTGCCAGGGTCGAATTCCTTCGGGCATGAAGTAACATCCGTTAGGAAAACTAGCGTCGGACGGAAGCTCGCAATTCGCGTTTCATCTCGGACCCATTGGGCATAGCCGGCAAGTTGTTCGATCGTCGCGCTATGTTCGATCTTGCTTTCGACCACGATCCACGGCCGTTTTCCGAGGAAAACAACTAGGTCAGGTCTCTGCCCCGTAATTGAGACCTGAGTTTCGACGGTGATCCGAGCACCAACACGAGCTATCTCGCTTATTTCTCCGAGCGGCCTATTTGCCAAATACGAGAGCGCAGCGAGGCCTCGCTCTTCATCAATAGCCAGCAATGCCCTTAAGCAACTCGCAAGGCATTCGGTCATCCAATCTTCAAGGGGTGTGCGGTCACGCTTTTCACCTTCGGCAAACCGTGGGCGATAAGCGAAAAGATCGGAAAAAATGCCTCTGCTCAATGCAAGCTCCAACTCGCCTTGCGATACTGAATTCACTTCAATGCACTCCGTTCAAACCTGAACAATAACTTGCTCGGTTTGGCAAATATAAAGATAGACGGACAGGAAAAAGGCATTGACATATTATTCATGATGGATAATTGAGATTTGCCGGCCTCCCCGCTTTTGCGGCCCCGGATGCTTTTGGCGAAAGAAGCCACGCCCACGCGGATGCGTTACCCGCCAGATCGGCCCGGCAACAGCCGCCTCCCGGTCAAAAACCAAGCACTGATACCGTTTGATTTTTGACCTTAGAGGGAAAGATGGACCATTCCGCAGAACAGCATCGCAATACCGAATATAACGATGCCGTCAGCTTCGAGCTGGCGGCGAAGCCCGGCCTGCTTTCCCCGTTGGTCGGTTCGACCGAGAATTATGCGGGCTCCGCGTCGGCGCGGATCGAGAACCGCTTCGGCGAAGTGGATATGGAAGATTCGGGCGAACGCCTGGGCGACACGAACCTGACCGATACGCCGAGCACCACGCGCCACATCAAGGTGGGCCCTGCCGCCGACGTCGCCGAAATGATCGACAAGAACGATCAGAAGGTCACGCGGGTGCCGCTCAACAGTCCCGTCGCTGCGAACATCGCGACGGCTGCGCGCCGCTATCACGATCGCAAATGGCTGGAAGGCTATTTCGGGATGGGCTGGGAAGGTGAGCAGGGCGATATCGCCGTGCCGTTCAAGTCGGCGAACATCGTCGATCCGGGCGGAACCGGCCTTACCAAGGCGAAGCTGCTCGCGCTGCGCGAACAGATGCTGCTCTCCGATATCGATTTCGAGGAGGAAATGCCGATCCTTCTCATCACGCCCCGACAGGAAACCAACCTGTTCAATATCGAGGAATACAACAATTCTGATTTTCAGGATGGGCACCCGCTGGTGCGCGGAGAAGTCAAGCCATGGCTTGGGTTCCGGTTTGTCGGCTTCAACCCCGACAGCAAGCGCGGATATGGCGAAGCCCGCCACCTGACCAAGCCGGAAGGTAGTACGATCCGCAGCCTGCCCGCGTTCGTGCCTTCGGGCCTGCATCGCGGTGTGTGGACCGAGTTCTGGGGGCATATCGGCCCGCGTCCCGACAAAAAGCTGAACATCCAGCTTTACGGCGAAGCGCGCAGCGCGGTGGTCCGCACCAACGAGGACAAGTGCTTCCTGCTCGAAGTGGACGAGCAGGAAGCGGCCTGATCCCGCACGGGGCCGGTGATCCCGGCCCCGTCATCCATTCACCCATGAAGGGAAGAACCCATGAAATACGGTATCGCTTTCGCATCGGCGTCGGGCAATGACGCATTGCACCGGGCGCCCGGCACGTCGCACAATGCGGCCTAGCGCGATTATTCCAACCATTTCGACCTGGCCACCGATGGCGGGACGGCAGAGGCGATGAAGATTGCGCGACTTGGTCCCGGCTGCGTCGTGAAGGAAACGCTGATCGAGGCGAGCGCCGATCTTTCGGCGGTGAACTTTACGATAGGGACCGAGAGCGAGCCGGCGAAATATGGGGCGGCGATCGCCGGTCCCGCCGCCAACGGGGCGAAGATCGTTTATCCCCCGCTCGCCCGCAAGCTGGATGCGAATGCGCGCGCCGAGGACGTTTTCCTGTTTCCCTCCGCCGCGATCGCGGGCGCGGGCGCGGTGCGCACCACGCTGCGCGCAAGCCACCGGTAACCCCTTACGGCGGCGGGCTATCCTCTCCCCGCCCGCCGCCTCCACCTGTGGCGCGCCGGTTCCGGGTAACGGACCAGTCTTAACGAAGGGATCGGGAAAGACAGGCCGGCGCGCCACTTTTTTGAACGGATGCCGCCATGTCCACGCGCACGCAAACCAGCATCGTCAACGATGCGCTGACGCGGATCGGCAGCACCCGCAAGCTGATCGATATTGGCGACCCCGGCCAGCTCGCCGAGGATGCGCGGGCCATGTGGAGCAGCACCGTCGACGACGCGATTGCCAGCCATCCGTGGAACTTCGCAATCCGCCGGGCGCGGCTCAACCGGGCAGCGGAGATTCCCGCGCCGGGATATTGACCCTGCTGCTGCGCGTGAAGGCGAAGCAAGGCCGCTAAGCGGGCCGGAACTGGCGGCGATCCCGCGAGACGAGCGCACGCGGTTTCTCGATAGCGATGGGGCGGATGCACGGGCGCAGGCCGACAGCCTGGCGCATGATGCGCGCATGGAACGCGAAGCGCGCGGCGCAGCCCTTCGCGCGGCGCTGCGGCAATCGGCAGACATGGCGCCGATTGAAACGCCGCGAATGGCTCGCAATGCGCAGGAAGCTTCAGAAATCGCGCGCCGCGAATTTCTCGACAAGCCGCTGACCGATGCCGATGGCACCATCGAAATGCGGGTGTCGAAAGGCAACATCAAGAAGCTGACGCATGGCAGCGCGGTTGAGAAATCCGTATCGCGCCTGGCGCATTTCCAAGCCGTGGCGAACCTGGACCACCTCATTGCCGGCGCCCGCGAGATTCACAGCGGCGCCGACATAAAGGCGCTCGAAGCCGGGCGACCGCGCGAAAAGCACGATATTGCCGCGATCCGGATTTTCATGGCGCCGATGCGGTTTGAAGATCGGCAGGTCGGCGTGGCTTTGCTCGTCAAGGAAACCCGGAGCGCCGTGGAAGCCAATCGCATCTACACGCTTGAGGCCATGGCGATTGATGGCGATGGGGGATCGATGCGTGGACCCGGTCCGGTAATCCCGCGCGATGGCGGGGGGAAGTCCGGGGCGTATTCTACCGCCACGGACCGGACCGGGTCTGATACGGATATAGAGGCCCGTGCGAGCGCGGACAAGCCCCTCGACAACGGAGCAACATATTTCCTACAAGGGACAAATTTCGGTGAATGCCGAAAAATTGGCGCGATCCGTTATCGAAGGCCTTACCGATTATCGTTGGAGCAGCGATGATGCGGCTGCGTGGGACAAAAAGCTTGATGATTTCTGTAGTCGCTAGGCGCCTCACACATAAGGTCCACGATAAAGCCGCGCCTGCATATTGACCATAGTGGACAACAGGCGTAGGGCGTTGGCTTCGCCGGTTTTCCGATCCCTTCATCCGGCGGTGCGCATTGCTGCGCGCCGCGAAGGGGTTTGTCATGACCGTCGCGAGCGACCGCGTATCACATAGCTACAGGCCCGGCGGGGCGATGGCGCCGGAATCGCTTTCGGGCCTCGTGTTCAAGGCCGCGTCCGACCTGATCGTGACGCGCGAGGACGATGCGACCGGCTTGCCCCGCAAGCTGAGCGCCGGGCGCGATTATGTCATTTCGGGCGATGGCGCGGCGGGCGCGGCGACAATTACGGCCACCGGCGTATGGCCGGATGACACGATCTGGCATGTCGAACGTCGGACCTTCGCGCAGCAGCAGGCCCGTATCATCGCGCACAAGCCCCTGCCCGCCGATGCGTTGGAAGCCGCGCTCGACCACGCGGTCATGGCTGCGCAGGAGGCGCGGGACACGTCGGGGCGGGGTTTCCGCTTTGCGCCGAACGAACCGGGTTTCGACATTCCTTCGCGCCAGCGTCGCCGGTCGGCGTTTCCGGGTTTCGATTATCTTGGCGATCCCGTGCTGTTGCAGGTCGGTGATTTCCGAGGGGCGAAGGGCGAGCCGGGCGGGAATGTCATGGCGGTGGGCCTTGCGACCGATTTATGGGGCGTGTCAGTGCCGCCGGGCACGGATATCGTGTCCACGTCGGGCCACGACACGCCGGGCATTGGTGCGGCGCTCTATGTCGCCGACGATCTGGCCGACGCGGACCTGCTCGCGGCGCACCCGCGCTTTGTCTTTCAGACCGCGAACGGGCGCATTTTCCGCCTGCGCGGGGATGGTTCGGCGTTGACGGCGGAACAGATGGGCGCGCGTGGCGCCATTGGTCCGGGGCTTGCTGCCGCCAATTGCCAGCCCGCCCTTGCCGCCGGTGTCCGCTACATGGAGGCGGTGGGTATCGGGCAGATGGCCATGACGAAGCCCTATTATCAACCGTGGGCACCTTATCGCGTTTCCGACCCCGAAGATCAGTTCGCGCAGGACGGCATTCATTTCGTCCACACGCGACCCATTTCCATCGTTTCGACATGCGGCGGCACGACGATGGACTATCGCACGTTTAACGGCGGCGATCCACGCACCGAATGGCAGGTCGTGAACGGGAAAATATGGCGGGGCGTCGGGCATCAGCTCGTCCGCAAGTTGGAGCGGCCCGACGATCCGTCGGAATATGCGGCGCTGCACCTGCACGACATGCACCTTTACACCACGACGAAATACACCGGCCAGGGCTTCTGGCCTGCCGATCCTGTCACCGGCGATGGCTGGGACAACCAGAGCCACAAATTCGTGCAGATGCAGCCCGATGGGTTCAACGAGGGCGAGGTGCGCGTCACCGGCACGTCGAGCATCGTGGGGTGGCGCGGCGAGTGTTTCTATCTGGCTTCGGGCAGCACGGGCATTTTCGACGGTAATATCCGCATTGCGGAAACGAACGGTCAGGCCATCAACCCCAACGATGTGCGCAAGCTGATCGTGCGTGGCAACGTCCTCATTGAAAATTGCTATTTCAGCATCGAGGGCAAGGGCGGCGAAGGGTCGATCGTGCAATGCACGATCCGCAACACGAAGGGCGGGCATCTTCAAGGCGGCGCGTTCAATTTCGATCCGTCGCGCAATTACTGGCCCGCATCGGCGCGACCCGGTGAGAAGGCGCCGATCATGCAGGTCGACGTAAACCAGTATGACAGCCGCATTGGTATTTTTTCGAACGTGCAGGGCCGGATCAAGAGCGTTGACAGTTCCGTCACCGTCGACACCACCGCGCTTTCGGTGGTGAACGGACAGGTCGCAGCGCCCGCCGATGCGCACACGATCGACCTCGAACTCCATGCGTGGGCCGACCGCAGTTCGGATCATATCCCGCTTACGCTGTTCGGGATCAACGACGACAGCTTGGGGCTCGCCACCGGGCAGCGGGGCATTCACGATTGCCGGTTCAAGGTGCATTGCTATCGCACCGAACGCGCCATCGCGGAGGGCAAGTATTTTGCCAGCGCGGTGCAATATGGCGGCTCGATCGGCGAGCGGGTCATCATCGAGGATGGCAGCGGCGAGAGCCTGACTGGCGTTGCGCTGGCGCCGGCGACCGTGGTTCGCGATTTTCACCCGCTGTTCCGGGGCAATCGCTTTCGCTCTACGCAGCCCGAGCAGTCGATGCCATCGGTCAATCTGCAAAACAATTCGGCGTTCGCGATCATCGGCGATCAGATGGTTCTGCGCTCGCACACGCCGGGCGATATATACGCATGGATCAATGGCGCCGTGCCGTTCAGCGTCGCCACGGACTGGGTGCAGGACGGGCAGGAGCTCACGCTCTATAATTTCCAGACCGGCAGCTTTCCCATGCTGGCGTTCAATCGCTTCGACAATCGCCTCGCGCGCGCGGTGATTCCGCCGGGTGCGTCGATGACGCTCGCCGCGCGGGTGGTGAGCGGGGCGCTGGCGTGGACGATCACGCGCCCGCCCCCGCCGCTTACGAATGCGCGCGACATCGACTTTGCAAGCGTCCTGGTCCCGGCCGGTGGCGTGTCCGCGCCGCAATCGATTTCGGTGACGGGCGCCCACAACCGGCTGCGCGGCGACGTGACATTCGCCGGCGGGGCGATGGGCGACGATTTCGAGATCGTGCAGGTCCGCTGCACGCCGGACGAAGTGCGTTTCCGCCTGCGCAACAATGGCGATGCCGAGGCGCAGCCGCCTACGGGCGAATATCAGGCCACCGCGAGAGGGCAGGAGCAATGAGCGAATTGAGCGAGAAAGGCCGGGTGCGACTGTCCAAGATGACAGGCGATTTCATCGCGGTCGGCGATGTGGTCCCGATGCCGGAGGTTTTCGGGCCGGGCATTACGCCGGAAATGCCATCGCCGACCGGGGAGCCGGTCGACCTGCCGCTTGCGTTTTACGAAACGCTGCGATCCCCGTCCGGTGTGTCGATCATAGGTTGGCGGCTGACCGCCGAAGGCCGTGCAGCGCGCGACCAGGTGCAGGGGGCTGCGTGATGGAGCTCGTCATGGCGCTGACGAATGGCTTGCGCAGCTGGGGTGCGTCGGCGCTTTTGTTCGCTTCACCGATCATTGCGGCCTTCATGGTGACGGCGGTGCGCGGCGCGGCCATGGCGATGCGCTGCGAGCGCGCCTTTGCGGTGGACGATGGCGCACCGAACCGGGCGCTGGCCGTGTTCATGCTGGCGCTGTGGCGCGAGGGCAATTCGATCGATTTTCGGGTGAATGCCTGGGTGATGGTCCTCCTGCTGATCTTCCTCGGCCTGGCGGGCACAGGCATTGTCGTGGCCGTCAATTTCATGCCGATGGGCCTCTACGATCCGGCGCTGACCGTGGTGATGCTGTTCGCGTGGGCGGTCATCGCCAGTGCGGGGTGGATCTTCACCGTGAGCCAGGCACCGAAGCCCGCAAGCATGGGCATGGCCGCGATCGTTCTGCTCATCACCTTCATGGGCATCAATGTCCGGGGGCTGGCGTGAGCGTCGCGGCGGCATCCGCCAAGCAAGGCGCATTGATGGCAACGGCCGTGGCCGTGCCGGGCCTTGTGATGCAGGTCGACGAAATCGTGTGGTTCGTCGCGCTTCCCATCGTGGCATCGTGGTTCGGGTTGGTCGGCCTCGCCTTTTTTGAACAGCGGCCATTGGCGCAGGTGTTTTCGCAACTGGCCGGGGCGGTCTTCCTCGGCGGGGTGGTCGGCATCGTGGCAATGGCGGTGATCGCCACCATGGCGTTGCGCGGCGAAGTGGCCGCGTTTTTCACCCTCTCGATCGCGATGGCCCCCGCCGTGATCGGCAAGATGATCGGCAAGGTGGGGCCGAAGCTGCTTTCAAGCGCGGTCGATAGCATCGCCGGCAGCATGGGATTCGAGCGCAAGAAGAAGGATGAAGGCGATGAGTGATATTCGCGATCAGATTTTCGGACCCGTGCGGGAGCATGGGCGCCAAGGCGTGTTCAACGAGGCCGGCACGATCCCCGCATTGGACAACCTGCTCGACAGTTTCGGTGTGCCGACTGCGCGGGCTGGCTGCACCGAGATTACGCCGCGCATCGCCGCCGAGCTGATCGGGCATGAAGGCATTGTGCTCGAAGCATACAAGGATAGCGTCGGGGTGTGGACGTGGAGCGTCGGCCTCGCCGAAACAGGCGGGCACGATGTGCAGCTTTACAAGGACAATCCGCAAACGATGGCCGCTGCTTTGCAGGCGTTCGTTCGCGAATTGGAGCGCACCTATCTGCCTCCGGTCCTGCGCGCCTTTGCAGGCAAGCCATTGAGCGAAGCGCAGCTCGGCGCGGCGCTGTCGTTCCACTATAACACGGGCGCGATCGAGCGGGCCGAATGGGTCAAACGCTACATGGCGGGCGACGTGGCAGGCGCGCGAGCGGCCATCATGAACTGGGTCCGGACTGCGGTTCTGACCTAGACGCCTGGCGGAGCAGCGGCTGTTTTTCGACGGGCGTTGGGCAGGCGATGGCACCGCGCTGGTCTATGATGTGGCGAAGCCCAGCTACAAGCCTGTGCATGGGCGCCGCCGCCCGGTCCTCTCGATGCTGGAAAGTCTGCTGGGGGATGGCGCATGAACATCTGCGATACGGTGGCTTTCCAGATTGCCGAAAAGGGATGGCGTCCGTTCATGGGGTGGGGATTCGCCCTCGCCGCCGTGGGCTTTGCCATGAAGGCAGTGATTTACGAACCGTCCGCGATCGACACGTTCGGTGCGCTGGCAGCGGCGGCGGCGGGTGGCTTTGCTGTGCGCGCGGTCGAGAAGCACAAGCGGGACAAGGCGGAATGAGCTGGATCGTCGCCGTGCTCGCCCGTTGGGGCGTGCCCGAAGCAGTGCGCCGCCCGCTCGGCACGGTTCTCCTGGTGCTAACCCTTGCCATCGCTGTGGTCGCGGCGTGGTCGCTCTGGCTGCGCGCGCACGATGCGGCGGTCATCGAACGGCATGACACGGCGCGCGAGGTCGAAGCCGGCGCGGCGCGCGAGACGGCGGCGGGTGAGCGGGTGGACGACGCGCTGCGCAACGAGGCGAACGAAAGGAAGAACCGTGAAGCGATCGACAATGCGCCGAAGGGCGGCACGCTGGATCCTGCTGCCCATGCTCTTGCTTGCCAGCGGTTGCGCAACCTCGGGCGCATACCCGCCGCTTGCCGATCTTCAAGCTGCGGTGGAGGCGAAGCCAGTGCCGAGTGACGCTATCGCGTCTGACCCGGTGGCCAACGCGCATTACAATGCGGCCATCGAGGGCTGGGGCGATCGGGTGTGGAGCGCCGGCGCGCGGCTGTGCCGATTCTTTGCCGCTACCGATATGCCGGGGTGGATTTCTGCCCGCCGGCGCCGGGGAAGAGTGATGCCACGCGCGAAGATTGATCCGCGCTACCTGGCTCGCGTCCAGCAACAGCAAGTGGCCGTCGTGAACAAGGAAGCGGCCACCGCCGTCAAAAAAGTCGAAACGCGGGTGCAGACGATCGACGATGAATTGCAGGCGATCGATGTGCCGACGATCAACGCCAAGCTGGACGACTATCAAAATCGACTTGCGCAGCTTGAGGCGCAATAAGTCGGTGCGACTTGAAGCGCAAAAGCGGTCGAGGTCGCGCGTGTTCTTATAGCTAAGTCATTGATTTTGCACGGTCGTATGGGAACTTGCCATTAGACGACGGGGCATCATTCATCGGGCCGTGCCGCGATGGAAGCGGTGCCTCTAAATAGCGGAGTTCTGCGGGTCAAGGGGTTTCTTCCCTGCGATTTGAGTCATGCTGCGAATGACCCGTGCGACACAGACCCTGCGTCCAATTTCCGTTCGCGCGGAACACGGCATGTTGCAAACTTGCTACATTGCCGGTGTGCGGTTATCCTTATCGTCAGGTTCCCCGTGGCGGTTCAGTGTCACGGCTTGAAAACACATTGATAGAGTAACGCCATGGCGGAAACATCCCCGCCGGCATCGCAGGAAAAGGATCGTCGCGGCCCGCCCGAAACGGCAAAGCCACCCGCCGATTCGGGAAAAGAGCGAAAAAAGCGCTCGCATCGTTCCAGACGCGTTTCCGGCCGAAAGAAAAGCGAAAAATCCGCCCGGCGTACGCGTCATCCGGCGTCTGTGGAAACACATGTCGACGCGGCGTCCCGGCGCCCCCCTTCGGCCGAAGACGCGCCGATCGTGATCCTCCCCAAAACACCGCGTATGGATGGCCCGCCGGCGCCGGGGCCCCGAAACGCCCCGGCCAACGCCGCCAGGCCTACGCCGCCATCGACCTCGGCACCAATAATTGCCGCCTGCTCATCGCGCGACCGTCGGGCGAGAATTTCGTCGTGATCGATGCCTTCAGCCGGGTGGTACGGCTGGGCGAAGGGCTGGCGCATACCGGCAGGTTGAGCGATGCGGCGATGGAACGCACGATGGCCGCGCTGCACGTGTGCGCGGACAAGCTGCGCCGCCGCAACGTCCATCTCGCCCGCAGCGTCGCGACCGAGGCCTGCCGCCGTGCGGAGAACGGCCCCGCCTTCATCGAGCGCGTGCGCGAGGAAACCGGCATCGCGCTCGACATCATCAGCGCGCAGGAAGAAGCGCGGCTCGCCGTGCTGGGCTGCCACGTGTTGCTCGAACAGGGCGAAGGGCCGATGATGATCTTCGACATCGGCGGCGGCTCGACCGAGCTCGTGCTGATCGAGACGGGCGATGTCGTGCCGCGCATCATGGACTGGCAATCGGTGCCGTGGGGCGTCGTTTCGCTCACGGAAAGCTTCCCGCCCGCGCAGGACGAGGACGATGCCGATCGCCTCGCCCGCTATCGGCAGATGCGCCACGCGGTGCACCACAGTTTTCGCGAATTTTCGCAACGCCTCCAACCGTTCCGCGCGCGCGGCGCCGATGGCGAGGCGCCCCGCCTTCTCGGCACGAGCGGTACCGTGACCACGCTCGCCAGCCTGCATCTCGAATTGCCGCAATATGACCGGCGCGCGGTCGACGGGCTGATCGTGCCTTCCGATGCCATGCGCGACATTGCCGACATGCTGTCGACCGCATCGCCCGAAAAGCGGCAGGAACTGCCCTGTATCGGGCGCGACCGGGCGGAGCTTGTGGTGGCGGGGTGCGCGATTCTCGAAACGATCCTCGACCTCTGGCCGGCGGACCGGCTGGGCGTTGCGGATCGCGGCATTCGCGAAGGCATCCTGCGCAGCCTCATGGCAGGCGTGCTGTCCCCGCAGGACGAACCGACGCGCCCGCCCCGCCCGCTCTGACCCCGATCTTGATACAGGACATTCCATCATGAGCCGCGCCGGACAGGACCGCGAGAAACTCAAGCGTTCGCGCAAGCGCAGCGAATCCTCGGCACGCTGGCTCACCCGGCATCTGAACGATCCGTACGTCAAACAGGCGCGCGCCGACGGCTATCGCAGCCGCGCGGCCTACAAGCTGCGCGAACTGGACGAGAAATTCGGCCTGTTGAAGGGCAAGACCCGCGTCGTCGACCTTGGCATCGCGCCGGGCGGGTGGTCGCAAGTCGTCACGCAGGTGTGCCCCCGGGCGGAAATCGTGGGGATCGATCTGCTCGACGTCGAGCCCCTGCCCGGCGTCACCATCTTCAAGATGGATTTCATGGACGATGACGCCCCCGCCACGCTGACCGGCGCATTGGGCGGGCCGCCCGATCTCGTCATGTCGGACATGGCCGCCAACACGGTCGGGCACAAGCAGACCGATCATCTGCGCACGATGGGCCTTGTCGAAACGGCGGTCGATTTCGCGATTCGCACGCTCGAACCCGGTGGCGATTTCATTGCCAAGGTGCTCGCCGGCGGGACCGACACGCAATTGCTCGCCCTGCTGAAACGGCATTTCACCACGGTCAAGCATGCCAAGCCCCCCGCCAGCCGCAAGGGCAGCTCGGAATGGTACGTCATTGCCAAGGGCTTCAAGGGCGAGGCGTAAAGCAGGCCCAGCGAATCGCCGGCACATGTGAAAAAAGCCCCGCACCGGCCGTGACCGATGCGGGGCTTTTCCCGTCGATTCGCGAAAGCGTGGCTTATTCGGGCGCACCCGCCGGGCGGTTCACTTCGCCGGTGGAGTTGTCGCCGCCGCTGGGCTTCAGCGCGGGCTGCGCCATCGCGCCGGCGGCCTCGGCCCCGACCTTCGTCGCGGGGCCTACCGACCCTGCGGGCGTGTCCGAAACGCCGGGGGTGTCGGCATCGCCGCCCTCGTTATCGGCAACAGGCTCATCCCCGCTTGCCGCGACATCCTCAAGCTCGGGCTCGGGAAGCGGCAGGTTCGAGCCCATCGAATTCAGATAGGCAATGACATTGGCGCGATCTTCAGGCTTCGACAGGCCGGCGAAGCTCATCTTCGTGCCGCTGGCAAAGGCGCGCGGGCTGGCGAGCCAGTCGTCCATGTTCTCGAACGACCAGTCGCCGCCATGGCCCGAAAGCGCGCCGGAATAGGCAAAGCCTGCCGCATGCTTGCCGATCGGCTTGCCCAGCACGCCCCACAGGTTGGGGCCGATACCGTTCGGCCCGCCCTGTGCGATGGTGTGGCACGCGGTGCACTTGGCAAAGACCGCCTCGCCCGCGGCGGGATCGGCGGATTGCAGCAGCACGGCGAGCGAGGGGCCGGATTCGCCGCCCTCTTCCTCTGCCGCCTCGATCACATAGCCGAATTCCTCGGTCTCCGGATTGTCGGCATGGAACACCCGGCTGCTGATCGCGGACAGGCCCAATGCCACAACCCCGCCAAAGAGCACCCAGCCGGCAATCGTATTGCTTTTGTCTTGCATCGTGAAATCCGTCGGTCCATGCCGGGCGAACCGGCGCAAAAGGCTTGCGCGACGCTCTAGTTATTGCGCCGCGTCAAGGCAAGGGCTGGTTTGCGGTTTCGCGTTTCGCCGCCCCATCGCCCTTCGTCGATCGCGCCAACGCCCCGCCGCCAATCGCTTGGCCCCTCCGCTAATTGCTTGGCAGAGCGGAGCCGGCCCATTATCGACCGCGCCATGTCCGAAACCACGTCGCAAAACACGTCTCCCGTCACGCACAGCTATTCCGCACCGGCCCTCGCCCTTGTGGAGGAGATGACCGCAGCCGCCTCGGCCGATCCCGCGCGCGCCATGGCGTATCAGGGGGCGCCCGGCGCCAATTCCCACCTCGCCGCCACGCTTTACGACGGCGAATGCCTGCCCATGCCGCATTTTTCCTTTGCCGATGCGATCGACGCGGTGCTTGCGGGGCGGGCGGCGCGCGCAATCATTCCCATCGAAAATTCGCACAACGGGCGCGTCGCGGACATTCATTTCCTGCTGCCCGAATCGGGGCTGGCCATCATCGGCGAGTTTTTCATGCCGATACATCATACGCTGATGGCGACCGGGCCGGGGCCGTTCCGCGCCGCGATGAGCCATCCGCAGGCGCTGGGCCAGTGCCGGGGCTGGCTCCGCAGCCGCAATATCGTCCCGCTCGACCATGCGGACACGGCGGGCGCGGCGGCCAGCGTCGCCGATGCGCGCGATCCCGGCGTGGCCGCCATCGCGCCGAAACTGGCGGCGCAGCTTTACGGCCTCACCATCGTTGCCGAAAATATCGAGGATGGCGCCGACAACATGACCCGCTTCGTCATCCTGTCGAAAGATGCGCTCGACCCCGCCGGGGTGGACGGGCCGGCGATGACCACCTTCAAGTTCGAAGTGCGCAACATTCCCGCCGCGCTTTACAAGGCGCTGGGCGGGTTCGCGACCAATGGCGTCAACATGACCAAGCTGGAAAGCTATCAGAACGGATCGGGATTTTCCGCGAGCGAGTTCTACTGCGACATTATCGGGCGGCCCGGCGAACCGAATGTGGATCGCGCGCTCGCGGAACTCGAATATTTTGCGAAGGATCTGCGCATCCTCGGCACCTATCCGCAGGGCTTACCCGCCGCTGAGGCGGCGGCTGCGCGATTCGTCGCCTATTCCCCCGCGAAAATCGCCGTTTCGCGCATCCCGTCCGCATCGGCGCGGGCGCGATACATGCCCGGCGTGTTGAAGGCGAAACCGGTCGTCCCGTCCGCGCCGGCATAGATCACGCCGCCATTGCCGCCCTTCGCGCCCAGTTCCGTGAGCACGGCGGCAACGGCCTCCTCCACCGTTTCGTTCAACATCCGCATGCGCGCGCCGATTTCATGCCCGGCGGCCAGTTCGATGAAGGTTTCGCCCGTGCCCGTCGCCGAAATCGCGCAGGAGCGATCGTCGGCATAGGTGCCCGCGCCGATCACCGGCGAATCGCCGACGCGGCCCCATCGTTTCCCGGTCAGGCCGCCGGTGCTGGTCGCCGCGGCGACATGGCCATCCGCATCGCGCGCCACCGCGCCCACCGTGCCATATTTGAGATCGGTATCGAACCAGGCGTCCTTTTTCTGGCTGAATTCCTCCCACTGGCGGCGGCGCTCGGCGGTCGCGAAATATGCGGGGTCGACCTGCTCGATCCCCTGTTCCTCGGCAAACCGATTCGCGCCATCATTGGCGAGCATCACGTGCAGCGTTTCCTCCATGACGGCGCGGGCGGCGCGCACCGGGTTCTTCGTGCGGAGCAATCCCGTGGCGGACCCGGCCGAAAGCGTCGCGCCGTCCATGATCGCGGCGTCGAGTTCGTTCTTCCCCTCGAAGGTAAACACCGCCCCGCGCCCCGCATTGAACAGCGGATCATCCTCCAGCGCCATCACCGCCGCCTCCACCGCGTCGAGCGCGCTGCCCCCGCGGCGCAGCACCGCGGTCCCGGCATCGAGCGCCGTACCCAGCGCATCGCGATAGGCGTCCTGCATCTCCGGGCCGAGGATGTCGGGCGTCATCGACCCCGCCCCGCCATGCAGGGCAAGGCTCCAGCGCGGATGTCGGGCAGTGGCGTCGGTCATGAAAATAAGGTCCTTGGAAATTGATGACGCTTGAACGCCCGGCGATGGGACGGCATCGGTGGCGCATTCGCCCCGCGATGCACGTTCGCCGACGCGGGGGCAAGCGTTTGGCGGGCGATACGGGCACAAGGGAGCATGCCATGACCATCGATCGACGCAAGACGCTGGGCGGCCTCGGCCTGCTTGCCGGATATACGCTTTCAGGATGCGGGGTGGCCGGACGCGGGTTGGACGGAGGGGGATTGGACGGAGGCGGGGCAGACGAGACCGCATCGCGGGACGGGCCGATGTCCGGCGCGGACGGCGCGGCGCGGCTTGCGGCGCTTCAACGACAGGCCGGCGGCATGCTCGGCGCGTATGTGCTCGACACCGGCGACGGGGCGCATTTCGGGCTGAACGCGGATCGCCGCTTTCCCCATTGTTCCTCGTTCAAGCTGTCGCTGGCGGCGATGCTGCTCCACCGGATCGACCGGGGTGAGATCGACGGGGACGAGATTCTGCCCTATGGGCCCGACGCGCTGATGCATGTGTCGCCGGTCACGGCGCGCCACGTGGACGAGGGCGGCCTGCCCGCCATCGTGCTCGCCCGCGCGGCAGTCGTGACGAGCGACAATGCCGCTGCAAACCTGCTGCTGCGGCGGCTCGGCGGGCCGGCGGCAATGACCGCGTTCTGGCGCGGGATCGGCGACGGGATCAGCCGGCTCGACGCTTACGAGCCGGAACTGAACCGCACCCCCCCCGGCACTGAGGAGAACAGCACGACCCCTGCCGCCATGGCCGCGACGCTGGCGCGCCTCGCCACCGGCGACGTGCTGTACCCCGCGTCCCGGGCGACCTTGCGCGAATGGATGGCGGCGACGAACACGGGCACGCGGCGGATACGCGCCGGGCTTCCCGCGGGCTTTACGGCGGGCGACAAGACCGGCACGAGCCTCTACCCCGATGCCAGCGCGCATTATATCGACATCGCGGTCGCCCAAACGGCCGGCCATGCGCCCGTCGTGATCACGGCCTATTACGATACCGGCGCAATACAGTCGGACATGGACCCGGCGGACGAGGCCGTTCTGGCCGAGGTGGGACGCATCGCCGCGGCATGGCTTTCCGCCCGCATGGAGAATTGGCAATGACCATCCACTATCGTGCCGCCCGGATGGACGACACCGATGCGCTCGCGGCGCTGGGCCGGGACAGTTTCGTCGCCGCATTCGGCCATGTCTACGACCCCGCCGATCTCGCGGCGTTCCTGCAACAGGTCTATGCCCGCGATGCGGTGGCGGAGGAGATCGCAGACCCCGCGATGATCCATCGGCTGGCCTTTGCCGGGGACGAGATGGTCGGTTATTGCAAGCTTATCGAGGGCGAATGCTACCCCGGCCAATCCGATGCGCAGCGGCCCATCACGCTGGGGCAGATCTACACCGCGCCCGACCGCACGGGCCAGGGGATCGGACGCGTGCTCGCCGAATGGGCCATCGCGGAGGCCCGGTCGCGCGGCTGCGACGCGATCCAGCTTTCGGTGTGGAGCGAGAACGAAGCGGCGCAGCGGTTTTACGCCCGCCATGGCTTTCAAAAGATCGCCGACATCGATTTCTGGGTCGGGGATCATCGCGACGATGAATATCTTTATGAACGCCGCCTGTAACCACAGAGGCGGTCGAGCCATCGTCTCGCTTTGATACAGCGAACGATCCGTCGGGATCCTTTTGCAGGAAAATCGGTTTTTTTCAGGCAATTACGCAGGAGAAATACCGATGCTTGGGTCGCAATTCAAAATAGTTTCCGCCGCCGTACTGGCCATCGCCGCCACCGCCAGCCCGGCAGTCGCGCAAAAGGCTGACAACTACACCGTCGATCTCGGCGCGCTCAACGATAGCGGCGTGACGGGCAAGGCGCAGCTTCAATTTACCGATGGCCGCTTTATCCGTGTCATCATCAATGCGCGAGGACTGGAACCGGGCGGCGTGCACCTTGGCCATATTCACGGCTGGGTCGCAAACGGCACGGCGGTGGATTCGCAGTGCCCGACGACGGCCGCCGATCGCGATGGCGACGGCTTCGTCGAACTGGCCGAGGGGGTGCCGTCCTATGGCGACATCCTGATCCCGCTCGGCAATGTCGATCCTGATGGAGACGGACGCGTGAACTACCACCGCACGATCGACCTCACCACGACCCGCTATGGCGATGGGGCGACCGCGCAGCAGATCACGCCGCTCGATTTCCGCGCCATCGTGTTGCACGGCCTGACCGTGCCGCAGGGACCGGGCGCGGGCACCACCGGGGAGGTCGATGGCACGAACGGCTATCTCAACGTCCTGCCGGTGGCCTGCGGCGAGATCGCCCCGGTGGGCGGCGGGCGCTAAGCCTTCCGTCGCGAGGCGGAACGACACGAAGTGCGGCGCGTCCCGATAGAGGGGCGCGCCGCACCCGTTTCACCCCAGCCATTTCCAGCGCCAGAACAGCACGATCTGCACCGCCAGTATGGCGCAGCACAGGCCCGTCACGACCCAGAACGCATCGCCATCATTGACCCCCGGCATCCCGCCGACATTGATGCCGAGCAATCCGGTCACGAAGCTCAAGGGCAGGAAGATCGCCGCCACGATGGTCAGCAGGTAGCTCGTCCGGTCGGCGCTGGCCGCGGCGCGGGCGCGGATGTCGTCCTGAAGCACGACGGCGCTTTCCTTCGATATGTCGATATCTTCGAGATAGCGGCGCAGGCGGTCGATCGATTCGGCGATCTCGCGGCGGTCATGCTCCTCGAACCAGGGGGGCGCGTCGCGGCTGATGCGTTCGAGCGCTTCGTGCTGCGGGCTCATATGGCGTTTCAGCGCGAGGCAATTGCGGCGGATGACGGCGATCCGGTCGAGCATTTCGTCCGCGTCGTCCTCCGGATCCGCCTGTTCGAGCCGGTCGATATTGTCGTTCATGTCGAGGATGGAGTGGTTCATCCGCGCAATCATGTGTTCGGTCACGCTGGTGATGAGCGCGCCGGCATCGGTCGGCCCCGTGCCGGCGTCGATCTCGGCCAGAGTCTGACGCGGGGTCTGGAGCGGTTCGCGGCGCAAGGTGACCACCCGCCGCCCGTCGGACCATAGTTGCAGGGCGATCATGTCCTCCGGCTCCGCACCGGGGTTGAAATTGATCCCGCGCAACACCGCAACCAGCGCATTGCCTTCGCGCAGGGCGCGCGGGCGGGTATCGTCGCTGACCAGCAATTCGGCCGTCGGCTCGCTCATCTGCAATTCGTGTTCGAGCCAGTCCTGCAATCCGTCGGCATTGCGGCACAGATGCAGCCACAGCATTTCGCCCGCGCGGCCGGGGCGCCATTGATTCGCCTCCTCCCACGAAACGACGCGCCCGCCGCCATTCCCGTCGAGCACGCGCGCGAACAGCAGCGCGGCATCCGGATCCGCCACGTCATAGTCCTGCGATGCAGCCAATTGCGTCCCTTTCCAGTGCGAGCCGAAGCGCCCTGATGGCAGGAGCGCGCCGCCCTGCGCAAGCCTGTCCGCCGCCCCGTGCGACCAAATGCGCGAAATGATCCGCGGCTGGAATTGCCCGTGTCACAAAGAGCCTGTATGGTGGCCCCATGTCCTCCATCAGACCCTGGCGCACGATAGAGCGCCGCAAGAGCCGGCAGATCATGGTCGGAAACGTGCCCGTCGGCGGCGATGCCCCGATCACGGTGCAGACCATGACCAACACGCCCACCAGTGACGCAGGCGCCACGATCGACCAGATCCGCCGGTGCGAGGATGCGGGCGCCGACATCATCCGCGTGTCCTGTCCCGACACCGACAGCACGGCGGCGCTGGGCGAAATCGTCCGCGCAGGTAGAGGTGCCGATCGTCGCCGACATCCATTTCCATTACAAGCGCGCGCTCGAGGCGGCCGATGCGGGCGCCGCGTGTCTTCGCATCAATCCCGGCAATATCGGCAGCGACGAACGCGTGGCCGAGGTCGTGCGCGCGGCGAAAGCCAATGGCTGCGCGATCCGGATCGGGGTGAATGCAGGCTCGCTCGAACGCGACCTGCTCGAAAAATATGGCGAGCCTTGTCCCGAGGCTCTGGTGGAAAGCGCGCTCGACCATATCAAGCTGTTGCAGGACCACGATTTCCACGAATACAAGGTCGCGGTGAAGGCGTCCGACGTGTTCCTCGCCGTCGCAGCGTATCAGGGGCTGGCCGATGCGGTCGATTGCCCCCTCCACCTCGGCATTACCGAGGCGGGCGGGCTCGTCGGCGGGACGGTCAAATCCTCGATCGGCATGGGCAACCTGCTTTGGGCGGGCATCGGCGATACGTTGCGCGTGTCGCTCTCCGCCGAACCGGAGACCGAGGTGCGCGTCGGCTTCGAAATGCTGAAGGCGCTGGGCCTGCGCACCCGCGGCGTGCGGGTCGTGTCCTGCCCGTCCTGCGCGCGGCAGGGTTTCGACGTCATCCGCACGGTCGAGGCACTGGAAGACCGGTTGCAGCACATCAAGGTGCCGCTTTCGCTCTCCGTCCTCGGCTGCGTCGTGAACGGGCCGGGCGAGGCGCGCGAAACCGACATCGGCATCACCGGCGGCGGCAATAACAAGCACATGGTCTATCTGTCGGGGGTGACCGACCACCATGTGCAATCGGACGACATGCTGGACCATATCGTGAGCCTCGTGGAGGCCAAGGCCGCCGAGATCGAGGCGGCGGAACTCGAAGCGCGCAGCACCGATGCCGGCAAGGCAGACGGAGCCAAGCAAGGCGGATCGACGACGAACGGGGCGCAGACGGTCCCGGCCGAATGATCCGTGCGGCGGGCCGCGCGGCGGTTCATATCCCCGCCACGCGCGCGTGCTACCCCTCCGCGCATGAACGACACATCCGCCATCGCCCTGCCCCGCCGTGCCCTGCTGAAAACCGGGCTCGGCGTGGGTGCGGCACTGACCCTGCCGGGCGCCGCGGCGACCGCGCCTTTGCGCAGGCGTCGCCGGTATCGCCGCGGGACCGCGCCATCCTCGACGTGGCCAAGCGCGAGGTGGAGCGCAATGCCGCGACCTTGTGGAAAAGCGACATCGCCGGCATCGCCGATTTCGGCGTGCACAGTTCGGTCCCCCGGTTCCATTTCGCCAACCTGGAAAACGGCACGGTGCGCAGCTTCCGCGTCGCCCATGGCAAGGGGTCCGATCCCGACCACGACGGCATGCTCGACGCGTTTTCCAATGTCGAGGGATCGAACGCGACGAGCCGGGGCGCCTACATCACCTATGAATGGTATGTCGGCAAATATGGCACCTCGATCCGGCTCGGCGGGCTCGACCCGACGAACGACAATGCGCTGCGCCGCTATATCGTGATGCACTCGGCCTGGTATGCGGAACCGTCCCATGTCGCCGAATGGGGGCGGCTTGGCCGCTCTGACGGGTGTTTCGCCATGGCGCCCGACGATTTCAACGAGGCGCTGTGGCATCTGTCGGGCGGGCGGCTGCTCTTTGCCGACCGGCTCGATTTCGGCTGATACGACAAGGGCGGATGATCACCCCCGCCCTTCTCTTCAACAACCGGTCGGCTCAGGCGCCCGGTGCTTCGATCGGCACGACTTCCTCGTCGGTGACGCGCTGCCCGGTCTTCATCACGCGCGGCGCCGCCATGCTGGCCAGCACCGGCGCGTCGCGGCCATAGATATCGTCAAAGCTGCGCATCTTGCCGTCGATGTCGCGGGCCATGGTGAAATAGGTGATATACACCGGCAACTGCTTTTCCAGCGGCACCTTCGTATATTCGCCGCTTCCCGAAATGGCGACGGCCTCGTCCTTGTCCAGCCCGCCGACCGCGATCGCCAGCGTCAGCGCAAGTTCCAGCGCGCGTTCGGTCCGGATGCACCCGTGCGAAAGCGCGCGCCTGTCCTGCGCGAAGAAATGCTTCGACGGCGTGTCGTGCAGGAAGATCGCATGCTCGTTCGGCATGTCGAGCTTCATCAGCCCCAGCGCGTTGTTTTCGCCCGGCTGCTGCACCACGATGGTCATGCCGCTCTCGGTCTTGCTCACCTTGTAACCTTCGCGCGCGGCCTGCGCGGGATTGTTGGACAGGCGCGCGCCCAGCCCCTCGCCCACGACGATGGATTGCGGCACGGTCCAGGTGGGGTTGAAGATGACGCCCTCGACGATTTCGGGCAAGCTGCGGCGTGGCGGTCGGTCGGTAGGGCGCCCACGACGGCGTAGCTGCGCACGATCTTGTCGTTGACCGTCAGGCGCAGCTGATACTCGCACGTTGGTCAGCAGATAGCTGCCAGCCCCAGATCCCGGCCCAGCCAGCGCCAACGATCCATGTTCGCCATGATCCGGGCGCGCTTTTCCTTCTGCGCCGCGTAAACGTCTTCGCCAGCATCTCGCGCAGCGCGACATAATCGGGATGCACGGGTTTGAGCGAATCGAGCGCGCCCGCAATGTCGCCGGTATCCAGCGCCTCGGTCAGCAAAGGCGCGATCGGCAGCCGGTCGGCATCGGGATCGACCACGAACCATTGGCGGCGCGCATCCATCTCGGTCCGCCCGTCGCGCAGATCCTGCGCCACCCAGGTGAACACGCGCGTCGCCGTATCGTTGAGCATCTGCGCATCGCCCGAACGGATCGCCGCCTCCAGCATGACCGGCTCGTAATCGCGGGGGAACAGCCCCTCTGCATCGAGCTTGCGGACATAGGCGAGCAGCGCCTGCGCCTGCGCCGCGGTCCAGTCGGGCGCGACGTCGAAATGATCGGTCGGAATGTCCTGCACCACCGCTTCGGACCCGAACTCCATCTGCGAGGCGGGGACCGCCTCACGCTTCACCGGGCGGGGGAGCGCCTGCTCGCCCTCCCCCTGCTGGTCGCGTGCCTGTGCGCGGTCGGGCATCTGCCGGACCTGCAAACCGGCGGCTCGTCGCCCTTTGCTGGCAACAGGTCGCGGGGCGCGCGGGTTCGCTGCCAGGTTCGCTGCGCGTCCTGCGCCTGCGCGGCGCCGGCACCGGCCCCTGCGGCAAGGGCCAGCGCACCCAGCGCACCGGCCACGAGGGAACCTGAAATGCGCGAATGTCTCGAAATCAGCGGCAGGCAGGTCAAATCAACTCTCCTTCGTCGGGCGCCCATGCACCCGGCTCTTCGTGCCTTCCATATCCTCTCATACAGCTTTCGCCATGCTTAATCCGCCCATGCGCGTGCGCGATATTGTCGTGGCCCAGCACCGGTTCGCCCTGCCGATCCCTTGACGTTTGCGCCATTCTGACCCATCGCCGCATACAAATATCACCGCATTTGCGAAGGCGGCATCCCTGCCGCACCGTTCGCACAGCCAAAACGGGGAAGACACGACCATGACAGCCGTTGGAAAAGACACCCTGGAAGACCCGCACGACGATGAATGTCGGCGGGCGCGAGATCGCCTATTATTCGCTGAACAAGGCGGGTGAGCAGCTCGGCGACGTATCGCGCCTGCCCTTCTCGCTCAAAGTCCTGCTCGAAAACATGCTCCGCTTCGAGGATGAGGGCTTCACCGTGGGCCGCGAACATGCGCAGGCCATCGCCGACTGGCAGAAGAACCCGGTCACGGGGCAGGAAATCCAGTATCGCCCGGCGCGCGTGCTGTTGCAGGATTTCACCGGCGTTCCCTGCGTCGTCGATCTGGCCGCGATGCGCGATGCCATCGGCACGCTGGGCGGCGACACGTCCAAGATCAACCCGCAGGTGCCCGTGCACCTCGTGATCGACCACTCCGTCATGGTGGACGAATTCGGCCATCCCAAGGCATTCGAACACAATGTCGAGATGGAGTATCAGCGTAATGCCGAGCGTTACGACTTCCTGAAATGGGGCGCGAAAAGCCTCGACAATTTCAAGGCGGTTCCTCCCGGCACCGGCATCTGCCACCAGGTGAACCTCGAACATATCGGCCAGGGCGTCTGGACGAGCCAGGATGAAAGCGGCGTCACCGTCGCCTATCCCGACACCTGCGTCGGCACCGATTCGCACACCACCATGATCAACGGCCTCGGCGTGCTGGGCTGGGGCGTCGGCGGGATCGAGGCGGAGGCCGCCATGCTCGGCCAGCCGGTCTCGATGCTCATTCCCGAAGTCGTCGGCTTCAAGCTGACCGGCAAGATGGCCGAGGGCATCACCGCGACCGATCTCGTCCTTACCTGCGTGCAGATGCTGCGCGCGAAGGGCGTCGTCGGCAAGTTCGTCGAATTCTACGGGCCGGGCCTCGCCTCGCTCAGCCTCGCCGACCGTGCGACCATCGCCAACATGGCGCCGGAATATGGCGCGACCTGCGGCTTCTTCGGCATCGACGACAAGACGCTCGAATATCTGCGCCTGACCGGCCGCGAAGAGGAGGACATCGCCCTCGTCGAGGCCTATGCCCGCGAACAGGGGCTGTGGGCCGATCCGGCGAACCCGGACCCTGTGTTCTCCGACACGCTGGAACTCGACATGGGGCAGGTCGTCCCCTCGCTCGCAGGTCCCAAGCGCCCGCAGGACAAGGTCGCGCTCGACAAGGTGGACGAGCTGTTCAACGCCGATCTTTCCGACGTCTACAACAAGGCCGCGCCCGAGCGCGTTGATGTTGAGACGAAGGGCCACGACATCGGCGATGGCGACGTGGTCATCGCCGCCATCACGAGCTGCACCAACACGTCGAACCCCAGCGTCCTGGTTGCCGCCTGCCTCGTCGCACGCAAGGCGCATGAAAAGGGCCTGACGCCCAAGCCCTGGGTGAAGACCTCGCTCGCCCCCGGGTCGCAGGTCGTGACCGACTATCTGGAAAAGGCCGGGCTGCAGGACGATCTCAATGCCATCGGCTTCGATCTCGTCGGCTATGGCTGCACCACCTGCATCGGCAATTCCGGCCCGCTGGCCGAGCCGATTTCTGCGGCGATCAACAACAACAATATCGTCGCGGCATCGGTGCTTTCGGGCAATCGCAATTTCGAAGGGCGCGTATCGCCCGACGTGCGCGCCAATTTCCTCGCCTCGCCGCCGCTCGTCGTCGCCTATGCGTTGAAGGGCACGGTGACCGAGGACATCACCACCACGCCGATCGGCACCGACAAGGCGGGCGACGACGTGTTCCTGCGCGACATCTGGCCCACCAATCAGGAAGTCGCCGAGCTGATGAACAGCTCGATCGACCGCACGATGTTCCAGGCCCGCTATGCCGACGTCTACAAGGGCGACGACCATTGGCAGAAGATCGACGTCACCGGCTCCGACACGTATCGTGGCGCGCCGGGTCGACCTATGTGCAGAACCCGCCCTATTTCGAAGGGATGGGCATGGAGCCTGCCCCCATCGCCGACATCCGCGATGCGAAGCCGCTGGCGATCCTGGGCGATTCGGTCACGACCGACCACATCTCGCCCGCCGGTTCGATCAAGGAAGACAGCCCCGCGGGCCGTTACCTCAAGGAGCATCAGGTCGCGAAGGCGGACTTCAACTCCTACGGTTCGCGCCGCGGCAATCACGAGGTGATGATGCGCGGCACCTTTGCCAATATCCGCATCAAGAACGAGATGGTGCCCGGCGTCGAAGGCGGCGTGACCACCTATAATGGCGAGCAGATGGCGATCTACGACGCCGCGATGAAGCACAAGGCTGACGGCACGCCGCTCGTCGTCGTGGGCGGCAAGGAATATGGCACCGGTTCGTCGCGCGACTGGGCCGCGAAGGGCACGATCCTGCTCGGCGTGCGTGCGGTCATCGTCGAAAGCTACGAGCGTATCCACCGCTCCAACCTCGTCGGCATGGGCGTGCTCCCGCTGCAGTTCAAGGACGGCGACACGCGCCTGTCGCTCGGCCTGACGGGAGACGACAGCTTCACGATCCTCGGCCTCGACAGCCTGACGCCGGCGCAGGACGTGACCGTGGAAGTGACGCGCCCCTCCGGCGAGACGTTCACCTTCACTGCGAAGTGCCGGATCGATACCGCCAACGAAATGGAATATTACAACAACGGCGGCATCCTTCACTACGTGCTGCGCAAGCTGGCCGCGTAACCCGCGACCACCGCAATCCTCTGCGATGAAAGGGCGGTCCTTCGGGGCCGCCCTTTTTCGTGGTGCGGTGCAGCGCTCTGCAATTTCCGGATAAAGGCGCTTGCATCCCGGCCCCACTAATGCAACCTATTCTCATTAGCATGAATAGGAGATCGCATGCCGTCGTCCGTCATTGCCGCCCGTCCCTTTGCCGAGGCCATGTTTGTCCGGCTTTTCCGTTCGTGGAGTGCCGCCCGCACCGATGGCGATGTCGCCCGCCACATGCACGATGCCGCGCGACGCTTCATGCTCCCCGCCCATGCGGCGCAGCTTTGCGCCGGGCTGTTTCAGATGGTGGAGGACAGGCTGGGCCGGGAATTGCGGCCGGAATGCTGTTGCTCGCGCAGCTTTTCGCCCGACGAAAAGGCGTTGATCGCGCTTCTCGCGAAGGCAGAGGGGGAGGACAGCCGCGATCCGCTCGACCGGTGTGCCCTGTCCGTATGCCGGGCGATCGGCATGGGTGGGAACGAGGCAGTGGCCGCACGCCGAACGCAGCCGCCATCGATCGCGCCCCGGGCATTCGGAACGCAGGCGAAGGCGGTCCGTCATGGGCTTTGACCTGGCGACGCTCACGCCGCAATACGACTTGCGCGCGATCCCGCCCCTGCGCGCCATGATCGTGTGCGCCGTCCGCTATGTGCATGTCGCGCGCATCGGGCAATGTTACTGCCACAAAGGGTTGCAGCGCTTCCTCGGCACGCAGGCGGCGATCCGCCCGTTTCACTGCTTCTTGTCGGAAGTGGACCAGTACTGGCCCGAACCGGTCGCACTCAACCGCCCCTGCGATCCCATGCTCAGCTTTGACGAGGCGCTGCTCGCCGACATGCTCGCGGCCGCGGCGAGCGGCATGCGCGACGGATTCGACCGGATGATATGCGACATGATCCCGGCGGCGGGACGCCATGCGATGTGGTTCACAGGATGCCGCCTCGTTCGCGCGATGGGCACCGCGGCGTGACGGCGTCACGGAACAAGGCGCATTCCCGGCGATTGAGAGAGCGAACTGCGGCCACCCCGGTCCGCGAATTTTCGTGAAGGAACCCGCTATGAAACGTATTGTCGCCCTTGCCTCCGCGCCGCTCCTGCTTGCCGCATGCGGCGGTAACGATGCCGAGGATCAGAACGCGGCTGCACCCGCCGACACCATGGCGACCGACACCGCGACGATCCCCGCGACCGACCCGAGCGCGGAAGCCGCACTCGGCATGACCGAAATGCAGTTGATGGATGCCGATCTCGTCGATGCGGCGGGCGAGGATCTCGGCGATGTCGAGGGCGTGGTGCGCGATGCATCGGGCACGGTCACCGCGCTCAACGTGGAGCGGGACGGCGGGATGGTTGCCGTGCCGCTCGACAGCCTGACCCGGATGGACATCGATGGCGAGATGGACGTGCAGACCACGCTTTCGCCAGAGGAGCTGGACGCGCTCGCCCCCACGCCGATGTAAGCGGCCCGGCATACGCCAATTGCGGCGACGGGGCCGGGCGTTACGGCTCCGCCCCGCCCTCGCTTTCCGGCGCGTCGGCGAACAATCCGCCCTGCACCGCCCCGCCCGGCGGCGTCAGGCCGAGATGCTGCCACCCCCGGTCGTTGAGGCACCGCCCCCGCGCCGTCCGCGCGATCAGGCCGAGCTGTATCATGTACGGCTCGACCACTTCCTCGACCGTATCGCGCGGTTCCGACAGCCCGGCGGCGAGCGTCTCGATCCCGACCGGTCCGCCTTTGTAGATGTCGGCGATCATGGTGAGATAGCGCCGGTCCATCGCGTCGAGCCCCAGCCGGTCCACCTCCAGCCGGGTCAGCGCATCGTCGGCGATGGCCTTGGTCACGGTCCTTGCCCCCGCGACGCTGGCGAAATCGCGCACCCGGCGCAGCAGGCGCCCCGCCACGCGCGGCGTCCCCCGCGCCCGCCGCGCGATCTCGGTCGCCCCGTCCCGGTCGATGTCGAGGTCGAGCAGCCGCGCCGCCCGCGTGACCACCCGCTCCAGCTCTTCCACGGTATAGAATTGCAGCCGCACCGGAATGCCGAACCGGTCGCGCAGCGGCGTGGTGAGCAGACCCTGCCGCGTGGTCGCACCGACCAGCGTGAAGGGCGGCAGGTCGATGCGCACCGACCGCGCCGATGGCCCCTCCCCGATGATGAGATCGAGCGCGCGATCCTCCATCGCCGGATACAGCACCTCCTCGACCACGGGGTTGAGGCGGTGAATCTCGTCGATGAACAGGACGTCGCCCGCTTCCAGATTGGTGAGCAGCGCGGCAAGATCGCCCGATTTCGCAATCACCGGGCCGGAGGTGGCGCGAAACCCCACGCCCAGTTCCTTTGCCACGATCTGCGCCAGCGTCGTCTTGCCAAGGCCCGGCGGACCGAAGAACAGCACGTGGTCCATCGCCTCGCCGCGCGATTTCGCAGCCTCGACGAACACGCGCAGGTTTTCACGCGCGGTCTTCTGCCCCACGAATTCGGCCAGCGATTTGGGCCGCAGCGCCGCATCGGGATCGTCGGGCAGGCGTTCGGGCGTGTGAATCGGACCTTCGCCCGGCATGTCGTCCATGTTCATGCCATCACCCCGCCGCCCGTTTCAGTGCGACCCGGACCAGATCGTTCAACCCCGCATCCGCGCCCAGCTCACCCGCCGCATGGGCGACCGCGCTCGCCGCGATGGCCGGCTTGAAGCCCAGGTTTTCGAGCGCGGATACCGCATCCGCATTGGCGCCACCCACAGGCGCCGCACCGGCCCCGCCCGATACGCCCGGTGCCGCGGCAGCGCGCCGGCCTTGTCCTTCAATTCATTCACGATGCGGCTGGCCAGTTTCGGACCGACGCCATTGGCGCGCGTCACCATGGCGGCGTCCTGCTGCGCGCAGGCCCGCTGCAATTCGTCGGTCGCCAGTGCCGACAGGATCGCGAGCGCGACCTTCGAGCCTACCCCCTGCACCGCCGTCAACAACCGGAACCAGTCCCGCTCCGCCCCGCTGGCAAAGCCGATGAGCCGCATGTCGTTTTCCGACACCTGAAGATCGGTGAACACGGTGCACCCCTCGCCCCGCTCGCCAAGCGTGGACAATGTGCGCGCCGAACAATGGACGAGATAGCCCACCCCGCCCACGTCGATAATGGCCCAGTCCATGCCGGTTTCGTCCAGCCTGCCGGAAAGTTTCGCAATCATGGCCGGACGCTAGCGCACGCGGAACGGGAAGGGAACATGCACGCCCGCGTTTTCCCGGCGCTATTTATTGGCCTGTGCGTCCTGCGGCACGTCGTCGTCCGGCCCGAAATAGAGCGGCGCGCATTCGTCCGCCAGCACGCCGCCCGTGATGGTCAGGTCGTCCTTGTACGCATCGGCGATGAAATCGAGCGTGGAGAGGTGCCGGTCTTCGAAATACATGTCGTGCACGTCGTCCCGGCCCGCGCCGTAAACGATCCGCGTCACCCCGGCCCAGATGCTGGCCATGGTGCACATGCCGCACGGCTGCAAGGTGGAGTAGAGCGTGGCGCCGCGCATCTGCATGTCGCCCAATGCCTGCCCCGCCGCGCGCATGGCGGTAATCTCGGCATGGGCGGTGGGGTCGCATCCTTCGACGGTGCGGTTCACCCCGCCCGCGACTTGCATGCCGTCGCGCACGATCAGCGCCGCAATCGGCGTATCGGCGGGATCGGTGCCCTTTTCCCGAATGGCGAGGGCGAGGGCCTGCCGCATCCATTCGCGGTCCTGTGCGCTATTGTCCATGCGGTTTCAGATGGGCATGCGCGATCGCCACGGCAAGCGCGTCGGCCGCATCGGGGCCTGTAACCTTCACGCCGGGGAGCAGCACCTTCAACATCGCCTGCACCTGTTCCTTCTGCGCGGCGCCGGTGCCGACGACGGCTTTCTTCACGATGCGGGTCGAATGTTCGAACACCGGCACCCGCCCCGCGGCGCAGGCGGCGAGGACGCACCCCCGCGCATGCGCGAGTTTCAGCGTGGATTGCGGGTTCTTGTTGACGAAAACCTCCTCCACCGCCGCGACATCGGGGTGATACGCGGCAATGGCGGCGGCGACGCCGTCCTGTATCTGCAACAGACGCTCGGCAATGGGCAGCTTGGAACTCGTCGGCAATTGCCCGTTGGCGATATGCGACAGGCGCGCGCCCTCCACCCGGACCAGCCCCCATCCGGTGCAGGTCAGCGAGGGGTCCAGCCCCAATACGATCATCGCAGCACGATCATTGGAAGGCGATCATCGAATCGCCCGCTTATTCCGCGCCAAGCTTTTCCATGATTTCGTCCGACACTTCGTAATTGCCCCAGACGGTCTGCACGTCGTCATCGTCGTCGAGCGCGTCGATCAACTTGAAAAGCGTCTGCGCCGGCGCCTCTTCCATGTCGACGGTGATGTTGGGCTTCCACGCGAGCTTGACCGTCTCGGCCTCGCCCAGCGTCTTTTCCAATGCGCTCGCCACCTCGTGCAGATCGTCCGCCGCGGTCCAGATCTCGTGCTCGTCCTTGCCCGACTGGATATCCTCGGCGCCCGCCTCCATCGCGGCTTCGAGCACCTTGTCCTCGCCGCCGACGCTGGCGGGATAGACGATCAGGCCAAGCCGTTCGAACCCGTGGCTGACCGAACCCGACGCGCCCAGATTGCCGCCGTTTTTCGAGAAAGCGGTGCGTACGTTGGTCGCGGTGCGGTTGCGATTGTCGGTCAATGCCTCGACGATGATCGCGACACCTTGCGGGCCGTACCCTTCGTAGCGGATTTCCTCGTAATCGTCGCCTTCGTTGGCCGATGCCTTGTCGATGGCGCGCTGGATATTGTCCTTGGGCATCGACTGCGACTTGGCGGCGTTCACGGCGAGGCGCAGGCGCGGGTTCATGTCCGGATCGGGCATGCCCATTTTCGCCGCCACGGTGATTTCGCGCGAAAGCTTGGAAAACATCGCGGAACGCTTCTTGTCCTGCGCGCCCTTGCGATGCATGATATTCTTGAATTTGGAATGGCCTGCCACCAATCCGCTCCTGTCGTCATATTATGGATTGGCGCGGTGCTTAGACCCGTGCCCGTCCCTTCGCAAGGCCGTCGCTTCGCTTGCATGCCGTCCACGCCCCATGGCTTTATCAAGTCCGCAATATGGAAAAACCTGCCCATGCCGATCCTCGCCATCGACCACGTCAATATCCGCACCCCGGACATGGATGGCACCATCGCGTTCTTTCGCGACATGCTGGACATGGAAATCACCGCCGCGCCGGGCCGCCGAGTCGAGCATAACGCCTGGCTGCTGGACGAGGCGGGCCGCGCCGTCGTTCACCTGCTTCGCGAAAAGCCCGACGCCCCGGTCGGCGAGGACAATGGCGCCTTCGATCACGTCGCACTCGAATGCAGCGGGTATGATGCGCTGCTCGAACGGCTCGGCCGCAACGGCTATCGCGTGCGCACGAACGAGGTTGCGGAGATCGGCCTGCGCCAGATTTTCGTGCACGAGCCCAATGGCGTGCTGCTCGAACTGAATTTCCGCGGGGACTGACCGCCTCAGCGCAGGATGACCGCCGTCCCACTGCACGACACCATCAGCATCGAGCCGTTCTGGCCCAGCACCTCGTAGTCGATATCCACGCCGACGACGCCATTGCCGCCCAGTTCCAGCGCCTCGGCCTGCATTTCGGACAAGGCTTCCTTGCGCGCGCGGGACAGCACCTCCTCGTACTTGCCCGAACGGCCGCCGACGAGGTCGGTGATGGAGGCGAACAGGTCGCGAAACAGGTTCGCGCCCACGATCACCTCGCCCGTGACGATGCCGAGATATTCGCGCACCTCGCGCCCTTCGACGACGGCGGTGGTGGTCACCACCATGCCGCCGCCATCGCCGCGATTGCTCCAAGGGTTAGGCATTGACCACGCTCCCGCCATTGGGGTGCAGCACCTGTCCGGTCATATACGACGAATCCTCGCACGCGAGGAACAGGAACGCGGGCGCCACCTCGTTCGGCTGTCCGGGGCGGCCCATCGGCGTGCCTTCGCCGAAATGTTTCACCTTTTCGGGCGGGGCGCCGCCGGCGGGGTTGAGCGGCGTCCAGATCGGACCGGGTGCGACCGCGTTCACGCGAATGCCGTCATCGACCAGATTGCCCGACAGCGAGCGGGTAAAGGCGGTGATCGCGCCCTTCGTCGCGCTGTAATCGAGCAGGCCGGGCGAACCCTTGTACATCGTCACGCTGGTGCAATTGACGATCGCCGCCCCTTTTTTCAGATGGGGGCGCGCGGCCTGCACCATGTAGAACTGCGAAAAGATGTTGGACTGAAACGTGCGCTGCAACTGTTCGGGAGTGATGTCGGTCACGTCCTTGTCGGGGTGCTGCTCGCCCGCATCATTGACGAGGATGTCGAGACGGCCCCATTCGTCGACCGTTTCGCGCACGATCTTGTCGCATTGTTCCTTGTGGCCGAGGTCGCCGGGAAACAGCAGCGCCTCGCTCCCCTCGTCGCGCACGAGCTGCGCGGTCTTTTCCGCATCCTCATGCTCGGAAAGATAGGAGATCGCGACCTTCGCCCCTTCGCGGGCATAGAGCACGGCAACGGCGCGGCCTATGCCGCTATCGGCGCCGGTGACGATGGCGACCTTGTCCTTCAGCCGCCCCGATCCGGGGTAGCGGGGCATGTATTCGGGGCTGGGATCGAGCTTCGCCTCGCTGCCGGGGAGGCCGGGCTCTTCGTCGATCTTCTCGATGAAATCGGCATGGGCCATGGGGTTTCCTTTCAAAATCGCGTTTGAAAGGAAACGGGCCGGACATGAGCCCCGTTCCGCGAACGGTCGCATGTCCGGCCCGCATTGCCGAATAGTCGGAGGCGGCCGGCCCGCTCAGTCGATGCCCAGCGCCGCCTTGTAGGTTTCGAGCACCATGTCCATTTCGCGGCGGTCGTCGGCCTTCATCTTACGCAGGCGGACGATCTGGCGCATGATCTTCACGTCATAGCCCACGGCCTTCGCCTCGCCGTAGACTTCCTTGATGTCGTCGGCGATGCCCTTCTTTTCCTCTTCGAGGCGCTCGATACGCTCGATCAGCAGGCGCAGGCGATCGTCAGTGTTTTCGGCCATGGCGGCGTGTCTCCACAATGATAGAATCGGGTTCGAGCGTCATGCTCGTCAGCGCGCGGCCTTAGCCAAGAGGGGCGCGGGGGTGAACCCGTGCCCGCGCAATTTATGCACAGGGTGCGCCTCTGCCCGCTCGCCCCGCAGCCTGGGGGCCTCAGATATTGCTCTCCACCTTGTTGCGCTTCACGCTTGCCTCCATCCGGGCGATCTGATCCTGGGTCGCGGGGGTTTGAAGCCGGTCCTTCCACGCGTCCATCGGCATGCCGTGGATGAGCGCGCGGGCCTCGGCCTTGTCACCTTCGTAACCGGCATCGCGGATCCAGTCGGCGAGGCAATTGCGGCAAAACCCCGATAGCCCCATCAATTCGATGTTCTGTGCATCCGTGCGATGCCGCAAATGGCGCACGAGGCGCCGGAACGCGGCGGCGGCCTGTGCATCGGGCAGCGCGTCGAGGGGGTCGGTCATGTCATTTCTCCATTTGAATATCGCCACTAACGCTTGCGAGCGCGGGACTGTGCCCATAGGACTTGCCACTGAGCAGCCATCGGGACAAATCTTCTTGCACAAGTTCGAACCGCGCGACCGCAAGGTCAAGATTCTCGCCACGCTCGGCCCTGCGAGCCGCGACCCCGAAATGATCGAGCGGCTGCTGACCGCGGGCGCCGATGCGTTCCGCGTGAACATGAGCCACGGCGAACATGCCGACCACGCGAAAACCATCGCCGCGATCCGCGCGCTGGAGGAAAAGACCGGACGCCCCATCGGCATCCTGTGCGATCTTCAGGGGCCGAAGCTGCGCGTGGGCAAGTTCAGGGACGGCAAGGCCGTGATCCGCCATTCGGGGCATTTCACGCTCGACCGCCGGGACGAACCGGGCGACGAAACCCGCGTCCAATTGCCGCATCCCGAATTGTTCGGCCTGCTCAAAAAGGGACAGCGCCTGCTGCTCGACGACGGAAAGCTTCGCCTGCGCGTGATTCGCGCCGACGATGACGAGATCCTGTGCAGTGCGGAGGTCGGCGGCGTCATTTCGGACCGCAAGGGCGTGAACGTGCCCGATGCGGAAATCCCCATTCCCGCCCTCACGCCCAAGGATCGCCGCGACCTCGCCTTTGCCGTGGAGCACAAGGCGGACTGGATCGGTCTGTCCTTCGTGCAGCGGCCCGAAGACGTGGCCGAGGCGCGCAAGCTCATGGGCGGATATGGCGCATTGATGGCCAAGATCGAGAAACCGCTGGCCGTGCGGCATCTCGACGAAATTCTCGAACTGTCGGACGGGCTCATGGTGGCGCGCGGCGATCTCGGCGTGGAGCTGAACCCGGAGGAAGTGCCGCCGCTTCAGAAGCGCATCGTGCGGCAGGCGCGCGCTGCGGGCAAACCGGTCGTGGTCGCCACGCAAATGCTGGAATCCATGATCGAAAGCCCCTCGCCCACGCGGGCGGAGGTGTCGGACGTCGCCAATGCGGTCTATGACGGGGCCGATGCGGTCATGCTGTCGGCCGAAACCGCCGCCGGGCAATGGCCGGAGGAAGCCGTCACGATCATGGACCGCATCGCCG
This sequence comes from Croceicoccus sp. YJ47, assembly GCF_016745095.1. Classification (NCBI taxonomy): domain Bacteria; kingdom Pseudomonadati; phylum Pseudomonadota; class Alphaproteobacteria; order Sphingomonadales; family Erythrobacteraceae; genus Croceicoccus; species Croceicoccus sp. YJ47. The sequence goes on from NZ_CP067087.1 coordinate 1,035,048, forward strand.
GGCAGGTCGAACGCGACCCCGGCTATTCCGAACATATCGCGCTCGGCCATGTTGAGCCCGATGCGACGACATCCGACGCCCTGGCCGAGGCCAGCGCGTCGATCGCCAACACCCTGCCGATCGCGGCGATCACCGTGTTTACCGCATCCGGCAGCACGGCGCGGCGCGTCGCCCGCGAACGGCCCGGCGTGCCTCTGCTCGTGCTGACCCCGGCGGTGAAGACGGCGCGGCGTTCGGCGTTGCTCTGGGGTGCGCACGCGGTCCGCACGAAGGACATCGGCAGTTTCGAGGAGATGATCGCCAAGGGCAAGCGCATGGCACTGCGCAACGGTTTCGGCGCGGCGGGGTCGAAGCTGGTCGTGCTGGCGGGCGTGCCGTTCGGTGTGCCGGGCGCGACGAACCTGCTGCATGTCGTGACCCTTACGGGCAGCGAGCTCGAAGGCTACCCGACCGAACCGTGAGCCTCGGCGCGGCGGGAATAAACGCCTCGCAATTGCAATAAGACGCAACGCGGTATAGCTGCCCGGCGCGAATGATGCACTTCGCGCGTAGGGGTAGGAACGACATTGACCGCAACAGCCGCACTTCGCCGGCCCATTCTGTGCCTGGGCGCCATGATCGCCGGCACGGCCACCGCCAATGCGCAGACCGCGCCTGTGGCGCCTGCCGCGCCGGTGGCCGCCGACGCGATCGTCGTTACCGCGGGCAAGGGCGATACCGGCGCGCTCGACTATCCCGGCCATGTCGCAGCGTATGATGCGGCCATGCTGAACGCGCGGCAGTTTCGCGACCTGTCCTCGCTGACCTATGCCGAACCGAACGTGTCGCTCGACCCCATCGGCACCTTTGCCGGGGTGGCGAATTTCTCGATCCGCGGGCTGGGTGTCAACAGCTCGATCCCGTCGATCGACCCTGCAGTCGGCCTGTTCGTCGACGGCGTGTATGTCGGCATCAATGCGGGCACGGTGTTCGACGCGCTCGACGTGAGCAGCGTCGAGATCCTGCGCGGGCCGCAGGGCGTCTTGTTCGGGCGCAACACGACGGGCGGCGCAGTGCTGGTCGAAACGGGCGACCCATCGTTTCGCGGCGAAGGGCACGCGGGTATCACGTTCGAAACGCCGGTGGACGGCGACCGGGGCGCGCCGATGGCGACGGCGCGGGCGGTGGTGTCGGGACCGCTGTCGGACCGGCTGGCGATCCGATTGGGCGCGCTGCACACCATCGACGGCGGCTATTTCCGTAACGGGTTCAATGACAGCGATTTCGGCGCGGCGCGGACGAGCGTGCTGCGCGGCGGGCTGACCTTCGTGGCGAGCGAGCGGCTGACCATCACGGCCAAGGGCGAATGGCACGACAGCGCGGGCGATGGCGCCCCGACCCAGAACCACGGTCAGCATTCGCGTTACGGCTATACGCTCGCGGTGGACGAGGAAGGGTTTTACGACAGCCGTTCCGATTTTGCGGTGCTGCGCGGCGAGTATCTGCTCGGCAACGGTCGGCTCACCAATATTTTCGGCTGGCGGCAATATGACCTGCGCACGCGGAACGACATCGATTCCAGCGCGGCGTACATATTCCACTCCAACACCGGCACGTCGCAGGAGCAGTTTTCGAACGAGCTGTTCTGGACCGGCGCGTTGGGCCGGGCGAAAATGACGGCGGGCGGCTATGTCTTTACGCAGGATGTCGCCTATGACGAGGATCGCTCGCTTCCGCCGTTCAGCGCGCTCAATTTCTACGGCGGGGGTCGGCAGGATCACGATGTCTACGGCCTCTATGCGCAGGCCGACTACCCGGTCGCGACGCGGCTGACGCTCGGGCTCGGACTGCGCTGGTCGCGGGAGGAGAAGCGCGCCGACATCAGTTTCGTCCGCCCGCGCAACGCCCCCTGTTTCGTGACGCAGGGCACCTGCCCCTTTACCGGCACGAACCCCGTGACCGGAGAGGACAACGGGTTTTCCGATGCGCGCGCCTGGAACAGCCTGTCGCCGCGCATTGCGCTGTCCTACGCCATCGTGCCGGTCGCCAATGCCTATGCGAGCTGGACCCGCGGGCATCGTTCGGGCGGCTATAATCTGCGCGTGACGCAGCCCGCCGCGTTTCAGGATGTCGCCGACCTCCTCGGCAGCGCGGCGTTTGACGAGGAGCGCGTCGACAGTTTCGAGGCGGGCTTCAAATATCGCTCCCCCGGCGGGCGCGCGGCGTTGACCCTCGCCGCGTTCTGGACCGAGGTGGACGACCTGCAACGCGAGGTCAGCGTGGCGAGCGTTGCATCCGGCCTTGCGCAATCGGTCTACAACACCGCCGATGCACGCATTCGCGGCGGCGAGATCGCGGGCCATTTCGCGGTATCGCCGATCGTGACGATCCGCGCCAATGCCGGCTATATCGACGCGCAATATCGCCGCGTGTTTCAGGATATCTCCGGCGACGGCGTGATCGATGGGGCGGATCGCGCGCTCGCTTTGCCGCGCGTGCCGGAATGGACCTATGGCGCCGGCGCGGTGGCCAATCTTCCGGTGCCGGGGGTGCGGCAAGGCGCAATGCTGACCGCCGGCGCGGATTTTCAGCATCGCGACCGCTACGCCTATACCGACAATAATTTCGGCTATGTCGATGCGTTCGACAATCTGGACGCCAGCATCGGCATCGACCTTGGCGATCCGGGCATCCGGCTCACGCTGTTCGGGCGCAATCTGCTCGACAATGTGCAGTTCGGCGGCGACACGCAGATTCCGTTCGCCGCCGGGCCGTTTTCGGATGGGGAGAACACCCCGTTCGACCCCGCGCCCGCCGCCGGTACGTTCAGCCCGCTGATCAAAGGGCGGCGCGTGGGCGTGGAGCTTGCCTTCGACTGGTAAGCCGGCCCTGATACGGCGCTTGACGGCGGCGGCAACGCTTCGCATGGGCGGGATATGCAATTCCTGTCCGACAATGCCGCCCCCGTCCATCCCGCCGTGTGGGACGCCATGCGCGCCGTGGATGCGGCCGATGCGCCCTATGACGGCGATGCGATGTCGGCGGCGCTCGACGCGCGGTTCTCGGCCCTGTTCGGGACCGAATGCGCGGTGCTGTGGACGCCGACGGGGACCGCCGCCAACTGCCTCGCGCTCGCCAGCATGGTGCCCCCGTTCGGCGGCATCGTGTGCCATCGTGAGGCCCATATCGAAGTGGACGAGGGCGGCGCGCCGGGCTTCTTCACCCACGGGGCGAAGCTGATGCTGGCGGACGGGCCGGGCGCGAAACTGACGCCCGATGCCGCCGCCGCGGTCATCGACCCCATCCGCAACGACGTGCACCAGGTGCAGCCCCACGCGATCGCCATCACCCAGGCCAGCGAATATGGCGAATGCTACACCCCCGACGAACTCGCCGCGCTGGGCGAATTTGCGCGCGTGCGCGGCCTTCGTTTCCACATGGACGGCGCGCGCTTTGCCAATGCGGTGGCACATCTGGGCTGCACCCCTGCCGAGGCAAGCAGCCTGCACGGCATCGACAGCCTCGCCTTCGGCTTCATCAAGAACGGCGGCATGGGGGCAGAGGCGCTGGTATTCTTCGACACGGCCCTCGCGGACGAGGCACGGCGGCGGCGCAAGCGGGCCGGGCACCTGTCGTCGAAGGGGCGCTTTCTCGCCGCGCAATTGCTCGCCATGGTGGAGGACGATTTGTGGCTCGCCAATGCGCGCGCCGCGAACGCGGCGGCCGCAGCGCTGGGCGATGCGGCGCCCGAACGGCTGATGCATCCGGTCGAGGCGAACGAGGTCTTCATGACCCTCACGGCGGCGGAGCGCGAGGCGTTGCGCGCGCAAGGCTATCAATTCTACGACTGGGGACAGGATGCGGCGCGGTTCGTCGCGGCATGGAACACCCCCATCGCCGATGCAGAATCGCTCGCCGCCCGGATCGCCGCGTTGTGACCGGCGCAGCCCCCGCCCCGGCCGCGCGGTGCAGCGTTCGTTTTCCGAACCCATCGTGTGGGTGCCCTTCGTCCTGGTGACGTTCATCTGGGGCAGCACCTGGCTCGTCATCAAGGATCAGATCAGCGTCGTGCCGGTCGGCTGGACGGTGGCCTATCGCTTTATGGTGGCGACGATCGGCATGTTCATCCTCGCCGCGGTGCGTGGGGACGGGTTCCGGCTCGGCCCGGGCGGGTGGGGCATGGCGCTGCTCATCGGGATTACGCAATTCGTCGTGAATTTCCAGTTCGTGTACCGGGCGGAGCTTTACCTCACCTCCGGCATCGTGGCGGTGCTCTTCGCGCTCATCCTCATTCCCAATTCGGCGATGAGCTGGCTTTTCCTCAAACGGCGGCAAACGGCGCGCTTCGTCGTCGGATCGGTCATCGCGCTTTCGGGCGTGGCGCTTTTGTTCGCGCATGAATACCGGATCGCGGGCGCCGGGGCCGGGCTTGGCGGCGGGGTCACAATCGGCATCGTGCTCGCGCTCACCGCCACCATGGGCGCGAGCATCGCCAATGTCGCGCAGGATACCGACACCGCCCATGCGCAGCCGTTCATTCCGCTGCTGGCATGGTCAATGCTGATCGGGGCGGCGATCAACGTGGGGCTCGCGCTCGTCATCTATGGCGCGCCGGTGTGGGATCCGCGGTGGGAATATGGCGCGGGGATCCTCTACCTCGGCGTGGTGGGCTCGGTGATGACCTTCCCGCTCTATTTCGGGATCATCCGCATGATCGGCGCGGGAAAGGCCGCCTATATCGGCGTGTCGGTCCCTGTGATCGCCATGATGCTGTCGACCCTGTTCGAGGGATATGTGTGGAGCGGGCTTGCCATGGGCGGTGCGGCGCTCGCGATGGCGGGCCTCATCATCGCGCTCAAGGGGAAGCGGACGCCCCCTCCCCCCGCTCCGCTTCCAGAATAGCGGCCAGCCCCTCCCGAAACGTGGGGTAGAGCGGATACCAGCCCAGCACGCGCTTCGCCTTCACATTGGCGACGCGGCGATTTTCGGCATAGAAGCCGCGCGCCATCGGCGACAGCTCCGCCTCCTCCATCGTCTGGAGCGGCGGCGGCGCGACGTTCAACAGGCGGCACGCCTCCTCCGTGACGGCATTGTGGCTCGCCGGCATGGTATCGGACAGATTATACGCGCCCGGCGGCACGTCATGGGAAAGCGCGGCCATCACCCCGCGGGCGATATCCTCGACATGGACGCGGCTGAACACCTGTCCCGGCATGGCGATGCGGTGGGCGGTGCCGCTGCGCACCTTGTCGAACGCGCTGCGCCCCGGCCCGTATATGCCCGGAAGGCGAAACACATGTGCGCCCTGCGACAGCCAGGCCGCATCGGCGGCGCTGCGCGCGCTGCGCCGGCCGGTGCCGGTGGGCGCGCTTTCATCCACCCACGCCCCGCCCGCGTCGCCATAGACGCCGGTGGAGGAGAGATAGCCACGCCACCCGCCGAACCGCGCCAGCGCCGCACCATGCGTGTCGAGCACGGGATCGCCGCCGCCATCCCGGTCCGGCGGGACGGAGGACAGCACCGCATCCGCCGTGTCCAGCACATCGGCGACCCGCGCCGTATCGGCAAAGTCGAGCGTGCCGTCGCGCCCCGTCGCGCTCACGCCCCAGCCTGCGTCCCGCGCATGGGCGGCAATCCGCGTTGCCGTGTAGCCGAGGCCGAAAATTACGAGATGCATGGGGCCGCCTGCCTTTCGATTGGGGGTATTGGGCGATTGCCCCTTGCCCCGCGCCGCCGAACACGCATGTAGTGCCGCATGGATATTGCCCGCAACCCCGAACGCCCCGACGCCAACCCCGAAATGGCGGATGCCGCCCCCGAACCGCAGGCGCCCGCCACCGTGCGGCGGGAGGATTACACCCCGCCGGCCTGGCTGATCCCCGAAATCCACCTCGATTTCGAGCTGGGGCTGGAGGTGACGAAGCTGCGCACGACGATGAAGGTCGCGCGCAATCCCGACGGGCCGGCCGACCGCACCATCCATCTGTGCGGCGACGGCATCGCGGTGCGGGAGCTGACCATCGATGGCGCGCAGGCCGAAGGCTGGACCATGAGCGGCGCCAACCTGCTGCTCCCCCTGTCGGGCGATGCGGCCTAGATCATGGTGGAGACGCATCTGCATCCCTCCACCAACAGCCAGCTCATGGGCCTCTATGCCTCGAACGGGATGCTCTGCACGCAGTGCGAGGCGGAAGGCTTCCGGCGCATCACGTTTTTCCCGGACCGGCCCGATGTCCTGTCGCGCTATACCGTGCGGATGACGGGGTCGAAGGCGGATTTCCCCGTGCTTTTGTCCAACGGCAATTGCACCGAAGCGGGCGAGGATGGCGACACCCATTACGCGGTGTGGCACGATCCCTGGCCCAAGCCGTCCTATCTCTTCGCACTGGTGGCCGGGCGGCTGGTGTCGCGCCGCGACAGCTTTACCACCATGTCCGGGCGCAAGGTCGATCTCGCCATCTGGGTGCGCGAAGGGGACGAGGACCGCACCGGCCACGCGATGGAATCGCTCAAACACGCGATGCGCTGGGACGAAGAAACGTTCGGGCGGGAATATGACCTCGACCTGTTCAACATCGTGGCCGTGTCCGATTTCAACATGGGCGCGATGGAGAACAAGGGGCTGAACATCTTCAACACCCGCTACATCCTCGCCAATCCGGACACCGCGACCGATGCCGATTACGACGCCATCGAAGGGGTCGTCGGCCATGAATATTTCCACAACTGGTCGGGCAATCGCGTCACCTGCCGCGACTGGTTCCAATTGTCGCTGAAGGAAGGGTTCACCGTCCTGCGCGACCAGATGTTCAGCGCCGCGATGGGCAGCGCGCCGGTCAAGCGGATCGAGGACGTGCGCATCCTGCGCGCCGCGCAGTTCCCGGAGGACAGCGGCCCGCTCGCCCACCCGATCCGGCCCGACAGCTATCAGGAAATCAGCAATTTCTACACCGCGACCGTCTATAACAAGGGCGCCGAGGTCATCCGCATGATGCACGCGATGGCGGGTGACAAGGCGTTCCGCAAAGGCAGCGACCTGTATTTCGAGCGCCACGACGGCGAGGCCGCCACCTGCGAGGATTTCATCACCGCGATGGAGGATGGCGCCGGTCTGGACCTGACGCAATTCCGCCGCTGGTACGAACAGGCGGGCACGCCGCGCGTCACCATGCGGGCGGAGCATCACGAGGCCGAAGGCGCGGTGACGCTGCATTTCACGCAGGCCGTCCCCGCCACCCCCGGACAGCCGGACAAGAAACCGATGCCGATCCCCCTGCGCGTCGCCCTGTTCGACCGGGCGATGCAGCGGCACGGCGGGGAACATCTGCTGATGCTGGACGCTGCGGAAAACAGCTTCCGCTTCACCGGATGCGCGACGCCGCCGGTGGTGTCGGCCAATCGCGGCTTTTCGGCGCCGATCGTACTCGATGCCGAGATGAGCGATACGGATCTCGTGTTCCTCGCCGCGCATGACGATGACAGCTTCGCCCGCTACGAAGCGCAGCAGCAATTGCTGACCCGCGAATTGCTGGGCCGGGACGCGCATGGCGAGAACGGGGACCGCCGTGCCGCCATTGCCGATGCGCTGGCCGCCGTGCTCGACGATACGCGCATCGACGACCTGATGCGGGGCGAGCTGATGACCTTGCCGGCGATCTCGTTCCTGATCGAGCAGGCCGTACCCGCCGATCCGGGTGCGCTGGTCGCCGCGCGCGACGGGTTGCGCGAATATCTGGGCACGCGGTTGTCGGGGCCGCTCACCGCGCTTTACGAGCGTGCCGCCGCCGTGCCCTACGACCTGTCCGCGGAAAGCCGCGGCGCGCGCAAGGTGAAGACGCTCGCGCTCTCGCTGCTTTCCGCAGCGGACGAGGCACACGGCGCGCAGCTGGCGCAGGCGCAATATCGCGCCGCCGACAACATGACCGACCGGCAGGGCGCGATGATGGTGATGGCCAGCCTCGACGTGACCCAGCGCGCGGAATTGCTCGCCGATTTCCACCGCCGCCATGCGGGCGACGCGCTGGTCATCGACAAATGGTTCGCGATCCAGGCCAGCGCCAGCCACGCCGACGTTCTCGATCATGTCGCCGCGCTGGCCGATCATCCCGACTTCACGATGAAGAACCCCAATCGCGTCCGTTCGCTGTACATGACGATGGCGGGCAACCCGGCGGCGTTCCACGACGAAAGCGGGCGCGGCTATGCCATGATCGCCGATCTCATCATCGCGCTCGACCCGATCAATGCGCAAACGGCGGCGCGCTTCGTCCCCGCGCTTGGCCGCTGGCGCCGGATCGAACCGAAGCGGGCCGCGATGATGCGCGCCGCGCTGGAACGGATTGCGGCCCGGCCCCGATTGTCGAAGGACGTGCGCGAGCAGGTCGGCAAGAGCCTCGAGGACTGAACATGTCGGTCGACATCATTCGCTGCGACGTGCTCGACGGGATGGAGCATGGCTTTCTCGGGCGGCGCGGGGGCATATCGTCAGGGCAATATGCGGGATTGAATGTCGGGCTGGGCTCCGACGATCTGCCACGCGCCATCGCCGCCAACCGGACGCGCGCCGTCGATGCCGTGATGCCCGGAGGCGAATTGTGCACCGTGTTTCAAGTGCATTCGGCGGACGCGGTGACGATCCGCTCCCCCTTTCCCGACGATGCCCGGCCCCATGCCGATGCGATGGTGACCGACCGGCCCGGCCTCCTGCTCGGCATATTGACCGCCGATTGCGCGCCCGTTCTGCTCGCCGATACGGCGGCGGGGGTGGTTGGCGCAGCGCATGCGGGATGGCGCGGCGCGATCGGCGGGGTGACCGACGCGGTCATCACGGCGATGGAGGAACTGGGCGCATCGCGCGACAATATCGGCGCCGCGATCGGGCCATGCATCGCACAGAAAAGCTACGAGGTGGACGACGGCTTCCGCCTGACCTTCGTGGGCCGGGACGAGGCGAACGAGCGATTTTTCAAGGACGGGCGCCCCGGCCATGCGCAATTCGACCTTGCCGGATATGTTGCATCGCGCCTTGCCGATGCGGGCATTTCGCGCATCGCCATCACCGGCGAGGACACCGCATCGCAGCCGGATCGCTATTTTTCCTACCGCCGTGCGACATTGGCAGGGGAAAGCGGATATGGCCGGCAGATCAGCCTGATCGGCATTGCATCATAGGATGCTTGCGTTTGGCAAATGTGTGGGGATAATCGCGCCCGATGACCGAGCAGACAACCGACAGCGCCGAAACCGCGAAGCTTCGCCACGAAATGCGCAACCTTGAAGCGCAGATCGAAATGCTGTGCCGTCTGCTGTCCGAAGGGGCCGAACGGCTCGAACAGATCGTCGCCGACGATTGCGCGCCCGAACGCCGCGAAGAGGCGATGAAAACCGCCCGCCGCCTGCGCCGCGCGACGGAGACCAGCCGCAGCATCGGCGACTGATACCCCGTCTGCGCGTTCCCTGCCCTACCGGCGGGTCAGCGCATCCTCGGACTGTGCCATAAGGTCTGCCAGAATGGTCGCGACCGGCTCCTCCGCCGTGACCATGCCGACCGACTGCCCCGCCATGAGCGAGCCGTTCTCCACATCGCCGTCGATCACCGCGCGGCGCAGCGCGCCCGCCCAGTAATGCTCGATCTGCAATTGCGCCTCCGCCATTTCGAGGCCTTCTGTATCCAGCATGCCGGCCACTTCGCGCTGTTTCGTGGTGAACGCCTCGGTGCCCTTGTTCTTCAACGCGCGCACCGGAATGACCGGGAGCCGCGCGTCGAGCTGCACGCTCGCCACCGCGTCGCGGGCATTGGCGCGGAAAAACGCCTTCTTGAAATCGGGATGGGCGATCGATTCGGTGGCGCAGGCAAAGCGCGTGCCAAGCTGCACGCCCGCCGCCCCCATTTCGAGATAGCCTGCCATCGCCTCCCCCCGGCCAATGCCGCCCGCCACGAAGACGAGGTGATCGCCCGATAGCGAGGGCAGGAATTCCTGCGCCAGCACGCTGGTCGAGACAGGGCCGATATGGCCGCCTGCCTCCATCCCCTCGATCACCATGGCGTCGGCGCCGGAACGCAGCAATTTCTTCGCCAGCGCGAGCGTCGGGGCAAAGCAGATCACCTTCGCGCCCGAGGCCTTGATCGCCTCGACGCTGCCCTTGGGCGGCAATCCGCCGGCCAGCACGACATGGCCGACGCCATGCCCGGCGCACACATCGATCAATGCCATGATGTCGGGATGCATCGTGATGAGGTTCACGCCGAACGGGCGATCGGTCATCGCCTTGGTCGCGGCGATTTCGGCGTCGAGCAATTCCGGCGTCATCGCCCCGCACGCGATCACGCCGAACCCGCCCGCATTGGACATGGCCGACACCAGGTTCCGTTCGGAAACCCAGCTCATCGCGCCGCACATGATTGCATATTCGCTGCCGAGGAAATCGGCGCCGCGCCGCATCAGCGCGGCTGTTTTCACAAAATCACTCATGGGGACGGCGCTTACGCCCGCCGGGGCGTTGCGGCAATAGGAGGATTCGTAATCGAATAAAGCGTTTACTCTATCCGTTATGCATCGTTTTACCCGATGATCGGATAAGGGCTATGAGTGAGGCGTTGCAGATAGCGGGGTGCGACGCCCCACAGATGGAAGAGGATGAGACGACATGGACGTAGCGACTGGATCGATCCCCGGCGGCGGATGCCCCTTTGGCCACGATGGCGGCGTGCGCGGCTTGCTCGGCCGGCAGAGCCGCGACTGGTGGCCCGACGCATTGCAGCTCGAGATCCTGCATCAGGGCGGCACCTCGCCCGACCCGATGGGCGACGATTTCGATTATGCCGAGGCGTTCAACGCGCTCGATTACGACGCGCTGAAGGCCGACCTCCACGCGCTGATGACCGATTCGAAGCCGTGGTGGCCTACCGATTACGGGCATTACGGCCCGTTCTTCATCCGCATGGCATGGCACGCGGCGGGCACCTACCGCACCGCCGACGGCCGCGGCGGCGCGTCGAGCGGGCAGCAGCGTTTCGCCCCGCTCAACAGCTGGCCCGACAATGCCAATCTCGACAAGGCGCGCCGACTGCTCTGGCCGATCAAGCAGAAATACGGAAAGAACATCAGCTGGGCCGATCTGTTCATCCTGACGGGCAATGTCGCGATCGAATCGATGGGCGGCCCGGTGTTCGGCTTCGGCGGCGGGCGCAAGGACGTCTATGCCCCCGAAACCGACGTATACTGGGGCACCGAGGAGGAATGGCTCGGCCAGACGCGCATCGACCCGGACAAGGAGCTGGAACTCGAAAACCCGCTCGCCGCGATTCAGATGGGGCTGATCTACGTCAATCCCGAAGGTCCGGGCGGCGAGCCCGACCCGATGGGTTCGGCACGCGACATCCGCGAAACCTTCGCCCGCATGGCGATGAATGACGAGGAAACCGTCGCGCTGACCGCTGGCGGCCACACCTTTGGCAAGTGCCACGGCGCGGGCGACGCGAATCTCGTCGGGGCCGATCCCGAAGGCGCGGATATCGCGATGCAGGGTCTTGGCTGGACCAGCGGATTCGAAAGCGGGATGGGCGAGCACACCATCACGTCGGGCCTCGAAGGCGCGTGGACGCCCACGCCGACGACATGGGACATGAGCTATTTCGAGATGCTGCTCGACCATGAGTACGAGCTGGTGAAAAGCCCGGCCGGCGCGCATCAGTGGCAGCCCAAGGTCGACAGCGACGACGAACTCGCCCCCGATGCCCACCGCGATGGGAAGCGCGTGCCGACCATGATGACCACCGCCGACATGGCGATGAAGGTCGATCCCGAATATCGCAAGATTTCGGAACGGTTCCGCGCCAACCCGGACGAATTCGCCGACGCCTTCGCCCGCGCGTGGTTCAAGCTGACGCACCGCGACATGGGGCCGAAAATCCGCTATCACGGGCCGGAAGTTCCGGGCGAAGACCTGATCTGGCAGGACCCTGTCCCCGCCGGAACCGCGCCGTCCGATGGCGATGTTTCCGCGTTGAAGGATGCGATCCTGGCGAGCGGGCTTTCCATCGGCGCGCTGGTGCGCACGGCATGGGCGTCTGCCTCCACCTATCGCAAATCGGACCATCGCGGCGGCGCGAACGGGGCGCATATCCGCTTCGCTCCGCAGCGCGAGTGGGCGGTGAACGAGCCGGAAGAGCTGGCGAAGGTGCTGAACACGCTGGAGGATATTCGCGGGGATCGTGCGATTTCCATGGCCGACATGATCGTGCTGGCCGGGACGGCGGCGGTGGAAAAGGCGGCCAAGGATGCCGGTTTCGCCATCGACGTGCCCTTCACCGGCGGCCGCGGCGATGCGTTGGAGGAATGGACCGATGCCGAAAGCTTCGAGCCGCTCGAACCCAAGGCGGATGGTTTCCGCAATTACCTGTCGACCAAGCATGCGGTAAAGACCGAGGAGCTATTGCTCGACCGGGCGCAATTGCTGGGCCTGTCGGCGCCGGAAATGACGGTGCTGGTCGGCGGCTTGCGCGTGCTGGGCGCCAATCACGGGGATAGCGAGCACGGCGTGCTGACGAAGCGCAAAGGTCAGCTGACCAATGATTTCTTCGTCAACCTGCTCGACATGAACACGGCGTGGAAGGTCGTGGACGAAAGCGGGGACGAGGAATTCATCGGCTCGGATCGTGCCAGCGATGCGGAAATCTGGCGCGCGACCCGCACCGACCTGATCTTCGGTTCGAACTCGCAATTGCGCTCGATCGCCGAGGTCTATGCCGAAAACGGGCACGAGCAGAAATTCGTGACGGACTTCGTCAAGGCATGGACGAAAGTGATGAACGCCGATCGTTTCGACCTGAAATAATCGGGCCCGAATGACCGAATAGCCGGGCGTCCCCCCTGAAAGCGTCCGGCACTTCGCCCCGCCCCTGTTCAACGGGGGCGGGGCGATTTTCTGCGCAAAAGGATCAGGCCGCCTCGTCCACCGCGTCCAGACCGTAGGCGGTGTGGAGGACACGCACGGCCAGCTCGGTCTCGTCCTCGTCGATGAGCACCGACACCTTGATTTCCGATGTCGTGATCGCCTGGATATTGATGCCGCGGTCGGCCAGGGCGGCGAACATCTGTGCCGCGACGCCGGCGTGGCTCTTCATGCCGACGCCCACGACGCTGATCTTCGCGACCTGGCTGTCGGTGATGATGCGGTTGAAGCCGATGCTCTCGCGCCGGTCTTCGAGCAGCGCCTGCGTGCGGGCGAGGTCGGCCTGCGGCACGGTGAAGGTCACGTCGGTTTCGCCCTTTTCGCGGCCGACGTTCTGGATAATCATGTCCACGTTGATCGACGCATCGGCCAGCGGGGTGAAGATATTGGCGACTGCGCCCGGCTTGTCCGGCACGCGGGTCAGGATGACCTTGGCCTCGTTCTTGTCATGCGCAATGCCGGTGACGTGTTGGCGTTCCATGTCCAGCTTCTCCATTTCCTCGTCAGAGACGATCAGTGTTCCCGGCAGATCGTCGGCCGGCGGCGCGTCGTCGTCGATGAAGCTCGACAGGACCTGCACACGCACGCCTTCCTTCATCGCCAGCCCGACCGAGCGGGTCTGCAGCACCTTTGCCCCGACGCTGGCGAGTTCGAGCATTTCCTCATACGTCACCGCCTTCAGCTTGCGCGCGCGGGCGACGATGCGGGGGTCGGTGGTATAGACGCCGTCGACGTCGGTATAGATGTCGCAGCGGTCCGCAGAAATCGCCGCCGCCACCGCCACGGCGGAGGTGTCGGACCCGCCGCGCCCCATGGTGGTCACGCGCCCGTCGATCGACAGCCCCTGAAACCCCGGCAGCACGGCAATCTCGCCTGCCGCCATCGCATTGCACAGCCGGTCGGAATCGATCGCATCGACGCGCGCCTTCGCATGGCTTTCCACCGTGCGGATCGGCACCTGCCAGCCCATCCACGACCGCGCCTTGCAGCCCAGCGCCTGAAGCGTGAGGGCGAGCAGCCCCGCCGTCACCTGTTCACCGCTGGCGACGACGACGTCATATTCCGCCGGGTCGAAAAGCGGGTTCGCCTCCCGGCAGAAATTGACCAGCCGGTCGGTTTCGCCCGCCATGGCCGACACGACGACGGCGACCTCGTGGCCGGCTTCTTGCTGACGCCGCACGATATTGGCGACGCGGCGAATACGCTCCGTCCCTGCCATCGAGGTGCCGCCGAATTTCATCACGATACGCGCCAAGCCGCTGTGCCTTTCGCTGGAAGTGGGTTCGCGGCGCTGTTAGTCTGACTGCTATGGAAAATGCAACTGTATCACCTGAAACCGGCTCATCGCCCGAAACCCGTGCCGCGGCCCCCGTCGGCGCGACCATCCGTGCGGACGAGGCCGCGCATTTCGGCGCGCTCGCCCGCGAATGGTGGGATCCTGCGGGATCGTCGGCGATGTTGCACCGGCTCAATCCCGTGCGGCTGCGCTATATTCGCGAGGCGATCGATGCGCATTGGGCGGGCGATATTCATGCGCGCCGGCCTCTTGGGGACAAGCGCGCGCTCGACGTCGGGTGCGGCGCGGGGCTGCTGTGCGAACCGCTGGCCCGGCTCGGCGGGGCGGTCACGGGCGTCGATGCGGCGGCGGAAAACATCGCGGTGGCGCGCGCCCATGCCGATGCGATGGGCCTTTCCATCGATTACCATGCGGGCGAGCTGGCCGCGCTGGAGGACGGTCCGTTCGACCTCGTCACCTCGATGGAAGTGATCGAACATGTCGCGGACAAGGGCGCCTTCGTCCACGCGTTGTCGCAAAAGCTCGCGCCGGGCGGGTTGATGATCCTGTCCACCCCGAACCGGACGGCGCGGTCGCGGCTGCTGCTGGTGGAGGGGGCGGAACGGCTCGGCATGGTGCCGCGGGGCACGCATGACTGGAACCGGTTCATCATTCCGGACGAGCTTGAGGCATTGCTGCGCGCCGCGGGGCTGGCGATGCACAACCTTCGCGGCATCGGCTTTTCACCGATGCGCGGGCTGGAACTGTCCGACGATCTGGCGCTGAACTATATCGTGACGGTCACGCGCGACTAAGGCCCGGTTACAAGGCGGCGTAAAGCGAGAGGATCGCGGCAAAGGCCCGGTTCGCCGCCGCCGCGTCATAGGCGGGCGAATCGATCACGGTCCAGCCATGGTCGGCGGGATAGACCTCCACCACCGCGGGCACGTTCGCCGCATCGGCGGCCTCGCGCAGCGCGGTCTTGGCCGAGGGATCCTTCGCATCGTCGTTCTGCGCGATGGCGAACAGGAACGCAGCCTGCGTCTGATCCAGAATGCGATGCGGGCTGTTCGATTCGTCGACGACCAGCCCCCCGCCGTGGAGCGAGGCCGCCGCCCGCACCCGCGCGGGCACCGCCGCCGCCGTGCGCACGGTATAGGGACCGCCCATGCAATACCCCTGCGTCCCGATGCCGCGCGTCGTATCGACGGCGGCCTGCGCATCGAGCCATGCGATGAAGGCGCGCGCATCGGTTGTCGTGCGGGCGGGATTGATCGCCTGACGCATGGGTTCGATCTTCGCGCTGCCTTCGGGCGTGCGCCATTCGCTGAACGTGTCGAGGATCGGGGCGCGGGCGTTGCGATAATAATGGTTCACGGCGAGCACGGCATAACCCTCCTGCGCGAACTTGCGCGCCTTCACCTTGAACGCCTCGCGCAGGCCGGCGACATCGGGCCAGAGCAGGATTGCCGGGCGGCGCCCTTCGGCGGGGTGGACGAAAAACGCATCGGCGGTGCCGTCGGGCGTCGCAATATCGACCATGCCCTCGGTCAATCCGGCCCCGGCATCGGCGCCGCCCATGCCGCCATCCATCGTGGTGCAGGACGCGGCGAAAGCGGCCGCCCCCATCGCGGCGAATTGCCGCCGGGAAAGGCCGCGCCGCGCGAGCGCCGCATCATGCTCGGAAAAATCGTCCGGGCCGGTTCTGTCCTCGCACATGGGTCACGCTCCTGTCGCTGTTCTCGATCCGGCGCCTAGAGCAATGCGGCGCGCCATTCCGCCTCGTCGAATCCAACCAGCAGACCGCCCGCATGTTCCACCACCGGCCGTTTGATCAGTGCGGGATGCTCCACCATGAGCGCTACTCCCGCATCGTCGTCGATTGCCTCCTTCGCCGTATCCGGCAGCTTGCGCCACGTGGTCCCCCGCCGGTTGAGAAGCGTATCGCGCCCCGCCGTCCGCATCCATCCGGCGAGCCGGTCGGGATCGGTCCCGTCCTTCCTGAAATCATGGAACCGGTAGTCCACCCCTTCGGTATCCAGCCATTTGCGCGCCTTGCGCACGGTGTCGCAATTGGGAATGCCGTAAAGCACGATCTGGGTCATGGGCGTGATGCTCCTGTCGATGGGAATGAACGCAACGGCGCCCGGTGATGATTACGGTTAATGTCGTGCGTCGCGGTTAATATTGGATGGCCCGGCCCCCGCATCGAACCCCGCGATTCCCCATAGGGCACCTATAAACCGTCCCTCAAGTGCCGTCCTGTATCGTTGGGTTGGGCACCGTGGGTGACCTCCATGCGCGAATTTCGAACTGGTCCAAGGCAATGAAAGAGAAATCTCAGAGGGATCACCCCCGCGTGGTGTCGCTTCACCCCTTCGAAGGCATCGTGCTTTCCCACGGGGATAGTGCGCTCGAGCTGCTCATGCAGAGCGAGGATTGCGTCAAGATCCTGGGCGTGGACGGCACGCTGGAGCATATCAATTGCGGCGGGTTGCGCGCTTTGGAACTTGCCCATGAAAGTGAAATCCTCGGCAGGATATGGTGGGACATCTGGCCGGAGCGATCCCGTCCCTTCGTGCGGCGCGAATTCATGGAGGCGCTCTCCGGATCGCCGCGCATGTTCAAGGCACGTTGCCCCACCGCGCTCGGCACGCCGCGGTGCTGGTCGGTCAATCTCAAGCCGCTGATTTCGCGGGCGGGGCCGGTGGTGTCGATCCTGTGCGTGTCGCGCGACATTACCGAAGATAGCGACACGGCGGAGATCGCACAGATCGCCTGACCCCTGCGCGGTCCATCGGTTGCGGTGGACATTTGCGCACAAAACGCCAAAAGCGCCCCCACCATCCCATCCGATTGCAGGGGCCAGGACATGAGCGTAAACACATTCGGCCGCGTGCTGCGCTTTACCACGTGGGGCGAAAGCCACGGGCCCGCGCTGGGCGCCGTGGTCGACGGGTGCCCGCCGGGCATCGCCCTCTCCGAAACCGACATACAACCCTTCCTCGACGCGCGCCGTCCCGGCACCAGCCGTTTCACGACACAGCGGCGCGAACCCGACGCGGTGCGCATATTGTCGGGCGTGTTCGCGGGGGAAGACGCGGTGCAGCGCACGACGGGGACGCCGATCTCGCTCATGATCGAAAATACCGATCAACGCTCGAAGGATTATTCGGACGTCGCGCAAAGCTATCGCCCCGGCCACGCCGATTATGCCTATGACGCGAAATATGGCTTTCGCGATTATCGCGGCGGCGGGCGGAGCAGCGCACGCGAAACCGCGGCGCGGGTCGCGGCGGGTGCCGTGGCGCGGCGAATCGTGGGCGGCGTGACGATCCGCGCATGGGTGTCGGCCATCGGCGGCGACGCGATCGACCCTGCGAATTTCGATGGGGAGGAAATCGGCCGGAACCCCTTTTTCTGTCCCGACGCCAAGGCCGCCGAACGCTGGACCGCGGCGGTGGATGACGCGCGCAAGGCCGGCTCCTCGCTCGGCGCGGTGGTCGAATGCGAGGCGGTGGGCGTGCCCGCCGGATGGGGCGCGCCCGTCTATGGCAAGCTGGACGCCGATCTGGCCGCCGCGATGATGGGCATCAACGCGGTAAAGGGCGTGGAAATCGGCGACGGCTTCGGCGCCGCGGCGCTCCGCGGGGAGGAAAACGCCGACCCGATGCGGCCCGGTGCGGACGGCGTGACCTTCGCCGCCAATCACGCAGGCGGCATCGCCGGCGGCATTTCGACGGGACAGCCCGTGCGCGTGCGGGTCGCGTTCAAGCCGACCTCGTCCATCCTCATCCCCGTGCCGACCGTAACCCGCGACGGCGGGGCCGGCGAAATCGTCACGAAAGGCCGCCACGATCCATGCGTCGGCATTCGCGGCGTGCCGGTGGTGGAGGCGATGATGGCGCTTGTCCTTGCCGATCATGCGATGCTGCATCGGGCGCAATGCGGGCCGGGCGAATTGTGAGACCCTGAAATTCCGCGCTGCATCAACGGCTTGCCGCGTTGATCGAACGTTTCGGCTGACGCAGAAGGTTTCATCGATTTACTCGATTAATATCATCGCTTTTTGCCGCTTGGGTTTTGGCAGGCGCACACCTATCTCAGCATCAGAAATTCGAAGGGTGCGGCGCTGCTGCCGCGCTCTTTCCCACCGCAAAAGGAGAAGACCGCATGGGTATCATCGGAAGCCAGATCAAGCCGTTCAACGCCACCGCCTATCAGGAAGGCAAGGATTTCTTCGAGGTTTCGGACAGCGACGTGAAGGGCCACTGGTCGGTATTCTTCTTCTATCCCGCCGACTTCACCTTCGTCTGCCCGACCGAGCTCGAAGATCTCGCCGGTCAGTACGACACGCTCAAGAACATGGATGTCGAGGTGTATTCGGTTTCGACCGACACGCATTTCAGCCACAAGGCATGGCACGACACCTCGGACAAGATCGGCAAGATCAAGTTCCCGATGCTCGGCGATCAGCTCCACACGCTGTCGAACAATTTCGGCGTCCTGCGTGAGGAAATGGGCCTCGCCGACCGTGCGACCTTCCTCGTCGATCCCGACGGCGTGATCCAGGTCATGGAAATCACGAGCGAAGGCGTCGGCCGTAACGCCAAGGAACTGGTCCGCAAGATCAAGGCCGCGCAATATGTCCGCGCCAACCCGGGCCAGGTCTGCCCCGCGAACTGGGAAGAAGGCAGCGACACGCTGGCGCCCTCGCTGGATCTCGTCGGCAAGATCTAAACGTTTCGCCCTTTTTCGTAAGGGCCATGACGATGCGCGCGGCCCGGGGTGGGATACGCCGCCCCGGGCCGTGCTGCGTCCGGCCTCCGCGCAACAATCAGCTTAACAGGAAACAGACATGCTCGACGCCAATCTGAAGCAGCAGCTGCAAAACTATCTCGGCAATCTCAAGACGCCGATCGAGCTTGTCGCCAGCCTTGGCGACGATGCAAAATCGGCCGAAACGAAGGAACTGCTGGACGAAATCGCGTCCCAGTCGAACAAGGTCACCGTGGTCGAGGGCGGCACGAACGCCCGCAAGCCCAGCTTCGACATTCGCCGCGCGGACGATCATTCCGCCTCCGTCACCTTTGCGGGCCTGCCGCTGGGACACGAATTCACCTCGCTGGTGCTCGCGCTGCTGTGGGCCGGCGGCCATCCGCCCAAGGTCGATGCCGATGTGATCGAACAGATCCGCAATCTCGACGGCCAGTTCGATTTCGAAATGTATTTCTCGCTGTCCTGCCACAATTGCCCCGACGTGGTGCAGGCCCTGACGCTGATGGCGATCTACAACCCCAACGTCACCGCCACGCTGATCGAGGGCGGCACGTACAAGGACGAGGTCGAAAAGCACGACGTCATGGCCGTGCCTGCGGTCTATCTCAACGGCGAACCCTTTGCGAACGGGCGCATGGACGTGAAGGAGATCCTGGCCAAGGTGGACACCGGCGCGTCGGCGCGTGCGGCGGAAAAGCTCGCGGCGAAGGATGCGTTCGAGGTGCTCGTCATCGGCGGCGGCCCGGCGGGCGCGTCGGCGGCGATCTACACCGCGCGAAAAGGGTTCAGCACCGGCATCGCGGCGCAGCGTTTCGGCGGGCAAGTGATGGACACGATGGGGATCGAGAATTTCATCTCCGTCGATTACACCGAAGGCCCGAAACTGGCCGCCGCGCTCGAAAACCACGTTGCGCAATATGACATCGACGTGATGAACCTTCAGAATGCGAGCAAGTTCGTGCCCGCCACGCAAAAGGGCGGCCTGCACGAAGTCCTGTTCGACAATGGCGCATCGCTGAAGGCGCGGTCGGTGATCATCACCACCGGGGCCCGCTGGCGCCAGCTCGGCGTGCCGGGCGAGGAGGAGTACAAGAACAAGGGCGTCGCCTATTGCCCGCACTGCGACGGGCCGCTGTACAAGGGCAAGCGCGTCGGCGTGATCGGCGGCGGCAATTCCGGCGTGGAGGCGGCGATCGACCTTGCCAATATCGTCGGCCATGTCACGCTGATCGAATTCGACAGCCAGCTGCGGGCCGATTCGGTGCTGGTCGACAAGCTGAAGAGCTTTGCCAATGTCGAGATCGTCACCTCCGCGCAGACCACCGAGGTCACCGGCGACGGCAAGAAGATGAACGGCCTCGTCTACAAGGACCGCGACAGCGGCGAGGAGCGCAAGGTCGATCTCGACGGCGTGTTCGTGCAGATCGGGCTCGTCCCCAACAGCGAATGGCTGAAGGACAGCGGCATTGATCTGTCGGATCGCGGCGAGGTGAAGATCGACGAGCGCGGCGCCACCAACCTGCCCGGCGTGTTCGCGGCGGGCGACGTGACCACCGTGCCGTACAAGCAGATCGTCATCGCCATGGGCGAAGGGTCGAAGGCGGCATTGTCGGCATTCGACTACATCATCCGCACCGAACCGGCGGAGGAGATCGCCGCGGCGGCGCAGGCGGCCTGAACCGGCGCGATTACCCGAGAAACGGGGCGGCGGCCATTGCGGTCGTCGCCCTTTTTTCATGCGCGCCTATCGCCGCTTGCGCAGGACCAGATAGACCGCACCATCTCCCCCGTGTCGGCGATGGGCATTGCGCACCGCGACGATGTCGGACGCGTGCGGCCCCGCCGCCAGCCAGTCGAGGAATTTCGCGCGGATGGCGCCGCGTCTCTCGGCCCGGTCGGCGGCATCGACGGGCCGCGCCTTTCCCGTAACGATCAGCACCACGCGCGCGCCCATCGCCTTGGCCTGCGCCAGCCCGCGATCCAGCCGGCGATAGGCGGTGTCGAGAGTGTGGCCATGCAGGTCGAGCGTAAAATCGGGCACGATGGCGGCGCGGCTCATCCGTTTTTCCCAAGACGAATCGAGCGTGCCGCCGCCCTCGCGCATGGGCACAGGCTGCGGGGTGGTGCGTGGCGGGGTGCGGCGCTGTGGCTTTGCGGGTTTTGGCGGGGCGGGCGCGGGTTTCGCCTCTTTCATCGTGGGCGGCGGGGCGGGCCGCTTGCGCCCTTCCATCGGCGTCACCGTCGCGGCGAGCGCGGCCCAGGCGCGCTGCTCCTCCGCGCTCAGCCCCCGTGGCGCCCTCATCGCGGCGCGATACGCGCCAGCGTCCCCTTGGGCAGGAGCAGAAGCGTGCGCGCCTCGCTGCTCATCGCGCCGGCGGTGGCCTTCGCCATCTCGCCCGCGCCCCAGAACGTGTCGAACCGCCCCGCCCCCTTGATCGCGCCGCCGGTGTCCTGCGCAATCCACAGCCCGTCGGCACGGTCGTTCGCCGCGTCGATCCAGACCGGCGCGCCGAGCGGCGTGAACCGCGGATCGGCCGCGACACTCACACGCGGACGCACCGGCACGCCCAATGCGCCCAGCGGCCCATCGCCCGTCAGCTCGCGGAAAAAGACCCAGCTCTGATTCTCGTTCATGATGGCATCGGCTTCGCCCGGATTGGCGCGGAGCCAGTCGACGATCCCCTGCATCGTTGCTTCGCCCGGTGCGAACACGCCGCGTTCGCGCAATGTGCGACCGATGGCGGTATAGCCGCGCCCGTTCTGCCCGGCATAGCCGATGCGCAGGACCGAACCATCGGGGGCGATCAGCTGCCCCGAACCCTGAATCTGGAGGAAGAAGAAATCGATGGCGTCGGCGGCCCAGGCGATCACCGGCGCCCGCCCGTCGAGCGCCCCGGCGACGATCTCCGCCCGTTCGAAATAGGGTACGAACCGCCCATCCTCGTACCGGCCCAGCGGTGCGCGCCCGCCGCCCGCATAGTCCGACTGACGGACCAGATCGGTCGGCATG
Organism: Croceicoccus sp. YJ47; assembly: GCF_016745095.1. Lineage (NCBI taxonomy): Bacteria > Pseudomonadati > Pseudomonadota > Alphaproteobacteria > Sphingomonadales > Erythrobacteraceae > Croceicoccus > Croceicoccus sp. YJ47. The sequence continues at coordinate 1,057,046 of NZ_CP067087.1, forward strand.
CCATAGACCGGCACGTCGAAGCCGGGCTGCCGGTTGCGAACCCCGGCAATGCGCGGTTCGAAATATCCGGTGACGAAGCCATCGTTGCCGCCCACGATCGCGGTTTCGAAAAACTCCCGGAAAAACCGCGACGCAGAACCGGCATAGCCCGGCGCGGCGGCGCAGGCGCGCGTCCAGTCGGCCGCGATGCCGCTGCTATCCGAGCGGGACAGAAGCGCCGGACACGATTCGATAAAGGACCGCCGCGCCGCATCCGCCTCACCCTCGCGAACGGTGTCGTAACCGGCGGAGGCCAGCAATGCGCCAATGTCGGGACCGGGATAGAGGCCGGCGTCCCGCGCGCTCACCGCCTCCGCGCCGACGCGTACCGGGGGCGTGGGCCATGCCGGTTCGGGCGGGCTTTGCGTGACGGGTGCGGGCGGGGTCGCGGGGGGCGGCGCGCGGGGCGGCCCCTCGACCGAAGGAACCACCGCGCACGCGGAAAGCGCGATCATCGCGGGCAGGACGGACAATGCGCGCATGATCTGCCTGCTCCCGAACGGGGTCGCGGGGATCAGCCCTCGCCGGTTTCGTCGAGCAGCCAGTCCGGACGCGCCGCGTTCACCCGACGGCTGAAGGTCCAGATATCGTGGCTTTCCACCGCATCGTCGAGCGAGCCTGCGATCATGTTGCCATCGCGATCGGTCGTCATGGCCGCGATGTCGGCGGCGAAACGCACGGTGATGCGGGCCATCGGGGCGTCGTATTCGGCGGAAACGATTTCGGCTTCCTCGATCCGGATGAGGCGGTTCTGCACCGATTCGCCGGCGTCCTCGCGCGCGTCGATCGCCGCGGCAAAGCTGGCGTAGACATCGTCGTCGCACAATTCGTTGAGCGTTTCGCGGTCGCCCTTCCAGAACGCCTCGAGGATCATGCCATAGGCACCGCGCGCCCCTTCGAGGAACAGCGCCGGGGTGAAATTGCGGTCCGCGGTGGCGATTTCGCGCACGCCGCGCTGCGCGCCGAGAGGAACGCCCGAAAGCGCCCGTTCGAGCGCGGATTGCGGCTGCTCTCCCGCCGCACCGCCGCGTTCGCCGCCGGGCAAGGCCTGCGGATTGCGGGGCTGCGGACGCGGCACCTGCCGGCCCAGCATTTCCTCCTCATGCTCCGCCCGGCGCCCCAGCACCGAGTAGAGCTTGTAGCCGAGGAAAGCGGCAATCATGGCAAGAATGATGATTTGGACCACGAAATTTCATCCGTTTCATGCATGGCGCCGCACGGGAATCTTCCGGATGCGACGGGATTTGAGATTAGCCTGCCCTAAATAGGAAAGGATTACAAATCGACAATATCGGCGGTTTTACATGGGTTCCCTTCGCATGCCCGCTCTCTATGCGCCATGAACGTCGCGCTACGCCGGTTCTCGTATCGGTTGAAGCGTTCGCGGGGGGGTGCTAACTCGCGCCGGAAACCATCGGCGGACGCGGGCGCGGGGCGGATCTCCGCCGAAAAATCGCGCCACTTCCCGCCCATCACGGAAAGCGAATCGAACATGGCCGACGAAGGCAACATCCTCACCGATCTGGACGGCAATCAGGGCGCGGCGAACGGCGCCGACAATCAGCCCGCGATCGGCCTGATCTCGCAATATATCAAGGATCTCTCGGTCGAGAATCCGAATGCGCCGAAAAGTTACCAGTTCAAGTCGCAGCCGCAGCTCGACGTGCAGCTCAACATCAATGCGCAGGGCATCGACGGCGAGGTCCACGAGGTCACGCTCAAGATCACCGTCACGGCCAAGGCGAACGAGGGCACGAGCTATATCGTCGATCTCGACTATTGCGGGCTCATCGGCATGCGCAACGTGCCCGACGACCAGGCGCACGCGTTCCTCTATGCCGAGGCGCCGCGCATCCTGTTCCCCTTTGCCCGCCGCATCATTGCCGATGCCGTGCGCGATCTCGGTTTTGCGCCGCTGCTGCTCGACCCCGTCGATTTTCAGGGGCTCTACGTGCAGCAGCTGAATCAGCGGCAGGCCGAACAGGGCGGCATGGGCGCGGGCACCCCGCCCACCGGCAACGCCTGACCCCACCGGCCCAACAGGAACGCCGGGCGTGAGCCTTGTCCGCAATGTCGGCACGATCGGGGGGCTGACCGCGCTCAGCCGGGTCTTCGGCTTCGTGCGCGACATGCTGCTCGCCCGCGTGCTGGGCGCAGGGATGGCGGCGGACGCGTTTCAGCTCGCCTTCATCCTGCCCAATACGTTCCGGCGCCTGTTTGCAGAGGGCGCGTTTTCGGTCGCCTTCGTGCCGATGTACACGCGCCGCCTGCATGCCGAGGGAGACGAGGGCGGCGATCTGGCCGCCCAGAAATTCGCCAATGACGTGATGGCGGTGTTCATCTGGGTGCTGCTCGGCTTTTCCGCCCTCGCGATGCTGGCCATGCCGGGCATCGTCTGGCTGCTGGCCAGCGAGTTTCAGGAGATCCCCGGCAAGTTCGAATTGTCGGTGACGCTCGCCCGGATCACCTTCCCCTATCTCGCGCTGGTGAGCATGGTGGCGATGCTGTCGGGCGTGCTGAATGCGCGGTCGCAATTCGCGCCGGGCGCGTTCGTGCCGGTTTTGCTCAACGTGGTGCTGATCGCCGGGATCGGCGTGGGTTACGCCCTGCGCGGGGACGATGGCGACAATATGGTGGTCGCCTATGCGCTGGCGGTGGCGGTCACGCTCGCCGGGGTGGCGCAGCTTGTCTATATGGTGTGGGCGACGCGGCGTTCGGGGGTAAAGCTGATCCTGCGCCTGCCGAAATTCACGCCGGAGGTGAAGCGGCTCGCCATGCTGATCCTGCCGGCCACCTTCGGCGCGGGGATTTACCAGGTCAGCCAGTTCGTCGACACGTTCTTTGCGACTTCGCTGCCGCAGGGCTCGCTCACCCTGCTCAAACTCGCGGACAGGCTGAATCAGATGCCGCTGGGCATTGTCGGCATCGCGCTGGGCACGGCGATCCTGCCGATGCTCGCCCGCCATATTCAGACCGACGACCGCGCCGGGGCGCAGCGGTTGCAGGCCAATGCGGTGGAGATCGCGCTCCTCCTCACCCTGCCCGCCGCGGTCGCGCTGGCGATCTGCGCGCCGGCATTCACCGCCGCGTTCTTCGTCGGCGGGCAGATGACGGAGGCGAACGGCGACACGATGGCGAATATCGTCGTCGCGCTGGTCGCCGGGCTGCCGGCCTACGTGCTGGTCAAGGTGTTTCAACCGGCATTCTTCAGCCGGGAGGACACGCGCACGCCGGTATGGATCGCGGCGGCGGCGCTCATCATCAATATCGCCATCAATTTCTACGTCGTGCCGCGCTACGGCATCGTCGGGCTCGCGGCGGCGACGGCATTTACCGCATCGCTCAACGCCGGGATGCTCTACGTCCTGTTGCACCGGCGGGACTGGTTCCGGATCGATGGCAGGCTCATCGGCAAAATTGCGCGGCAGATCGTCGCCGTTTCCGCGATGGGCGCGGCGCTGTGGTTCATCATGCCGACGATGGCGGACCGGTACGACGGCAATGTGGTGGACCGCGTCTGGTCGCTCGGCGTGCTGGTCATCGCGGGCGCGGCGGTGTTCTTCGTCGCGGCGTGGCTGGTGGGCGCGATCGACAAATCGCTCCTCGCGCAATTGACGCGGCGCGGCGCGAAGGCGAAGACACCCGCACCCTAAAACCAAAGCAGCTCAGCGACAGGATCATCCATGCGCATCGTTTCGGGCATTCAGCCCACCGGCAATCTCCACCTCGGCAATTATCTGGGGGCGATTCGCAATTGGGTAAAATTGCAGGACGAGGGCGAGTGTTTCTTCTTCCTCGCCGACCTGCACGCCATTTCGATGCCGCACGACCCGGCGCAACTGACCGCCAACACGCGCGAGATGGCCGCCGCGCTCATCGCGTGCGGGGTGGATACGGACCGGGCCGTGCTGTTCAACCAGACGCAGGTCCCGGCCCATGCCGAGCTGCAATGGCTGCTCAACGGGACGGCGCGGATCGGCTGGCTCAACCGCATGACGCAGTTCAAGGACAAGTCGGGCAAGAACCGCGAAGGGGCGAGCGTCGCGCTGTTCACCTATCCCGTGCTGCAGGCCGCCGATGTCCTGCTGTATCAGGCGACCCACGTGCCCGTCGGCGACGATCAGAAGCAGCATCTCGAACTCGCCCGCGACATTGCGCAGAAATTCAACAATGATTTCGGCGGCGGCACCGAGGTGTTCACCCTGCCCGATCCGTATATCCCGCCCGAGGCAGCCCGGATCATGAGCCTGCGCGACGGCACGGCGAAGATGAGCAAGTCCGATCCGTCCGACATGAGCCGCATCAATCTCGCCGACGATCCCGACACGGTGATGAAAAAGGTGAAGAAGGCCAAGAGCGATCCCGAACCGCTCCCGTCCGACATTGGCGGGCTCGACGGGCGGGCCGAGGCGAAGAACCTCGTCTCCATCTATGCCGCGATTGCCGAGGTGCCGGTGGCCGACGTGCTGCGCGATTTCGGCGGCGAGGGTTTCGGCAAGTTCAAGCCCGCGCTGGGCGAGCTGCTGGTCGAACATCTGCGCCCGATCACCGAACGTTTTACCGCGCTCAAGGATGATGCGGCGACGCTGGATTCGATCCTGCGCGCCGGGGCGGAACGGGCGCGGGCGGCATCGGCGGATACGCTCGATGCGGCCTATCGCGCGCTCGGTCTGCTGCGATAGAGGGTTGGCTTAAGTCCCTGCGCAGACACGAAAAATCACAATTGTTAGGATTTTCGTTAAATCGTGGTTCATTGGCATTGTTCTATAAAGCGTGCATCATATGCGATATAACGGCGTTCGAGCAGGCGCCGCATCGCCACAAGCACGTTCGGAGAAACACGCCATGACATCCCTCGCCAAGCGCGCGGCACGTTCGATCGCAGCATCGTTGCTGCTGGTTGGCGTTGCGGCATGCACCACCCCGTTCCAGGCCGACGTGTCGCGATTCGCGACGCAGCTTCCCGCGCCGCAGGGCAAGACCTTTGCCGTGGTCGCCGACGATCCCGACCTGGTCGGCGGGCTCGAATTTGCGCAATATGCCCGCTATGTCGGCGCCGAGATGGCCGACCTCGGCTATACCGAAGCGACGCCCGAAACGGCGGACCTGCTGGTCAAGTTCGATTACGGCGTGAATGACGGGCGCGAAAAGATCCGCTCGTTCGGGGCGCGCGATCCGTTCTTCGATCCCTGGTACGGCTATGGCGGCTTCGGCGGGCGCAGCGCCTATTATCGCGGCGGTCCGTGGGGCTTTGGCTGGCAGGATCCGTTCTTCAATTCCGGGCCGAACATCACGAGCTACACCGTCTATACCAGCGGCATCGATCTGAAGATCGAACGCCGCGCCGATGGACAGCGGCTCTTCGAAGGCAAGGCGGAGGCGGTGTCCCGTTCGGATCGCCTGCCCTATCTCGTCCCCAATCTGGTCGAGGCGATGTTCGTCGATTTCCCCGGAAATTCGGGCGAGACTTTGCGCATTTCCATCGCGCCGGAGGACCGCAACACGAAGGTGCGCCGCATCGATTGACCGGCGCCGACACGCAACAATGTGCAAGAGGCGGGTGCAGCGATGCGCCCGCCTTTTTCATGGCCGCCATGCTGCCGGCTTGCCCACGCCGCCGCCCGCGCTAGGGTCGTCGCCATGGCGCCCGATTATCACCCGCCGGTCAAACGCTCGGTCGAAATCGCCGGGCACAAGACCTCGATCAGCCTGGAGCCTGTCTTCTGGTCCATGCTGCGCGACGCGGCGATGCGGCGCGGCTTGCCGATCAACGCGCTCGTCGGGGCGATCGACGCGGAACGGATCGCGGCCGAAACCCCGCCGGGCCTGGCCAGCGCGATCCGGGTCTGGCTCGTGTGCGAGCGCGAGGCTCGGGACGGCGCTATCGCGGAATGAGGGCCAGGCGCACGAAAAAAGCGCGCCACCCTTGCGGACGGCGCGCCTTTTCATGCGTAACGCGAATAGCTCGCGTCAGTAATTGGCGGGCGGATCGCTCGCCGGGAAGCTTTCGTCCATTTCCTCGTCCGTCTTGGTCCAGGTCGAAGGCTTGTCGCGCATCGAACCCGCGCCCGCGTCGCGGACGACGGTGCCGCCGCCCTGCGTGGCGTGCGGCTGACCATCGGCGAATGCGGCCGGTTCGTCATGCTGCTTGGTGAAATGCTTGTATCCGGCATAGCCGAGCGCGCCGAGCACGCCCATTCTGATAAGTCCCATTGCGATTCTCCTGTAAGACAAGTGGCAATGAAACGCGTCAACGCGTGCAAGGTTTCGCAATTCGCCCGATACCGGTCGAGGCGGGCTTAATCCGAGCCGACGCGTTCGATATCCGCGCCCACCAGCGCCAGCTTCTCCTCCAGCCGCTCATACCCGCGGTCGAGGTGGTAGAGCCGGTGCACCACCGTCTCGCCTTCTGCCGCGAGCCCGGCGATCACGAGGCTCATCGAGGCGCGCAGATCGGTGGCCATCACCTCCGCCCCCGTCAGCTGTTCGACACCGTGCACCACGGCGGTGCGGCAGTTGGTCTCGATATGGGCGCCCATCCGGTTCAGTTCGGGCACGTGCATGTAGCGATTTTCGAAGATCGTCTCGTTGAGAACGCTCGTCCCGTCGGCGCGGCACAGGAGCGCCATCAATTGCGCCTGCATGTCGGTGGCAAAACCGGGATAGGGCGCGGTGGACAAGTTGACCGCGCGCAGCGGGCCGTCGCAATAGACGCGCAGGCCGGCCTCGCTTTCCTCCACATTGACGCCCGCATTGCGCAATGCATGCGTCGTCGCGCGCATTTCGGCGGGGTTCGCCCCCTTCAGCATGACGTCGCCGCCGGTGATCGCCGCGGCACAGGCGTAGCTGCCGGCCTCGATCCGGTCGGCCATCACGCGATAGGTCGCCCCGTGGAGGCGCGGCACGCCATGAATGGTGAGATCCGATTCGCCGATATTCTCGATTCGCGCGCCCATTGCGACGAGCAGATTGCACAGATCGACGATCTCCGGCTCGCGCGCCGCATTGTCGAGCCGCGTCGTGCCATTGGCGAGCACCGCGGCCATCAGCGCATTCTCCGTCGCGCCCACCGACACCACCGGAAAGGCGAAATCGCCGCCCGGCAGACCGCCATCGGGCGCCGCGGCCCGGACATAGCCCGCGGCCAGCTCGATCTCGGCGCCCATCGCCTCCAATGCTTTCAAGTGCAGGTCGATCGGTAGGTTGCCGATGGCGCAGCCGCCCGGAAGCGACACCTTCGCCTCCCCCGCCCGGCCCAGCAGCGGGCCGAGCACGAGGATCGAGGCGCGCATCTTGCGCACCAGCTCGTAAGGCGCGGTGGTATTGGTGAGGCGCGGCGTCTGCAGCGTCATTACCCGGCCGAAATCCTCGGGCCGCGACCCGGCGATGGTCGTCGACACGCCGAACTGGTTCAACAGATGCTGAAACCCGTCAATGTCCGCCAGCCGCGGCAAATTGCGCAGCGTCAGCGGCTCTTCGGTCAGCAATGCGCAGGGCAACAGGGTCAGTGCCGCGTTCTTCGCGCCCGAAATGGGCAACGTGCCGGTCAGGCGGTTTCCGCCCTTGATGATGATCTTGTCCATGCGCGGCTGTTTAGCCGGAATCGCGGCGGTTACAAGGCGATGACGCCCAAACCGCGCGATGTCCGGACCGCCCGATCCATCGACGCTCTTGTGCATCCGCGTGCGGCTTGGCTATGGCTCATGTTCCATTTCGCAGTTGCAACAGGAATCGCTTCCATGACCGACAATTCGCGCAAGCCCATCCGCAAGGCCGTATTCCCCGTCGCCGGCATGGGAACAAGGTTCCTGCCCGCCACAAAGGCCGTCCCCAAGGAAATGCTGCCCATCGTCGATCGTCCGCTGATTCAATATGCGGTGGACGAGGCGCGTGCCGCCGGGATCGAGCAGATGATCTTCGTCACCGGGCGGGGCAAGGGCGCGATCGAGGATCATTTCGACATCGGTTTCGAACTGGAAACGACGATGAAGGAACGCGGCAAGGACGTGTCCATCCTCGACGGGACGCGGCTTGCGCCCGGCAATTGCGCCTATGTCCGGCAGCAGGAGCCGCTCGGCCTCGGTCACGCGGTGTGGTGCGCGCGCGACATCGTGGGCGACGAACCGTTCGCCGTGATGCTTCCCGACGAATTGATGTGGGGGGAGCCGGGCTGCCTCAAGCAGATGGTCGATGCCTATGAAAAGGTCGGTGGCAATCTGATCTCCGTGCTCGAAGTGCCCCGCGAATCGGTGTCGAGCTATGGCGTGATCGCGCCGGGCAAGGTCGATGGCGCCCTGACCGAGGTGACCGGCCTCGTCGAGAAGCCGAAGGTCGCCGACGCGCCGTCGAACAAGATCGTATCGGGCCGCTACATCCTCCAGCCGCAGGTGATGCGCACGCTTCAGGATCAGGAAAAGGGCGCCGGCGGCGAGATTCAGCTCACCGATGCAATGGCGAAGATGATCGGCAGCCAGCCCTTTCACGCGGTCACTTTCGAGGGACGGCGCTTCGACTGCGGCTCGAAGACCGGCTTTGTGGAGGCCACGCTCGCCATCGCGCTCGAACGCGAGGACATGGGCGAGGAGGTGCGCGCCATCGCCACGCGGCTCTTGGGCTGAGAGCGGCTAGGGCGGCTGGCCGGGCGCCCCTGCTGGCATGAAAAGACGCGAGTTAACCGATCCTTAGCAGCGGTAGGGTAAAAGGCCCCATACCGCGCAAGAGCAAACCTTGACCCTATTCGTGGAAGGATCGCGCCGATGCGGTTGTTCTGAAATCGGGCTCGGAGTCTTTTGCGAAAATGATCAGTAAGGCAAAACAGAAGGCGGCGGCGCGGCTGACGCTGCTGATGATGACGGTTGCCGTTCTGACCCTGCTCTCCTGGGCCATTCCGGATGACAGCATCTTTGCGCCCGTATGGCTCCCCAATGCGGCGGCGGTCGCCTATATCATCGGACACAGCCGTTATTTCGACCGGTTCGGCCTCACCGGATTCACCCTCGCCATGGCCGGAACGCTTCTCGCGATCGGGCTGGATATCGACACGGTCGTGCGCACGACCGCCATCATGGCCATTGAAACGGGCCTTGTCGTCTCTCTCATCCGCCGTTTCTGCGACGGGCAGCCCGACGTCCGCAAACTCGATTGCTACCCGCCGATGCTCGGCGCGTTCGCGATGGGTGCGCTGGTGTCGTCCGCGCTCGCCAACGTCCTCTTGGGCCTGGAGCGGAGCGCGAATCTCCTTTTCCTGACCGGCCATTTCGGCATGCTGCTCGCGCTCGTCCCGCCGCTGCTCTGCTTTCGCAAGCAAACGACGAAGCTGGCGCCGGTGTCCGTTTCGGTCATCGTGGGAAGCATCGCCTTTGTCGTGTGCGGAACCGCCGCGGTCTTCGCGCAGACGACGATGCCGTTCCTTTTCCTCGTCACGCCGACGCTCATCACCGCCGGCGTGCTCATCGGACTGCGGCGCACCGCCCTCGCCGTCCTGCTCAGCCATGTCGTCGCGATCGTCGCCACGGCGATGGGAAGCGGGCCGATCCTGCTCGTTCGCGGTGGACAGGGGATGCAGTTCATCGCCCTCGTCACCTTCATGGCGGCCAATACGATGATCGCGCTGCCGGTGGGTGCGCTGTCCCGCCGGAACCGCATGATCCGCGAAATGCTCCGCACGAGCCGCAATGAAAACCGCTATGTCCTCGACAATCTGGACGACGTGCTGTTCCGGATCGATCCCGACGGACGGTGGATGTCGCTCAACACCGCGTGGGAACGCATCACCGGGCGGGCGATCACCGAATCGATCGGCACGAAATTCACCGATTTCCTGAAGCCCGAAGACCGCGCGGATGCCTGGCACAATTTTTCCAGCATGCTCTCCGGAGAGTTCGACACGATGAATGTCGAGCGGTCTATCATCGGCAGGGACGGCAAGGAATTGCGCATCAAGATCCGCGCCCGCCCCGCAAGGAGCGAAGACGGACAGTCGCTCGGCCTGGTTGGGCACATGGTCGACGTCACCGAACGCTACCAGGAGCGCGAGGCGCTGGAGCATAGCGAACAGCAATTCGCGACGCTTGCACACCATGCGCCGGCGGGCATCTGGTGTTCCGATGTCGACGGCAACGCCACCTATGTCAGTCCGGGCTGGCTCGAACTGGCCGGGCTGACGAATGAAGAGGCCATGGGCCCCGGCTGGTACGATGCGATCCATTACGAGGATCGCGAACGCGTGGCGGAGGCATGGCTGCGCGCGGTGAACGCACAGGAACGCTTCTCGTCCGAATGGCGCTGGCTGCACAGGAACGGGACCGAAATCTGGGTGACGACCGCCGGCGCACCGCAGTTCGACAGCGACGGGCGGCTCACCGGGTATATCGGCACCAATATCGACGTCACCGAACGCAAGCTGGCGGAGGAGCGGCTCGCCGAGCGCGAAAGCCAGTTGCAGATCGTCGCCGACAATATTGACGATGCGCTGTTCATGATCGGCGCCAAGGGCGAATGCATCTACGCCTCGCTGTTTGCGGGCGAGATCCTGGAAATGCCGCCCGAACAGCTCATCGGCCGGCAATTCGCCGACATGTTCGGCATGGCGCAATCGGAATATGTAAAGAGCCGACTCGCGCTGCTGCGTTCGGGAGCAGCCGAAGGGTGCGAGCTTGAAATGGAGATTGCGGGCGTCGGCGAAGCGGAGGGCACGCGCTGGCTTTCGGGGCAGATCGCGGTCGCGCGCGATGCCGAAACGCACGAACAGGGCGCCATCATCGCCTCGATCCGCGACGTGACCGAGGACAAGCGACTTCAGGCCGAACTCACCGCGCAGCGTGAGCGCGCGGAGCTTGCGGTGCAGGCCAAATCGGGATTTCTCGCCAATATGAGCCACGAAATCCGCACTCCGATGAACGGCGTCATCGGGTTCACGCAATTGCTGATGGAAACCGACCTCGACGAGGCGCAGCAGCGGCAGGTGCGCATGATCGCCGATTCGGGACAGGCGATGATGCGTCTCCTGAACGATATTCTCGACATGTCGAAGATCGAATCGGGCAAGCTGCAATTGCAGCCTGTGCCGATGGACATCCGGCACAAGGTGGAATCCTGTGTGCGCCTGCTCGAACCGGTGGCGCGGGAAAAAGGGGTGGAGCTGTCCTTCGGCATCGATCCTCGCCTGCCCAAATCGATCATCGGCGATCCCCTGCGTCTGCGCCAGATTCTGCTCAATCTCGTCGGCAACGGGGTCAAGTTCACCGAACATGGCGACGTACGCATCGACGCCCGCGCGGACTTCGAAGATGACGAGGAAATTCTTGTGCTCGAGGTTGCGGACACCGGGATCGGCATCGCGCCGGACAAGCTGCGCACGATTTTCAACCAGTTCGATCAGGCCGACGGGTCGATCGCGCGGCGCTTTGGCGGCACCGGCCTCGGCCTTTCGATCAGCAGCCAGCTCACCGAAATGATGGGCGGAACGCTGACCGTGAAATCGAAGGAAGGGCGCGGCACATCCTTTACCGTGCGCATACCGCTGATCGCCGCGGACGACGATGCCGAGCTCAACGATCCGCCCGCACTGACGCTCGCGATGGTCGACACCGGATCGAAGCCGACCCAGATGCCGGAACCCGAATTCGCGAACCGTCCGCGCGTGCTCGTCGCCGAGGATCACGACATCAATCAGGAACTGGTGATGAGCATGATGAGCAAGCTCAATCTCACTGCCGATCTTGCCGTGAACGGGCGCGATGCGATCGAACGCGTGAAACAGGCCGATGCGGAAGGCCGACCGTACAAGCTCATACTGATGGACATGCAGATGCCCGAAATCGACGGGCTGGAGGCGACGCGCCGCCTGCGCATGGAGGGATACACGCGCCGCGACCTGCCGATCCTGGCGCTCACCGCGAATTGCTATCAGGACGATATAAAGGCCTGCCGGAATGCAGGAATGCAGGGGCATCTTGGCAAACCGTTGCGGATGGAGGCGCTGCGCAACGCGATCGATCTCTATCTTTTCGACGGCGAGGATAACGGCGAAAACGCCAATTTCGGCGAAGAAGGCCAGACCCAGGCCGCCAATGACGACATGCCCGGCGCGCATCCGGATGCCGACGACACCACGCCCACTTCGCCGCCGGTTCCGGCCCATGAAGACACCGCGCCCGGCGCTGTCAGCCGTATCGATGTGCGTGCGAGCGCGACCGAGGACACGCCCGCGGCAAAGCCGGATTCGCTTGGCCCGCCGGTGGTGCAGACGGGCGGCCATTCGCTATCGGCGAAATATGCCGCCCGCAAACAGGCGCTGTTCGACGTGATGGCGAAGATCGCGCAGACCGATTCCGAGGGCGATTGGGACGATCTGTCGGCGCAATTGCACAAGCTCGCCGGGTCGGCCGGATATTTTGGCGATGAAAAGCTGGGTGAGATGGCCCGCGACCTCGAAGAGCGCATCCGCCGTATCGACGATGCGCAAACGCGCCGGTCGCTCGTGAAATCGGAATATGCGTCCATGCGCGAGGCAAGCTGACGCGTCCTAGCGCCGCATAACACGGCGGGACGCGGGCGAAGCGTCGGTCCAACCATGCGAAGGACGGAAACGTCGCCGTCCTTCGCCCCGCCGAAGCCGCATACGAAAAAGCCCGGTGCCTTGCGGCGCCGGGCTTTTTCGAAGGACCGCCAATGACCGTCCCTTAGGGATTATGATCAACGTGCGCTGGCGAAGGCCTGCTCGAACGTGTCGGCATGCAGATAGGGCTCGGGATCGACCGGCTCACCGCCGACGCGCACTTCGTAATGCAGGTGCGGCCCGGTCGAACGACCCGTGCTGCCGACATAGCCGATGAGATCGCCCTTCTTCACCGCCTGCCCGGCGGACACCGCCATGCGGGACATGTGGCCATAGCGCGTTTCCATTTCGCCGCCATGCTCGATCCGGATGTAATTGCCATATCCGCCGTTCCAGCGCGCATCGGCGATCTGCCCATCGGCGGTCGCGTAGATCGGCGTGCCAGTGGGCGCCGCCATGTCGAGGCCGTGATGGCCGGTGCGGCGACCCGTTACCGGATGGACGCGCATGCCGAAGCTGCTCGAAAAGCGGGAGTTCTCAACCGGCAGGCGGCTGGGAATGGACATCACCGGCTTGGTCGGGACGACGGGCTTGTTCGAATTGTCGAGCGTCTTCCAGCTGGCGAAAAGCGTGCGGAACGTGCCGTCGCTTTCGACGCCTTCTCCGATGCCCTGCGTCGCAGGAGTGCGGACCGAGGCGGCCATGTCGGCGCTGGCCGCTGCCGTCGCACTGGCATTCGCCAGGGCCGGGGCAGGGGCCATCGCCATCGACGCAACCGCGACCGCGCTCAATACCGCGCCGCGTTTCGTCCAGAAATTCGAGATCTGTCCAAGTGCCGTCATTACGATACCCTTTTTTCCGAGACGCCTCGACCCCCCTAAAGGCCGGAAAAACGTCTGATTACACCTGCAAGCGATGGCTTCGAACAAAGGGAAGCGCATCCGCAGGTTCAAAATTTTCGAGATTGTCGGAACCCCCCGCCGCTCTCGTGAGTATTGGGTAAAGGGAAAACAGTTAACTAGGCAATACCATCGAGGAAGCTGCGCGACAGACCGGCTGACTCCCGCGCCGAGTCGTTGAACGGTGGCTTCAACCGACCCCGAAAATGTTCCCGAACCAGAGTTTGCCAGTAGGATTCGGGCGTTTTTCCGCGCTTTTTCACCTCATCGACGAAATGCTTGGTGCCAAAGCGCACATGGCGGATTTCGTCGTCAAGTATCCGCGACAGAATGCGCGCGCCATTCGCATCCCCCTGCGCGCGCACCCGTTCCAGTGTCATCGGCGTGATGTCGAGCCCCCGCGCCTCCAGCACCATGGGCACGATCGCCAGCCGCGCCGCGACGTCGTGGCGCGTATCCTGCGCCGCCTCCCACAATCCAGCATGGGCCGGCAGCGCGCCGTAATGGCTCCCCATCGTCCTCAGCTTGCGGTCGAGAAGCGCGTAATGCATCGCCTCGTCCGCCGCGACCGACAGGAAATCGTCGGTGAAGCCGCGCGCCATGCCGCCGCCGAACCGCCCGACCATGTCGAGCGCGAGGTCGATGGCGGTAAACTCGATATGCGCGAGGCTGTGCCACAACGCGATGCGGCCACGCTCGGACCCGCCCTTCCCGCGTCTCGGCATGTCGCGCGCGGGATGCAGTTCGGGCCGGTCGGGACGCGCCGGTTCGTGCGGCATGGCGCAGTCGAACCGGAAATCGAGCCGCCCGGCCCGCCAGTCCCGCACCAAAGCGCGGGTCGCCATGACCTTCGCCTGCGCGTCGCCCGTCAACAGGACGGCGCGCACCGCCTCTCCCACCGAACGCTGCGACCAGGTCAAAGCGTGCGCGCCGCCTCCAGCACGGCATCGGCGTGGCCCTTCACCTTCACCTTGCGCCATACGCGCGCGATGCGCCCGTCCGCGCCGATCAAGTACGTCGTGCGCTCCATGCCCATATATATTCGGCCGTACATGTTTTTCTCGACCCAGATACCCAGCGCCTCGGCAAGACCATCGCCCGCATCTGCCGGCGTATCGCTATAAAGCGGGACGGTGAGCGCCTGTTTCTCGATGAATTTGGCGTGGCTCTTGGGCGGATCCTTGCTGATGCCGAGGATGGCGACGCCCGCGTCGGCGAATGCGGGGGCAAGGGCGGTGAAATCCTTCGCCTCGGTCGTGCAGCCGGGGGTGTTGTTCTTGGGATAGAAGAACACCGCCGCCGGTTTCCCGGCCAGCGACGCGGTCGAAAATTCGTCCCCGTCGGGCGTGGTCAGGGTCATGTGCGGAAATTGATCGCCCACGTCCGGGCGCGTATCCTTGGCATCGGTCATGTCAGCTCCAGCGTCTCATCGAATATCGCGGCCCAGGCTCTTGCCACGGTTTGGCGTGCTGTGTCGAACGCGGTCAAGAGCGCGTCCCAATCCTCGCACCGGCACCCCTTCGCCATGATCGTGCGCGCGGCGGGCGGAGGAACCGCCGCATCGGGCGCGACCAGCCGCATCACCACCAGCATGCGGGTGAGCAGGTCGTGCGCGGACAGCAGCGCCCCGTCGACCAGCCCCGCCTGCGCCAGCATGCGCACCGCACCGCCGAGATCCGGCGTCACGAACGCGCCCTCCCGCAGTTGCAGGAAATGGACGAGAAATTCCAGATCGACCAGCCCGCCGCGCGAAAGCTTTACGTCGAGCGGCCCGGTCGGCGGTTTGTGCGCCAGAATCTCGGCCCGCATGGCCAGCACCGCGGTGCGCAGTTCGTCCGGCGCCCGTTCGCGGCACAGAATGTCGCGAATGGCACCATTCAGCGTTTCCGCCACGCCCGGCGGCGCGTGCAGGACCCGCGCACGGGTGAGCGCCATATGCTCCCACGTCCAGGCATCCTCGCGCTGATACCGGGCGAAGCTGTCGGTGCTCACCGCCAGCAGCCCCTGCATGCCCGAAGGGCGCAGGCGGGTGTCGACCTCGAACAGCTTGCCCTCCGCCGTGGGCACGGACAGCGCGGCGGTCACACGTTGGGCGAGGCGGTTGTAATATTGCGTCGCGCCAAGCGGACGGCGACCGTCCGATTCCGCCTCGTGGCTGCCGGTGAAGAGATAGACGAGGTCGAGATCGCTCGCATGGGTCATCACCCCGCCGCCCATCCGGCCCAGCCCCAGCACGACCAGCCCGCTGCCCTCGATCCGCCCGTGCGCGCCGGCAAATTCGGCGGCGGCGGCATCGCACAATACGCGGATCGCCGCCTCCGCCATGCGCGAAAGCCCGGCCGCGATGGCCAGCGGATCATGCGCATCGTCGAGCAATTGCACGCCCAGTTCGAACCGCAGGTCGCCGACCTTGCGCCGCACCCGGTCGAGCACGGCCTCGTAATCGTCGCGCAGCATGGCCGCATTGGCGCGCCCTGCAAAATCATGCGTCAGCGCATCGGCATCGGGCGGCAGGTCATAGGCGCTCCGGTCGATCAGCGTATCGAGCAGATCGCCGCGCCGGCCCAGCATGTCGGCCAGCCCCGGCGCCAGCGCCAATATCCGCGCCAGCGTTTCGAGCAGGGCGGGCCGCGCCTCAAGCAGGCGGAAGATATTGATCGCCGACGGCAGGCGCGTCAGCACCTGCTCCCACCGGTTGAACGCGCGGTCGGGTTCGGGCGCGGCGGCCAGCGCCTCCAGCAATTGCGGCTGTATCGCGGCAAAGGCGGCGCGGGCGGCATCGGAGCGCAGCGCCTTGACCTTGCCGTCCTTCCACCCCTCGATCCGCGCGGCCAGCGTCTCGGCATCGGCAAAGCCCAGCGACCGAAGGCTCGCGGCGGCAGGCGGCGGGGCGGGATCGGAAAACGGCTCTCCCGCCTTGGGCATGGCGGGCGCATCGCCGCCGCCATGCGCGGCCACCAGCCGGTCGAAGCGCCGCCGCACCGTGG
Source organism: Croceicoccus sp. YJ47 (assembly GCF_016745095.1). Taxonomy (NCBI): domain Bacteria; kingdom Pseudomonadati; phylum Pseudomonadota; class Alphaproteobacteria; order Sphingomonadales; family Erythrobacteraceae; genus Croceicoccus; species Croceicoccus sp. YJ47. Next base: position 1,073,530 of record NZ_CP067087.1, read on the forward strand.
CGGCAATCGTGGCGATCTCGGCAATGAGCGCCGCGCCGCCCGCCATCCCGTCGAGGCGCGCGACATTGTCGATCGCCTCCTCGCTATCGGGAAGCGCGTGGGTCTGCCGGTCGTTCACCATCTGCAACCGGTGTTCGATCACGCGCAGCCGGTCATAGGCCTCGCCCATTTCACGCGCGTCGTCCGCCGCGATGATCCCCGCCGCCGCCAGCGCGTCGAGCGCGCCCCGCGTCCCGCGCAGGCGCAGCGAGGGATTGCGCCCGCCGTGGATCAGCTGATGCGTCTGCGCATAGAACTCGATCTCGCGGATGCCGCCGCGCCCGCGTTTCAGGTCATAGCCCGGCCCCGGGCGTTCGGCGCCTTCGTGGCTGTCGCGGATCCGGCGCACCAGCCGGCCGATTTCGTCGATCGCCCCGAAATCGAGCGATTTGCGCCAGACGAACGACCGGATCGCGTCGAGAAAATCCTCCCCCGCCGCGACGTCGCCCGCGACCGAGCGCGCCCGGATGAACGCGGCACGCTCCCATGCCAGCGCACTGCTTTCATAATGGGTCAGCGCGGCGGCAAACGGAATGGCGAGCGGACTGACCTCGGACGCAGGGCGCAGGCGCAGGTCGATGCGAAGGACATAGCCCTCCGCCGTCATCGCCGACATGGTCTGCACGATGCGGCGCGCGGCGATCTGTGCCGCCTCGCCCGGCTCGTCGCGCGGGCGGCGGGGCAGGGTATCGGGATCGTAGAGCAGGATCGGGTCGATGTCGGAGGAATAGTTGAGCTCCCCCGCCCCATGCTTGCCCAGCGCCAGCGCGGTCATGCCGACCGGGTCCGTGTCCGCCGCGTGGTCGGGCACGCGATGCGCCACCGCATCGCGGATCGCGGCGTCGAGCGCGCGGCTTGCAAAGGCGGACAATTCCGCCATCACCATGGCAAGCGGGAACGCGCCAGCCAGATCGCCAATGCCGAGTACGAGTGCCAGCGCCCGGCGTTGCCGCCGCAGCGCCACGCCCACGTCGCCCGCATCCGCGCCCGCATCCCGCGCCGCGGCCAGCGCATCGGCCCCGCGTCCCTCGTCGAGCATGTCGGCAAGCGCCGGTTCCCGCCCGAGCAGGTCGGACAGGAACGGCGCATGCGCCCTCGCCCGGTTGAGCGCGTCCTGCCAGTCGGCCGGGTCTGCGCCGCGGGCGGGCGCCGGTTCGTCGTCATTTCGCTCCATCCCCTCCCCATGGTCCCCGCAAATTGCAGGTGCAAGAGGGGCGGGCGTGACACGCGCCGATTTGCCGACTATTGCCGGGGCCGAACGCCTTTTCGGCACTCCCGACGCTTTCACGATGAAAGGCCGCAGCCCATGAAGAAGCTTTTCCCAGACGCCACATCCGCCCTCGACGGGCTCCTGCACGACGGCATGATGATCGCGGCGGGGGGGTTCGGCCTGTGCGGAATTCCCGAGCGGCTGATCGATGCCGTGGTCGAAAGCGGGGTGAGCGGGCTCACCGTGGCGTCGAACAATGCCGGCATCGACAACGAAGGGCTGGGCAAGCTGCTGCGCACGAAGCAGGTCGCGAAGATGATCTCGTCCTATGTCGGCGAGAACAAGGAGTTCGAGCGGCAGTTCCTCGCCGGCGAGCTGGAGGTGGAATTCTGTCCGCAGGGCACGCTGGCCGAGCGTATGCGCGCGGGCGGCGCGGGCATTCCGGGCTTCTACACCCGCACCGGTTTCGGCACGGAGGTCGCAGAAGGCAAGGAAACCAAGCGCTTCGACGGGCCGAACGGCGAACTGGACTATGTTCTGGAACACGGGATCTTCGCCGATCTCGCCATCGTGAAGGCGTGGAAGGCGGATGAGACGGGCAATCTGGTATTCCGCAAGACCGCGCGCAATTTCAACCTGCCCGCCGCGACCTGCGGCAAGGTCTGCGTCGTGGAGGTGGAGGAGATCGTGCCGACCGGCAGCCTCGATCCCGATCACATCCACCTGCCCGGCGTCTATGTGCAGCGCATGATCGTCGGCGCCCCCTATGACAAGAAGATCGAGTTCGTCACCACCCGGACCCGCGAAACCGCCTGAGCGGCGCAGCACGACCATCATCGCTGGCCGCGCCAGCCACCCATCTTGAGGAGACACGCATGCCCTGGACCCGCGACGAAATGGCCGCCCGTGCCGCGAAGGAGCTCGAAGACGGTTTCTACGTCAATCTCGGCATCGGCATTCCCACGCTGGTTGCCAACCACGTCCCCGCCGGGATCGAGGTCACGCTGCAATCCGAAAACGGCATGCTGGGCATCGGCCCCTTCCCCTATGAGGGGGAGGAGGACGCCGACCTCATCAATGCCGGCAAGCAGACGATCAGCGAACTTGACCGCTCCGCCTATTTCGACAGCGCGCAAAGCTTCGCAATGATCCGCGGCGGTCACATCGACCTCACCGTGCTGGGCGCAATGGAAGTGGCCCAGAACGGGGACATCGCCAACTGGATGATTCCGGGCAAGATGATCAAGGGCATGGGCGGCGCGATGGATCTTGTCGCCGGGGTGAAGAAGATCATCGTCGTCATGGAACACACGTCGAAGAACGGCACGCCCAAGTTCATTCCCGAATGCACCCTGCCGCTGACGGGGAAGAATGTCGTCGACATGATCGTCACCGACCTGTGCGTGTTTCAACGCCCCGATCACGACAGCCCGTTCCGCCTCGTCGAACTGGCCCCGGGCGTCACGGCGGAAGAGATCGCCGAAAAGACCACTGCCCACTACGTTTCCTGAACCGCCGAGGAGCAAAACCATGGCCACGACGCTTTCCGATATTTCGCTCACCCGCAACGACGGCAGCGCCGACAGCATCGGCGCGCACCGGGGGAAGGTTCTGCTCATCGTGAACACCGCCTCGCAATGCGGGCTGACCCCGCAATATGCCGGGCTGAAAGCGCTTCAGGAGCGGTATGGCGACAAGGGGTTCGAGGTGCTGGCGTTTCCCGCCAATGATTTCGGGGCGCAGGAACCCGGCACCGATGGCGAAATCGCGCAGTTCTGCGAAACCGAATACGGGGTGAATTTCCCGGTCTTCGCAAAGGCCAGCGTCGCCGGGCCGGAGAAGCAGGCGCTGTACAAGGAACTCGTCGCTGCCGTTCCGAACAAGCGCGGCGATGCCGACGCGTTTCGCGCGCGGCTCGAACAGGCGGGCATGATCCCCAACAACGACCCCGAAGTGCTCTGGAATTTCGAGAAATTCCTGGTCGGACGCGATGGTGCGGTCTTGGCGCGATTCGCCCCGTCCACCGCGCCCGACGATGCCGAACTCACCGGGCTGATCGAAAGCGCGCTCGGCGCCTGATCCCGGCGGGGCGGAAAACGGGGGCGGCGATCAGGCCGGGTTGTGGGTGTCGAGAAACAGCTCCGCAGCCTTCAGGAATTCGACCAGATCCTCATCGCGGGAGAAGTGGTGGTCGCCCTCTGCCTGTTCGATATAGGTCACGTCCTTGCCCGCCGCGCGCAGCTTCTTTGCCATGTCGCGCGACTGATCCACCGGCACGCGCAGGTCATCCTTGCCATGCACGAGCAGCACCGGGATGCCGAACCCCTGCGCGTTGTTGATCGGCGATACGCCCGCAAGGTCCGATACCTGCCCTTTCCAGTATGCCCGCAGGCCGCGCCCGACATAGGATGCGCTGTCATGGCTCATCATCTTGCTGAGATCGGCGACGCCGGCAAAGCTGATGGCGCAGCGGTAAAGCTCGGGATTGCGCTCTGCGGCCCGCATCGCGACATATCCGCCATACGATCCGCCCACGATACAGGCGCGGGCGGGATCGACCATTCCCTTGCCCGCGGCCCACGCCAGCGCATCGTCGACATCGTCCTGCATCCGGAGCCCCCATTGCCCGAGGCCGGCCCGCTCGAACGCGACGCCATAGCCGGTCGATCCGCGGAAATTGGGCTGAATCACGGCATAGCCGCGGTCGGCGAAGAATTGCGCCCAGCTATCCCACCCCTCGTAATCGCGGGCGCGCGGACCGCCATGCGGCATGACGATCACCGGCAGGTTCTTCGCCTCCCGGTCCTGCGGCACGGTGACGATCGCCTCCATCTCCAGCCCGTCCCGCGCGGTGTAGCGATAGGTGCGCGCGGCCTACCAGCTCGCTTCGTTGCGCGTGCGCGACAGCACGGTCATCTTCTTCGCCGCCGAATCGAAGATCAGATACCCCGTCACCGGCCCGGTCCCGCCCGCATAGACGACATGTTTCGTGCCATCGAGATTGCTGGACAGGATCACCGGGTTCTGCCCGGGCAGGGTGGCGTTGAGCAGCGCCTGAATCTCGCGATATTGCGGGTCGAGCCATTGCACCTGCCGGCGCTGCCCCTCCCAGGTGACGCCGCGCAATTCCTGATTTTTCGAATCGCTGATGACGCCCGACACGTCGGCGCCCGCGATGCCGAACACTTTCGCGCCGCGGCGCATCGTGCCGAGATCGAGTTCGTAGAGCGCATCGAAACCATCGACATTGCTGATGGTGAGCGCCTTGCCATCCTGCATGAACAGGACCGGCGCGATCAGTTCCTCGTCACCGGTCGCGCTGGCAACCTCTTTGAACAGGCCGCTGCCCCCCTCGCGATAGACGAGGCGGCGTTTCAAGCCCTGCTGCTCGTCGCCCACGCCGAGCCGGACATCGCCATTGCCATCCGCATACCAGTTCCATACCCCCTCCATTTCGGAGGTCACGCGCGTGAACTTGTTCTGCGCGACATCGACCATCGCGACCTTGGGAAAGAAGCCCGGCTCGCCGATGAAGATCGTTTCGCGATAGGACAGCAGGATGCGCGGCGTGCCGTCCCGCGCGATCCAGACCACATCGCCGCCCGAATCGGCGAGATTGCCATTGCGCGGCTCCAGCATGTGCATTGCGGTGCCGTCGGCCCGGAATGCCATGGTGCGCGAGACGTAAACCTCGTGAAGCTCGTAATTGCCCTTGCGCCCGACGGTCGCGATCAACCAGTCGTCGTTGACCCATCTGACATCCCCGACATCGGTATTCGCGGGCTTGCCGATGACGACGGGCTCGCGCTGACCATCGAGCGAGAAGATCACGATCTGCCGTTCGCCGCCGCGGTCCATTTCGGCGGCGAGCCTGTTGCCGGTGGGGGACATCCGCACCCAGCCGACCGGGTCGCCCTCCGTAAAATCGGCAATGGGTCGTTCGGCCATCGCGGTCCCCGGTACCGCGCAAATGGCCATGGCCGCCGTGGCGACCCAGCTTTTCCAAGTATTCATCCCGTGTCCTGAACAATCCCGCCGCGAAACCGGCATCCGGATTGATGACCGGTTCCGCGATTTTGGCAAGAATATTCAGCGCACCCATGGAGTCAGAGGCTAAGTCGCTCCAGCCGCGACAGAATTTCCACCCGGCGGCCCGCGGTCGGGCGATAGGACGGCTTCGCCACGTCATACACGGTGGCATGGCCGTCGTTCGTCCATATCCCGTCGAAGAACAACGCCTGTTCGCAGCGCCGCCGCTTCGTCAGCACCGCGGGCCGGCACCAGTTCATGATGGCATCGCGCGCGCCCGCGACGTCGCCATCACGAAACCGGCGCATCCATTCGGCACGGCGGATCGCCCCGGTGTTCCAGTGAAACGAAAGCGCGCCGCCAAGCTCGTGCTCCGCCGGCGCATGGTCGCCGAACGCGTCGAGCACGGCAGGCAGATAGCGTTCGCGCAGCGCCCAGGCATAGATCGCCATGCAATGGTCGAGATCCTGCGGATTGTCGCGATAGCGCCGGACACCGTGGCCGCACGCATCCGTAAGCCCCACGCTCCACGTCCACACGCCGACCGAATCGCGATACGCCTCCGTCACGATGCCTTCGTGCGCGATCAGCTCGGCCGCGATGCGCGGGGTGATATGCGGCGCGGACGGGTCATAACGGGCGCCGCCGCTCGGCGGGGCGGCGATGACATTGCCGCAGCTTTTGCAAATTTCGGACATGGCGGGGCAGGCTCCCTTGCGATGAAGAAAGCCCGCCATGCCCGGCACCGCCGATGTAGGAAAATAAAAGCTGCGCAGCCCTCAGCGGCCTAGCGCGACCTTCAACTCATCGATCAGGTCGGTCTTTTCCCATGGGAAGGTGTCGCCTTCCGGCTGCCGCCCGAAATGGCCATAGGCCGCACTGGTACGATAGATCGGGCGGTTCAGTTGCAGCCGCGTGCGAATGCCGCGCGGCGTCAGCCGGCGCAGCGATTCGATGCTGCGGATCGCATCCTCGAGCGCCTCGTCGGTAATACCGTCCGTCGCCGTGCCATGCGTGTCGACATAGATCGACAGCGGATCGGCAATGCCGATGGCATAGGACAGCTGTATCGTGCAGCGAGTCGCGAAACCGCCCGCCACGATATTCTTGGCCAGATAGCGCGCGATATAGGCCGCGGAACGGTCGACCTTGGTCGGATCCTTGCCCGAAAACGCGCCGCCGCCATGGGGTGCCGCACCGCCATAGGTATCGACGATGATCTTCCGCCCGGTCAACCCGGCGTCCCCGTCCGGCCCGCCGATCTCGAACTTGCCGGTGGGGTTGATGTGATAGACCGTTTCATCCGAAAGCAGGTGGCCGGGCAGGATGTCGGCGACCACGCCCCTGACATAGGATTTTAGCTCGGCCTCGCGCTCGCCCTGATCGTAGCCGGGCCTGTGCTGCGTCGACACGACGATCGCGGTGCACGCCGACGGCACGCCGTTTTCGAAGCGCAGCGTGACCTGGCTCTTCGTGTCCGGCTCCAGGAACGGGGCCGCGCCGGTTTTGCGATCATGCGCCATGCGGTGCAGGATCTTGTGACTGTAATCCAGTGTGGCCGGCATCAGGTCCGGCGTTTCGTCGCAGGCGAAACCGAACATGATGCCCTGATCGCCGGCGCCTTCGTCCTTGTCCTCGCGCGAATCGACGCCCTGCGCGATTTCGGTAGATTGCCCGTGCAGAAAGTTTTCGAAGCGCAGCTTTTCCCAGTGGAAGCCGTCCTGCTCATACCCGATGTCGCGCACGACATTGCGGACGGTCTGCTCGATCTCCTCGAGCGCGCCGGGCGCCCAATAGCCGTTCGCGGCCCAGTCCTTCTGGCTTTCGTCGTACATCGGCTTGCACCGGATTTCACCCGACAGCACGACGAGCTGCGTCGTGGTCATGGTCTCGCACGCGACGCGCGCCTCCGCGTCCTTCGCCAGCATGAGGTCCACGATGGCGTCGGAAATCTGGTCCGCGACCTTGTCGGGATGGCCCTCGGATACGCTTTCGGACGTGAAGAGATAATTGTTGCGCATGGCGATCCTTCAAATAGTCTAAAGGCCTTCAAAACAGTATAAAGGTTTCTTTATATCTTTATACGCGAGGGCGGCGGGTGGCAACCATTCCCGCCAAAAGGAATAGTAAGGCCCAGCCAAGCGAAAGACCGTTGCCCGCACGCGCAAACCATGTGGGCGCCCGGGCGGGGGGCACGAGTGCGTCGATCCGCCCGTCGCGAAACTGCGGGATATGCGCGCGCACCGTGCCGCCCGCGTCGATCACCGCGCTGATCCCCGTGGTCGTCGGGCGCAGCACGGGCAGCCCTTCCTCGATCGCGCGCATCCGCGCCTGCGCCAGATGTTGCGGCGGACCCCACGCCCCGAACCAGCCGTCATTGGTCGGATTGACGATGTAGTCGGGCCGGTCGGACCGGTCCGCGACCGCACCGGGAAAGATGATTTCATAGCAGATCTGAATACCCGCCCGGCCATATGCGCCGAGGTCCAGCGTACGCGGTCCCGGCCCCTCCTCGAAATCGAGCGCCCCTTCGACGAGGCGGGACAGGCCGATGGGTTCCAGCACGTTGCGCATGGGCAGATATTCGCCGTAGGGCACGAGATGCGCCTTGGCATAGCTTCCCCGGATGCGCGCATCGGGGCCGATGGCGGTGACGACATTGCGCACGGCGCTCGCCCTCTCGTCCGGCCCGATGACCAGATCGACCGCCCCTGTCAAAAGCATGCTGTCCGGCCCGATGACATCCGCGATGCGCGCACGGGCAAGCCGCGGATCGGCGGCGTAGGTCGTCATCCGGTAATAGCGGTCCGGATACCCCTCGCGCAGATAATCGGGCACTCCCGATTCCGGCCAGAGCACGAGCCGCGGTCCATCGCCTGCGTCCACGCGCGCCGTCAACGCCGCAGTCTTGCGAAAATTACGCTCGAACCAGGCGGAATCGTTGAGCACGTCCTGGCGAATATCGGGCTGCACCAGCGTAAAGCGCAGATCGCCCTCCCCGCCGTGCCACGCGGGCCACGGCACCGCGAACAAAAGGACCGGCACGAGCACCATCGCCGCGCGCGCGGCCATGCCCGGCCCCGCTCTGCCGCGCTCCGCTCCGCCACGCCCCATGCCGCCGCGCCCCACGCCTCCGCGTACGGCGAGCCAGCACAGCCCGGCCAATATCACCACAAGCCCGGACAGCGCATAGGTCCCCATCCACGGCGCAATCCCGGCAAGCCCCGGCGCATCGTACCCACCGAGCGTGACCATGCCGACAGGGTTCCACGCAAAGCCCGTAAAGACCCACCCGCGCAGCCATTCGGCGAAGACCCAGCACCCGCCTAAGATCGCGACGAGGCCGAAACCGGCGCCCGGCGTATGTTCTCGCGAACCGCCCGCCAGCCGCCATGCCGCAACCCCGGCAAGCATCGGATACACCGCGAGATAAAACGCAAGCAGCACCACCGCGACCCAGCCGAGCCACGCCGGCATCGCCGCCTGATAGGTGAAGGCGGTCGCGATCCAGTTGTTGCCGACGCTGAACAGCCCGACCCCGAAGAGCCACCCGATCAACGCCGCCCGGCGCGACCGTTCGGCCCGGTGAAGCAGGTGAAACAGCACCGCAAAGCCCGCCAGCGTGCACGGCCACCAGCCGAGCGGCTGAAACCCGAGCGGGGCGATCCCGCCCGCGACGAGCGCGAGCAGGGGTGCCGGAATCCTATGAAAAGCGCGAAACATGTCGAGGTGCGGTCGTGCTGGTGCGCCTGCTCCGCAAAGGACCGGGGATCAGCCGACCGCCTGCTTCATCTCGTCGCTGTCGCCGTCCTCGGCCTTCGGCTTGCGGGGGCGGCGGGCGCGTTTCGGCTTTTCCTCGCCATCGGCGGCGCCGATCGCGGGGGGCAATGCCTGCGGGTCGAGGGCACCGCCGTTTTCCACGGCATCCTCGGTCTCGGCCTTGCGCCGGCGGGGGGCACGCTTGCGCGGTTCGGCGGGGGCGCCGTCCTCCTGCCCGTCGCTGTCGCTGCGCGCCTTGCGCGGCTTGCGCCTGGGCTTCGTGTCGGTGTCGGCATCGTCGTCGTCGGACCCGCCGGACTCGAAATCGTCATTGTCGGTGTCGCGCGACCCATGGCCATCGTCGTCATAATCGCGATCATTGTTGCCGCGACCGCGCGCATTGCGCGGCGCGTTGCCGTCGCTGTCGTCCTGATCGCCGCGATTGTCGTCGCGCTTGGCACGCTGCTCTTCCTGGCGGGCCTTGCCGTCGGCGATCACGCGGAAATAATGGTCCGCGAATTGCAGGTAATATTCCGATTGCACCCGGTCGCCATTGCGGGCGGCATCCTCCGCGAGTTTCTTGTACTTGTCGAGAAGCTGCGGCGCATTGCCCCGCGCCCTGCTGTCGACACGGTTCTGGAACTGGCCGCCACCTTGCTGACGGTTGTTGTTCCGGCCACGCTTACGATTGTTTCCGCGATTATTGTTCAATTGAAGCCGTTCCTCTGTCCGGCGCGGTTCGGTTCTTTCACCGCCGCGCGAAACCATTCCGGAAGCACCCCGGACCGTGTCCGGGTTCGCCAAACCGTCCGCCGCGACGCTCTTGTCTCGAATTACGAAGCGACCGGGCCAACCTCGCATCCTGTCCGCAAGCCGTTTCGGGCCCGCGACATGCTGCGATGATCAGGATTGCCGGGGCAGCGGGAAGCGATCTCGTCCGATGCCCTGACACGCAGCAGGACTATCGACAAATGACGCCCCTGCCAAGCCTTTTTGCCGGAGAGGCCGTGTTTTACCCCTCATTATCGCAAGGGAAGGGAGATTTCAGCCCTGCCCCTCCTCCATTTCCGCGATAAGCTGCGTCTGCAAGCGGAACTTCTGAATCTTGGAGGTCGACATGGGCCATTCCGACACGAAACGCACCATGCGCGGCACTTTAAAGCTCGCCAGCTTGCCGCGGCAATGCGCGATCAGCTCCTCCTCGCTGCTCTGTTGTCCGCGGGCCAGTTCGATGAACGCCGCCGGCACCTCGGAATAGCGGGGGTCGGGAACGGCCACGACCTGCGCCAGCTTCACCGCCGGATGCGTTTGCAACATGGTCTCGATCTCGGTCGCGGCGACGTTCTCGCCGCCGACTTTCAACATGTCCTTCATCCGGCCATGGAACATCACATTCCCGTCCGCATCGACGGACCCGATGTCGCCTGTATGGAACCAGCCGTCCCGGATCGCCTCCGCCGTCTTGTCCGGCGCGTTGTAATAGCCCTTGAGCATGTTCGGCCCGCGCAGAACGATCTCGCCGCGCGTACCCGGTTCGCAATCCGTGCCGCTGTCGGCATCGACGATGCGCATCTCCCAATCGCGAAGCACCTTGCCGCAACGCCCGGTCCGCACTTCGTAGCTGTCGTCAAGACGGCTGGTGGAAACGGTGCCCGCCGCCTCTGTCATGCCGTAGGTGCCGACCTGGATCGTATCGGGCATGGCCTTGGCGACGGCCTTGCGGATCCAGTCGGGCTGCACCGCGAAATTGGAATTCATCACGCGCAGGCTCGACAGGTCCGTCGTTTCGAAATCCTCGTGATTGATGAGATCCTGCATGATCGTCACGAAGCTGGGATAGGCGATCGTCCCCCTTCGCGGCCGAGCATTTCGAGCGCCACGCCGGGATCGAAATGCGGCACCGTCATATAGGCGCCGCCCGCATCGAGGATCATCGTCATCGGCAAGATACCCGCGATGTGATAGATCGGGAGCGGCGACCACATCTTGTCCGCGCGCGTCACCTCGTACCGCCGGCCGAGGTTGCGGCTGTTGCCGACCTGCGCCCCGTGGCCGATCATCGCGCCCTTGGGATTGGCGGTGGTGCCGGAGGTGTAGAGGATCATGCCCAGGTCGTCGCCATCGACCGCGTCGATCCGCGCATCGATGGTCGTATCGGACACTGTCTCCCCCTTCGCCCACAGGGTTTCAGGCGACATGAGATAGGACGGGCACGGCTGATCGAGGCATACGATCGTGCGCAGCTTCGGCGCATCCGTCAATTGCAGGCCGCGATCCGGCGTCGCGTCCTTAAGATCGGGGAACGCACTGCACAAACGTTCGGCGAAATCCACGTTTTCGGCAACCTTGCCCGTGGTGATGAGCATCGTCAGATCGGCATCCGCCACGAGATAGCGCAATTCGTGCGCCTGGTATCGCGCATTGATCGGCACGGCGACGGCGCCTGCCATGGCGATGCCGTAGAACGCCTCGATAAAGTCGATTCGGGTGGGCAGGAGCAGGCCGATGTGGTCCCCCGGCCGCACGCCATGGCCGACCAGCCCGCGCGCCCAGCGGCGGGCCGCCGTCTCCAGTTCGGCATAGCTGCGCCGCTCGTCCGGGAAGATAAGCGCGTCGTCGTCTGCATATTGCCGTGCCGATGCACGCAGCATCGCACCCATCGTTACCACCGGCGCATCATCGGCCATATCCGTCATCCTTTTCCCCCGCCGGCGCAACGGATGCGTTGGTGCATCTCTGTCGTATCGCCGCCGACGATGAAGGGAGGATAACCGCTTCGAAATAAAAAACAATCATTCATGTCTTTTTAACGCACACGACGACTTGCGAAAAAAGACAATGATGTTTGTTTTTTTTGGCAGGCTGTGCGAAAACCGTATTCAGAGGAGCGAGAAGGCACGATGGAACTCAATCACGACACGATCGAACAGGTTCGCGAAAGCATCGATTTCGAACGCGGGCGCAAGGCACCGCCCCCCGATTTTCCGGCGATGCCGGACATTCCCGGCGCACGCTATACCGACCCTGCGTTTCTCTCGCTCGAGGACGAGCGCATGTGGAAACGGTCCTGGCGCTACGTCGGCCATACGGATCAGTTGCCCGAAAACGGGAGCTGGTTCCTGACCAGGGATGCCGGCTCGCCCATCATCGTGACCCGCACGATGGAGGGCGAGATCAAGGCGTTCTACAACACGTGCCAGCACCGCGGCGCACCGCTCGTCGAGGGCGAAAGCGGGAAGGCACGCGGTTTCGTGTGCGGCTATCACGGCTGGAGCTACACGCTCGACGGGAAGCTGGTCGCGGTCCGGGACAAGCGCGATTTCGTCGATCTCGATTTCAGTTGCCGCTCACTGGTCGAGGTGCGGTGCGAGCGGCTCGGCACGCTGATCTTCCTCAACGAAAATCCCGACGCGATGCCCCTGCGCGAAGAGATCGGACCGATGGCGCGCGAACTCGACCAGTATGATCTCGACAATTTACGGCTGGTCGATTCGAAGCGTTACGACGTCGATTGCAATGTGAAGATCCTGCTCGACGCGTTTCTCGAGGTGTATCACATCAGCTCGATCCACGAGAAGACGGTCAATCGCTTTCTCGACCATCGCGGCATGATCGTGACGCTCTATCCCAACGGGCACAGCCGGATGATGACCCCCAACCGCCGCCCCGACTGGGTCGATCCGGGGACCATCGGCATGCCCAAGATCGAGAGCATCACGCCGGTGCCCGCCAACAACAATGTGAGCTATCACATCTTTCCCAATTTCGTGATGCCGCCGTCCGACAGCGGCATTCCGGTCCTGCAATTCATTCCGCGCGGCCCTCGCAAGTGCGAGGTCGTGTCGAACTGGCTGGCGCCCGGTCACGATGCCGACGATCCCCATCCCTTGTGGGAAACGCGGATCAAGAACTGGACCCACATCCTCTACGAAGACCTGCAATATGCGCCGCAGATCCAGGAATCGCTCGAAAGCGGTGGGTTTCGCGGAATGCCGCTCAATTATCAGGAGCGCCGCATCTATCACTGGCACGAGGAACTCGATCGCCGCATCGGGCTGAACGCGGTGCCCGAAAACGCCCGCGTGGCGCAGGTGTTGAGCGATCAGGTGATGCGCGACTGATGGCCCGCGGCGATGCGGAGGCAGGCCATGTCGGCCCGGCCCGAAGGTACGAGCGCGACCGTCTCTTCGACCTCGCGCCGATGGGCCGCGACGACACCGGCGCCGATCTGTTCGAAAGCGCCCCTTTGCCGAGCGCGCTCCTCCGCCTCTACGGCGGGCAGCCGGTGGCGCAAGGGCTATGGGCCGCGCAGCAAACGATGGGCAGCGACCGGCACCCGGCCAATTGCCATGCCTGCTTTCTCGCGCCGGGCGCGGTGGACGAACCCATCCGCTATACCGTGCGCCGCGATGCCGACGGCCGCAGCTTTTCGATCCGCCGCATCACCGCGCAGCAGGGCGACCGCCTCATCCTCACCATGACCGCGACGTTCCATGTCGCCGAACACGGGCCTGCGGCACAGACGCCCGTGCCCGACCTTGCCGCGCCCGAAGACCTGCCCGATATGGAGATGCTGCTGCGCCAGGCGCCCCGCGAACTGCCCGAACGGCACCGCCCGTTCTGGCTTCGCGATCACATGTTCGAATGGCGCCCGGCCGAACCGTTCCGCATGTTCGAACGACCGCGAGAACCGGGGGCACAGCATTTCTGGGTCCGGCTGAAAGAGCCGTGGACCGGCCCTGCCGGCAGCGAGCACACTGCTCGCCTATATGTCGGACCTGCATCTGCTGCATGCGGGGCTTGCCCCGATCGGGGTCGCCTTTGCCGATGAACGGCTGCAAACCGCCAGCCTCGACCATTCGGTGTGGTTCCACGAGGCGGCCGCGCTCGACGACTGGCTCCTTTATCGCGTGGAAAGTCCGCATGCGGGCCATGCCCTCGCGCTGGGCCGGGGCGATCTGTTCACGCGCGACGGGACCATCGTCGCCAGCACGGCGCAGCAGGGGCTGATCCGGATACTCGACACGCCGAGGAGAGACACGCTTTGACCTTCGCCGCCGCCCGCCCGACACGATGTTTCGAAGATCTGGAGGTCGGCGAATTCCGCCGCTCTCCGCCCCGCGTGGTCCGGCAGGAGGAGATCCTCGAATTCGCGCGCGCCTACGACCCGCAATGGTTCCACACCGATCCCGAAGCGGCCCGCGATTCGGTGTTCGGCGAGGTGGTGGCAAGCGGTATTCACGTGCTCGCCATGTGGCGGCAGATGGATCACGCCATCAATTCCGACATCGACCATGTCTGCGGCGTCGGCTGGGACGAATTGCGCTTGAAAAGCGCGGTGCGCGCGGGCGATGAAATCCACGTGACGTCCGAAATCGTCGCCCTCACCCCCTCCACCACGCGCAGTGACCGCGGGACCGCGCTCACCCGCTATGCCGTGGTCAAGGCCGACGGAACCGAGGCGGTCACCTTTACCAGCATCAACCTCGTCTACACCCGCGAAGGGCGGCGGCGTGCCTGAACGCGGCTAGCGCCGCTGATCGAAGCGGCGGCCGAGCATGGCGCCCGCGATATTCACCTTCTGAATATCGATCGCCCCGCCCGCAATGCCCCAGCCCCAGCTGTCGCGGAGGCGCCGTTCCATCGGGAAATCCTTGGAATAGCCATAGGCGCCCATCAATTGCATCGCGTCGCCGCACACCTCGCGCGCGATCGTATTGCTGAAACATTTGCCCGACGACGATTCGAGGATGGAGGGCAGCCCCTCCTCCGCATTCGACGCCGCGCGCCAGATCATCAGCCGCGCGGCCTCGGTCTTCATGTACATTTCGGCGAGCTTGAGCTGCACCGCCTGGAACTCGGCGATGGGCTTGCCGAACTGCTTGCGCTCCTGGACATAGGCGGACACATCGTCGAGCGCGCCGGTCGCCTGGCCCAGCGCCATGGTCGCATTGCCGCAGCGTTCCAGATCGAACGCCTCCATCAGCTTCTTGAACCCGCCGGCGGGCACGATGATGTTTTCGGCCTACACCTCGCAATCGTCGAAATTGAGGTCGCTCGACGGGATGCCGCGAAAGCCCATCAATTCCTCGTTCGGCCCGAAACTCAGGCCCGGCGCGTCCTTTTCCACCAGCACCGCGCCGATGGCCCGCGCGCCCGGATCGTCCGACATGCGGCAATATACGACATAGGCATCGGCATGGCCCCCGCCCGAACACCACCGCTTCGTCCCGTTGAGCACGACCGTATCCCCGCGCCGTTCGGCCCGCGCCTTCAGATCGGTGAGTGCGGAGCCCGCATCCGGTTCGGACATCGACACCGCGACCACCATCTCGCCGCTGCAAACCTTCGGCACGATCCGTTGTTTCAGCGGGTCTGAGCCGAAATGCTCGATCGCGCGGACCGGGCCGACGCTCGATTCGAACACCGGGAACGCCACGGCGGAGGAGATCTTCGCAAATTCCTCAAGCACCACGAGCGCCTCGATATTGCCGAGGCCGAGACCGCCCAGATCTTCGGACACGTTGATGCCCAGGAACCCCATTTCGGCATAGCGCCGGACGAGATCGCGGCTGGGCGGCACGTTGTCGCGCTCGAGCTCGGCGGCGATCGCGGGCAGCTCGTTGCGCGCGAACTGGCGCGCGACATCCTGCAACTCGCGCTGCTGTTCGGTCAGTCTGAAATCCACGCGTCTTCTCCCCTCGCGCCGCTCGTCTTCGCTATGGCGGCGTCAGATATCGTCCGGGCCCTTGCCGCCCGGTCCGTAGATGTAATCGTCCAGCACCTTGTGGAAATGGCGGATGCGCAATTCCTGATCCCCGACCCAGAGCCCCTTGAACGCGTCGGAATGCATGCCCTTCTGAACCGAGGGCAGGTTGAACGCATCCTGGTCGAGCACCTGTCCGATCGACTTGTCGCCATGGGCGAATTGCCGGTGGCGGGGGCGTTCGGGCCATTCCTCGCCCTCGGGCACGAGTTCGAGCATCCAGATGTCGTAGAGCATCCGGTCGGGATCGGTGGGATGGGGACGTTGCCGGAACATCATCACGTCGTCGGCATGGACGTTCATCGAAACGTTGGGAAAGATCGAATAGTGATAATCGTCGGTCAGCTGATCGTCGTTGAGATCGCTGTAGTCCTTGCCCTGCTCCGGTCCGTGCTTGCGCTTGAACGCCTGCACGTCCTTGCGAATGTCGCCGACGCGCCCTTCATAGGCGGCCGGGTCCATGCCGGCGGCCTGCATGATGCCGACGATGGCGGGGGGAATGGCGCTCGGCATGGCGACGCGCGCGCTGATCGCGGCGAAGGGCACGAGATAGCGGCTGTGGCGCTCGTACACGTCGATCTGAGCATTCGTATCGTCGAGATACCATTGCAATTGCGGGTGAATGCCCTGCACGTGGTAGACTTCGCTGAACGCGTCCACGCTCGCCTTCCAGTTGCAGTCCCATTCCACCGTCACGTCGCGCACCCACGCCATGCGCTCCATGTGATAGGGGTCGAGATGCTGCGGCATCGGCGCCAGAAATTCCTCCAGCGGGCCGACATCGGGATTGAGCGAGAACCACACGAAGCTGCCCCATTCCGCGCACGGGTAGGACGGAAGCGCGGCGCCCGGCGGGCACCCCTGCGGAAAGGTATCGAGATCGGGGATCCGGGCGATCTTCCCCTCCCAGTCATAGGTCCAGTGGTGGTACATGCACTGAAACGCCTCGGCATTGCCGATCCCTTCGGGGCGCAGGCGATTGCCGCGGTGCAGGCAGACATTGGGAAAGGCACGCACCGACCCGTCCTGTTGCCGCACGATCAGCACCGATTCCCTGCCGATGTCGGTGCAGATATAATCGCCCGGCTCGCGCATGTCGCATGACCGCCCGCCCAGGAGCCACACCTTCGTCCAGACGTTCTCCCATTCCCGCTTCATGAAATCGGCGCTGGTATAGCGTTCCGCCGGGATGAGATCGTAGCCGAGGTCGGGATCCTCCGCCTTTTCGGTCGGCGTGCCGTCGGGCCAGTCGGCAGGATCGACCCGCTCTATCGTCTGTTTGCGTTTGACGTCCATGGCGCGGCTCAGAATTGCGTGCGGTTGGTGTAGCCGCCATCGACGACGAGATTGGAGCCGTTGCACCACTGCGCCGCGGGGCTCGCCATGAACACGATGCACCGTGCGACCTCCTCCGGCGTGCCGAGGCGGCCGGCGGGATGCTGACGCAATTGCGCGTTGTAGAATTTTTCCATCGTGCCCTTGATCATGTCCCAGTTGCCGCCTCGAACTCGATCGGGCCGGGCGACACCACATTGACCCGTACGCCCTTGGACCCGTGGTGCAATGCGAGCTGCTTGCCCCAGGTGATGAGCGAGGCCTTCATCGCGTTATAGGCCTGCGGTCCGCCCATCGCCTCTGCGGCCGAGGTGCTCGCGATCAGGATGATGGAGCCGCTGCCCTGCTCCTCCATGTGCGGGATGACCGTTTCGACCGCGCGCACCGGGCCGAGCACATCGACCTCGAACGCATTGTGCCAGTATTGTTCGGAACCCAGCCCGCCGCCCGACGAGCTGATCGGAATCAGGATATCGACCCCGCCCAACGTTTCGACCGCCCATTCGAGCCATTCGCGATATTCGTCGGCGTTCTTTACATTGACGGCGCGTCCGACGATATTCGTGCCATATTTGCCGAGTTCGGCGACCGCGTCCTTCACGCTGTCCTCGGACCGGGCGGTCAGCGCGATATCGCACCCTTCGCGGGCGAGTATCTGGGCAATGGTATAGCCGATCCCGCGCGCGCCACCGACGACAATGGCTTTCTTACCCTGGAGTCCGAGATCCACGTTACTCTCCTCAGCATTTCGTGCCACTGACGCCCCCGGCGCCGCAGCGTGTTTTCCCAAGAGTTAGATGGCACCGTGCCGGCAATCAAGCAAAACATGCATGATTGTTTTTTTGATCGTGTTGCAGTGCACCGTGCGGATCGCCATGTGATATCAAGATAACGCTTGCCATCGCGTATAAAACATTCATGATTGTTTAAATTAGTGGGGACCGACCATGCCGCTGGCCATGAACAAAACCGGCGAAACGCCGCGCACGGACATTGCCGAACCGCCCGCGACGCAGCAGTCGCGCAAGAGCGCGGCAACGCGCGCGCGCCTGGTCGATGCGGTCATCCGCTGTATCGTGACGTTCGGTTATTCCAACATCACCACGCCGCGCATCGCGCAGGAAGCGGGCTTGTCGCGCGGCGCGATGCTGCATCATTTCGAGAATGGCACCGCCCTTATAAAGACCGCGATCGCCGAACTGCACGAAAAACGGATGCGGGCATTTCGCCGGGCGTCGGATCGCGGCCACGACCCCGCCGACCTCGTGCAGGCTTATTGGCGGCAGGTACAGAAGCCGGGCTTCATCGCGTTCCACGAACTCGCGCTGGCCGCCCGCACCGATGACGAGCTGGCCGGGATCCTGCACCCGCTCCAGATCGAATTTCGCGAACGCTTTCACCGCGAGGCTATGGAGATGTTCCCCGAATGGGGTTCCGATCCGGCCCGTTTCGCCGAAGCCATGGCCCTGTCGCAGACGATGATCGAGGGCATGGCGATCATGCGCCTCGCCGGATCGCTGAACGAGGACATGGTGCAGCCCATGCTGACCATGCTCGAGGACAGGATACGCCAGCTCAAACCCGCAGAATAGCATGGTCCCGCGACCCGGCGCCAACAGCCGGGCGCGAAGACAGGAGAGACAGCCATGATCCACCCGACCGCAGGATTTGCCGCCACGCCGCGGCCCATTGCCCCCCGGCGGAACCGCGCATGAGCGGACGCGGCATCGGCCCGCTCGAAGGGGTGACGGTCCTCGACCTGACCAGCGTGCTGATGGGGCCCTACGCCACGCAGATCTTCGCGGACCTGGGCGCCGACGTGATCAAGGTGGAAAGCCCCTCGGGCGATACCACGCGCGCGCTTCCCCCCGGACGGGAGGCGGATCGCGGCGGCATGTTTCTCAACCTCAATCGCGGCAAACGTTCGATCGTGCTCGATCTCAAGCAGGACGCCGCGCGCGACGCGCTGCTTGCGCTCGCGGCGAAGGCGGATGTGTTCGTCCATTCGATGCGCGCGCAGGCCATCGGGCGGCTCGGTCTCGACTATGCCGCCGTGGCGGAGGTCAACCCACGCGTCATCTATGCGAACATGTATGGCTATGGCCGCGACGGGCCGTATCGCGATTATCCGGCGTATGACGACATCGTGCAGGCCGCATCGGGCATCGTCGATCTTCAGGCGAAGCTGTCGGGCGGAAAGCCGACCTATCTTGCCAATGTGGTGGCCGACAAGGTGACGGGCCTGACGGGCGCCTACGCCATCATCGCGGCGCTTTTCGCAAGGGAAAGAACCGGCAAGGGGCAGGAAATCGAGATTCCCATGTTCGAGACGATGGTGTCGTTTGCCGCGCTCGAACATCTGTGCGGGTCGGTGTTTCGCCCCCCGCTCGGCCCACCCGAATATGCCCGTGCCACGTCCGAGGCGCGCCGCCCCTACGCCACGGCGGACGGGCATATCGCGGTCATGATCTACACCGACAGACACTGGCGCAGCTTCTTCGACGCGATCGGCAATCCCGACTGGTCGCGCGACCCGATGTTCGCCTCGATCCAGAGCCGGACCGAGAATATCACCGCGGTCCTGTCGCACGTGTCCGATATCCTTGCCACGAAAACCAGCGCGGAGTGGATCGCCCTCTTCCGCAAGGTCCAGATCCCCGCCGGCCCCATCGCCAGCCTGTCGGATCTGCTGGAGGATGAGCACCTCCACCACACCGGGTTCTGGCAGGATCGCGAGACCGCGGCCGTAGCCTTGCGCCTGCCCGGCATTCCAACGCGCTTTTCGTCAACCCCGGGCGAAATCGGCGATCCCGGTCCGGTCCTGGGCGCGGATAGCCGGAGCATATTGCAGGACGCGGGCTTCGGCGACGCAGCGATCGAGGCGCTGCTGGCGGACGGCGCCGTGCGGGAGGCCGTATGACCGCGCCGGTCGAGCCCGGACCCGAGGCGCACTGGCGCGCGGCATTGCAGGAGGGGCGCATCCTGCTTCAGCGCGCGAGAGGCAGCGGCACGGTGTTCTTTCCGCCCCGGCTGGCCGAACCGGGGACCGGCGATACCGACTGGGAATGGGTCGAGGCGCCCGCCCTTGCCACGGTCTATGCCCTTACCATCGTGCACCCGCGCCCGCCGAAGGAGCCCTACAATGTCGTCATCGTCGATTTCGATGGCGGCGGGAGGATGATGGGCAGGGTCGATAACATCGCGGCGGACGCGGTGCGCATCGGCATGCAAGTCGCCCCGCGGATCGTCACCATCGCGGACGAACCGGCAATTGCCTTCGAACCGGTGGGGCAGGCATGAGCGCGGGCGATTTCCCCGCGGCCGCGCCGCCATCGCCGGGCTCGCGACATGGGGCATGGGCGAGGCGCCGGGTCACACCACAATGGAGATCGCGGCGCAGGCGGGCCTTCGCGCCGTGGCCGATGCGGGCATGACGATTGCCGATGTCGATGCGCTCTTCATCTGCCTGCCCGACGATATTTTCGCCGGGCTGTCCTTTGCCGAATATCTGGGCATCGATCCGCGCTTTACCGATAACAACCGCACCGGCGGCTCGTCCTTCATGAGCCATGTCATCACGGCGAGCCTCGCGATCGCGGCGGGACATATCGAAACCGCGCTCATCGCCTATGGCTCGAACCAGCGCAGCGCGGGCGGCAAGCTGTCGACCCCGGTGACCTGGAACCAGTGGGATGCACCCTATCGCGCCCTGTTTCCGGCCTCGGCCTATGCGCTGGCGGCGTCGCGGCATTTCCATGAATATGGCACGACGCGCACCCATCTGGCCGAGGTTGCCGTGGCGGCGCGCCAATGGGCGCAGACCAACCCGGAGGCGTTTGCGAAGGATCCGCTCACCATCGAGGATTGCCTCGCAAGCCGGATGATCACCACCCCGCTTGCGAAGAGCGATTTCTGCCTCGTGACGGATGGCGGCGGGGCCATCGTGCTCACCGCGACGGACCGGGCCCGCGACTGCCCGCGCGCGCCTGTGCCCGTGCTCGGCGGGGCGGCGGCAACCTGGTACAATTCGGTGGCGCAATCGCGCGACATCACCACCACCGCCGCGGCGGAATCGGGACCGCGCGCCTATCGCATGGCCGGGCTCGGCCCGAACGATATCGACGTGGTGCAGATCTACGATGCCTTCACCATCAACACGCTCCTGTTCCTCGAGGATCTTGGCTTCTGTGCGAAGGGCGAAGGCGGCGACTTCGTATCGGGCGGGGCGATCGCGCCGGGCGGGCGGCTGGCCGTCAATACCAACGGAGGGGGGCTGTCCTGCGGCCATCCGGGCATGTACGGACTGTTCGCCCTGATCGAGGCCGCCCGGCAGATTCGCGGCGACGCGGCCAACGCGCTCCCCAATGTGGCGACCGCGCTCGCTCACGGCAATGGCGGCACATTGTCGAGCCAGGCGACCATCGTGCTCGGCAGCATCGACACGGTGTGATCCGGGTGGGAGACGCCAGAAAGATACATGCACGATTGTTTTTTACTTGCGAACGCGGCAAGCTTCCTGCCAATTGCGGAGATAAAGCCGACAAAATGTGAGCAATGCGATGGCGGGAGAACGCCTGTGAACAAGCCGAAGATTTTCCGCCCCGACCCCAATGATACATCGCGGCCCCAGCGCGGATTGAACGAAGAGGATCTGGCGTCCAATTCCACCGTCTTTCGCGACGATCTGCTGGCGGGGCACACGATGCTGATCTCCGGCGGCGGCAGCGGCATGGGCAAGGCGATGGCCTTCCTCGCCAGCAGGCTGGGCGCGAATGTGGCGATCTGCGGCCGTACCGCGGAAAAGCTCGATGCGACGCGCGATGCGATTGCGGAGGCGACCGGGCGCGAGATCTTCACCTGCCCCACCAATATCCGCGATGGCGACGCGGTGGAGGCGCTGATCGCGTCGGTGCATGACCGGTTCGGCGCGCTCGACACGCTGGTCAACAATGCCGGCGGGCAGTTCCCGCAGGACGCCATCGACTTCACGCGCAAGGGCTGGCTCGCGGTGATCGACACCAATCTCAACGGGACATGGTGGATGATGCAGGAGGCCGCACGGCGCTGGCGCGAGGATGGCAAGGCGGGGCATATCATCAATATCGTCGCGAATGTCGAACGCGGCATGCCGCAGGCCGCGCACACCTGTGCCGCGCGCGCGGGCGTGATCTACCTGTCGAAAACGGTGGCCACCGAATGGGCGCCCCATCGCATCCGCGTGAATTGCATCGGCCCCGGCGTGATCGAGACGGAGGGATTCCGCATGTATCCCGAAGAGGCGCTCAAGCGGTTTCACAACGCCAATCCGATGAAGGAACGCGGCGATGCGTGGGACGTCGCCGAACAGGTTATGTATCTCGCCAGCCCGGCGGCCAATTTCATCAATGGCGACCTCATCGTCATCGACGGCGGGCAGGCGCAATGGGGCGTGGTCTGGCCGCAGGGCCGGCCCGATTATTTCAACGAGGGCGAGACGGAATAGCCGCATCGTGACCGGGCTCGTCATCGAACGCCGCGGGGGCATCGCGATCCTGACTATCGACCGGCCGCATGCCGCGAACGCACTGGACGCTGCGGCGTCGCATGCGCTGGATGCCGCCATGACGGAGGCGGAGACCGACGATGGCATCGGCGCCGTGATCGTGACCGCGACGGGGGACCGCGCCTTTTGCGCCGGCATGGACATGAAGGAGGCGGCCAAGACCGGCGCGGGTCAGGGGCTCGTCGCGGATCGCGGTTTCGGCGGCATAACGGCGCGCCGGCGGACGAAGCCCTTGATCGCGGCGGTGAACGGCGCGGCCATTGCCGGGGGCATGGAAATTGCGCTGGCCTGCGATTTCATCTTTGCCGCCGATCATGCGACCTTCGGGCTGAGCGAGGTGAAGCGCGGCCTTTTCGCCTTTGCCGGCGGGATACAGCGGCTCGCGCGCGAATTGCCGCGCGCCACGGCGTTGCCAATGATACTGACAGGCGAACCGCTTGGCGCGGCGCGGCTCCACGCGCTGGGCCTCGTCACCGAGGTGACCGGTGCGGACCGGCTCATGCCCCGCACGCTGGAGGTGACGGAGAGCATGTTACGCCACAGCCCGGCCGCGATCCGCCATGCGCTGGCGCTGTTCGATGCGAGCCGGGACATGGGCCATGATCTCGCGCTTCATTTCGGCGCGCATTTCGACCGTGCGACGCTGCAATCGGCGGACAGTGCCGAGGGCGTCGCCGCATTCGCACAAGGGCGCGCGGCGAATTTCAATTCATGACCACGGCAAAACGCCGGACAAAGGAGAGGATTATGGGACGCGTAGACGGAAAGATCGCAATCGTGACGGGTGGCGGTTCCGGCCTGGGTGCCGCCGATTGCCGCATGCTGGCGAAGGAAGGCGCGACGGTCGTCGTCACCGACATCGACCGCGCAAGCGCGCAGGCGATCGCCGACGAGATCGGCAATGATGCGATCGCGCTCGAACACGATGTCGCCAGCGAAGACGCGTGGAAGAAAGTCATGCAGGAGGTCGAGAAGACATTCGGCCTACTCGACATTCTGGTGAACAATGCGGGCGTCGTGCTGAGTGCGGATATCGAGGATACCACCCTCGAACAATATCGCTGGGTCAATTCGGTGATGAGCGATGGCGTGTTCCTCGGGTGCAAGCACGCGATCCCCCTCATGAACAGGAACGATGGCGGGTCGATCATCAACATGTCGTCCACCGGCGCGCTTCTGGGCTATCCGATATTCCTCGCCTATTCCGCGGCGAAGGGCGCGGTCCGCTCGCTCACCAAATCGGTCGCGGTGATGTGCCAGGAAAAGGGATATGCCATCCGCTGCAACTCCATCCATCCCGGCGCGATCGAAACGCCGATGGTGCAAAAGGCCGAGGGACGCGAGGCCGAGGACGTGCCGGCGGAAGGCATCTTGCCGCCCGGAAAGCCCGGCCATCCCGACGACATCGCGGCGATGGTGGTGTTCCTGGCCTCGGGCGAATCGCGGTTCATCAACGGCGCCGAAATGGTGGTCGACAACGGGCTGACCGTCCGGCCGTTCTGATCGCCTGGGCTACCATGAAAAAGGGCGGGACCTGCGCCGTGCAGGTCCCGCCCTTTTTGCGACGGAAGCGGACGCCTCGCCCCTATTGCGCCATGCGTTTGTCCAGCTCTGCGTGGAAATGGCGCAGGCGCGCCTCCTGCTCGCTCCACAACGGGCCGCGAAATCCGCGTGAATGGGCGCCGGCCTGCACCACGGGAAGCAGGTCCGAATCCTGATCCAGCACCTCGCCGAGGCCGGGCGGATCGCCAAGCTTGGTATGCACCACCTCGGGCCGCGTCCTGCCCGACAGGTCGACGTCGTCGCCAAGCCCCATCCATGCCGGTGCGGAATAGCCGGGCGCATCGACATCGCGATAGAGGATCAGCGTATCGTAGGTGAATTGATTCGGGTCGGTCGGGTGCGGCAGGAAACGGTGGAGGAACACCGCTTCGGGATGGCAGCCGATCTGCACGTTGGGAAAGACGGAATAGACCGTCGAATCGCTGAGTTGCGTATCGCTGAACCGTTCGTAGCCGAGCCCGAGATCGTCGGACCGCTTGCGTTTCGCCTTCTGAATGGCGGCGCGCGTTTCCTTTGCCGTGCCCTCGAACGTCGCCGGGTCGATCCCCGCATCCGCCAGCATCATGGCGATGCCGGGGTTGACGCTGTCCTGATCGTCGTAACGGCGGCTGGGCTGTGCGAAGGGCACGAATTGCCGGCTTACCAGCCCGTTGGGGTAGAGGTCGATCTGCGTGCGGTCGTCCATCAACCCCTGCGTCTGCGGGTGGACGGCGTGCAGGTGATAGGTCTCGGCAAAGGCGTCAATCCCGCCTTTCCAGTTCGCGCCCCAGTCGCTGCGGCGATGCTGCACCGGATACATGTCCGCGATCTGGTAAAGCTCGAGCTGTTCCGCCACCGGGCCGAGGAAATCGCGCAAGGGCTCGATCGTCTCATCCATCGAGATGAACACCAGCCCGGCGACGGTTTCGCACCGCACCGAGGTCAGATCGGTGTCGTGGCACAGCACTTCAGGCTGAAACGTTTCCTCGTCCGTGATATGGGTGTTGGTGCCCTCAAGATCGAATTTCCAGCTGTGGAACGGGCAGGAAAACTGATTCACCGCGCCGACGTCGGCCTGCACGAGACGCGCGCCGCGGTGCGGGCACACGTTGTAATGCGCGCGGATCTCACCATCCTCGCCCCGCACGATGAGGAAGCTTTCGCTCCCGATGTCGAATTTCGCGAAATCGCCCGGCTCCGCCACGTCCGATACGGGACAGGCCAGAAGCCAGCTTTTCGCAAAGACCTGCTCCCATTCGCGGGCGGCGAAATCGCGGTCGTGATAGCGTTCGGGATCGGGCCGCCCGGTGCCGTTGTCGATGCGCGGGGCGCGTTCGTTGAAGGGGTGGGGATTGCCGATATGGATATCCCAGAGATTGAAATCGAATTTCATGGGCCTCTCTCCATCCCGGCACGAACGGACGCGGCGGGATTTTTTCGTGTGCATGCCGATATCGTCGGCGGATCTCTTGACGGATCGCTTCCATAAAAAAGACAATCATGTATGTTTGCAAGAGGAATCCGACGAAACGAAGCGGATTTTCCATGGCCTGAGAGAGGATGCGCAAGGATGAGCAAGTCGTTCGGAAATATATTTCAAATCGCCTGGGTGGTCGACGACATCGAGGCCCATATCGACCATTGGACGCGCGTGCTGGGGGTTGGACCGTTTTTCCATTTTCCCGTGCCGCTGCCCTTCGACTGGGTACGATCACTGGGGGAGGATACCGCGCCCGATGCGCCGGTCTACGAAGCGGTCGCCGTATCCTATAGCGGGGACACGATGATCGAGCTGATCCAGCCGGGCACGCACCCTTCGACCTATCGCGAATTCCTCGACAGCGGGCGCAGCGGCGTTCACCACCTCGGTACGATGACGGACCGGCTGGACGAACAGGTCGCCGAGGCGAAGCGGCGCGGTGCGAAGGTCGTGCTCGAAGGGGAGCTGCCGTTCTCCCGCTTCGCCTATATCGACAGCGACATTGGCGCCGCAGGTGCCGCGTTCCCGGGCGCGATGATCGAGCTGATCGAGGCGCGCCCGGCCATGATCGACACGCTCGCCAAGATCCGCGACGCCGCGCGCGACTGGGACGGAAAGACCCGGCTCGCCGCGATGTGACGGGCAGGAACCGCTACGCGCCGCCGTCCTTCCTGAGGTCGGCGGCGCGGGCGCGGATATACTGGCGCAGCGCACGCAATTCGCGGTCGCTCAGCTCCTGAAACTGCGGCATGCCATTGTGCACCAGCGCCCCGCCCCGCACGATCTGATGGAAGGTGGCGGGATCGGCCACCGCGGCCGACGTGCGCAGGTCGGGCGCCGTGCCCCCTGCGATGACCGCGCCGCCATGACACACGGCACAGCGCGCGTTGAAAATCCCCTCTCCCGCCGTTTCGAGCCGCGCATCGGCCCGATAGTCCGGATCGGCGAAAGCCACCGCGGTATAGGGCTGTTTTGCAGGCAATGTCCCCGCCGCCCCGATGCGGAAGGTCAGGACGCGGCGCGCCTGCGTGCGGTAATCGATGCCGAACTTCGCCGTCATCGGCCCGAACAGGCCGGGCGACGTGCCGATGCCGGCAATGACGGTCACATATTGCACCCCGTCGGCGGTATAGGTGATGGGCGGCGCGATGACGGGCGCCTTGGCATCGAAGGTCCACAACACCTTGCCGCTCTTCGCGTCATAGGCGACGAAATCGTCGTTCACGCGCCCCTGGAACACCAGCCCGCCTGCGGTCGCCATGGCCCCGCCGCTGAACGGGACGTCCATCGGGATGCGCCATGCCGGTTTTTGCGCCACGGGATCATAGGCGGTGAGATAGCCGGTCGTCTCCGCGCCCTCCGGAATGGACACGGCATAGCCGACCCCGCTCGCCAGCCCCATCCCTTCGACCCATTCGAAGTTCTCCTTCGTGATGCCGGTATCGTCATACGTCACCTCGAGATCGAGGGTCGGGATATAGGCGAGGCCGCTCTGCGGGCTATACGCCATGGGGAGCCAGCTATGCGCGCCGACCGGCGTAGGCTGAAACGTGACCGGCCCGTCTTCGTAGCGGACGTTTTCCGCCTCGATCGGGCGGCCCGTGGCCTTGTCGATGCCCTTGGCCCAGGTCACGGTGACGAAGGGTTCGGCGCTGATCAGCTCGCCATTGGTGCGATCGATGACGTAGAAGAACCCGTTCTTGGGCGCGGTCATCACGACCTTGCGTTGCCTGCCGTCGATGGTGAGATCGGCAAGCTCCATGTCCATCGACGCGTTGAAGTCCCAGCTTTCGCCGGGGTTGATCTGATAATGCCAGCGATATTCGCCGGTCTTTGCATCCACCGCGACGATCGAACACAGGAACAGATTGTCCCCTTCGCCGTCGCTGCGGATCTTGTGATTCCACGGCGCGCCATTGCCGGTGCCGAGGAGGACCAGATCCTGCTCCGCATCATAGGTGATGGCGTTCCACACATTGCCGCCGCCGCCATATTTCCACCATTCGCCGGACCACGTCCGCGCGGCCATTTCCATCGCCTCGCTCTCGAACCCGTCGGCGGGGTTGCCGGGCACGGTGTAGAACCGCCACAGCTGCTCCCCCGTATCGGCGTCATAGGCCGTGACATAGCCGCGAATGGGCCCGGAATCCGCGCCGCCGTGGCCGATCACGACCTTCCCGTCGAAAACGCGCGGCGGGCCGGAGATGAACCGGCTGTCGCTCTGCGGAAAGGTGCGCGAGGACCACGAAACCGCCCCGGTCTTCGCGTCGAGCGCGACGAGCCGGCCATCCTGCGTCGCGGTGATGACCTTGCCGTTCCACCACGCGATACCCCGGCTGCCCCAGCCCTGCCGCAACTTCTTGCCGGAGGCTTGCGGCGCCTTCGGGTCGAAGCTCCACAATTGCTTGCCGTTACGGGCATCGATGGCGCGCACGATGGAATAGCCCGTCGCCATGTAGATGACGCCATCCACCGCGATCGGCCCCGTCGCCGGATTGCCCGGCGGCAGGTCCATCGACCAGGCGAGGCCGAGCTGTGCGACATTGCCCGTGTCGATCTGCGTCAGCGGGCTGTAATGCTGCTCGCCATAGGTGCGGCCGAAGGCGGGCCAGTCGTCCCCGCCGCTATCATCCGCAAGGATGGCATTGGCGCGAACCTCCCCGTCGCCGCCGGTGCCGGCCCCGTCACCCCCGCCGCATGCGGACAGGAGCAACGGAGCCAGCCACAGCCAGTACGCTCTGGCTTTCATCGACGCTTACAACCCCCGCCCGAACTTGCCGCCGACCTGCACGCCGAAGTAGCGCGGCGGACCGTATTGCGCATTCACCCAGAGACCTGCGACGTTCTGAATGCCGACGCGATACCGTTCGTCGGTGAGGTTGCGGCCGATGAGGCGGATGAAATAACGCTCATCGAATTCGGCAAAGGTGATCGACGCATTGACCAGGGTGCGCGCGTCGAGAAACGTGTTGCCGAGCGGATCGTCGATCGCCTGCGTGTTGAGATTGCGCCCGGTATAGGCCGCCGACGCGTTGAAGGTCAGGTCATGCGATGCGCCGACCGCCATGTTGTACGTCCCGTCGAGCGTCCACTGCCATTTCGGCGCGCGGTCGAGCGGGGCCGTCGACAGGTCGTAGCCGGCGTTGGGCGCGTCATATTCCTTGTACTCGCCATCCTGATAACCGGCGACGGCACGCAGGGTCAGCCCGTCGAACGGCGAGGCCGATGCCTCCATCTCCAGCCCCTTCACCTCCGCGCTCGCCGCATTGACGAAGACGGTGACCTGATTGGGCTGCCCGTTGACGACGATCGGCACGTTCAGCTGTTTTTGAAGGTCGTCATATTTGACGTAGAACCCGGTGAGGTTGAAGCGCAGCCGGTTGTTGAGGAATTCGGATTTCACGCCGGCCTCGAAACTGTCGGCCTTTTCCGGCTCGGTCGCGCGCGCGGCGGTGCGGAAGGCGTCGAGATCGTCCCCGAATGCCGCAAATCCGCCGATCTGGTCGTTGAAGCCGCCCCCCTTGAACCCGTGCGAATAGGTCCCGTAGAAGAACAGGTCGGGATTGGCTTCGTAGCTCAGGCTCGCCCGGTAGGTCGGCTCGCGCGCGCTGGCGTCGACGGTCACGACGCCCGCGGGATAGTCGTACACGCTCGCGTCGAGCGCCTCGTCAATGGTGATCGCGGGATCGAATCCACCGCCAAACGCGGGGATGAAGGTCTGCTGCCGCCCGCGCCAGGTCTTGTCCTCCCAGGTGTAGCGCCCGCCGACGGTGAGCGAGAGGCGATCGGTGACCTCGAACGTCCCTTCGGCAAACAGCGCCTTCGACGTCGCGTTCTGCGCATTGCAGAGGATGTAGGGCGTGCTGTTCCAGTTGCCGAACGGCAGCGGCCCGCTCGTCAGGTCGAGAAAACCGAGCAATTGCGACACGCAGAAGTCGATCTTGTCCTTCTGATAGAACCCGCCCGCCACGAAATCGAATGCCCCGCCAAGGTCGCTCGCGAAGCGGATTTCCTGCTGGTAGGTCTTGCGATCGTCGTCGCGCGATGCATCGAAGAACGACAGGCGCGTCCCGTCGGGCGCGACCGCGGTGGCGCCGGCATAGCTGTTGGGAATGCGCGAGCGTTGGAACCGGTAGCCCGAAACCGAGGTCAGCGTCCCGAAATCGAAATCGTAGTCGATATTGCCATAGACGCCGTCGACCGAGATCCGCTGTCCGTTGCGCAATTCGACGGTGTTCACGAAACGGTCGGTATAGGCCGCGCGGTCGAGCGGATCGGTATCCTGCGCATTGGGATCGGTGAGGCCGAGCAGATCGGTCAGCAGCGGGGTGTCGCCTTCGTAGAGATAGTTCACATTGACCGACGGCACGACATCGGACCGGTCGCGGATCCACTCATACTGAAACAGCGCGGACAGCCGGGTCGTGGGTTCCACCAGCAGCTTGGCGCGGGCCTGCCACACGTCCTTTCCGCCCAGCGACTCCCCATTGAGACAGCCTTCCTGCCCCTGGAACTTGTTGGGCACGAACCCCGTCACCGGGCCGTAACACGCGCCATTCTTGTAATAGCCATCCGATTGTTCGTACCCGCCGACGAGCCGCAGCGCGGCGACATCGCCGATCGGCACGTTCACCGCCCCCTGAAGACGGGTGGTTCCGAAATCGCCATATTCGCCACGCACCTCGGCCCCGATGAAGCCAAGCTCGGGCCGCTTGGTCCGGACGGTGACGACACCGCCGGTCGTGTTCTTGCCGAAAAGCGTCCCCTGCGGCCCGCGCAGCACCTCGACCTGTTCGACATCGAAGGTGTCGAGCAATTGCGTCTGCACCGAGGGCACCACGAAATCGTCGACGAGCACGGCGACCGGAGGCTCGAAATACACGATGATCGAGGTCTGCCCAACCCCGCGCATGGCAAAGGATGCCGCATTGAAATTGGCGATGGTCGCGGCGGAAAAATTGGGAACGAAGGCGGCCAGGTCGCCGACATCGCGCGGCGCGGCCTGATCGATCAGCTGGCTGTCGACCGCGGACACGGCGACCGGCGTCGCCTGAAGATCGGTGGAGCGGCGCGTCGCGGTGACGAGAATTTCGCCCAGCCCGCCCGATGTGGTGACCGTGCCGGCAGGCGACCGCTCGTTCGAGGGTTCGGGCGCAGGGCCATCGTCGACCGGTCCGGCGGGGGCCGTTTCGGGCCCCTCTTGCGGCGAAACCTGCGCATGGGCGGCGCTCGCCATTCCCAACATGACAAACGGAGCCAACGCGCTCCGCATCAGGAAACGTGCCTTCATCATACCCTCTCTCCCCCATTGCAGCCGTATTGTCCGGCCGTCGGGTTTTGTGTTCGACACCCGATCTTGCGCCGGGCATTCGCCAACAATCATACATGTTTGTCTTTTTTACAACCCTGCTTGCGAATAGCGTGAAATTTTCTTCTCCTCTACCGCGGCTCGAGTTGTGAACGCCGCGAAAATCGCTTTGCAAAAGCAAACATGTATGTTTTTTATTACGGGAGACGGCCCGGCAAAAGGGCTGCTGACCGGAGAGACATGATGGCCTACAGCTTCCTTTCGCGCTTCCGCATAAAGGAGACCCGCGTTTCCGATTTTCTCGACGCCGCGCGCCAGATGGAGCAACAGGCGCGCGAGGAGGAAGGCGCGCTTTTCTTTCAGTTCTACCGCCTCGATCTGCCCGGAATGTTCGCCGTCCTGGAAAGCTTCGTCGATGAAAAGGCAGGCGAGGCGCATATGGAATATGAGCGGAACAAGCCGCTGATCGCGACGATGATCGACTGCATGGACGGCAGTTACGAACGCGAGATGCTGCTCGATCTGGAGTCTGCGTCGTGAAGGGCGGCAAGAGCTTCATCGCGCAGCTCCGCGCGAAACCGGGCCGCGGCGCCGAGCTTATCCGCCTTCAGGTCGAGATGAAGGGGCTGGTGTTCGAACGCGAGCCGGATGCCATCGTCTACGAACTGTTTCAGTCGGAAGACGACGAGGATCTGTTCCAGGTTGTCGCCACGTTCCGCGACGATGCCGCGTTCGACCATCACATGGCGGTCGATTTTCACGAGGCGCTCGTCCCCCCCATCCTCGATTGCGTCGAGGGCGAGATGGAGATCGCGTTCTACCGATCGCTGGGGTGACGCGCCCTGCGCCTCAGTCCATCTCGTCGTCGCCGAACTGCTCCACCCAGAGCTGCAGCGCGCGCGGATGGCCGGAAAGATCGTGGTGCAGCACATGGCGCAGGCCCGACCGGGCGGCGATGTCGATCACGGCGTCGGCCTGCGCATATCCGATCTCGACCATGGCGACGCCGCCGGGCGTCATGAGGTCGGGCAATTGCGGGATCATCGTGCGATAGGCGTCCAGCCCATCTTCGCCCGCGAAAAGCGCGCCCTCCGGCTCGAACCGGCGGACGTCGTCGGCAAGCGCCGGATCCTGCGTCGCGACGTAGGGCGGGTTGGCGAGCACCAGATCATAGGCCGGCATCACCCGGCGTTCCCACCCGATTTCGGTCCAGTCGGCCAGCCGCAATTCGGTGCGATCGGCAAGGTCCAGCTGTTCCGCGTTATGCTGCGCCATGGCGAGCGCCGCGCCCGACCGGTCGATCCCGACGCCGCGCGCCGCATCCCATGACGACAGCGCCGCGAGCAGGAGCGCGCCCGACCCCACCCCCATGTCGAGAATGCGCGCCGGCGGCCTGTCGGCGAGCACGTCGCGCGCCGCGTTGATCAGCACCTCGCTATCGGCCCGCGGGATCAGGACATGGCGCGATACCGCGAGTTCCAGCCCGTAGAATTCCTGACGCCCGGTGATATGCGCAAGCGGTTCGCCCGATGCGCGCCGCGCCACCAGATCGTCGAACCGTTCGGGCGCGGCCCGGTCCATGTGTTGCAGCAGCACCGTCGAGCGGTCGGTGCCCATCGCCTCCGCCATGAGCCATTCGGCGTCGAGCCGGGGATTGTCCGACACTTCGGCAAGCCGCGCCGCACCGTCACGCAATGCGGCGGCGATGGTGCGGTTGGCGCCGGGGGCGGAACCGGTTGCGGGGGCGTTGTCTTCCATCGTCATGCGTCGAACGTTCCATTGGGGACAGGGTTTCGCACCCGCCGGGGATACAGGCGCGCCATCACGAATTCTGCGCGGCCAGGCGTTTGGCCTGGTCCTCCGCAATGAGCGCATCGATCATTTCAGCAAGGCCCGGCCCTTCGAGAATTTCAGGCAGCTTGTGCAGGGTCAGCCCGATGCGGTGATCGGTCACGCGCCCCTGCGGAAAATTATAGGTGCGGATGCGTTCGGAACGGTCGCCGGACCCGACCATCGCCTTGCGCGCCTCAGCCTCTTCGCCATGGGCCTTTGCGCGCTCCATCTCGTACACGCGGGCGCGCAGCACCTGCATCGCCTTGGCGCGGTTCTTGTGCTGGCTGCGTTCGTCCTGCTGAATGACGACGATGCCGCTGGGGATATGGGTCAGGCGGACGGCGGAATCGGTGGTGTTCACATGCTGCCCGCCGGCGCCCGATGCGCGGTAGATGTCGATCTTCACATCCGCGTCGGCAATCTCCACATCCACCTCGTCCGGTTCGGGAAGGACGGCGACGGTGGCCGCGCTGGTATGGATGCGCCCGCCGCTTTCGGTGACGGGCACGCGCTGCACCCGGTGGACGCCGCTTTCGAACTTCATCCGCGCGAACACGCCGGTGCCGGTGACATGGGCGACGATTTCCTTGAACCCGCCGACATCGGATACGCTGGTGCTGATCGGTTCGATTCGCCAGCCGCTCTTTACCGCGAAACGTTCGTACATGCGGTAAAGGTCGCCGGCGAACAGCGCCGCCTCGTCCCCGCCGGTGCCGGCCCGGATTTCGAGCATCGCGGGCCGCGCATCGGCGCTGTCGCGGGGCAGCAGGGCCAGCGCGAGCCGATCCTCCGCCGCGGGCAATTCGCCGTCGATGCGGACGATCTCCTCTTCTGCCATCGCGCGCATCTCGGGATCCGTGAGCATCGCGCGGGCCTCGGCGAGCTCGCCGCGCATGGCGGCCACCCCGGCAGCCTCGCGCGCGACCGGTTCGAGTTCCGCATAATCGCGGCTGGCGGCGACGAAGGACTCCCCCTCCAGCGTGCCGCTGGCCAGCCGCGCCTCAAGCTCGGCAAAACGCCCGGCAATCTGGGCGAGGCGTTCGTCGGACACGCGCAAGGGTTCAACCCTTCAGCACGGGCAAAAGACCGGTAAGCGGCACACGCGCCTGCTCCCCGGTGGCGAGCGTCTTGACCGTCGCCTCGCCTGCGGCGAGTTCCTCGTCGCCGAGGATCACGGCATGACGCGCGCCGCTGTCGTTGGCGCGGCTCATCCGCTTTTTCATATTGCCCTTGAACGCCATGTCGACGGTGAGCCCTGCGCGGCGCAGATCGGCGACGATGCCCGCCGCCGCGGCCTCTGCCGCCGCGCCCATCGGCACGACCGCGACATCGGCGGATGGCTCGCCCCGTTCGCCGACCAGCATGGCCAGCCGCTCGATCCCCGCGGCCCAGCCGACCGCCGGGGTCGCCGGCCCGCCCAGTGCCTCGACCAGCCCGTCATAACGCCCACCGCCCAGCACGGTCCCCTGCGCGCCCAACCGGTCGGTCACGAATTCGAACGCGGTGTGCCGGTAATAATCGAGCCCGCGCACGAGCGACGCCGCCCGTTCCCATGCGACGCCCGCGGCATCCAGCCCTTCGGTGACGGCGGCGAAGAATTCCTGCGCCTCGCCCGAAAGGAACGCGTCGATCTGCGGCGCGTCGGCGACGAAGGCACGGTCGCGGCGATCCTTGGAATCGAGGATGCGCAGCGGATTGCGCTCCAGCCGGTCCTGCGAATCCTCCGACAGTTCGGCCCGGTGGTCGCCGAAATATTCGACGAGCGCACGGCGCCAGTTCTCCCGGCTTTCCCCATCGCCCAGCGTGTTCAATTGCAGGGTCACGCCGTCCGCAATGCCCAGCTCGCGCAGGAGCTGATCCGCCATGACGAGCAATTCAACGTCCGCCTGCGGTTCGGCGGCGCCGATGATTTCGGCGTCGATCTGGTGAAACTGGCGGTAGCGTCCCTTTTGCGGGCGTT
This sequence comes from Croceicoccus sp. YJ47, assembly GCF_016745095.1. Classification (NCBI taxonomy): domain Bacteria; kingdom Pseudomonadati; phylum Pseudomonadota; class Alphaproteobacteria; order Sphingomonadales; family Erythrobacteraceae; genus Croceicoccus; species Croceicoccus sp. YJ47. The sequence goes on from NZ_CP067087.1 coordinate 1,108,333, forward strand.
CGTAACGGAACAGCGGGCCATGCGTGGCGAGTTTCAGCGGCGCGTGCTGCTGCCACCCGTTGGTCAGGAACGCGCGCGTCAGACCGGCGGTGAATTCGGGCCGGAGCGTGAGCGATTCGCCGCCGCGATCCTCGAAGCTGTACATTTCCTTCGACACGACATCGGTCGTCTCGCCCAGGCTGCGCGAAAACACGGCGGTCTTTTCGAAGACCGGCATCTCGACCCGGCGAAACCGGTAAAGGCGGCGAATGCGTTCGAAGGTTTCGACCACGTGGGCGAAGGCCTCCGCCTCCGCTCCGAAGATGTCCTGCGTTCCGCGAATGGCCTGCGGTGTGTCGATGCGCTTGTCCGTCATGGCGCGGCCTTTACCCGCAAAGCCCGCTCCTGCAAAGCATCGCCGCACCGCACTGGCGTATTGCATATGCGCGGCGCTCGCGGCACACCATCGCCCATGAAAAAGACCATCACGGGCCGCGCCCTTCTCACCGCCGCATCCCTTTTCGCCATCGCCATGCCCGCCCATGCACAGACACAGGCGGAGCAGCAGCGCTCGCTCCCGCAGGCCGTGCCGATTTCGCCGTCGGTGCCCGATCCGGTCGATACGCCATGGCCGGGCGGCACCATCGACCTCGCCGTCGATGCGACCGACATCACGCGCGGCGTGTTCCGCACGACCGAGACGATCCCGCTCGCGCCGGGGACGGAGCGTCTGACCCTGCTCTATCCCGAATGGCTTCCGGGCAAGCATGCGCCGCGCGGTTTCCTGGCCGAGCTGACCGGCATTCGTTTCACCGCCAATGGGCAGGATCTGAAATGGACGCGCGACCCGGTCGAGGTCTACGCCTTTCACGTCGAGGTTCCTGCCGGCACGGCGCAGGTCGCGGCGCAGCTCGTCTATACCTCCCCGCTGGAGCCGAACGAGGGGCGCATCGTCATGACGCCCGAGATGATGAACCTCAAGTTCGAGGATGTCAGCCTCTATCCCGCCGGGCATTACGTGCGCCGCATCGCGATCCGCCCGACGGTGACCTTTCCCGAAGGATGGGACGTCGCGACCGCGCTCGACGGGATAAGCCGCGCGGGCGACACCGTGCAATGGGCGACCACGGATTATCAGACGCTGGTGGATTCGCCGATCTTCGCAGGCGCCTATCACCGTGCGTGGGATCTGGGTCAGAACGTCGATCTCGAGGTGTTCGCCGATGCGCCGCGCTACCTCGAGGCGAGCGAGGAGCAGATCGACGCGCATCGCCGGCTCGTGGACGAGGCGATCGCGCTTTATGGCTCGAAACCGTTCGACCACTACGAATTCCTGCTCGGCCTCACCGACAAGCTCGGCGGGATCGGCCTTGAACATCATCGCAGTTCGGAAAACACGCTTCCGCCCGACACGTTTACCGAGTGGAAGAAGACCGAATACCGCCGCGGTCTGCTGCCCCATGAAATGACGCATAGCTGGAACGGCAAGTTCCGCCGCCCCGCGCGCCTGTGGACCCCCGATTATCGTCAACCGATGCAGGACAACCTGCTCTGGGTCTATGAAGGCATGACCAGCTACTGGGACATGGTGCTGGCCGCGCGTTCGGGATTGCAGACGACCGACCTGATCAAGGGCGACATCGCCCGCACGGTCGCCAATTACATGACGCAGCCGGGCCGGGCGTGGCGTTCGGTGGAGGACACGACGCACGATCCCATCTTCGCCGCGCGCAAGGCCAAGCCGTTTTCGAGCCAGTCCCGCGGTGAGGAATATTACAGCGAGGGCGCGCTGACCTGGCTGGAGGCGGACATGCTGATCCGGCGCGAGACGGGCGGCCGGAAATCGCTGGAGGATTTCAACAAGAGGTTCTTCGGGCTGCGCGACGGCGACTGGGGCGAGGTGACGTACGAGTTCGAGGATGTCGTCGCCGATCTCAACGCGGTTCATCCCTACGACTGGGCGAATTTCCTTGGCCGACGCCTGCAATTGCCGAACCAGCCGGCGCCGACGCGCGGGGTGGAGCTTGCCGGCTATCGCGTGGCATTCCGGCCCGAGCCCAACCCCTATGACGAGGCGATCATGGCGAACGCCAAATATCTCAACCTGTGGCATTCGCTTGGGCTGAACGTGGGCAATGACGGGTCCGTGTCCTCGGTCCTGTGGGACGGGCCAGCGTTCAAGGCGGGCATCGTCGGCGGGGCGGATATCGTCGCCGTCAATGGCGAGGCCTATGACAGCGACGCGATGAAGCGCGCCATTGCGGCCGCGGCCGATGGCGGCGGGCCGATCGAATTGCTGATCGAGCGGGGGGGCCGTTACCTCACCGTGCCGCTCGCCTATGACGGGGGGTTGCGCTATCCCTGGCTCGAACCGGTGGACGGGAAGGACGGCGAACAATTGCTCGATCGCCTGCTCGAACCGACGGTCGCCGATTGAAAAACGCGGCGCGGCCATGCGTGAGCCGCGCCGTGCCGGGGGCGCGAAATGCGCTCTTGGCGCAGGCGGCGCGCCGCGCTACAGCCCCGCCGGGTCACATGCTGCAACGCAGCGCCGGATAGACAGAGGACGAAAGCCCACATGCGTATCGACTTGATCCCGACCGGGTCCAACCCGCCCGAAAGCCTGAACGTCATCATCGAGGTTCCCGTTGGCGGCGAGCCGGTGAAATACGAATTCGACAAGGATTCGGGCGCATTGTTCGTCGATCGCATCCTGCACACGCCGATGCGTTACCCCGCCAATTACGGCTTCGTTCCGCACACGCTGTCGCCCGATGGCGATCCGCTCGACGCGCTCGTCGTGGCGCGCAGCCCGTTCGTGCCCGGCTGCGTCGTGCGTGCGCGTCCCATCGCGGTGCTCAACCTCGAAGACGAACATGGCGGCGATGAAAAGCTGGTCTGCGTGCCCGAGGATTCGACCTTTCCCTATTACACCAAGGTGTCGGAAAAGGGCGACCTGCCCGAAATCCTGTTCAAGCAGATCGAGCATTTCTTCACCCATTACAAAGACCTGGAAAAGGAAAAATGGGTCCGCGTCGGCACCTGGGGCGGCGCCGAGGAAGCCCGCCGCATCGTGATCGAGGCGATCGAACGCGAGAAGCAGGCCCAGAACGAAAAGCGCTGAGGCGCGCCTCACCATCCCATGCAAAAGCCCGGCGGTCCCAAAACCGCCGGGCTTTTTCGTATCGAGTGCCCCCGTTGTCGGCGCGATCATTCCACCGGGCGGCTGGAATCGAGCAGGTCGGCCTCGCCCGTGACGGCACGCTCGCGGTCGACGAGTTCCGCGATGTGGTTTTCCGGCCGGGTGCTCCGCGCCTGTGCCTCGCTCTCCCCGCTCGCCCGCTTGCGCGTGGTGACGGGGGACGGCGCGGCGGGCGCGGGACGCGGCGCCTGCGAAATGCTCGCCCCTTCGCCCAGTGCGAGGGGGCTGCCGGAATCGAAACGCAGCCGGTAGATCGGCTCCGGCAGGGCAAAGCCCGCCTCCTCCAGCGCGTCTTTCGCCGCCTTGATCGCGATGGATCGTCCTTTGAGGAAATCGGTCTCTTCCTGATCGACCCAGCCGCGAAAGCTGATGACGATATTGGAATCGCCGACCTCGCGTATGACGGCGGTCGGCTCGGGTTCGTCGAGCACGAAATCCAGACCGCGCAGCGCCTCTATTCCCGTGGCCATGCCGTCCACCGGATTGTCGTCCGCATCCACGCCGAGATCGAATTCGAAACGGCGCTGCGGATTGCGGGTGTAATTGAGGATGACCGATTTGAAGACGGTCGAATTGGGAATGCGCAGATGGTTGCCGTTCAGCGTCATCAACACGGTGGCCCGGCTGGTGAGGCGCACGACGCGGCCTTCGTTCCCCTCGATCATCACGTGGTCGTTGGCGCGGAACGGCTGTCGCAGGGACAGCATGACGGAGGAGATGTAATTGTCGATCGTGTCGCGCACGGCAAAGCCCACCGCGATGCCGATGACGCCCCCGATGCCGAGCACCGCGCCCAGCAATGCCGTCGCGCCGAGGATCTTCAGCGCGAGATAAAGCCCGAACAACACGCCCACGAACTTGATCGCGCTGGACAACAATTCGGTGACGAAGGCGTTGGGCGTCACCTTGTCGAGCAGCCAGCGCATGCGCGAGATCGCGCCGAACAGCAGCGCCACCAGCACCGCGACCACCGTCGCGACGAGAATGAGCGGCAACATGCGGACAAGGCCGCGCGCCTCGTCCACGATCCCGCCGAGCGTGGGTGCAAGGTTGCTGTTGACGGCAAGGTCGCGCTCGATCCGGTTCGACACGGTGACGACGCCCGTCACGCGTGATGCGATGTCCTCCGCCTGCTGCGCGGCTTCTGCCTGCGCGACGTTCCCGCTGAGCGTGACGACGCCCTGCTCGACCTGCACGCCGACATTGGCGAGCGGTTCGATCGCGGCGAAGATATTGCGGATGCGCGCGGCGATGCGAATGTCCTGCTCGGCACCCTGTTCGGCCTCGATCTCCTGCGCAGGCGCCGACGGTTCGGCTGCGCCGCCGCCCGAAAGATCGGGAAGGGCGGCATGGACGGGCGCGGAGAAAAGCAGCAGCGCGGCGGCAAGCATGGCACGGCGCATGGTCGTCACCCCCCCGCCACGGTCATGCCGTCGACGCGCAGGCTCGGCACGTTGACGGCGCGAATGTCGTCGAGATCGTCGGCGGCGGTCATCTGCGCGAACATGTCCAGAAGATTGCCGGCGATGGTAAAGCCCGCTACCGGCCCGGCGATGGCGCCATTCACGATGCGAAAGCCCGATGCGCCGCGGCTGTAATCCCCGGTCACGAGATTGACCCCCTGCCCGATCAGCTCCGTCACCAGCACGCCGCCGCGGATGTCGGCGATGAGCGCGTCGCGCGATACATCGCCGGCGTTCAGGGTCACGTTGCTGGTCGCGACGGCGGGCGAACCGCCCCCGCTGCGCGCCGCGTGGCCCGTCGGGCGGCGGCCAAGCTTGCGCGCCGATGCGCTGTCGAGCAACCAGCCCGTCAGCCGCCCCTCCGCCACCAGATCACGCGGCGCGGTCGGCAATCCCTCCCCGTCGAAGGGCCGCGAACGCAGGCCGCGATGGCGCAGCGGATCGTCGGCCACGGTGATGGCGGCCGGGAAGATGCGCTTCCCCTCGCATTCGAGGAGAAAGCTGGCCTGGCGCGCGATGCTGTGGCCCGAAATCGCCGCGGCAAGATGGCCGAGCAGCGTTCCGCCCACCCGCGGATCGAAGACGACGGGCATCGGCCCGCTGCTCATGGTGCCGGGATGGAGCCGTTCGAGCGCGCGATCCGCAGCGAGCGTGCCGATCTTCTCCTCGTCCGGCAGATCGCCTGCATGGCGCGCGCTGCGCCCGGCATAGCCGCGCTCCATCCCCGCGCCCTTCCCCGCGACGAGCGAGATCGACCGCGCATGGCGCGCCTGCTCGTAATTCCCGGCAAAACCGTGGCTCGTAACCAGCGCGGCGATGGCGCGGCCATAGCTTGCCGCGGCGCCGTCGCTATTGGTGATGCCGGAATGGGCACGGCCCGCCGCCTCGGTCCGTTCCGCAGCTTCGCGCAGCGCGTCCGGCCCCGGCGGCGGCGACAGGAGATCGAGCGCGGGGGTTGCCCCTGTCATCAGCATGTCGGCAGGCGCCAGCCCGGCATAGGGGTCGGCAGGCGCCGCCTCCGCCATGGCCACGGCCCGGCGCGACAATTCGTCGAGCGCGGCCTCGTCGGCGGCGCTCGACCCGATGGTGGCGCTTTTCTGCCCGATAAAGACGCGCAGGCCGAAATGCTCGGATTCGGATCGCTCCACCTCTTCAAGCGCGCCCAGCCGGACATGCACGGTTTCGGACAAATCGCCGAGATAGACGGCATCCGCCGCATCGGCGCCCAGCCGCCGCACGCGGGCGATCAGATCGTGGCAGCGGCTCTCCGCCTGCTCGGCGTTCAGCACGGGTTGGATCTCGACATGCCGGTTTCTCCTGAATTCGAAACCGGCGGGATAGGCATTGCCTGCCCGCTGGGCAAGCGCCGCCGCCGCGTTCAGCCCGTTGCGCGGATTACCCGTGCAGCATCCGCGCCAGCCCCGCGATCGCGAACGGCAGCCCGATCGCCCCTGCCCAGATGAGCAGCTGATCGCGGCGATAGGCCCCGCGATATTGCGGATTGTGCGCCGCTTCATCCGACATCCCGGCCCAGCGCCGCTCCAGCTTCAGACAGAGCGGTATGATCGCCAGCACCAGAATGACCAGCGCCATATAGGGCAGCAACGTGCCGGAAAATTCCTTCAGCTGCTTTACCGTGACGAAGATCTGCAGGACCGTATACGCCAGAAGCGCATAGGCGATATTGTCGCTGATCTTCCTCGGCCAGCCGCGGGTCGCATGAACCGGCGGCGCCGGTCGAGCCATCTCTCGCTCGCGGTGCAAGCGGGCGCTACGTTCGATTCGTGTTTGCGATCCTGCCATGCCGCACGATCCTTTCCCTTTCAGTCCCGGATCGAGTATCATTTGTTTCACGGCCAAGGTCAATGGCACTGCATATACGGCTGTTTCGGGGGCGCTGGGCCATCGCGCGCAGGGTGGCCATGCACGAATCCTGCCAAACCGCCTGCCAAACCGATTGCATGACGGCGTTGAGGGGGCTTTAATGGTTGGCAGGCCATGATATGCGTTGCGCCACAACCGATCGTGACCGGCACCCCGCCGCAGACCAAGGACCAGACGCCATCGCTACCGAGATCACTCTCGACCCCGCCGTAGACCCCGAAGAGACGGCCGCGCCCCCTGTGCCGCAAGGCGGGCTTGAGGTGCTGTCCATCGCCAAGAGCTACGACAAGCGGGCGGTGCTCACCGACATCTCGCTCTCCGTCGCGAAGGGCGAGGTGCTGGGCCTGCTCGGCCCCAATGGCGCGGGCAAGACGACGTGCTTCTATTCGATCATGGGGCTTGCGCGGCCCGATTCGGGGCGGGTGCTGCTCGACGGGAACGACATCACCAACCTGCCGATGTATCGCCGCGCGATCCTCGGCCTCGGCTATCTGCCGCAGGAAACGAGCATCTTTCGCGGGATGAGCGTCGAACAGAACATCAATTGCGTGCTCGAACTGGTGGAGCCGGACAAGCAGGTCCGCGCCGCCGAGCTGGAGCGGCTGCTCGACGAATTCGGGCTCACGCGTCTGCGCGAAAGCCCGGCGATGGCGCTTTCGGGCGGGGAACGGCGCCGCGCCGAAATCGCCCGCGCGCTTGCGGCGAAACCGTCGATCATGCTGCTCGACGAGCCTTTCGCCGGCATCGATCCCCTCTCGATCAGCGACATTCGCGATCTGGTCAAGGATCTGAAGGGGCGCGGCATCGGCGTGCTCATCACCGATCACAACGTGCGCGAAACGCTCGAAATCGTGGACCGAGCCTGCATCATCTATGGCGGGCAGGTGCTCTTTGCCGGCAGCCCGGAGGCGCTGGTCGCCGATGAAAACGTGCGGCGGCTCTATCTCGGCGAGGGGTTCACCTTGTGAACTGCGTGCGCGCCCTCCTGCCGGATCCGCGCGGCTGACGTCCCATGGCCATCGGCCCCCGCCTCGACATACGGCAATCGCAATCGCTGGTGATGACACCGCAATTGCAGCAGGCGATCCGCCTGCTGACGCTGTCGAACCTGGAACTGGAAAGCCATATCGCCGACGCGGTGGCGGATAATCCGCTGCTCGAACTCGGCGATACCGGGGAGGCTGCCGCGCCGGTCCAGGCCGACGCCGAATTGCCCGATGCAGGCAGCACGAATGGCGGCGACGCACTCGACATCGCGCCCGATGCGGCGGATCGCGATTTCGACACCGGCGACGGGATCGGCGCGCGCGAGGGGGGCATGGGGCAAGGTGCCGCGTCCGATGGCGATTTCGACTTTGCCGAACGCGCCGACGACGCCGCCACGCTGGCGCAGCATCTCCACGCGCAGATTGGCGCCGCGGACGGGACGGCGGTGCTCCGCTTCGTCGCCGGGCATCTGATCGATCATCTGGACGAGGCGGGCTACCTCGTCGGCGACCTTGGCGACATCGCCGCCACGCTCGGCATCGAGCTCGACGAGGCGGAGCGGGCGCTGGCGCTGCTGCAGACGCTCGACCCGACGGGGGTCGGTGCGCGCTCCTTGTCCGAATGTCTCGCGCTACAGGCGAAGGAGGCCGATCGCCACGACCCGTGCATGGCGGCGCTGCTCGCCAATCTGGACCTGCTTGCGCAGGGAAATCTCGCGCATCTTCGCCGGATTTGCCGCGTCGATGACGACGACCTTGCCGACATGATCGCCGAATTGCGGCGCTACGATCCCAAACCGGGGCACCGCTTTGGCGGCGGGGCGGCGACGCCGGTGGTGCCCGACGTGCTTATCCGCCGCGAAAAAGGCGGTTGGGGCGTGGCCATCAACCGCCGCACGCTGCCCCGGCTCGTCATCAATCGCGACTATTACGTGCAGATGAAACGCCACTGCCGCGACCGCGCCGCCCAAGGCTGGCTGGGTGAAAAACTGACCGACGCGAACTGGCTCACCCGCGCCCTGGATCAGCGGCAGCGCACCATATTGAAGGTGGCGCATGAAATCGTGCGGCGGCAGGACGGGTTTTTTCGCCGCGGCGTGTCCGCGCTCGTCCCGCTCACCCTGCGCGAGGTGGCGGAAAAGGTCGAATTGCACGAATCGACGATCAGCCGGGTGACGTCGAACAAGTTCCTGCATTGCGAGCGCGGCACGTTCGAACTGAAATATTTCTTCGGTTCGGGCGTCGCCCATGCCGACGGCGAGGGCGGCGCCTCCGCCGAGGCGGTGAAGGCCGCCATTCGCCAGCTTTGCGATGCGGAGGACCCGAAGAAGATCCTGTCGGACGATGCGCTGGTCGAATGCCTCAAGGATCGCGGCTATACGCTCGCCCGCCGGACGGTCGCGAAATACAGGGAGGCGATCGGCATCGGCTCCTCGGTCCAGCGGCGGCGCCTCAAACGGATCGCCGCCAGCCGGTAATCCGCCCCCCGCAACGCGCGTCGCGCGGCGATAATCCTCCGTTTCGGACCTTGCCCGAAGTGGCGCAATCCGGGGGAACAGAGCGAATTTTCGGGCACACAACACCTACGCTTCAGTGCCTTGGGTCCATTTCACACCTTATTAACCTTTGTCGCCCATCATTTGTATGGTTAATTCGGGGCACTGGCTCTTCCAGATCGGGGACTACGGCGATCGCGGGTTGGGGCGATACGAAACAGGGAAGCGACATCATGCGGATTTTGTTGATCGAAGACGAACCGACCACGGCAAAGGCGATCGAGCTCATGCTGGGGGGCGAAGGCTTCAACGTCTATCAGACCGATCTTGGCGAAGAGGGCCTCGATCTCGGGCGGCTCTACGATTACGACATCATCCTGCTCGATCTCAACCTGCCCGACATGCACGGGTACGACGTGCTCAAGAAACTGCGCGTCGCCAAGGTGCAGACGCCCGTTCTCATCCTTTCGGGCATCGCCGAAATGGATTCCAAGATCCGCAGCTTCGGCTTTGGCGCCGACGATTACGTGACCAAGCCGTTTCACAAGGACGAGCTGATCGCGCGCATCCATGCCGTCGTTCGCCGGTCTAAGGGGCATTCGCAATCGGTGATCCGGACCGGCAAGCTCGCCGTCAATCTCGATACCAAGACGGTCGAGGTGGCAGGCTCGCGCGTGCATCTCACCGGCAAGGAATATGCCATGCTGGAGCTGATGTCGCTGCGCAAGGGCACGACGCTGACGAAGGAAATGTTCCTTAACCACCTGTACAACGGCATGGACGAGCCGGAGTTGAAGATCATCGACGTCTTCATCTGCAAGCTGCGCAAGAAGCTGTCGATGGCGTGCGACGGGGAAAACTATATCGAGACCGTTTGGGGCCGCGGCTATGTCCTGCGCGACCCGGCCCAGGAGGCGGAGGCGGCCTGACTCCCGACAAAGCGGGCGGGGGAAGCCCGGGCGATCGCATCTCGACGCGGCGCGTGCCACCCGCTATCGGCGCGGCATGACGGCGAACAAGGAAGGCGATCCCCTCACGCTCAACCGGCTTTATGGCCGGTCCAAGGGGAAGAAACTGCGCAGCGGGCAGCAGCATCTGCTCGACGAACTCTATCCGCAGATCGCGGTGCCGGACGACGGGCCGATCACCGCGGCGGGCCTGTTCGGAAGCGATCGCCCTTTGCATTTCGAAATCGGCTTCGGTTCGGGTGAGCATATGGCAGGGCGTGCCGACATGCTCCCCGATCATGGGTTTATCGGGGCGGAACCCTTCGTGAACGGCGTGGTCGGCGCGCTGCTCCATGTGCGGGAGCGGACATTGCCGAACGTGCGGCTGCACATGGGCGACGCGCTGCAGGTGCTCGACCGGGTTCCCGATGGCGCGCTGTCCTTCTGCTATCTGCTGCATCCCGATCCCTGGCCGAAGGCGCGCCATGCGAAGCGCCGGATGATGAACGACGGCCCGGTCGACCTCATCGCGCGCAAGCTGAAGCCGGGCGGCGAATTCCGGTTCGGCACCGACCATCCGATCTATCTGCGCCACGCATTGCTGGTGATGCAGCGCCATACCGGGCGCTTCGAATGGCTGTGCGACAAGCCCGCCGATTTCCAGGTGCGGCCGGGCGGCTGGCCCGAAACGCGATACGAGGCAAAGGCCCGGCGCCAGGGGCACGAAGTCTGGTACTTTCGATTCAGACGACGCCAAAGTACGAAATCGTTGTAAAACAATGTACTTAGCAGATTCACCCTACGCCAGAATTGCCTCCATTTCGCCCCTTTTTCCTCTTGCGTGATTGCCCGGTGATTGCCAGAAAAGGGACACGAGGTTTCGGATGGCAACAGGAAAAATCACGAAAAAATCGATAGATGCGCTCGAGCCGAGCAGCGCGAGCCAGCTCCTTTGGGATACCGACCTCAAAGGATTCGGTGCGAAAATCACTCCAGCTGGCTCGATATCCTATGTGCTGCAGTTCCGGATGGGCGGCCGTGAAGCTCGAACAAGACGCTACACAATCGGGCCGCACGGGTCGCCGTGGACACCGACGACAGCGAGAGCGGAAGCAGAGCGCCTTCAGTTGCTAATTGCGCAAGGTATCGATCCTGTAGACGACGACAAGCGGAGGCGCCGCGAATCCATCGATCTCGCATTCGACAACTACGCGTCGCATTTCGCTCGGTCCTGCAAGGGCGTTGGCTGGGCGAGGCTCGTTGAACGCGTCATCCGGCTTTATCTTGAACCGGTTATCGGGAAAAAGCCGCTTCCCCGAATTTCGAGGTCGGACATCGTAGCCGTTCTGGACAACATGCCCGAGGAACAGGTTGCCAATCGCCGGAATGTCTTCGCTGTCATGCGGCGGCTCTTTCGCTGGGCGGTCAGTCGCGGCGATATCGAGCGCAGCCCGATGGAGGGGATGGAAACGCCGCCCCCGGTCAAGCCGCGAGATCGTTGGCTTAAGGATAATGAGCTGCGGCTCGTCTGGAATGCGGCTCCTCAATGTCATCCCTGCTTCGGGCCGATCGTTCACTTGCTCATTGCCACCGGACAGCGCCGCGAAGAGGTCTCGGGAATGCATTGGCAGGAACTTGATCGGAGCGAGCGGTTGTGGACGCTTCCAGGCTCACGAACCAAAAACGGTGAGCCGAACTCGATCCCGTTAAACGATCTTGCGATCGCAGAACTGGACCGGCAGGCGCGCAGCGACATCTGGCCGCGCAAAGGCAGGATATTTGCAACATCGACCGGAGCGGGTTTCACGGGCTACGCCAAGGGCAAGAATACGCTTGATAGCGCAATCGAGGCGGAACAGGGGGATCCGTTACCTGCTTGGCGGTTACACGATCTGAGACGAACGCTTGCCACTAACTTCCAGCGTCTGGGTGTGCGGTTTGAGGTCACCGAGGCTGTGCTCAACCACGTCGGCGGCTCGCGTGCAGGTGTTGCTGGAGTCTATCAGCGGCATGACTGGAAGGACGAAAAGCGCGAAGCCCTGGATGACTGGAACAGCCATCTAGTGCAAATCCTCTCTGCATCAGGTTCATTGGAGAGCGAGAGCGGATCGAATTCTACAGGAGGCTGATGAGTTGCGACGCCGCCGAGCGGCACTGCTCGTGGTACCTGCGTATCGCTTCGAGCTGCTCACCTCGAGTTGCTGTTAGACTGGCCTCGATCCGATTGAGCATATCAATCGCTTTCGGCAAAACCTGCGGTTCGAGCTTCCTGACAGGATGAAGGCGCTCGTTTATCCTATCGACCAGATAGGCGAGATAGCCGTTGCCTGATCCGCGCGCGAGACCCAGATAAGCCGCGGCCAGGCGGTCGGGATAGGTATCAGAAGAGGGTTGATCATCTCTTTGGGCCTCCGTCGAGGTGTTTTCCGACAATGAAGTTTCGAGAAGCAGCGCATTCACATTGAGGATATCCCGCAAAGCTTGCTCGGTCAGGACATGAACCCGGAACCCTTCTCCGGGGGTCAGGTCGACTAGGCCTTCCCCAACGAGCTGGTTCAGGCTGTCCCGTACGGGCGTCATGCTCACTCCGAAGTCGTCGGCGAGCCGCATTGCCTCCAGCTTCGTTCCGCCTCGCCATGCTCCCTCCATCAGTGCCCGCTTGAGGCGGCAATAGGTGGGTTCGAGAACGTGCGCGGGGCTCACGACCGATAACGCTGCGCTTCGGCAAATTCGCGAACGGCATCCTCCTGGTCCGGACGCAGGCCATCGGTAGCCTGCGGATAATCGGGCACATCGCCGCGAAGAAGGATCGAAGGACATTGCCCCTCAAAATTTCCGAGATTGGGGCGATGCTGGATATATCCCGCCAGCTCGGCGAGCTCAGGCGAGAAGGTTTTGGCGATCTGTGGCGGATAAGCTAGCCAGAGGTTTTCATAGGGTTTGAGCCAGCCGAGGCTGTAACCGATCACGACGCCGCGTCGGACTGTATTCGTATGATTTGGCCCGGCACCGTGCACGGTCGATCCTAGGAAGCAGATCGCGTCTCCGGGTCCGCATTCGGCCACTATCGGATCATCGAGTTGATCGAGACTTTCGATCACTTGCTTGTGCGTACCGGGATATATGCGCGTTGCGCCGTTTTCGGCGGTGAACTCGGTGAGCGGCCAGATGACGTTGAGGAGATATTCGTGATCGCCTTTGCGGCCTGCCCACATGTCGTGATCGCAATGCGGAAATTGTTCGATCTCTCCGGGATGGATGGCGATGGCCTGCGCGACATTAAGCTGGATCTTGTCGCAGGCGTCGCCGAGTATTTCCCGAGCGATTGCCAGGACCAGAGGCTGGAGCACGAGATCGCTCGCCCACCGTGACCGGCGTAGCAATCCCCCGAAACGCTGGGTCCGGCGCCCGTAGAAGTCGCCTTTGCCCGTCGGCGTTTTCTCGAATGCATCTTCAAGGTCCGCATCGAGCCCGGCTATAGTGGCATCGGGCATCAGGCGAGGGATTATGCAGTAGCCATCGGACCGTAGTTGCTCCAGCCATGGGGTGTGCGCTTTGTCGGTCATGCGGCCAGCTCCATGCTGGCATTGGCGATGCGGTATGCCTCGCCGCCGTAGATGCCGGTGCTTTCAAGATCCTCGCGCGTATTTTGATCGATTTTAATCTGCAGTGCGACCAATTCTTGACCATCGATTACTTCGCCCGGTCCGAGCGGATGGCATTGCCAGCCGAAGTCTGCGATCTGCCGGAACCAGGGCATCGGAGCCACAGCCGTGTAGCCTGCAATCCCGTTCGCCAAGGCATGGTCGGCCAGCGCAGAGACAAGTTGGTTGCGGGCCTTGCGCCGATCGCCGCGCGGTAGCGTTGGCTCGATACAGAAGCGGGTCATCTCGCGGAAATTGCCATGCAATGGGACAGGCCCGGCACACAGATGCGGGAACAGATCTTTGAGAATATGAGGGCCATCAGACCTCAGCAACCGCGCCGAAGCCCGGTGTCCGAAATCGTTGTCGGTCAGAACCAGATAGCTGGCTGACGGCGTGTCGAACTGATCGATTTCGTAGGCGTCCTCCAGAACGGGCACATCCCATTTGAGGAGGTCAACGAAGACCCGCTTGCGCGCCTCGAACATTACGCGAAGTGCCGGATCGGCGAGACTGGCGCGAATTGCGCCCATTGATTGCTGCATTGGGTCCACCTGCAAGATTGATGACAGGCGGCATCTCAACAAATTCATTCAATTACAGACATACCAAGAACTGGGGATGGGGTTTCCTCGATTTACGCAATGCAACGCGAGTTCTCATCGCTCGGGCGACGGGTTATCGAAAATAGCGGAGGAACGCTGTGTTATTGCCAGTGGATTTACCCTGCGTCCCGCCAACGGATAATGTCGGCAAACCCGATCAACCCGTCGAACAGCGCCGCGACGACGAGGGACTGTTTACAATGGACCTGATAGCGTTCGCGGGCCATCTTGAGATGCTGAATCACGGTCTCCGTGCTGATTTCGAGTATCATGGCCGTTTCAGCCGCAGTCTTCCCTCTTGCAACCCAAAGCAGACACTCGCGCTGCCGGTCGGTCAGGGAGGGAACCTTCTCATCAAACTTTTCTGAACTCAGGCCCAGCGCGCAGCTCAAAGCCAGCGTCCCGACCATTTCCGCGACAGCGAAGCGCCGTCGGGGCAGTTCTCGCTCGGGCCGAACAGCAAAGGTGCAGGTACCGCGCCCTATCCCGGGCAAATGCCGCGGAACAGTATAGCCATTGCCGATACCGCATTCCCGGCCGACATTGAGCATTTGACGGTCGCCGCGCGTGAGAGGGACGAGTTCGTCAATCCAGTCCCAGGCAAAACCGATGATTGTCTTGTCACAGGCTCTTCGCACCGGATCCTGCCCTGCGAGGTCGAAGGCAATATAGACTCTCGCCCATTCGTCGGGATAGTCGTGCAATAGCAGGCCCGGTGCCTCGCACGATGTCGAACGCATCTCCAGGCTAAGCGCGAAGTGGTCGAAGCCAAGGCGCCGGGAAACCTGTTTAAGCGCACCGTCGAGTTCAGTGTCCGAACGGACATTGATAAGTTCAGTTGCGAATTCCTCCGCGAGATATGCGTACATAGACCTGCCGTTCGATCGGCAGCACGCAATCCAACACGCCGCCACCTGACCGCCTGCTCGGTGCCGGATCAGACGGTTCCATTCCACCTGTTCCAGCAGTTGCAGTTGCGACCCTCAAGGTCCGGTTCCAATCCGGGCGCGCCGCAAAATTCAGCAGCATGCCCCACGAAAAACCATAGTGCATTCAGTGCGTTTGAAAAGAGCGGAGCCGGCTTTGGCGAAGCAAGCCGAGATAGCCGTGCGACGCCATTCGCCGCGCCTCAACCACGAGACGCTGGGTCTGGCGGCGTTGCGATGACGATTTCCAGTCAATGGCGCGCTGCGCGGACAATCCCCGATAAACAATGGTTCCAGCGATATCTTTTAGCATAACACCCTCAGGCGCCCGGGATAAAGCATCAAGTATGGCGAGCAGCAAGTGGAAGCGGTGGGACTGATAGGCAGTGGGCTGCAACTGGTTTCGCACGCTGGGAGCAGCGGAACCATCTACACAGCAGTGAAACGCATCGAGCGCCGCCAGCCTGATCGGAAACGACTGGTCCCGAGGGATCAGATAATTGTCTCCACCCAACCGGGCGGAGGCCATAACGAGCAGCCGATGGCGAGCGCCACCACCGGCGAGGACCAGATGATCTCCCGCATTGCTGGTTCGCTTGGAGATCAGGTCGCACGTTGCGCGCGCCGCCTTGACTGCGCGCCCACCGCCAAGAATTACCACATGAGCGTTTTCCTCGGCTTGCCAGATCGCCGGATGGCTGCGAGCTGAAAGGTCGGGATCAATCGGGAAATTCAAGGCCCCATGAACGCGCCATTCGGCGGCAAGCTGGGGATTGCGGGTCGAAACCGCTTTCGCTGGCGATCCGTGCGTATTGTTGCCGGTACGCGGCATTGCGGCGCAGGAATTCCTGCGCGAAATCCGAATAGTCGAATGCGCCTGTCCGGTCGTTGCTGTCAAATGGTCGATCCATGAAGCACCTCCTTTCTCGCCGATTTCGCTAGAGGCGCCAGCACCGCGCCGACATTCCATGACCTAGGGGGCCGCCTCCCCAATATTGGGCATATTTGATCAGGCGCTCGCCGAGACCGTTGCTTTCTTAGGGAAGGCGACGACCGCCGCCACAAGCGGGTCCAAAACGGCTCTACTTACCTCTTGCAAGCCATTCCTATGTTGGGCAGATTGACAGCGCGCGGATTGATATTCTGGCACCATCCGCGTGGATCTTTCCGCCGGACATCATGCACGCCGGTCCATCGCAGGCCCGGCGGCCGGACCGATCAAGGGGCACAAACTAGGCCCCGGACGGCGGCACAGACCTGGAACCCGCACGCAGTTCGCCACGGCGAACTCAGGTTGCGGTCGCCTCCAAGTTCGAAGCATGACTCAAATTGCCGCCGAAATTCGGCACCAATCTCCCCAGTGCGTGGGTCCCGCATATTGCGCTGCAAAGGTAAGCCGAACGGTCGGTCGCCGCCGCACACTCGATGCCCTCTACCGCGAGGAACGGGCTGGACTGATCGCCTATCTTGCGCGCCGCGTGGGCTCCGAACGCGCCCGCGACCTGGCACAGGACGTGTTCCTGCGTGCGGCGACCAGCAAGCAGCTGACGGAACTCGTCAATCCGGCGGGCTTTCTGAGGCGGATTGCATTCAACTTGATGGTGGACGAGGCGCGGCGGCAAAAGTGCCGGGTCAGGACCCAGCCACTTCTGGAGAACGCAGACGCGCCAAGCCGTGCTGCGCAAGAAGATGCCGTGCATGTCCGTGAAACCCGGCAAGCGCTGGAAATCGCGCTCGCAGAGCTCCCCGAAAAGTGCGCGCGTATCTTCGCGATGAACCGCTTCGAGAAGAAATCCTACCGAGAGATACATATCGAACTCGGCATCGCACTGCCGACGGTCGACTATCACATGATGAAAGCTCTTGCGCATTTGCGTCAAGCGCTGGGTCACAGTTGGTGACTGCAGGCATCCGGCCAAAAGGGACCACTCAAAATTTAATTTCAATTGAAACTAAGGTGCTCGCAAAAGTGAGCGTCATCTTCTGTAGCGGTAGGTCCGCGCCAAAACAGGGAGATATCAATGTCGTCGACAATTCGCACACTTTCCGTCCTTCTAACCGGGGCAGCATTTGCAGGTGCCGCTCCTCCTCTTTTCGCCCAAGACAGTCCAGGCGAACAGGCACAAGATGACGCTGCCGAGGTTGGCGATACAGCTTTGGACGAAGAGAGTTCCGCGATCGTTGTCACGGGAACGCGTATCCGAGGCGCACGGGTCGTAGGTGAAGTCATCGAGCTTGATCGCGAGACGATCGTCGAGACGGGCCAGGTGGACCTCGGCGAAGCGATCCGCAACCTACCCCAGAATTTCTCGGGCGGTCAGAACCCTGGGGTTGGTTCGGGCGGCGGCATCGGCAATGAAAATGTAAATTCAGCATCGACTCCCAATCTGCGCGGGCTTGGGCCCGATGCGACGCTGACATTGCTCAACGGTCATCGCCTTCCATACAACTCGGCGTCCCAGGGCGTCGACATCTCCGCCATTCCGCTCGCCATTGTCGACCGGCTCGAGGTCGTCCCCGATGGAGCTTCAGCGCTCTATGGCTCGGACGCGGTTGGCGGCGTTGTGAACGTCATCCTGCGCCGCGACTTTGAGGGCGTGACAACCTCGGCCCAGATTGGAGCGAGCACCGATGGAGGCAACTTTCGCCAACAGGCCGACATAGTCGCAGGCACAATCTGGAACAGTGGCGGCTTCGTCTTCGCCTACGACTTCGCGAACAATTCCGGGATTGAGGCGAGGGAGCGCGCCTATGCAGGATCACTGCTACCGGAAACCTTGCTTTATCCCTCAAACCGGCGCCACGCCGTAACATTTTCGGCGCACCAGAGCTTGTCAGAAGGCGTGGAGGCCAATCTCGACGCGCTCTATTCGTATCGCGAATCAACCACCATTGATGGCACGCCGGCCCAGCGCATTCGGCGTGAGCCCGACCTCGAGACCTTTTCCGTAGCGCCGTCGCTGCAGTTCGACCTTGGGCCGAGTTGGAAGGCCAATCTCGCGGGTGTCTTCGGGCGCGATCGAACCCGCTTCCAGACCAGTTTCATTCCAGAGACAGGTCCGGCGCGCGTCTCTACGGGAAGCTACCTGCATCAGATCACCTCGCTGGAAATGGGTGCGGAAGGCCCGGTCGCCACTCTTCCCGGCGGCGAGACGCGCTTGGCTGTCGGCATCGGATTTCGTAACAATCGACTCGAGTACTCTCTGGAAAGCGCGATCCTGAATGCGCAATTCGATGCAACGCAACGGGCACGCTTCGCCTACGCGGAACTGTATGTTCCATTCATGTCGGGTCGGAACGCCGTCGATGGAATCGAGCAGCTAACGCTATCCGCTGCAGTTCGCTACGAAGACTATCCCGGACTCGACCAGCTCGCCACCCCGCGCCTTGGGATTACCTATTCGCCAGGTGGTGATCTGATGTTCAGAGCGAGTTGGGCACGCTCGTTCAAGGCTCCCACGCTTTACCAGCAAAACATCTTTTCTCAGGCCATTCTGGTGCCTGCTGCGGCGTTCGGAGCGGGCACCGGCTCCGACACAGTGTTTCTGAGCGGGGGCGGCAATCCCAACCTCCGTCCCGAGCGCGCCCGAAGCTGGACGGCGGGAGTCGAGGTCCAGCCTGCAGCGGTCCGAGGATTGACCGCCTCCGCGACTTGGTATGATATCCGCTATGACAACCGCGTCGTTGCGCCGATCGCTGGATCGATCGCAGCTGCTATCAACAATCCGGGATATGCCAGCCTCATCGATTTTTCACCTGATCCGGCCGATTTGGCCGAACTCATCACGGGTGCCCAGTTCGGATTGGAGAACTTCACAGGCCGCCCGTTCGATCCTGCAGACGTTGTCGTTCTGTTCGACAACAGGAACATTAATGTCGCGGCGTGGAGCGTAGAAGGGCTGGATGCCAGGATTGCCTGGAACCGCGATCTCGGGAATGACCGCTCGATAGCATTGGATCTCAACGGCAGCTGGTTGCGCAGCAGGCAAACCATCACATCCGAACTACCTGAAGTCCAGCTTGCCGGTACGACTTTCAACCCGCCCCGCTACCGCGCGCGTGGAGCAGCAAGATATCGGGCAGGCCGCCTTACCGCCAATGCGGCAGTCAGTTATATCGGTGCGCTCGTCGACAGACGGCTTGCAACCGTGCAGCGGCTGTCACCAAGCGCAACTGTCGATCTTGGCATGCACTATGCGGTCATTCGGGGAGACGGCCGTGATCCCGGTCTTGAATTCTCGTTGACCATTCAAAACCTATTCAACGATAAGCCGGACGTGATCGGCCAAACCGGTCCCAACACAACACCCTACGATTCAACCAACTATTCTCCGATCGGGCGCTTCATCGCGTTTGGCGTGAGGAGGCATTGGTAATGACTGCGCTCTTTGCGCTAGCGCTCAGCCTGACGATCGTGCCGACAGCTGAAGATCCGCCATCGGCCGAAGATCCGTGTGATGCACTGCCGGTCGCCCCGGAAACGGCAAATGCGGAGTTAGGTGAGTGGACAGTGGACGGACAAGTCCGGATTGCGGATATTGGCGCACCGGTCGGAACTCCCAACCGAAGTGTATTTGGTATCTCGCCTGACGACAGCCAAATCGCCTTCACCGTCCGTCGCGCAATTCCCGAGACGAATAGCTATTGCCAAAGATTGCTGGTCGCGCCGTTGAGCGGCGAAGGTTCTCCAATCGAGGTGGCGCGCGGCGGGGAATTCATTCGCGACGATTTCCGGCTTCGCGACTTCACCGCGATACTGGCGGGTTGGCCTAGGACGAGCGCGCCGCGATGGTCGCCGGATGGCATGCGGATTGCGTATCTGAGGAGAGAAGCCGGTTCGACACAGGTTTGGTTGGCCAGCCCAACCGGGCAAACGGGTGCGGTCCGAGCAACCAATCTGGCCGACGATGTCGACGATTTCGCCTGGGCTCAGGACGGAATGGGTCTCATTGTCAGCACAAGACCTGCAATTCGCCTCGCCGCCGCGGCAATCGCCAGCGAAGGCAGACGCGGATTTCTCTTCGACGCGCGGTTTGCGCCGCAGGCAGCCGACCGACCGATACCGACCGGTCATGCCGATCCGGTCTATACATGGGTTTCGCTTCGGGACGGGTCATCGCGACCTGCAACCGAAATGGAGCAGGTGCTTATTGCCCCGCCGCGACCGGCAGCGATACCGGACAACGCACGAAATGTTCGATCAGGAGAGGGCGGATTTTCGGCCTGGCTCGAAGCAGAGTTCCCCGAGCGTCTCCTCAGCCCGACGCGGCTGGTTCTGGCCGCTCCGGACGGCAGCCGAAAAGTCTGCCCTGTCACGCAATGCGACGGCATCCGAGAACTGTTCTGGTCGGCCTCGGAGCGCGCCCTTTTCCTCGTCCAGCGTACTGGATGGGCCGACAGCCAGACGGCATTGTTGCGCTGGGATCCCCGCGATGCTGCGCCTCGCCAAGTCCTGATTTCCGATGATGTGTTCATCGGGTGCGCCCCTCATGCCAAGGAACTTATTTGCGGGCGTGAGGGCAGCACACAGCCTCGCCGATTAGTGGCGCTCGACATGCGAACGGGATCAGAACGACTGATCCACGATCCAAACCCGCAGCTTGAGAACATGGAGTATGGCTCCGTCCAGCGTTTCCGCTTCCGCCTGGCAAGCGGTGTCGAGAGTTTCGCCGACCTTGTCCTGCCGCCCACTCATCGACCTGGCGAACTGCATCCCCTGATCGTGGTGCAGTACCGGAGCCGGGGCTTCCTTCGCGGAGGAACCGGGGACGAGGTTCCGATCCAGCCTCTCGCCGCACGCGGATTCGCGGTCCTCAGTTTCGACCGGCCTGATTTCCCGCCAGAGGCGTATCTGGCAACAACCGATGCAGAAATACGGACATTGAGCGAAGATGACTGGGCGGACCGGCGCCAGGTGCAGGAAGCACTAGAGCTCGCTGTACGACGCGCCGTCGAGACTGGTGCGGTCGATCCAACGCGCATGGGGATCAGCGGATTCAGTGATGGCGGATCGACCGTCCAGTGGGCGCTGATCAACTCGGACCTTTTCCAGGTCGCTTCGATGGGATCGTGCTGCGAGGATCTCTACTCCTTCGCTCTCGCTGCAGGGCCACGGTTTACCGAGTATTTGCGGGACATGGGTTATCGCTATTTCGAGCCCGGTGCCGAAACATTCTGGGAGCCCATGTCGCTCATACTCAATGTGGACCGGATCGATGTTCCAATTTTGATCCAGGCAGGGGACAGCGAGTACGAAGGCAGCCTCGATGTCGTTGAAACCTTCTCGCATAACAATAAGGCTATCGAACTCTACGTGTTCCCCGATGAGTCTCATGTCAAATGGCAATCGTCGCATCGCCTGGCGATGTACGAGCGCGTCGTCGAATGGTTCGAGTTCTGGCTTATGGGCAGGCTGAACTGCAATCCTTCAAGAGAAGCACAGTACGCCCGCTGGAGCGCCATGGAGGGTGCCCCGCCCACACGCGACCTTCGCTGCCATGCTGAACCATTAGCGGGTCCATGAGCGAGCCCAATTCTCGGCTTCGAGCAGGTCAAGTATGCGACCGAACATGCTGTTGTCGTCTCGTTCATCAGTGCGCAGCGCGGCTTCCACGGCATGGCGGTCGATTACCCCGTTCGCGGCGAGCAACCCATCCAGCAAGCGCTCGGCGATCGAATTTCGGTTCAGGGCGAAAATTTGCCTTACGAAGCTGTCGGGTCCGGCCTTCGATGTTCTGGCCAGCACGGCAGGCGGCAATTCCTGTGCGAATGCCGCCCGGGCCAAAGCGCGGTTCCTGCCGCCGTGTGCCCATATCCAAGTCGGAACACCGAGACAAAACTCCATGAGCGGCTGACTCATTAGTGGCGAAAATCGAGGCGGGCCGGCGGCCAGTCCATGAATGTGGTTCTGTGCCCGCATGATCAGGACCATATGGTCGCGTTTTCCCGAACCTGAGATCCCTAGAGGACTCAGCCAGGGCACGAGTGGCTCGCTGTACGCAGCGTCAGTTCCGCAGGTAAGCAGACTCGCATCGACCGGCCAGCTTTCCCTCGTTCCCTTACCAAGCCGTCTGCGAAGAACTGCGGCGACCATGGTGGGGACCGAGCATCCGGTGATATGGCACATGTCAATCAGGGAGCGCAGCACGCCTGTCCCCAGACCCTCCGCTGCCAGCCGGTCGGCTACCGGCGCAGAGGAATGGAGGAAACAGAACAGATTGTCGCCTCCGTTGCCATCGTAGATGACCGAGGCGCCGAGGTCCGCCATCGCATCGACAAGCAAGGCGTCAAGAATGTGCTGGAATGAACGTCGGGCCGGTCGCGGCAACCCCCGGGAGGAAGACCTCGAAGGATCGTAAAACGCCGGGTCGTATATCCGTTCGACACACCGAACCCCGAACCATTCCGCCACGCGATTGGCGTATATGCGCTCGTCGCCGGACGGATCCGGAGTGGCGAGAGTAACGCAATCGAAGCGTTCGCCCGAATGGGCCAGAGCAGCGCAAATGAATGACGAATCGACGCCGCCCGATGCCGCTACGCTTGCTCTTCAAACATGCCGCTCCAGCTTTGCAGCACTGCGGCGCCGAGCTCCTTCAGTTGCGCGGCGTAATCCGTGAATGCCGGGATCGGCATTCGTGGGAGAAAGTCGGTTGCATGCCATATCCTACGGATCTGCAAACCCTGGCGCGCGAGTAAATGCAGCGATCCAGGCGCGAGTTCGTCAATTCCCTCAAGACACGTTTTCCGGTGGCGTTGTTCAGGCCGTAGCAGGTGCGCGTGCAGCGCCGGGTACGAAACCGGCGTCTCCAATCCTCCCGCTTCCGCAATCAGGAGCGGGTCACTGGTCAGTATGACGTGCTCGGATGTGGAGAGAAGGTAAACGGGCAAGAGTCCGGAAGGATCGACCAGCACACCCATTGGCCCATTGCTCCAATCGCCTAGGATGGCGACATATCCACCCCAGACGTTGGCGACGAGATGCTTGGCGGCCTCCTCGGCTTCGGCCGGGGCCAACCCGAGTTCCTCGGCGGCGCGCACGCGGCGATATGTCGTTCGGGAAAAAGCGATCCCGATCAGGCAGCACTGTCGGTTCAGGAAATGGCAGGGCGTTTCGCTGTCACACCACAAGGCCGCGACATCGGAACAAACCTGACCCGGGGTTGCAACGATTGACGGCAAGATTTGGCCGTTCGCGCCATGAGGAACCGCAAGAACAAAACGTAGCGGTCTCATACGACAAGAATTGGTTCATAGCGGAGCACTTCTTCGACACTGTCGTTCAAGACCGTGTCTCGGTGCTGCGTCCAGCAGTGTGCTGCAAAAGGGGGTGTATGGACGCCGATGACGATCCGCGCCCGGTCGCCATATGCGGCAAGACAAGTCGCGAGAGCGATGGAGCGCGAAAGACACCGGTCCGCAGCGGTGCGCAACAATCGTGCATCCTCAAAAGCCCCGATACACCTGCGTCCCTTCTCACTGATCTCGAATTGGCTTTCCGACCTGGATTCGACAACGCTCCGTAATTGGGAAAGGACCAGCGCCAAAGAGTGTTTCGCGAGCCGCGCTTCAACGCGGCGTTGCATCCAAAGCGCTCTCGCGACTGCGGGCAGACTAAAGGTGTGCTCGGCGATTGCCGGGCTCGATTGTTCTGGGACGGTCCAGTCCGCAGGCCGGGCGAGGCTGCTCGGTTGGTGCCATTGCTTCTCGGGATACCGGCCAAGTTTTTCGAGACATCTGCGATTTTCGTCATCCGACAACCGAAAGTAGCGATCGTTGGAAACATCGAGAAATAGGAGCTGGCCATCCAAAATGCGCCACGCCAGTCCTTCGCGGTGGAGATCCATCGATTGGGAGCCCGAATCGGCGGGTCGCGCGGCAGGATTGCGCCGCACGGCCCGCCGAGGACTTATTCGTCGAGCAGGCCCGGGCTGTTGGCCAATTGCCCGCCGCTGGCGTCGATGTAGAAACCGACGGCGCCCTTGGTCTCAACCGAGGCCTTGCCGAGGTCGATAACCTCATTCTGGTTATGGTCGAACTCCTTCATGATTCACTCCTGTGGTTGGTATCGCGACTCGGACGTCGCAAGTGGAGAGTGAGCGCGGAGCGGAATTCAGACCAACTTATAATGGAATTATAAATACAGTGTGGTCGAAGATGCGACCGGGTGATGGAAACACCCGTTGGCGAGTGTATCGACACTTTTAGCTTTTCGCCTGGACATGCGTGTCGCCACCCGGTCGCTAGGAACATGCGTTCCCTACTTCACGATAAGGCCAATCATGCACGCGGAAACAGCGCAATTCTACCTACGTGTGCATTTCGCAAGTAAGAATGGCTTGGAAGAACCAGAAAAAGTTCCGATATTGTAGGTGCTTATTGTTTGGATAGTGCGCGCGATCCTCTGCGTGCCTTGGCAAAATCCCGGTCACTTGCAACAAAGCGCTCGATCATCGGCGGAATAAGCAGCTCAGGCACAGGCGCACCCTCTGATACCCCGCCATTGAGCACGGTCCCATATTCGATCAGCCGGCGATGGAGCCGGGCAGGGATTTCGATCGTTAACTTTACAGGCTTGCCATCGGTAATGTCGGAGAGCTTGAGCCGGGTCATGCTCCACCCTCCAGCACAATATCGCGCGTCACCAGCACCCGCACGGGAAAGCCGGGGCGGATCGTCAGCGTCGGGCGGATATCAAGCTCGCGTGCAACGACCTGCTCGCCCGCGCGATTGATGCTGTCCTGACTGCCGCGGCGAACAGCGCGCAGCAGGTCATCATCTCCGCCTGCGCCAAGCTCGCCGCCAATCCCGAGCAAAGTGGAAACGAGCGCCGCCTTGACGACACCGCCCCAATGGTAATCGACGCCGTCTTCCAGTCCGGCATAGCCCGACGGATCGGCGACTGGCTGACGATCCAGCACGATCGAGCGACCATCGGGCAGGATGAGCCTGTTCCAGGCCAGCAGTACCCGGCGTTGCCCGAACCCGACATCGGAATCGTATTCGCCGATCAGGCGCGCACCCTGCGGGATCAGAAGATGCCGCCCCGTCGGGCTGTCATAGATATTCTCGGTCACCTGCGCGGTCACAAGGCCGGGCAGGTCTGAGCGGATGCCGGTGATCAGCGCTGCCGGAATGATCGACCCGGCGTGAAGCAGCGCGCCAGATGGCACCGCCTCAAGCCGCTGCACGGACGCTGTCCGCGTGTCGGCAGGCCGTTCTAGAAAACTTGCCCGCGCGGTCGAGACGGAAGGCTGAACTGGTGCTGCGGGTTGCGGCCCAGCGCCCGAAGCTGCCGGACCGGAACTGGCAGCTTGTGTCCCGCCGCCGAAAAACAGGCGACTGCCGCGCGCCGCCTCGCGTTCCTGTTCTAGGCGTTCGCGCTCTATCTCTTCAGGGCTCGGCGCGGCCCGCTGTGGCGGAACCGGAGGCGGCGCGCCGACAGGGGGCAGCGCGGCAATGGCACCGCGATCCTGCGCCTCGAGGATCGGTTGACCGAGATCGCCCGGCAGCGGTGGCCCTAACCTGGGAACCTGGGAATAGTCTGCCGGGGCTGCGGCAAGTCCGTCTGCCACAGCAATCCCGTCGGTGTTGACCAGCTCTTCGCCGCCGTCCTGTGAAGGCGGCTGCAGGGCATAGAGCAATATACCGCCAAGAACGGTCAGACCCGCGGCGCTGGCAAGGCCGATAGCCTTGCGTGAGAGCCTGACCACGCGCGGTCCTTCCCCGCGCAATTGAACGATGCTTTCGGCATCGGGTGACGGCTCGGTCTTGCCTTCCTCTTTCACGACCGGCCCCGCTTGCGGTTTTCAATCTTCACGCGGACCTGTCTGCGACCGGCACCCAGGCGCAACTCGGCCTTATGGAAGAGGCGGTCGACGATGAGATAGCGCCCAGAGACCCGGTAATTGACCAGCTCGGCTGCGCCATCCGCGCCCACCACGAAAAACGGCGGCATTTCGCCCTGGGCGATGTCGGGTGGAAACTCGACCAAGGTCCGCTGTCCGTCGTCGAAGACACGAACGGGCCGCCAGTCAGGCTTATCTCCCGAGATGCGGTAATCGAAATTGAGCGCCTCCAGAGTGAATCCTTCGGTGACCGGTGCGGCTCGTGCCGCTCGCTCTTTTTCGCGGCGCAGCGCGATCAGTTCGTCTGCCGGATAGGACCAGCTGACCGAGGCCATATAGATGTTCGGGTTGGCGCGCAGTTCGATGTGATAGGTGCGGCGGTCGGTATTGATGACCAGATTGGTGGCGATATCGGGCCGCGTCGGTTTGATGAGGATATGCACACGTTGCGTCGCCCCCGAGCCGCTCAGCGTGTCACCGATCATCCAGCGCACGGTATCACCCGCAGCGACCGGTCCGGGGCCAACCAGCGTTTCGCCTTCCTGCAAGGCAATGTCGGTGACCTGCCCGGGCTTGGCGTAGACCTGGAACAATGCACCTTCGCGATAGGCATAGCGCTGGATGGCATTGTCGAATCCTGCATTGTCCGGTTCGATCCTGGCGGCCTCATTCGCCGCCCCCACATGCCCCTCGGGGTCAGAGGCAGGGGAGCGGCGCGCGGCAGTGGGGGAGGCCTGCCGCGAGGGGGTGGTGGCATATGCAAGGGCCTGAACAAGGCGGGATGCATCGGCGAAGTCGATGGCTGCGATCGCCCGCGATGCGGCCTGTGCCTGCGGCGCAGGCGTCGCTGCCGCCGGCGATCCGGCAAAGAGCAGAACGCCCGCTGCGAGCAGCGCCGGACGGGAGAATTCAAGAAAGTGGGTCATCAGCCAAGCTCCTTTGACCAGTTGATCGATGTGACGAAGATTCCGAGCGGATTGCTGGTGAGCGCGTCGGGTGTTCTGGGAGGCTGGACGGCAATGCCGAGAATGGCGGTCCAGCGAGTGGTTTCGGCGAGCGCGCCGTCACGGTAGCGCCGCTCGACCCAGGCCACGCGGAAGCTGCGCGGCGAGGCGCGGATCACGCTGGTGACATCGACCGCCACCTGTTCGCGGCCGATCGCTGCGAACGGGTCGTTGGCCCGCGCATAATCGTTGAGCGCCAAGGCACCCTTGTCGCTGGCGAACTGGTAGGCTCTGAGCCAGTTCTCGCGCACCACAATTGGATCGTCGGGGATAGCGCGGACATGCTCGATAAACCGGGCGAGGTGAAAGGCGATCTGCGGATCGGTCGGCTCGTAATCCGCAGCGGCGGGAGCGACGGTGCGAGCCTCGCCCAGCCTGTCGACCTCGACCACCCAGGGCACGATGGTACCGCGCGCATTCTGCCACAGGAGGCCGCCGGTCAGCACGGCGGACAGGCCGAGCGCGCCGAAAAAGGCGTAGCGCCAGCTCTTTGCCTGGACGCGCGCGGAACCGATGCGCTCGTCCCAGACCTGCGCCGCGCGCTGGTAGGGCGTCTCTGCTTGAGGCGTCTTTGCGTACCGGATCGAAGGCCGTTTGAACATTGTAAAGCTAATCCTTCTCTTTGGTGTCGATGGAAGCGCCTGCGCCGGAGCCGTCGCCGGCACGCACGGTGTGGGCGGCAAGCGAGGCCGAATGGCCAAGGCTCTGCCTGTGCTTCATGGACCGCGCCCAGGCTGGCGGGCCGTTTGTCTGTTCGGAATCCGGTGACGAAGCACCGGAAGCGGGCACGATGCGCCCACCCATATTCCCGACCGACGCTCGTGCGCCGTCGCGGAAGTTGCTCTTGGCGCTGTCTGTCGCCTTGCGCAGCGGCGACATGGCGGCACCGCCTGCTGCGCGGCCAACACCGGCCATTCCGCCTGCGACGGCGGCGCCGCCGCTCTTGCCCGCCGAACCGGTCGCATAGGCCATGGTCGCACCTCCGGCGGCGCGCGAGGTGCCTCGCGCGACGGAAGAGGCTGCACTGGCGACCGCGCCGCCAGCGAGCTTGGCACCGGCCACGCCGCCGACCGCAGCGCCGCCTGCCAGAAGCGCGGTGCCTGCGGCAGCGCCTGCGCCGAGCTGCGGACCGCCCGCGACAATGCCATTGGCGATCCCCGGCCCGAAAATGCCGAGACCAAGCAGGGTGAGGCTGGCGAGCACGATGGCCAGCGCATCCTCGATGGTGGGCTCGCCGGGGATGGCGCCGGTGAACTCGGCGAAGAGCGTCGAACCGATGCCGATGATGACGGCGAGAACGAGCACCTTGATCCCCGACGAGACCACATTGCCGAGCACGCGTTCGGCGAGGAAAGCGGTCTTGCCGAACAGCCCAAAGGGAATGAGCACGAAACCCGCCAAGGTCGTCAGCTTGAACTCGATCAGGGTCACGAACAGCTGGATGGAGAGAATGAAGAAGGCGATGATGACAATCGCCCAGGCGACAAGCAGGATGATGATCTGCAGAAAATTCTCGAAGAAGCCGACATAGCCCATCAAATCGGCAATCGATTCGAGGAGCGGCCAGGCGGCATCGATGCCAACCTGCGCCACCCTTCCCGGCTGCAACAGATCGCCCGCGCCGAGCCCCGAACCGCTCGCCTTGAGGCCAAGCCCGGCGAAACTGTTGAACACGATGTTGGCGAGCGCGCTCCAGTTGCCGATGATGTAGGCAAAGATCCCGACAAAGAGCGTCTTCTTGACGAGCCGGGCGATGATGTCGTCGTTCGCGCCCCAGCTCCAGAACAAGGCCGCCAACGTGACATCGATCACGATCAGCGTGGTCGCGATGAACGCCACCTCGCCCGAAAGCAGCCCGAAGCCGCTGTCGATATATTGCGAGAAGATCGCCAGAAAGCGATCGACGACGCCGGTGCCGCCCATGTCAGTCCTCCCCTCTCGCTTCGCCGGAAGAGGACTCAGGCAGCGCCCGATCGCCGATCCCGGAATAAGCCTCGGGGTGATCGACGCCGAAGAAGCGGCGGCGCTTCTCGGCCCAGGCGTCGCGGCAATCGGGCGAGGACAGCGCCAGTTCGCCCATTTGAGCGCAAACCCTCAGCTGGGCCGGCAGCGGATCGCCGTCGGGCACCCATATGCGCCGGTCGGCTTGCCGCACCGGTGCGGGCTCCTCGCGCAGCTGTACGATCGTCATCGCGATGGCGAGACCGACGAACACAGCGGCACCGATGCGCGCGAGAAGCTTGGTGTCCATCGCGGATCAGTCCGATCCGCCGGGCAGATAGCGCGGACGAATAGCGAGAAACCGCCTCAGCTGTTCGCGCGCCTGTGCCTTGGCCGCCGCGCGTTCGGCCGCATCGAGCGCCTGCGCCCTGCCAGTAGCGGCGAGCGTGGCGGTCAGGTCGGCCAGCTGGCGGGCCTGCAATGCCAGCAGCTGGTTGCCAGCCTGTGCTGCCTGCAAGGCACCCGTGGCGGACTGGCTCGCCGAAACGAGGCTGCCGAGCGCTTCGCGCGAACCGTCGATATTGGCAACTGTGCCCGCCTGGACCTTAAGAGCATCTTCGAAGGCCGCCACGCTGTTTTGCCAGCGCGCCTCGGCGCCGTCGACCATCGCCTGCTGCGAGGCACCGAGCGGAACGTTCTTGTAGTGCAGGTCGAAAGCGCCCTCGATGGTGCGGACATCGTAGGCGATGCGCTGGGCTTCGTTCAGCAGTCGCTGGGTCTGCTGGATCTGATCCTGCAAGGGCTGCACGAGCGTGAGCGGCAGGCTTTCGAGGTTTCTCGCTTCGTTGATGAGCGAGTCCGCCTGGTTCTGGAGCATGCGGATCTGGTTGTTGATCTGCTCGAGCGTGCGCGCGGCGGTCAGCACGTTCTGCGCGTAATTGGACGGATCATAGACGATCCCGCCGAACTGGGCGTGTGCGGGCGATGATACCAAGGCGCTCGTACTCGCCATGGCGAGCGCGGTGCCCATGGCGATGCTGCGGACAATTTGTCGAGAGGTCATTTCAGGTCTCCTTCTGGTGGGATTGGGGGGTCGGAAGAGTGTCCACTGTCAGCGAGCAATTGGGCAGCCCAGTCGAGGCCGCGATGTCTCAGCCAGTGGGCGGCAAAGCCACTCCGGCCATGCTCTTCGACGATGCGGGAAATGGCCAGCTGGTCGCTCTTGGAGGAGGCGGCGGTAAAGGAGAGCGCCACTTCGCCAAGGCCCAGTTCGAACAGGCGATTGCCGCGAGAGGACTGACAGTAATAGTCGCGCTTGGCCGTTGCCCGGCTGAGGATTTCAATCTGGCGGTCGTTCAGTCCAAAGCGGCGATAGATACCCAAAATCTGGGGTTCGACCGCCCGGTCATTGGGCAGGAAAATGCGCGTCGGGCAGCTCTCGATAATCGCGGGCGCGATTGCCGAGGTCTCGATATCGGCAAGGCTTTGGGTGGCGAAAACGACACTCGCATTCTTCTTGCGCAGGGTCTTGAGCCATTCGCGCAATTGCGCGGCGAAAGCTGGACTGTCGAGCACCAGCCAGCCTTCGTCGATGATGATGAGTGTGGGCGAGCCATCAAGGCGTCCTTCGATCCTGTGAAACAGATAGGACAGCACGGCAGGCGCAGCCGCCGATCCGGTCAGCCCTTCGGTCTCGAACGCCTGGAAACTCGCTTCGCCCAGCCGTTCACTTTCGGCATCGAGCAGCCGTCCGAACGGCCCACCGACGCAGTAGGGGGCAAGCGCCTGCTTCAATGCCTGTGATTGCAAAAGAACAGCGAGCCCGGTGACCGTGCGTTCGGCGACCGGCGCGCTCGCCAGCGAGCTCAGCGCCGACCACAGATGGTCCTTGGTCTCCGGATCCACCGTGACGCCCTCCGTAGCGAGGATCGCCTGAAGCCATTCTGAGGCCCAGTTGCGCTCCCCCGGCTCATCGATCCGTGCCAACGGTTGCAGCAGGACCACCTCGTCGCTCTCCTCGGAAAGACTCGATCCCAGATCCTGCCAGTCGCCGCCGCAGGCGAGCGCTGCCGCACGGATCGAGCCGCCGAAATCGAAAGCGAAAATCTGCGACCCGGTATAGCGGCGGAACTGCATGGCCATCGTGGCCAGCAACACCGACTTACCCGCTCCGGTGGGGCCGACGACGAGGCTATGTCCGACGTCGCCGACATGAAGCGCAAAGCGAAATGGGGTCGAACCTTCGGTTTTTGCGTAAAACAACGGCGGCGCGTCGAAATGCGCATCGCGTTCGGGTCCGGCCCACACCGCAGAGAGCGGCATCATATGCGCGAGGTTCAGGGTAGAGACCGGAGGCTGGCGAACATTGGCATAGACATGCCCGGGCAGCGATCCGAGCCAGGCCTCGATCGCGTTCATGCCTTCGGTCACGCAGGTAAAATCGCGTCCCTGGATGACCTTCTCGACAAGCCGCAGTTTCTCGGCGGCAAGCGCCGGATCCTCGTCCCACACCGTAACGGTCGCGGTGACCAGCGCGAGCCCGACATGGTCGGCGCCCAGCTCCTGTAGCGCAGCATCGGCATCCTCGGCCTTGTTGGCCGCATCGCTATCGACCAGCACCGAGGCCTCGTTGGTCATCACTTCCTTGAGGATCGCGGCGACCGATTTGCGCTTGGCGAACCACTGGCGGCGGATTTTCGAGAGCAGCTTCGTCGCGTCGCTCTTGTCGAGCATGATCGCGCGCGTCGACCAGCGATAGGTAAAGCCTTGCGCATTGAGTTCGTCGAGCAACCCGGGAAAGGTCGCGCTCGGAAAGCCGATCACGGTCAGCGTCCGCAGATGGGCCGCACCCAGGCGCGGTTCGAGACCGCCGGTCAGCGGCTCGTCGGCAAGCAGCGCATCGAGATGCATCGGGGTTTCGGGAACGCATACGTCGTGCACTCGCGTCGAGATGCAGCTGTGAAGATAACTCAGCGTCTCGCCATCATCGAGCCATTGGACCTCGGGGAAGAACCCTTCGAACAGGCGCAGCAGCCGGTCGGTCCGATCGGCGAAGCCCTCGAGAAGCTCGCCCGGGTCAATGCCTTTCTCGGCCTTGCCTTCGTAGAGCCAGCTCTCAGCCCGCGCGGCATCCTCGGCAGGCGGCATCCACAGCAGGGTCAGATAGTAGCGGCTCTCGAAATGCGCGCCTTCCTCTGCGAACTGTGCCGCGCGTTCGCGTTCGACCAGCGCCGATGCCGGGTCGGGAAAGGCGCAGGCCGGATAGTCCAGTGCCGGACGGCGCACCGCCTCGACGAAGATCGACCAGCCCGAGCCAAGCCTGCGCAGCGCGCTGTTCAATCGCGCGGTCGTTGCAACCAGTTCGGCAGGGGTAGCACTGTCGAGATCCGGCCCCCGAAAGCGCGCGCTGCGCTGGAAGCTGCCGTCCTTGTTGAGTACGACGCCGGGGGCGACCAGCGCCGCCCACGGGAGGAAGTCTGCAAGCCGGTCGGCCTTGTTTCGATATTCGCGCAGGGACAGCATAGCTCAGACCTGCAGATGCGCGGGAAACCGCAGATGCCGCCGCGCAACATCGACGAATTGCGGGTCGCGCCGGGCGGCCCAGACCGCGACCATGTGGCCGAACGCAAAAAAGACGATGCCTGCGATCCACAGCTGCAGACCGAGCCCAATCGCGCCCGCCAGTGTGGCATTGGCGATGGCAAGCCCGCGCGGCGCACCGCCGAGCAGGATATGCTCGGTCAGCGCCCGGTGGACAGGCACCGCAAAGCCGTTCGGCAGAGAAGATTGACCGCTGTCCATCAGACCAGCGCTCCGCCGCCGAAGGAGAAGAACGAAAGGAAGAAGGAGGACGCGGCAAAGGCGATCGAAAGCCCGAAGACGATCTGGATCAAGCGCCGGAAACCGCCCGACGTATCCCCGAAGGCAAGCGCCAGCCCGGTGGCGATGATGATGATCACGGCGACGATCTTGGCGACCGGGCCCTGGATGGATTCAAGGATCGCCTGGAGCGGCGCCTCCCACGGCATCGACGAACCGGCAGCGTGGGCGGGCGTGGCGACAGCCAGTGCCGCGAAACTGCCCAGCACAAGGGCCGACAGGCGCGAGCGCGCCCGCAAGAATATATGGGTCACGAAGGGTCTCCTGCTGAGGATGGAAGGGGGGCGAGAACGTATTCGCCGGTGGCATCGAGTCCGCGTACTTCGGCGAGCTCGGCAAGGCGCCGCCCAGTACCGTCGCGCACGAGCACGGCGATGATGTCGATGGTCTCAGCGATCAGCGCGCGCGGCACGGTGACCACGCTTTCCTGGATCAGCTGTTCGAGCCGCCGCAGCGTACCGAGCGCCGGTAGCCGGTATGAATCGTGCCGATCCCGCCCGGATGACCGGTGCCCCAGGCTTTCAGCAGATCGAGCGCTTCGGCACCGCGCACCTCACCGATCGGAATGCGATCGGGCCGCAAGCGCAGCGCGGATCGGACGAGATCGGACAAGGTCGCAACGCCGTCCTTGGTTCGCAGCGACACCAGATTGGACGCTGCACATTGCAGCTCCAGCGTATCCTCGATCAGAACGACACGGTCGGACGTGGATGCGACCTCGGCGAGCAACGCATTGGTGAGCGTCGTCTTGCCGGTTGAGGTGCCGCCGACGACCAGAATGTTCTTCTTTGCAGCGACTGCACCGGCAAGCGCTTCGGCCTGCCATTTGCTCATGATCCCTGCTGTCACATAATCGGCCAGCGAGAACACCGCGATGGCTGGCTTGCGGATGGCGAAGCTTGGGGCGGCAACCACCGGTGGTAGCAAACCTTCGAAGCGTTCGCCGCCTTCCGGGAGTTCGGCGGATACGCGCGGTGCACCTGCGTGAACCTCGGCGCTGACATGATGGGCGACCAGCCGGATGATCCGCTCACCATCGGCTGCGCTCATCAGATATTCGGTCGCCGCGAGGCCTTCGCCCAATCGGTCCACCCAGAGACGCCCATCGGGGTTGAGCATGACTTCGATGACATCGGGTTCATCAAGCCAGCGGGCGATATCAGCACCAAGCGCGGTGCGCAGCATGCGCGCGCCGCGCGATGCGATTTCGGACCTGAGAGGGATAACGCTCATGGACTGCCTCGGATGCGGCAACCGACCACCGGCTGCATTCGCGAGGCAGATCAAAAAGACATCAAATCATGGTCGGGCAACAAGGAATCGCGCAAATCGTAGATTAGCGTGGCATTGAGAGGAAACGTCGCTTGAGCGAGGCTTCCCAAAGGTGATGATGCTGACGACTTTGCTCTACATGCGCCCCGCTATAAGCGATCTTCACGCTGAACGGAGCTTCCCGGACGTTGCTAAGCAAGGCCCGGTTAGAAAGGAATTGGCGGGGAATACAATTGGCCAAGAATTGTCGGACCACTGTTAAACCTGCACATAGGGCCGACCATCTTTAAACGGGGCATCCATGGCCGACAGAAAATTCCATATCGCAGAATGGTATGGCGATCCGTTTCACGAACTCGCGGATACCGCACGTGTTGTACGCGCCGCGCATGTCGTGGGTGGTTCCGCAATGAAGAAAGACGAGCTCGACCGCCTCGCCGTACTCGAGCAAAAGCTGGCCGAAACATCTCTGACGGCGCGCGAAGCGAAACGCCTCGATGTACTTCGCGAGAAGCTTTCGAAGCAGAATGAAGACGAGCTGCCTTGCCCGTTCAAGGCCGGACGAGACCACCCCGTTTGCACCAAGAAAGGCGGGGTGTGTTCAATCCGCCTTTATGAAGACAGCGGCAATCAAATCGAACCTGTAAAAGGCGATCAAGGAAAGATTAGATCGCTTTGCCCATGGCGGTTCCATCAGGGTCACGTCGCATTTGCAGAAATCGGCAAGAGCCTTCTGGGAACTTCGGACCCGGTCGAGGTCGGCGAGGTTGGGTTTCTCGAATCTACCGGCAGCCTGGACAGCGAAGAGGGCAAAGACGTCGGTCGGATAGACATGGTCCTGCTCAAGTTGGACAAGGATGACCAGTCCTTGCTGGACTGGGTGGCTGTCGAGGTTCAGGCAGTTTATTTTTCTGGCAAGAGGATGGCAGTCGAATTTGACGATATCGCCAACCGTCAGGGGAAACTGGCAATGCCGGTCCTGGGCAGGCGCCCTGACTACCGCAGCAGCGGCGTAAAGCGGCTCATGCCTCAGCTTCTGACCAAGATTCCTACGCTCAGGCGCTGGGGAAAGAAGATGGCCATCGTGGTCGATTGGGCTTTCTACCATTCGATGGGCCAGATGGAGCAGACAAAGCATATTTCCAACGCCGATATCGCGTGGTTTATCGCAGATTTTGTCGAAGATCCGGTGTCGGGCCGTTACCAGCTCAAGATCGTGGATGAGATTTATACCACTCTCGAAAGCGCTACGCTCGGATTGACCGGCGGAATTCCGGTTGCTCAAGGCGACTTCGAAGCGCGGATCAAGGCGAAAGCAGGACTGGATCGCTTGCTATGACACAGCGATATATGTATCAGGACAAAAAGAGAACAAACCGAAGGCTGTCTCAATGACAAAATCCGCGATTGATCTGTTTTGTGGTGCTGGAGGCCTCTCTGCCGGACTGGAGATGGCGGGCTTTCGCGTCCTGGCCGGGAATGATTGCTTCGAGGCGGCAGGCAAAACGTTTTCGGCAACCCATCCGAACGCGCAATTCATCCCGGGCCCGATCGAGGATTTGTCGGTCGAGCGGCTCATGAGAGTGACCGGGCTCAAGAAAGGCGAGTTGACCGTGCTCGTTGGCGGACCGCCCTGTCAGGCCTACTCGGTCTACAATCATAAGCGTGGCATGCATGACAGGCGCGCAACGCTGTTCAGGGAATACCTTCGGATCGTTGAGGGCATGAAACCCGAATGGATCGTGATGGAGAATGTCAAAGGCATCTATTCCATCGGCGGTGGCGAAGCGGTTCGCACAATCAAAGCCGAACTTGCGGCTCTGGGGTACGACGTCGAAGAGGCAGTGCTCAAGGCCGAAGATTTCGGTGTACCGCAGGAACGCCGCAGAGTGGTCTTTATCGGCAACCGGCTCGGCCTGCCTATCTCCCACCCGGATCCCACCCACGGACCGGACCGGGCCCATCCCTTCACGACAATTCAAGATGCGATCGGTGACCTTCCCGAGATCGAGAACGGTGAAGATCCGGGTGCCCCTGCCTATCGCACAGAGGCTTCGTCGGCCTTCCAGCGTCAGCTGCGTGGCAATGCAACCCACGTGACGCAGCACGCCGCACCGCGCCTCGGCAAGGTGAATATGGATCGCCTTCCGCACATCCCGCAAGGCGGAAGCTGGCGCGACATTCCGCATGAACTTCTGCCTGCGGGCATGAAAAGAGCAAAGCGGTCCGATCACACCAAGCGTTACGGTCGGATGCGTTGGGACGGTCTTGCGTGCACGATCCTGACCAAATGCGACATTCACTGGGGCGCTTACATCCATCCGGAAAAGGATCGTGCGATAACCGTTCGCGAAGCGGCTCGCCTGCAATCATTCCCGGACTATTTCGAGTTTTTCGGCTCGAAGACAGAACAGTATATTCAGGTGGGAAATGCAGTGCCTCCCCTGCTCGGGAAAGCCATTGGAGAACATCTGCTGACGCTTATGTCGCACCAGGTGAGACGAGCCGCTTGACACGCGCCCAGCCGGCAGGCCGAAGCACTGATAGAAAGGATGCTCAGATGAGCTTCGACTATCACAGGGAGATGACGGAAGCAGTGTCGCAGGCCCCTTCTTCAGACCCGAATGATCTGGTCTGGATCATGAACGATTACCACAGAGCCAGGTATCGTCACTTCCTTGAATTCGAGATGGGTGTCGAAGTCGACGACTCGGAATCTTTCGGCATTCCGATAGAAACGGGCGAACCATCAGATGGCAGGCCTTTCCAGTTGATCCAAAAATATAGGTCGCAATCGTAGCGTCAACTTTGGGCCGGAAGCTGACCGTCTGCTTCAAGAGATGAGCCAGCAAAGAGCTGTCATTCGACATTCGGTATTCATCGGCGGGCTCTTCAGCTACAACTCGGCGAAGATCTTAGAATATCGTCCGTCACCTTTTTGGTAGGCGGGTCGTTCGTCTTCGAACGGTTCGCCCTGCGGCTCGATCGCAGTCATCTCGGAAAGAATGTAGAGGCGAAAATCCTCCCCGCTCCCACCAGAGAGCTGCCAAGCGCTCAAGCTCTCATTCCCATTGTGCTGAACGCCGTAAGTGTGGGGCTCAACCACTCGCGTTTTGCCCTTATAATCGAAAGTCAGGAGTAGTCGTTCTTGTATCGCATTGATAATCGTCTGATTCATAAGTCTTCCTACTTCCAGTCGGAGAACAGCTTTGCAGCTAAAACAGATCCGGGTCCAGAACTTCCGATCATTGAAAGACGTGACGATTGACGTCGGTGCCCATACTGCGCTGATTGGTGGGAACGGCGCTGGTAAGTCCAGTGTCCTAAAAGCATTACAGGCCTTCTATTCGACATCGAAGAAACTGCCTTCCGACGATTTCTACGGTCGCGATGAAAATCTAGAGGTAAGTATCGAGCTGACTTACAATCAGCTTACGCCTCTTGAGGCTGAAAGCTTTGCGAGCAGGGTGCGCAATGGCGAGCTGGTCGTCACACGCATCTTTGATCAAACTGCATCGACAGGGCGATACCATGGTTCGGTTCTTCAAAATTCCGACTTCGTTCCGATCCGAGGACTCATACAAGCAGGTCCTCGCCGTGACGCTTATAGGGATCTCCGCAACAACAACCCAGCATATGCAGGCCTGCCTGCCGTTACCAGCGCAACGCAAGCCGATGACGCCATGTCGGCGTGGGAGGAGGCGAATCCCGAAGCCTTGGAGCTTCATTTGGATGATGGTCAATTCTTCGGATTCCAGAATGCGAGCAGAGGAGCATTGCAGCGCCATACGACCTTCGTCTTTGTGTCCGCAGTTCGGGACGCTTCCGTTGACGCGACCGACGGGAAGAGCTCGGCGGTAGGACAGCTTCTTGAGTTGCTCGTCAGAAGCGCAATCCAGCAACGTCAGGAGATCCAGGCTTTCAAGCAGGAGATGGCAGAGCGCTATCAGGAATTGGTATCACCGGAGAATATGCCAGAACTCGGCGTTCTCGCAGACAACCTCACCCGAGATTTGCGCAATCTCTACGAGGACGCAGCGGTAGGCATGGATTGGCGAGCGGTCGAGGAATTTCCAGTTCCTCTCCCGATGGCAGATGTGGAGCTATCTGATGATGGTTTCGGAGCCCCAGTCGATCGTCAGGGCCATGGTCTGCAACGCGCTTTCATTTTCACGATCTTGCAGCATTTAGCTCGCTCGACGGTTCTGGCCGGGAACGAGGTGGAAGAGGAGGAGCCCGAAGGCGAACAGACGCCAGTTCCGCAGCTCATCTTGGCGATCGAAGAACCTGAACTCTATCAGCATCCCACAAAACAACGTCATTTAGCGGACGTTTTGCGAGGATTGAGCAACGGCACGTTGCCGGGTGCCGATGCGCGGACTCAGATTCTATTTGCAACGCACTCACCGTTCTTCGTCTCGCTCGGGCATGCCGACGAGATACGCTTAGCTCGAAAAATTGCGATCGAAGAGTGTGAGTTCAAAATCTGCGATCTGCAATCGCTTTCCCTAGATGCCGCAGCGACACGTTTGGAGGCGGCTTGGCAGAAGGATCCGGGCACCTTTACCGGCGCGACCCTGATGCCCCGTCTGCATATTCTCGGTGCAGAGTTGAGTGAGGGCTATTTCGCCCAAGGCGTGATCCTCGTCGAAGGGAGGAGCGACAAGGCAGCTCTGGAAGCGGCTGCCCGAATGCTTAATGTAAATTTCGCTTCGGCGGGCATCGCTATCTTGTCAGCCGAAGGCAAGGAAAATCTGGACCGACCTTATGTGATTTTTACCGAGCTCGGCGTGCCGGTCTACACGATCTGGGATTGCGATGGGCACAAGAACGCAAACAACGCTCACCCAGCTACGAACCTAGCGCTTGCGCGGCTCTGCGATCTGACAGGGGACATCGAGGAAGCTCCCACAGAGACCACGGTCGAAGCGAGTTACGCACACTTCCAAGACTCTCTGGAGCGCACTTTGAAGAGCGAAATCGGCGAGGCAGAACTTCAGCAGTATCTCCAAGCAGCGTGTGCGCCACTTGAACTGCCGGCTAACGGAGAAACTCAAAAGATTCCCGAAGTGATGTTCCAAACTCTTTCGCTTGCGAGAGAAAACGGAAAAGAGTCGGCTATTCTCAATTCCATTGTCCAGCGTGCCTGGACACACCTCACAGGTCAAAATCTCTAGTCTCACCGGCTAAAAAATCAGATTCCGCTTCAGAAACAAATCTGCCAAGTCCAAGCGCTGAGTGTCACGGTCGTGTTTGTGGTCAAAGCCTCCTTCAACCAATTGCGATGTGCGTGCCGCCAAGGTGTCGAAAAGCTCGCTCCCGACACGTGAGAAGGATTACTTGCATCCGCTCAGCAGCTTCAGTCAGAATATCACTCATCAGATCCAGTCTAGCATCGTCGGAATAGGCTAGCGGGTCATCGAGGATCAAGGATACCGGTCGTCCCTTTTCGAGGAGCATGTCGGCGAAGGCCAACCGTGTTAGGACTGCGAGTTGCTCCTGCGTTCCGCGGGATAGGTTGGAACATCCTTCCTCAGTTCCTGCCCGAGTGATCGAATGCAGCTGGAGATCTTCTGTGAACGACAGGTCACATCCGGGCAGAAGCCGCTCAATGTGGCGTTTTGCCCTGCGAGCAATGGGTCCAACATAAGTACGGGAGGTCTCTAAACGCGCATCTTCGAGCGTGTCGCGCAACAGTTTCACTGTTGTAGCTTCTTCGCTCACGCGATCGAATAACCTTTGCGCAGCTTCCGCCTCTTCCTCTGCCTTTGCTGCTGCTTCGGCGAGGCCTTTTCCGCCTTCGGTTTCAATTGTGGCTTCAAGTCTCGCGATCTCCAGCTGAAGTTCGGTGGCTTGCGTTCGGGCTGACTCCGCGCGCTTGTCGATCTTCTCTATTTGTCGTTCTATGGCGTCGGGATCGAGAGAACCAGCATTCTCCTGAGCCTTTTGCCATGCGACATCCGCACTGGCTGCTTTCTTGCGCGCGGCGAGCAGTTCCGCATCCAAGTTTGCGAAGCGCGGGTCTGCTTCGATTGTTGCAATCTGCTGCTCGGCGCTAGCGAGAGTGGAGCGTGCCGAGGTTTCTGCTGTGGCGAGTGGGCGGTCCTTCTCTTCAGCCTTTCGCAAGGCTTCAAGTGCAGCCTGGTGAGTGCCATCGGCGGTCGCGAGACCATCCTCAGCATCTTCGAAACACTTCTCCAATTCAGCTAGGTCGGGAATTGTAGCAGGTGCCACCGTGTCGCTGTCAGCGATTGACGCGACGAATCTCCTCAATGCATCAGCCCCAGCACCAACTTCTACTGCCGGCACGGCGGGGGTGATTGCTTCGATACGCGCATCGAGCGCGGCGATACTTGCTTTCGCATCACGAGCGGCGTCAACACGATTGCGCGCTTCCGAAACACTCGCGACACCGATCTGAGACAGCTCCGTTTTGAGCCGTGCGTTTAGATTGTCCAGCTGCGCTTGCGCACTCGCTGTCCCGCGCGGCGGTTTGACGATCAGTTCGGCGCCACCGCCGAGACCAATCCTGGTTTCCTCAATGATCGTTCGCGTGCCGTTGCCAAATTCATCCCCATCGACAGTAATGTGGGATGCTTCGCCGACCAGTTCGATGGTGGTTGAGCCAGCAGATAGCTCGGCAGAGGCGGTCGCGACGTCCCGTTGGAGGGATTCCAGCGACTTCATCGTTTGGGGATCGACGCCAGACGCTTCGATCTTTCTTGCTTCAGCAAGCTCTGCCTCCAGCTCGACGAGCTTTTCATGTCGACTTTTCGCGTCAGCGATTGCCGAATGTTGAGAAGCGGCGGTGGCGAGCAGCCGGGCGTGTCCTAACGCGGATCGTGCGGCTGCGCGGGCATCGCGGGCCGATGACAGCGCTTGCTTCGCGCTCTCTTCTTTCTTCTTCGCGTCCGCGACTTCCGCCTCGACTTCCGCCCGTTTTGAATTTGCATCGGCTAATGCATCAGTGGCTTCTGACTTCGCTGATACAGCAGTTTTATGGCGTTCCGCGAACTCGCCAAGCGCGTCGGCATCTGCCTGTGCCGCCGAGCGTTCGGCTTTGCGCTGGCCGAGCATCAAGGCGGCTGCCCGGGCTGTTTCGAGAGACTTCACGAGATCGGCACGCGCTCGTACATCGTGTTCGTCCGCCAATTCACGTTTCAGAACCTTGATACGCGCTTGTTTGTCGGCAAGCTCTGAGAAGGAACGTTCCAACGCGGCGAGATCGGAGGCGGCCTGATCCGCTGCATCTCGCGCCGTTTGCGCAGCATCACGTGCCGATTTTTGTCGGCCCCCAATCGAACCGCCTGGAGTCCAGTAATCGGCGAATTGCTTGTCGACGGAGGCACGTACGGCATCGTGCGTCGCCCCACCCATGATCGAGCCAACTTCCGCTTCCAAGGTTGAGCGTACGCTGTTCCGCACGATTTCACCCGGCGCCTTTACGGAAAGCGCATCACCTTGTCCGACCCAGAGCAAACCTAAGGCACCGTAGGAGTCCAGATCGGCATCACGGCTCGTGCTGCGCTCGAACCCAAGCAGCGCCTGTAATTGTTCTTCCGCCGCATCGCCTGAAGTGCGTCCTTTCGGCCCCCGGACTTCAAGTGCTGGCGATTTGAGGAATTTCTTGGCGACGTGCCAACGCTCTTCGTCGATCTGAAACTCAATTTCGACCTCGGGCGCTACGTTTTCGCCGAATGGCATGAAGGATTGCGCAAGCTGGTTTTTCGTACCGTGCCGGACGAAGAGGCCGGCGCGAAGGGCTTCGAGAAGCGTGGATTTGCCGGTTTCGTTTGGCTCGATGACAATGTTGAGGCCGCTTCCGAGGCCTTCGATCACCATGGGATCGCGGAACTTCCGGAAATTGGTCGCGACAATGCGTTCGAGCTGCAAGCTCATGAGCCGACTACCTTGGCGTGTTCGACAAATAGCCGTTCAAGTGCTTTTCGCGCGATCAGGCTTTCTGGCCCATCCTCCTGGATACGAGCATTGAGCGTCGAAGCTGCTGTTCCCAAGATCCCTTCGGCGGCAAATGCCGCCAGATCGTCGTCACTGGGTTTCGCTACGAGGTCCGTTGCCGAGAAGGAGAAGTAGCGGAACCTGTGCGCAAGATCGTGCTCGATCGAGCTCAGTATGGCGACGCGGTCAGTCAGTGTCGTGATGCCGCTTAGCGTCAACCGAACGAGCGTTGCGGCAGGATCGCACTCGTCGAGAAGTTGGGCACTGTAAGCTTCGAACCCTGCGGCATCGTCCACGCGCCAGTCGCGCCTCAGCCATTGGTACTTTC
Source organism: Croceicoccus sp. YJ47 (assembly GCF_016745095.1). Taxonomy (NCBI): domain Bacteria; kingdom Pseudomonadati; phylum Pseudomonadota; class Alphaproteobacteria; order Sphingomonadales; family Erythrobacteraceae; genus Croceicoccus; species Croceicoccus sp. YJ47. Next base: position 1,150,695 of record NZ_CP067087.1, read on the forward strand.
CCGTTCGGAGTTCGGTGACGATCGGTTCGCTACTTTGTTCGAGTTCCACAAGCAGCGCTTTGCCAGGTTCATCGCGCTGAAACTGATCAACCTCTGGCGTTCCGGAATACCAGGTGCGCGAATTCACCTGCAGGAGGCCGTGCCAGTCACCAAGGGCAAGATAGTCGAGCGCGGAGCGCGCCGCGCGATCAGGAGCGATTTGGTTCTTTGTCTCGCCTTGAGCACTGAAATCTACGATCGACCCGTGTGCCAGTCCTATGCGTAGAATTGCTCCGGGGGTCTCCATTGTGTCGAAGGACTCTGTCGGGTCGTCATTCTGATGGCGATGAACGAGCGGTGCTGGTAACAGCCAAACGCCGTCATCGAGTTCGCTTGGTCGAGCCTCCGGTATCAAGTTTACGTTGCCTGGTAGACGCCCTTCGATCCGGTCCCACAAACCTCCGGCTCTGACGAAATCGTGATTTCCGGGTAGCAGCCACCAACTGCATTGATACCGTTCCATTCGGGAGAGAGCTTGAACGATTGTTCGCGTGTCTGGACCTTCGGTGTCAAAGACGTCACCTGCTACCAGGATATGCGGAACCGAATGCTCTCTTGTCATCTGCCCGATGGTGTCAATCGCATCAAAGCGCGCTTCCGTGAGGGCGCTGCGCACTTCGGGTTCAGCCCAGGCAAAGGGCTTTCCTAATTGCCAGTCGGCGGTGTGAATAAAACGAAACACGTTATCCCCTCATTCCCCGTCGTCACTTGAGGTCGGTGGACCTCACCCTCCAATCAATCCGCTTACGGACCTAGTCTTTGTTATTCTGCTCAGGCAACTGCGCGACAAGTGAAAATTTCAATCTTCTTGTCGCAATATCTCTTTCTCAAAAGGCTTTTTTGACAAAGCGCACGGCGACCGACGCAAGATCGGTCCAATGATGCGGCACGCGCAATGGCAGCTTTTGAGAATAAACGCTGAGTTGCTTAACGTCCGACAATGGGGCGCAAAGCAGTCTTTGACTGGAATGTCCGCAATCGGATCGAAAGCGGAAGGTCCGCTTAGGGCGAGCCGAAGCGCAAAGCTGCCGCACTGCGAAAAAGGGTCTCACTGATTATCCGGTCGCGCTTTCGCGGCAGCCTTGAGCTTTCCTAAGCGCTCGCTGCATACCTCGTGCACGACACGGCCAAGCTCCTCGACCTGCTCGCCAAGCCATTCGAGCTCTTCTTTCGTGATGCGGTAGTGCTTTGAGTAGCGCGCCTTGACGTAGGCTTCCTTGAGCTTCTCGAAGCGCGCGCGATCACGACGAGTGTTGCGCGGCCAGACATAGGTCAGGCGGGGGTCGATCCGTTCGGCCTGGGTGCGGAGGAAGCCGAGATTGTGCACATGCGGCGTGTAAAAAGTGCAGACAAGAAGCACACAGTGATAAAGGAATTCGGCTGCCTGGTGAGTATCAAAAGCTGCTTCTTTTAGGCGGCCCTGGCTGGCTGTGTATCGGGCTGTGTCCAATCGACCCGCACCACCTGGAAACCACTCATCAAAATACTCCTGCGCCATGCAAAGCGCCTGTTCGGGGGTCTTCGGCTTTGGCGTGTGCAATTCGGTATCGTCGGACTCGTAAAGCGCGATCCCGTCCTTGGCGACATCCATGAAGAAGTAGCGGCCATGGGCCAGCCCATCGTTCACTTCCTGCAAGGTATGGACAATGAAGTTCACCGGCGTGTTGAGCGTCTTGGTGACGCCGTATTCGCGTATGAGCCGATCGTCGAGCTTCGACCAGTACTTCACCCGATCAACGAGGCGTTTGTCGTTGACGATGATGAGCAGGTCGTAATCCGACTGGTAACCCTTGGCCGTATGCGGTTCGTCGACCCATGTGCCGCGCGCATAGCTGCCGTAGAGCACAACCTTGAGAATGCGCCCCGCCTTCTTCCATTCGTGCTTTGCCAGTGCAAAGGCATCATCGAATTCTTCGAAAATCAGCTGCACCACGCGCTCAAGTTCGCGTTGCTTTTGCGGAGGCAGATGATCGAGTTCGGTGCGCATTACTGGACCTTTAGCAAGCACTTGGAATGGTTGCACCCTCGCATTGCTGCGCGGTGCGGCGGCGCATCCAACAAAGCGTCCCTCTCCTCTATTCGTAGGGTTTCCCTGCCGGACTATCGACAACCTCTGTCAGGGCTGCGCCGGAGACTCCGGACCGCCTCCGTTTCTATTCCCGACCTCACCCAGTTCGGGTTCCGGAGCCGCGCGAATGAGATCGTCAGCGAGATGCCTTCCCGTCTCCATGCGCCGTGCGAGCGCTTCGACGAAGAAGTCGAACCGCTTTTCGGCATCGGCACGCGCGGCAGCGTTGGCCTCAGTCGGGATTGCCGGGGTCACCGCCAACCATCGCCTGAGATAGAGCGCGAAGGCCTCGTTCCCGACCTCGATATGATAGTCGAGCTTGCCGATCTGTCGGCTTATGCGATCAAGTCGGCGGCTGAAGGCCGCTTCCATGCGTTCCGATCCATCGGGTGACAGGAACGAGGCAATGGCGGCCTCCACCACCGAAGCCTGCGAAACGCGCTTGCGACCTGCGTAGTCGGCGAGCTGCCTGGAAAGGGCTGGCGGCAAGCGAAAGGTATGCTTGATACGGTTGCCCTTGCTCATAACTCGATCCCGTCGCCCGGATCGAGTGCAGCGCGCCGCGCATTGGCCTGCATCCGATCGGCCATCCTGCGATTGCGGTTTGCCTGATCCTCGTCGCTACGGTCGTCAAACTCAAATTCGTTGGGAATTGCCATGGGCGGCGGCGCCACATCCTCGTATTCCGGCAAGTCGGGCGATTGGCGGATCCCGCCATCGGACTGGCGATCATCGACCTCGTACTCTTCAGATCCGGTCAGTGATTTCTCCGATTGCGAAGGCGGGATCACATGTCTCCCGTGCCACTCACCCTTGTCCGGCGCGAACTCCGACTTTTTGCCCGTTGGCGGACGCTCTACCCTTTTGCTGAGCCGGGGATCGCGGTAGTAGCGCGCTTTCCTGGCACGGATCGGATGCACGCCTGCGAGCATCACGATTTCGTCGGTGTCGGGAAGCTGCATGATCTCGCCTTGGGTCAGTAGAGCGCGCGCCGTCTCCGACCGCGAGACCATCAAGTGGCCGAGCCAGGGCGAGAGGCGATGTCCGGCATAATTGCGCATCGCCCGGGTCTCGGTCGCGGTCCCGAGCGATTCCGAAACGCGTTTGGCGGTGCGCTCGTCATTGGTCGCGAAGCACACCCGCACATGGCAATTGTCCAGAATGGCATTGTTCTGCCCGTAGGCTTTCTCGATCTGGTTCAATGACTGGGCGATCAGAAACGCCTTGATGCCGTAGCCCGCCATGAAGGCGAGCGCGCTTTCGAAAAAGTCGAGCCGGCCCAAGGCTGGAAACTCGTCGAGCATCAGAAGAAGCCGTTCGCGATCGGCACCCTCCTGCAGGTCCTCGGTCAGGCGTCTTCCGAGCTGGTTGAGGATGAGCCGGATGAGCGGCTTGGTGCGGCTGATGTCGGAGGGCGGGACAACGAGGTAGAGTGTGACCGGTTGGCCCTGTGCCACCAGGTCCGCGATCCGCCATTCGCAATGACGGGTGACCCGGGCGATGACCGGATCGCGGTACAGCCCGAGGAACGACATGGCAGTCGAGAGCACGCCCGAGCGTTCGTTCTCCGACTTGTTGAGCAATTCACGGGCCGCGCTCGCAACCACCGGATGGATGCCGTCTTCCCCCAGATGCGGTGTGTGCATCATGGCGGTCAGTGTCGCCTCGATTGATCGGCGCGGATCGGAGAGGAAGTTCGCCACCCCGGCGAGCGTCTTGTCAGGCTCGGCATAAAGCACATGCAGAATAGCCCCGACGAGAAGCGCATGGCTGGTCTTTTCCCAGTGATTGCGCCGTTCGAGCGAGCCTTCCGGATCGACCAGTACATCGGCGATGTTCTGCACGTCGCGCACCTCGTTGATGCCGCGCCGCACTTCCATCAGCGGATTATAGGCTGCCGACGCCTCATTGGTCGGATCGAACAGAAGCGTGCGGCTGAAGCTGGACCGGAAACCAGCGGTCAGCTCCCAGTTCTCGCCCTTGATATCGTGGACGATCGCCGAGTGCGGCCAGGTCAGCAGCGTCGGCACGACAAGGCCGACCCCCTTGCCGCTGCGCGTCGGTGCGAAACAGAGCACATGTTCTGGCCCGTCGTGGCGAAGATAGAGATTGGCGTGCTGGCCGATAATGACGCCCTTGCCCGCCAGAAGGCCAGCGCGTGCTATTTCGGAACGGGTCGCCCAGCGCGCCGAGCCATAGGTCGCACTGTTCCTGATTTCTCGGGCGCGCCAGACCGACATGCCGATCGCGACAACTACCGACACGAGACCGCCCGATGCAGCAATCATTCCGCCGGTCTCGAAGATGCGCGGCGCATAGGCTTCGTAGCTGAACCACCACCAGAAGATGGCGTAAGGCGGATAAATGGGCGATCCGGAGACACTGAACCACGGCGCGCCCAGCTGCGCCTGGTAGCCAAGAGCGTCCGCGGTCCATTGGGTACCCGCCCAGACGCCTGCGAGCGTGAGGGCGAAGACGACGAGTATCTGACCCCACAATATCCGGGTTGCCGACACGGCTGTCTCCTTTCGTGAAGGGCAGCACGGCGGCTTTGCATCGCATATTCAAGTCAGAAGCTGCGTGATCGCAGGCTGGCGTAGCGAAAGCGGCACGCGGCTAGATTGCTTCCCAATCATAGGCCGGATTGCCAGACCAGGTCAGCCGGTACATTGAACCTTGCGCGACCGATTGCACGACATTGGGCCACAAGGCCGCGATGCATGTTCCGCCCGCATGGCGGACCGAAGGATAGATAATGCCGTTATGGTAAGCGGCGCGTGACTGCGCCGCTAGAGCATTGCCGACAGGATAGCCTTTCGTCTTGTCCGGATCGAGTGCCGGGTGATCGGGCGAGCCGCGCAGATCGATAAAGACCCCCGCCATGCTGGCGATCATCTCGCCATATTCGACAACGGCATCGAAATCGCCGGCATCGGCGAGCGCCTGGGTCAGATGATGACCGACCTCGGCGATACAGGTCTCGACATCGAGCGCGGCATACCATGCGCCGCGGTTCGCGGGGTTGAAGCGATTGGACTCGCGCGGCTTGGCGTATGCAAAGCTCGCATTGATAAATCTGGCATGCGGCACGCCGTGAACCAGTTCGTCGGCTGTCAGCCCGCCAAGCCCGCGCTCTTCGGCGATCAGGCGCGAACTCGTCGCCCCCTCGATTTCAGCGAGCAGCGCGAGATCTTCGTTACTGTCGGCAAGCGGAGCCATGACCGCTTCGCGCAAACGCGCGCTGGAAACGAGCCGGACCGTCCGCTCGAAGGCTTCGCGGATCTGCGGCGGCTCGCCTGCCTCCTCAGAGCCCGCCACGAAGCGCGTCGATATACTGTCTGGTCTCCAGCATGCGCGGAATACCGCCTTCGATCATTGCCTGGATGGGCGAGCGGCGATCGAAGACCGGCGCCCTGTTTTCAAGCTTCGGCCAGCGGTCGGCCATGTCGTTGGCAAACAGCAGGTGCAGCCCCTTGAACAGGCCGATCAGCGCCGACGCGCGGGTCAACTGGTCCTGACCGAGCGAGCCTTCCCATGTTCCGGCTTTCATCCGGTCCCAGGTGCTTTCGGACACGCCGAGCAGTGCAGCACCGTCGGCATTGCTCGCACCCCAGGCCTCGATGAGCCGCAGCACGGCTTTCACCGCAGCGCTAGTGAGGCGGCTGCGATCATCGTCGCTCGCAAAGGTCTGAAGCCCGCTGGGAGCTTCGGCATGCTGAATTGCTGCACTTACCATATCGCATCTCCTGACGCTTGTATAAGCATCATATGACGCGTTTGTCAAGGTTTCCTGTGCAAGCGCTGCGTTCTTCAAATTACTGGACCGCGCGAGCGCGCAAAGTTCCAATCGACACCGCCGCGTTCATTGACCTTGCCTACGATCTCTTTCCCCAAATGCTGCTCAAGGTCGCGCCTCCAGGGCACGAGCTGGAAGCCCACTCCGTCATCGATCATGGCAAACCGGCCCGAGGCGAGCGTGATGCGCTCGCGGTAGGTGCCGGAAACATGTTCGCCCTCCGCCACCGGCCTTGATTTACGACCGTAACGCGCGGCCAGCGCTTCAGCCGCTGAGTCCAGTTCCTGCTTGCGGAGTGTGCCCAGCAGATTGCGGGCCAGGGTCACGCTCTTCCCATGCCGCTTCGCCAGCCCTTGATCGACAAGCCAGTCACGGCGCTCATCCAGAGCCAGCCGCACATCGGCGCCAAACCCGCTTCCCAGCGTCTCGGCTCGAGGCGACAACAGCTGCCGATCGAGCCAGGTTGCGCCGCGAGCGTCGACCTGCCGCTCGAGCGGCAGGTCCGAACGCACCAGCAGGCTGCTGCGCCGTCGCCCCTTGCGGTCGGTCCATTCGCTTGTTTCAACGATGGCTCCAGGCGCTGCATCGCTCGTCTGGTCCAGATCGGGGAAGCGAAGATAGTGCGCGCGGCCGTCAACTCCTTTGACGATCGCATAGGCCTCGCCCGTCAGCTCATTATGAAGACCGCGCTCGACCAACCTTCCAATGACTCGGCGGTTCTCGTCTTTTCCATGCAGCGCGAAGGATGCAAGGCCGTCATGCGCGCCGCGTCCACTCATCGCCTTGTGCAAGGTCTTGATGATGTCGCCGCGCTCGCCCAGCGCGCGCAATGTCGGTTCGCAATCTGCGGCCAAGGTCCAGCGCGCCGACCCGACCCGCTCAGCCAATCCCATGCGTTCGAGCATTTGTGCGCGGCCAATAAGGAATGCGCGGTTGCTGCGGCGTGTCGCATCGGCCTCGGGGGACAAATCGACCACGCCAAGATCGTCGCGCTGATTTTGCAAGCGGCGGTCGAGCGAGGTCCAGCGCTCGGCATCGACCTCGCGGCGGAGCGCTTGCTGAATATCGCGCTCGCTGCGCGGGCCGAGCTCGACGGTGACGCGCTCCTGGGCGCGGGCACGCATACCTTCGCTGATATACGAGCGATCGATCACCAGGTCCTTGCCGCCCGAGGCAACGCCGCGAACCAGAACATGGACATGCGGGTTGTCGGTATTCCAGTGGTCGACCGCCACCCAGTCGAGCCTGGTGTCGAGATCGCTCGCCATATCTTCGAGGATTTCGCGCGTGAAAGCGCGCAGGTCGGCCATCTCGCTTGCGTCTTCCGGCGACACGATGAAGCGGAAGTGATGCCGGTCGTCTTCGCAGCGCGCGGCGAAGGCATCGCCGTCGACCTCATCCGACAAGGCATCGAACATCTGGGCATCCGATCCGTCACGGGTGACGCCGTCGCGTTCGAGATAGGCGATGTGGCGGGCGAGCGGTGCCGAGCGGAAACGGCTGCCGCTATGACGGACGACGCGCGTCTTGATAATGACCCGCCGCTGGAAAGCATGGGAGCGGCCTCGGAACGCAGCATGTTTGCCGCGCCCCAGGTGCCCGGTTCCGCCTCCCGCCCGGCCTCGCCCGAGCGGTGTATAACCTGATCGGCGCGAGGCCTGCAGCACGCGTGCGACCAGCGTACCGGCCTTGCGATAGGCGCGCGCATCACTGTCTCTCGACCGACCTGGCCTGATATCGAGTTCATCGTCAGCCACAGACAGGAAAACCGGTAGACGGCGCTTTCAGCATTGAAAAGCCTAAGGATTTCGATCCAAGCGCCTGCAGGCGTACAGCAGAGACGGCGCATATTCTCCCGCAAAACCAACCACCTGCAGCCCGGCCGACGGCGCTGCTTTTATCTCGCCATCCCTCCCTTCCATGTAAGCGTCCGGTATCGGCACCTGATTTCCGGGGTGCAATTTTCGTCCAGCGGGTGTTCTCGTGGTGGCTGGAGGTTGCATGGCTGCTCGTTCCCATTTTGATAATCCGGCGCGGCGTGAGTGGTGGTCGGTGCATGTCGAGGCGTGGCAGCGCAGCGGACTGTCGCGGCGCAAATACTGCCGGGCTCACAAGCTGACCGAGACGACTTTCGCGCGCTGGATCGATGTGCTGACCGACGCAAAAACGGCTAGAATCCGTGTCGAACGCGCAGCTGCCGAGCGGCGGGCGAAGCGCAGCCGCAAGGGCGGCAAGCTGACGAGAGACCGCCGCAATCAGGCAGCGCAGGCGTACTGGGCGATGCATGTCGAGGCGCTCGAATGGAGCGGGATGACGGTGCGCGAGTATGCCGCCGCGTTGTCGATCTCGCAGCACAGCCTGCGCAGATGGCGCGATCTGCTGGCCGATCAGGAGGTGCCGGTCGACTGGCGCGCGCGGCTGCATCCGAGCGCCAGGCCGCAAATAGGCAGCGCTGCTAGTCCTAGGACTAAGGGCGAGCTTAGTCCTAATAATCTGCATGCAGATGCAGTTCCGGGGTTGACCGAAGGCGCTTTGCGTGGGTCCGAACAGGCAGACCGGGTGCAGCGGCGCAGCTTCAGTGAGAACGAGAAGCGCGCGATCGCGATGCAGACGCTCGAGCCTCATGTGACCGTCTCGCAGGTCGCGCGGCGGCACGGGATCGCGACCTCGCTGCTGTTCCGCTGGCGCGCGCAGCTGGGGCTTGGCGCAGGCGAGCAGGTGCGTCTGGTGACGGTGCGGGTTGAGGAGAACGTGCGATGATGCTGCTTCCGGCAGGTACGAAGGTGCATCTGGCGCTGGGCCATACCGACATGCGCAAGGGGATCGATGGTCTTGCGACCATGGTCCAGGAGGTGCTGAGGCAAGACAGCTTCTCGGGTCACCTGTTCGCGTTCCGAGGGCGCAATGCGCGGATCATCAAGATCCTCTACTGGGACGGCAGCGGGCTGTGCCTGTTCACCAAAAGGATGGAGCATGGCGGCTTCGTTTGGCCGAGCGTGCACCAGGTGGGCGAGAGCGTGACGCTCTCCCATGCGCAGCTGGCGATGCTGATCGAGGGGATCGACTGGCGGCGTCCCGAGCAGCAGTGGAGGCCGCGAAAGGCGGGCTGAAAAACTGCCTGAAACCGGCGCGAAACCGGCAGAAAAGCTTGAGAAAATGCTGCTCTTATGGTAGCAGAATCCATGCGGCTCGAGCTCGACAATCTGCCGTCCGATGTCGGTCTTCTGCACCAGTTGGTGCGCGACATGGCGTCGCTGGTCGAGACCCGCAATGACGAGATCGAACGCCTTCAGGCGATCATCACCAAGCTCCAAAGGATGCAGTTCGGGCGCCGCTCCGAGCGGCTCGATCCCGACCAGTTGGCGCTCGGTCTGGAAGACCTCGATGCCGATATCGCGCGCATCGAGGAGAACGGTCCGGTCATCGCTGGCGATGCCGATGCGGTCGGACGGCGTCCACACCGCGCGCCGCTGCCCGATCATCTGGAGCGCGAAGAGGTGGTGATCGACGCGCAGCACGAGGCCTGTCCGTGCTGCGGCGGTGCGCTTCATAGTATGGGCGAGAGCGTCTCCGAAATGCTCGACTGGGTGCCGGCAAAGCTGCGCGTGATCCGCACGACGCGTCCCAAATATGCCTGCCGTACATGCGGCAGCCTGGTTCAGGCTCCGGCTCCCGAGCGCGTGATCGCGGGCGGGCTGGCGACACCGGCGCTGCTCACTCAGGTGCTGGTGAGCAAGTACTGCGACCATACCCCGCTCTACCGCCAGTCGCGCATCTTCGCCCGGCACGGGATGGAGCTCTCGCGTTCGACGCTGGGCGGATGGGTCGGTGGTGCATGCTGGTGGCTCGAAGCTCTGCATGAGCGCCTCTGCGCCGATGTGTTCGCTTCCGACCATCTGTTCGCCGACGACACGCCGGTTCCGGTGCTCGATCCGGGACGCGGGCGGACCAAGACCGGGCGCTTGTGGGTCTATGCGCGCGAGCAGCGCGGATGGGGCGGGCCTGCACCGCCCGCGGCGGTTTACCTGTTCGCGCCCGACCGCAAGGCGGAGCGACCGATGACGCATCTGCGCGGATACAAGGGTGTGCTGCACGTCGACGGCTATGCCGGGTTCGAGCGTCTGACCGCGCGCGGAGACATCGTGCTTGCCGCGTGCTGGGCACATACCCGGCGCAAGTTTTACGACGTTCACCAGCAGACCGGCTCGCCGGTGGCCGAAGAAGCGCTGCGGCGTATCGCCGATCTCTACGCGATCGAAGCGAAGGCGCGCGGACGCTCGCCCGACGACCGCCTCGCATGGCGCCGCTCGCTCAGCGCGCCGCATCTGGCAGTGTTCAAGCCCTGGCTCGAAGCGCAACTGGCGCAGCTCGCGCGCAGCAGCACCCTTGCCGATGCGGTCCGCTATGCGCTGGCGCGCTGGGCGGGCCTCACCCGGTTCCTCGACGATGGTTGCATCGAGCTCGACACCAATCCGGTCGAGCGCGCGATCCGTCCGGTCGCGCTCGGACGCAAGAACCACCTGTTCGCAGGCTCCGATGGCGGCGGGCATCGCTGGGCCATCATCTGCTCGCTGATCGAGACCGCAAAGCTCAACAAGGTCGAGCCCCATGCCTGGCTCAGCGATGTCCTGACCCGCATGGCCGACGGTCATCCTGCCAGCCGACTCGACGAACTCCTGCCGTGGAACTGGACGCTCACTCATCAGCCCAGAACCTGACGTGCAAGAACCGGACGCTAACCCTTCCATTGATGCCTAGGTCTCCGCTCCTACGCCCGCTTTCGCCAGGGAACGCATGCCTGCGCGAAGGTGCGAGGACCGCTCTCATTGAGGGCAAGCCGTCGAGACGGGCGCGAAAAGATCATGCGCGGGCTGTTCCGGGCGCGCAAAAGGGTTCGCTACGGGGCCGGGCGCAGCCACCTCGTCCAACTCTTGTCGCGCCGCGCCGGAAGGCTGCAAGACGCCGGGCGGAACATTCCCGGCTTGAAGAGGCGCCGCCGCAAAAATGCGCTCGGACTGCAACAGGGGCGCAATCCGGGCGACATAGCGGCGTGTTTCGAGTGGCAGCGAACGCCGTCCGGCAAGCCAGTCTTCGTAGCGTCCCGGACCCGAATTGTATGCAGCGAGGAAACCTTGCGCGCCGTAGCGATCGTACATTTCGCGCAGGTAAGAGGTACCGGCCAGAATGTTGTCGCGTGGGTCGAAAGGGTCTTGCCCAAGCGAGAACCGGGCGCGCTGCCGCGCCCAGGTTCCGGGCATGAGCTGCATGAGACCCATCGCTCCTGCTCTGGAAACGGCCCGCACCCGGCCAGCACTTTCGACCCGGATCACCGCGTAGATCCAGCGCTCGGGAATGCCGAATTGCTGCGATGCTTCGCTGACATGCACTGCAATCTCGACGCGCGGGGAAGGTCGGACAAACTGCTCCGATTGCGCAAAACCCTGCGCCGGACTCGCCGCCAGCATGGCGGCCAGGAGTCCCGGCAGAAGATACGGGCGGGGCACGGAATCAGTCCTTTGCCGGGCGGCGCGCGCTGCGCGACCATATCAGGACATGGCTCTGGTCGTCAGAACTGAACAGATTCGCGCGCAGGGGCCCCGCCAACGCTGGGTCGTCGATGAGGAGCGTAACGAAGCTGCCTGCCCTGTCGCCGACATGCTTCCAGCCTGCGCCCACTTCGTAGGTTTCCTCGCCCTCGCCTGCCATGATGCGATAGTCCGGGGCGTTCTCGGTGTCGCCGGGGTCGGCGGCCACGAGGGTCAGCGGCCTATCGATGGTCAGGGTTTTCAGCCGCCCCTCGAAGCCGTCGGGTGTAGCTGTAAAAGTGCCGATACAGGTCATTGTGCGTCTCCTTCAGTGACGTTGGGGATGGGAAAGTCGGCAAGCGAGGCAAGCAGGACATA